>JBPYFK010000157.1:0-9176 GCA_051984675.1 Pseudonocardiaceae bacterium | reverse complement strand
CAGCGCACCTCCTGGTCACTGGTGAAGTCCTTGGCCTTCCGCGGCACGTCGGTGGTCGGCACCCCGTCCAAGCCGCCCAGGCCCGGCAGTCCCAGATCGACGGCGGTCACCGCGACACCCCCTCCCGTGCCCCCGCACCGCCTCCGTGCGGACGGCTTCGAGATCCTCGGCCCGAAACCGGCCACGTTCGTATACGACCCACCTTCGTATAAGAACTCGCATCCACCAGATACCGCGTCCGCGGCAACATCGCCAGCTGGCTACACCCGGCCACCCGGTCCGCCGCGATTGCGTGTTACCAGAAGTAACGGCTACCTTGGGTAGCATGATTTCGCTCTCCCCCGGTTGTCAAGAGAGCGGGTGGCGATGACGGAGAGGTCCGTTCGGCGCGGACCGGTCGCGACGGGAGGCGGCGTGGGCGCGGGTCGAGCGCAGGCCAGGCATCAGACGCGGGAAAACCCGGGACATGACGATCACGACGAACACGACTACCGAGGGCCGGCGACACTGGTTCCCGGCGACGCTGACGGTGCTGACGGCGCCGCCATCGAGGTCGAGGTCGTGCTTCGCGGGCATTTCGAGCCGATCGACGGCCGGTTTCACTGGTACGGCCGTGTCGCGGCGAATCAGCAGGTCACCGATGTCGCTGGTGGGCGCAAACGGCAACTGATCTTGCGCACGTCGCACGGCGAGGCCGTGGGAACCCTGGCCGACCCTGACCCCTGGGGGCGTTACCGGATCACCGGTGTGGGGCGTCCGCCTTTCGCGGTGCATACCGAACTCGACGACGAATAACCCTACCGCGAGTAACCTACTCATAGTAAGTTTACCGTCGAGTAAGCCGAGGGCGGGGGCAGGACAAGGAGGTTCGGTATGGCTGGAGCGGCGTGGCCCAAGCAGGCCCAGAGGTCAGGGCAAGACCACCTATCAGGACAAGCGGGAAGACACGAAGCGTCCGTCGTGATCGTCGGTACCGGGTTCTCCGGGTTGGGCATGGCGATCCGGTTGAAGCAGGCCGGTATTCACGACTTCGTGGTGCTGGAGAAGGCGTCCCGGCTCGGCGGGACCTGGCGGGACAACACCTACCCGGGTTGTGCCTGTGACGTGCCCTCGCTGATGTACTCGTTCTCCTTCGAACAGAACCCGGACTGGTCGCGGTTGTTCGCACCGCAGCAGGAGATCTGGGATTACCTGGAACGCTGCGCGGACGCCTACGGGCTGCGTGAGCACCTGCACTTCGGGGTCGAGTTCACGGGCGCGGAGTACGACGAGTCCACCCACCGCTGGCACGTGTCGACCGCGGGGGGCACCGAGTACGTGGGCAAGGCGCTGGTGTCCGGGCTCGGGGCGCTGCACCTGCCCAGTTACCCCGAACTGCCGGGCATCGAGCGGTTCGGTGGCGAGGTGTTCCACTCCGCGCAGTGGAACCACGACTACGACCTGACCGGCAAGCGGGTCGCGGTGGTCGGTACCGGGGCCAGCGCGATCCAGTTCATCCCCCAGATCGCGAAGAAGGCATCGGAGGTGCGGGTGTTCCAGCGCACCCCGCCGTGGATCCAGCCCAAGCCCGACCGGCCGATCCCGAAGCGGGTCCGTACGGCGTTCCGGCGGGTTCCCGGGTTGCAGCGGCTGGCCCGGTGGGCGATCTACTGGACGTTGGAGCTCCGCTCGGTGGCCGTTCTGCGCAACCGTGCGCTGCAACGGGCCAGCCAGTACCTGGCCAAGCGGTACATCCGCCGCACGATCGATGACCCGAAGGTCCGCAAGGCCGTCACTCCGAACTACGCGATGGGCTGCAAACGCATCCTGCTGTCCAGCGACTACTACCCGACGCTGAACCAGCCGCACGTCCACCTGGACACCAGCGGGATCAGCGAGGTTCGCGAGCACTCGGTGGTCACCGGCGACGGCGGCGAACACGAGGTGGACGCGATCATCTACGGCACCGGGTTCCACGTCACCGACGCGTTCGATCACCTGACCATCACCGGCCGCGACGGGATGAAGCTGCAGGACGCCTGGGTCGAGGGCATGGAAGCCTACCTGGGCATCACCGTTTCCGGGTTCCCGAACCTGTTCTTCCTGCTCGGGCCGAACACCGGGTTGGGCCACAACTCGGTCGTCTTCATGATCGAGTCCCAGCTCAACTACGTGCTGTCCTGCCTGAAACCGGTCGTGGCTGGTGAGGTCAGCCAACTCGACGTCCGCCAGTCCGTGCAGGACACCTTCAACAACGACATCCAGTCGCGGCTGTCCGGGGCGGTGTGGTCGGAGGGTGGGTGCCAGTCCTGGTACCTCGACGCCAACGGCGTCAACCGCACCATCTGGCCCGGATTCACCTGGCCGTACTGGCAGCGCACCCGTCGCCACCACCCCAGCGACTACGAGATCGAATACGCCCAGCAGTCCTGACTTGAAGGACTAGCCAGGCCGGCGGGTTACCGCGAGCTGCTCCAGCAATGCGGAGACCCGCCGGCTGGCGGCCTGGGTGCCGGTCAACGCCGAGCCGAGCCCGCAGGCCACGGCACCCGCCGTTATCCATTCGGGCGCGTCGCCCAGTGTCGCGCCCCCAGTGGGGATGACCGGTGCTTGCGGGAGTGCCGCGCGGACGTCGCGCAGCCAGGACGGACCGAAGGTCGACGCGGGGAACAGCTTGAGGGCGTCCGCTCCCTCCTCCAGCGCTCGCACCATTTCCGTGCAGTGGCGACACCGGGCGCCGGCCTCCACCGCTGCGCCTGCGTCGGCGCCGTCCAGGACCGTTCCGGCGCCTACCAGCGCTTCCGGTCTGCCCTCGACCAGGCGCGTTACGGCGGTGAGCGCTCGCGGCGTCGTCAGCGCTACCTCGACGGCGTCCAGCACGTCCTCGGCCGCGTTGAACGCCTCCTGCGCCGTGCCGGTTCGCACGATGCCGAAGACCCGTTGTGCGGTGACGGCCTGGACGATCTCCCAGCGGTACACGTGTGTGACTCCCGATTGTTCACTGTGGACATCTGTTTCGCTCGCGCGTCAGGCGACGATGGCAGTCAGTAGCGCGGCCATGCCGAAGCCGACGACGGACAGGATGGTTTCCAGGACAGTCCACGTTTTCAGCGTCTCCTTCACCGGGATGCCGAAGTACCGGGAGATGATCCAGAAACCACCGTCGTTGACGTGGGAGGCGACGATCGGACCGGCGCCGATCGCGACCGCGATGAGCGCGAGCTGTGGTTGCGTGTAACCACTGTGGGCGACCAGCGGGGCCACGATGCCGCCAGCGGTCACGATAGCGACGGTGGCCGGCCCCTGGGCGATCCGGAGCCCGTAGCTGATCACGTAGGCCGACACCCCTAACCCGACGATGATGGCGATATGGCCGAGCGTGCTGCCGAATCCGCTTTCCAACAGCGGCCTGCTGCTCTTCTGCTCGGTACCGACAACCTTCTGCACGGGAAGCGCGGCGGCGAGGGCGATCAGCAGGACGGAGACCAGCAGAGCGATGAAGGGTTCGATCTTGACCCAGATGATCAGGGCGAGAAGCACTGCGATGCCGGTGGCGCACAGCGCGAGAAGGCCACTGGCGTCGTGCTGCGGCCAGTGCAGGAAACCGTGCATGGGTGGACTCCTGGGAGGACGAGACACCGGTGGGGTTGGGGGACCGGCGGTCAGCTCTGCTTGCGCAGGGCGTGGCCGGGAAGAGTGCCGTTGCGGCGACCACCGTCGATCACCGGCACGCCGTTGACGAAGACGTAGGGGATGCCCGCGGGCTGCTGGCGTGGTTCTTGGAAGGTCGCGGTGTCGCGGACCTCGTCGGGGTCGAACAGCACCAGGTCGGCGGCGAGGCCGGGGCGAATCAAGCCCCGATCGGAAAGGCCCAGCCGGTCAGCCGCGCGCCCGGTCATGTGAGCGACACAGTCCTCCAGGCTGAGCACACCCAGTTCCCGCACGTAACGTGCCAGGTAGCGGGGGAACGTACCCCACGCCCTCGGATGCGGGCGCGCGCCGACCAGGAGACCGTCGCTGCCGACCGTGTGCACCCGATGGCGCATGATCGCCCGCACGTTCTCCTCGTGACCCACGTGCATGAGGCAGGAGGTGCCCAGCCGATCGGAGATCAGCACGTCGAAGTAGAGGTCGGCCGGCGATGTGCCCGCCCGCCGGGCGGATTCGGCAATGCTGTGGCCCACCAGATGGCCGTGGCGCTCAAGCTGCCGTACGCCGTTGATCTCGATGGTGTCCCAGTCGATCGGCACACCGTGGCACCCGTCGGAGCCATCGACTTCCATGACGTGACGGATGCGGCTCCGCTGAGCGGGATCGCGCAGTCGTGTCACCGTGACATCGACGCCGCCCTCGGTCGCCCAACTCGGCAGCAGGGCGTGCAAGGAGGTCGATCCGGGAAGGTACGGGTAGCTGTCCAGAGTGATGTCGCATCCTTCGTCGAGGGCCTCATCCACTATGGACAGGAGTTCCTCGGCTTTGCCCTTGTTGACGCCGAAGTTCATCGTCGCGTGTGCGAGGTGCAGCGGGCACCCCGAGGTCCTGCTGACCTCGATCATCTCCTGGTAGGCGTCGAGCGCGCCAGCGCCGTAGCTGCGATGATGTGGGCTGTAGAACCCACCATGGGCGGCGACGACCTCGCAGAGCGCGGCAAGCTCGGATGTACTCGCGTACATTCCAGGTGTGTACGTCAATCCCGAGGACATGCCGAACGCGCCATCGCGCAGCGATTTCCGCAGGATCTCGCGCATCCGGTCGAGTTCCGGCCCGGTCGCCGGCCGGTTCTCGTGCCCGACGCACAGCATCCGAAGGGTCCCTTGCGGAACGAGATAGGCCGCGTTCGTGGCGATGCCGTCATCGAGCCGGTCGAGATAGTCCGCGACGCTGCGCCAGTTCCAGTCGAAGCCGGGCGGGTCGTCGTTCCAGCCGGCGAGTTGGGCGCGCAGGCTGGCCAGCGTGGCGTCGTCCACCGGCGCGTAGGACAAGCCGTCCTGGCCGAGCACCTCCAGCGTTACACCCTGCGACACCTTGGCGGTGTGGTCGGGGTCGGCGAGGAGTTGCAGGTCGGAATGCGCGTGCATGTCGATGAAGCCGGGGGCGAGCACGAGCCCGGCCGCGTCGATCAGACGCTGTCCGGTCAGCCGGTGCCCCGTGCCGATCGCAGCGATCCGGCCCGACTCGATGCCGACGTCGGCACGGTAGGCGGGCGCGCCAGTGCCGTCGACGACACGAGCTCCTTGGACGACGATGTCCACAGTGGAGTATCCCTCGGCTGCTCAGAAGAAAGTACGGATCAGGTCGACGACTTCGGTGCCGTCGACGACGGGGATCAGCGGCCACTTGTCGAACACGGTGCAGGGATGGGACAGCCCGAAACCGATCCAGTCCCCGATCCCGACCTCCCCGGCGGCCGGTTCCACCGCGAGAAAGGCGTGCTGGTCCGCCAGCGACGTGACCTGGCAGTGGGCCAGCGTGCGCATCTCACCATTCCGACCACGGATGACCTGGGGCTCGGGAAAGTGCTGGTCGAACGAGACGTCCCGGCGACCCATCGTCAGCAGTGCGAGATCAGGTTCCGGGCGGGAGGTGACCTGCGACCAGATCCGCATGGCCGGGCGGAACGCGCGCTCCCCGCCGGCCAGTCGGTGTGACCGGCCGAACGGCGACATCGTGCGGTACAGCCCGTCGTCGTGGGTCAGGTACGCGCCACTGCGCAGGACAGGCGTCACGGGCAGGCCATCCGTCCAGGGCGCGGCGAGTGCCTCGGCGACCTGGTCGAAGTAGGCGCTCCCCCCGCAGGTGACGATCACCTCGTCCGTGTCGTCGAAGTGGCCGAGGTCGGCCAGCTCGCCGGTGAGGTCGCGCAGTCGCCCCATGTAGTCGTCCACAGTAGACAGCGATGTGGAGCTGAGGTCGTGTGCCATCGCGGCTTCGTACCCGGCGACGCCGACCAGGCGCAGGACCGGGCTTTCCGAGACCGCCCGCGCGACGTCGAGCGCCTCCTCGCGGCTACGCAGCCCGGTGCGTCCATGCGCACCGCCCAGCTCGACGAGGACGTCGATCAGGCGGTTCGGCGCGCGCCGGATCAGTGCTTCGGTCATCAACCGCACGCCGTCGACGGAGTCCACCCAGCAGCCGAAGGAGAATTCCGGGTCGCGGTCCAGTTCCGTTGCCAGCCAGCCCAGCCCGTGCGGATCGACGAGCTGGTTGGCCAGCAGAATCCGGCTCACCCCGAACGCGCGGTAGACGCGGAGCTGGCTGACGTTGGCAGCGGTGATGCCCCACGCCCCGTGCTCGATCTGCCGCTGGAACAGCCGCGGGGCCATCGTGGTCTTGCCGTGGGGTGCCAGCAGGAGGCCGTGGCCGGCACACCAGTCCGCCATCGTGCGGAGGTTGTGTGCCAACGCCCCCTCGTCGAGCACCAGCAGTGGTCCGACGAAGCCGTCGTCGAAGAGCTTCGGCCGCTGCCCGAGGAACTCCGCGACGGTGCGGCCGAACGCCTCCGCCGGCATGCCCTTGAAGCGCCAGTCGATGCGTTCGCCGCGGAGCGCGTCAACCGCGCCCCGATCGATCGTCGCCGCTCGCACGGATTTCCTCCTATTGCATAATGTGCAATGTTAATTGCATAACTTGCAGCAAGATTGTGTAGCATCCGGCCGGCGGGCCGTCAATGGAGGAGTGCATGGGTAGCGACCAGGCAAGTTTGGGGGACCAGGCAAGATCCAGCGACGGGCCGAGCGAGGCCGACGTGGTTTGCCTCGGGGAAGCGATGGCGTTGTTCGTGCCGTCCCACCCCGGTCCGCCGGACGAGGTCACCACCTGGCGGCGCACCGTTGCGGGCGCGGAGTCCAACGTCGCCTGCCACCTGGCCGCCACCGGGATCAAGAGCCGGTGGGTCGGTGCGGTCGGGGACGATCCGTTCGGGCGAGCCGTGCTGGACGCGATGCGGACCGCCGGAGTCGACACGAGCGATGTGCGCATCGACCCGCGCAGGCCGACCGGGGTCTACTTCAAAGCGTCAGCGCCTGGCGGCAGTCAGGTGTGGTACTACAGGGCCAGCTCGGCGGCAGCCGCGATGGGACCGGAGGTGCTCGACGGCCTGGACCTGTCGACCACCAGCCTGCTGCACCTCAGCGGGATCACCCCGGCACTCTCGCAGAGCTGCCGCGCCTTGGTCGACGCCGCGCTGTCCGACGACCGCACGAGGCTCGTCTCCTTTGACGTCAACTGGCGCCCCAGGCTGTGGAAGGCCGCTGGCGCTCACCAGGTGGCCGATCCCGCCGGGCTGCTACGCGAGCTTGCCGATCGCGCCAGCATCGTGCTTGTCGGCGCAGACGAGGCGGAAGCGGTGTGGAACACGTCCTCGACCAGCGGCATCCGCGAGCTGCTGCCGCATCCGCGCACGCTCGTGATCAAGCACGGCGCACGCGGAGCCACGCTGGTGGAAGGCGGTGAGGGTGGGGATGACGGGCACGAAGTCTTCGTCCCCGCATTGAACGTGGACGTGGTCGAACCGGTCGGTGCCGGAGACGCGTTCGCGGCGGGTTTCCTCGCCGCGACCCTGCGCGGAGACAGCCGGAAGCAGCGGTTGCGCGCCGGTCACCTGCAAGCCGCGGCGGTGCTGTGCACCGACGATGACATGGCACCACCCCTGGCCGCGGCCGACGTCGCGCGGATGCTCGCCGCGGACGAGCGCGAATGGGCGGCGGCGCGGGTGCGCGACGGGGAGTTGATCGCATGAGCCAGAGCCTGGAGCGCGGGCTGAGCATGCTCGGCGAGCTGGCCCGGGGGCCGCAGACGTTGGACCAGCTGGCGGGGTCGTTGGGCGTGCACAAGTCCACCGCCATGCGCCTGCTCCGCACGCTGGAGGCGAGCCGCTTCGTGCGCCGCGAGGACGCGCACAGCTACCGGCTCGGCAGCGCGTTGTTCGACCTCGCCAACCGTGCCCTGGAAGACATCGACGTACGCCGAACCGCCCGCTCGTATCTCGTGGAGTTGGGCGAACGCACCGGCCACACGATCCACCTGGCGACTTTCGAGGACGATCAGGCCGTCTACATCGACAAGGTGGACAGCAGACATGCCGTGCGGATGTACTCCCGGGTCGGCCGGCGTGCGCCGCTGCACTGCACCGCCGTGGGCAAGGTACTGGTCGCCTGGTGGCCGGCGGGCCAGCGCGCCGCGCTGGCCGAGCGGCTGAGCTACCCCCCGCTCACGGAAAGCACGATCAGCTCGGCCGACCGCTTCCTCGAAGCGCTGGACGAGGTGCGGGAGCGCGGCTACGCGGTGGATCGCGGTGAGCACGAGGACTTCGTGCACTGCATCGGCGCCCCCATCCGGGACAGTGGCGGTCACGTCGTCGCCGCCATGTCGCTGTCCGCCCCGAAGGTGCTCGTCGACTTCGACGGGCTGCTCGCGCTCGTCGACGACCTGCTGCGGGCCACTCGCGAGGTCTCTGCCGAAATGGGTTACGTGGCCGAAATGGGATACCTCCCCGAAGAACGGAAAGGAACACCGCACTGATGTCCAGGACCGTGGTCAGCACGACGAACGCGCCGACACCCCCGGCGAACATCCCGCTCTCGCAGGCGGTTCGCAAGGGCAACCTGCTCCAGGTCTCGGGGCAGACCCCGGTTGATCCCGCAACGGGCCAGCCCGTCGCCGGCGGGGTCGCCGAGCAGACCGAGCAGGCTCTGCGCAACGTCATCGCGATCCTGGAGGCAGGCGGCGGGAGCCTGCGGGACGTCATCATGCTGCGGGTCTACCTGACCGACGTTGCGCATTTCGCCGAGATGAACGAGACCTACGCCCGTGTCGTCGGGGAGCCTTTCCCCGCACGTACCACGGTGTACGTGGGTCTGCCGCCGGGATTGCTCGTCGAGATCGACGCGCTCGCCGTGCTGGACTGACGCCCCGGGACTCACTCGGAACCCGGTGGGCCGTGGGTGTCGCGTTCCCGGAGTGCGGCCTGCTGCGCTCCGAGAACGTGCGCCTCGGCTGCCATCCGGTCCCGCATGTGCGGGTAGTGCAGCTCGAAGGCCGGCCGGTTGGAGCGAATCCGGGGCAGGTCGTAGAAGTTGTGCCGGGGTGGTGGGCAGGAGGTCGCCCATTCCAGCGAGTTGCCGTAACCCCACGGGTCGTCGACGGTGACGACCTCGCCGTAGCGGTAGCTGGTGAAGACGTTCCACAGGAACGGCAGC
>JBPYFK010000156.1:0-71781 GCA_051984675.1 Pseudonocardiaceae bacterium | reverse complement strand
TTACGCCTGATCGACGAGCGAGAAGAGACTCCGCCTCATTGGCGAAGACGGCGTAGTAGTCAAGATCAAACCCATACGAAACCCATCCTAAACACCGGCAGCCAACGACAAAGAACGACTAACATTGGACGTTTGCATCTGCGAAAGTGTCACCTCACAAGGGATACCGACAGACATCAACAAACGATGGTTGGCACTGTCCCTTAATCAGCGGGTTCGGGGTTCGAGTCCCTGTTGGCGCACAAGACCCCAGGCCAAAAGCCTGGGGTTCTTGCATTCTCGGATCGCGGTCAACCACACTCATACAAATCAATTCTAATTGTATATCCGCCAAATCCAAGGCCGAGCGGCCGACCAGTTCACCATCTTGCGCCCCAGATAGACATCCTGGATCAACGAGATGCTTCGAAGGTCACGTCCGGTGCTATTCGGATCACGCCAATCGCCCTGGGAGGCAGGGAAGAGTGGAACCGCGCCTCCCCTAGTGAGCATCCTCCGCCGCTGCAACCCATCACCCCGCACACGGATGACCTTCTATACAATGTCGCCCAGTCGCGAGCATCCAGCGAGTCAGATCCGGCAAATCCTTCCGCCGGCCTGTCCGTCCGCTTCGAGTTGCGCGAGCCACTGAACGCACTCATCCGTGGTGGCTCTCAGTCCTCCTCCTCGCATAGGTCATGGCCATCACGTCGTGGAACTCGTCGGTCTGGGCTGACAATGTCAGCGAAATTGACAACACGGTCAAGAACTTCGCATTCACTGCCCAGTACGAGACTGGCGCAACCAATCCCAAGGCCAATTTCCACTTCAGAATGACGGCCGAAGATCAGGGACTAAACGTAGTTGCCAGTAAGGCCACTACGCGAGTTTTATGGAGACCTTTGTGTGGGCGCACACCGGCATATCGTCACGGCCGTCCACCACGCATTTGATCTTTGTAGCCCACCGGCTTCAGGCGTCGCGAGTGGGTTCGTTGTCCGACGACGTTGACGCACCCGTGAACAGTTCATGGCAACGGAGTACACGTTGATAAGCCTCGGCCACCGTCAGCGCCAGCGCGGACAGCTGGGAAGTCAGCTCGTCCCGACGCTGCAGTTCCAGCGCCCTGCTGCTGAGGATCAGTTCGTGCAGCAAGGCGACATCTGTGGCGAGCGCTGTCATCCTGTCTAGGACGTTGTCCAAAGCCGTCACTGGCGTCACAGGCGTCGCAGCCTGCGAAGAGCGCTCCAGATTACGACTCATGATCTCTTCCCCGTCATTGCAGGGCGTGGATGGCGCCTTCGCCGGTAGCGGTCAGCCCAAACGCCCCGGCGGTCTACACATCCACGCCCTACCGCCCTCCCCCTGCGGCCTCACACCCATGCTGGCCTGACCACGGGATCGGTATCTTGAACGCTCGTGCCGGGCTATGGCATGAACGTGCTCTCGGCGGGACGTGAGTAGGTCGTAGCCCAGCTCGCACGCCTCGCCAGTGGCTCGCTGTGCGGGTGTAGAACCTACGCGTCCGGCACCGAACGCTCGACCGGCGACGACGAGCACAATCACCCCTCGTGGTTTCGTCCAATAAGGACACCTCGGAGAAGCTGCCTCGGGGCAGCCTCGTTCCGAGCCAAGTGGCTCCGCTCTCGACGGATGGTCGATCTTGCCGTTCGCGCACATTTGCAGCGCGTGGCGCCTTATGGTGCGCGTGGGAATCGGTCGGTCCGCAGTCAGGAGGTGTCATGGGCAGGCCGTGGGGGTTGAACGGCCCGGAGTTCCTGTTGGTCTACGGCGTGGCGTTGTTGACGGTCTGTGTGATGACGGTACTGGTGCGGTCGCTGGTCACTCGCGATGTCCAGGGCCGCAGGAACGATCAGGGTGCGCTGGGCCTGTATGAGTGGGCATACCTGCATGGCGGTGCGAGTCGTGTCGCCGAGACCGCGCTGGCCGGACTGATCGAATCCGGCGCGATTCGGGTAACCCGGCAACGACGCCTGCAAGCCACCGGTGGGCCCGCGGCCAACGTCTATCAGCAAGCAGTGCTGGACCAGATCGCCGTCAGCGACACGGTGACCAAGCAGCACAAGGACTTCCGCCGCGGGGAGTTGTGCGTCCCGCTGCTCGAATCGTTGCGCCAGCGGGGTCTGCTCTGCTCGGCTCGCGTTCGCGCCGCGATGCTCGTCACGCTGGGATTGTTCCCAGCGTTGTGCGCCGTCAATCTCGCCCGGCCGTTCAACGGCGCTTCACTGGGGTTTCCGATCAATGGGCTGAAATTCGAACTCGTCGTGACGCTCATCGCGTGGGGTGTCAGTGCTGGTAACTGTCGGCACCCGTTACGCACGGAGACGGGCAAGACGGCCCTGAGTCCGCGGAGGGCTGAGGGAACCCTGGTCACACCACTGGAACCGATCCCCTCCGGCCGCCATCGTCGCGGGCGGCCTGCCGACACGCGACGGCGGAACACCCGTCCTGCCGCACGCGGTGTCGCTGTCCCTGGGCGGAGCCGAAACCCTCGACCGCCCCCGGCTCGCGCACCTGGCGCACGTGGTCGAGACGGTGGGCGCACCACTGGCCAGCGACCACATCGCGTTCACTCGCGCGGGCGGCTTGGACGCCGGGCACTTGCTGCCGCTTCCTCGCACGCGTGCCGCACTCAATGTGCTTGTCGACAACGTGCGGGACGCGCAAGCCGCGCTGCCGGTTCCCTTGGCGTTGGAAAACGTCGCAGCATTGCTGGAATGGCCCCACGCCGAGTTCAGCGAGGCGCAGTTCCTGTGCGAACTGGTCGAACGCACCGACTGCCGGCTGATCGTGGATGTCGCCAACCTCTATGCCAACACCCACAACACCGGCACCGACCCGGTCACCTTCCTTGACACCGTGCCGCTCGAACAGGTCGCCTACGTGCACATCGGCGGTGGGATCTGGCGGAATGGCGTCTACCACGACACACACGCCCATCCGGTGCTCCCCGAAGCGCTCGATCTGCTGGCGGAACTGTGCTCACGAACGCGACCGCCAGGGGTACTGCTCGAACGAGACGACCAGTTCCCCAGCGACACCGAACTCGCCGCCGAACTCGATGCGGTCCGGCAGGTCGTGAACCGATGACCGCAGACCGCACTCGACTCGCCGCCGAACAGGCCGCGTTGCTCGGGGCACTGCTCGGGCAGCAGCAGTGCCCACCGGGGTTCGATCCCGAACAGATGCGAATACAGCAAACCGCACTGATCGCCAAACGCCGTCGGCTCATCGCCAGGGTGCGCCGGGATCTGTCCCACCGGCTCGGCGAGCGGTTCACTCCCCTGTTCAACGCCTATGCTGCCGTTCACCCGCGCCGCGCCGGGCAGACCGTGCGCATGGATGTGCGGGCGTTCACCCGCTGGCTGTCTCGCCATGGCGAACTCCGGCGACGCTGGCGACGCCGGTAAGCCTGTCAACGCGTTCGGATCACTGGTAGCAGCCCGCTTGATTGATCGGGCCGACGGCCGGCGGGAGCAGGCCACAGATGTAGGCATCGATCCAGCGGCCGTTGCCTGCCGTGTTCGTCAACAGCCGGGTGAACGGCGCCATCATCTTGATCGTGCGATCCAGATTGTCCTGGTTGTGCTGCAACATCGCGGTGACCTGGTTGAGTTGCTGTAATGTCGGGCCGAGCTGGGCGGAGTTCTCGCTGACCAGCCCGGTCAGCTGGACGGACAGGTTGCGCGTGCCCACCAGCAGCCCGTTGATCGCTTCGCGGCGCTGCTTGACCTCCGACAGCAGCAGGTTGCTGTCCGCGAGCAGCTTCTGGAACTCCGCGTCGCGGTCCGCGATCGTCTTGCTGACCTGGTTGGTGTTGCTGAGCAGCTCCTTGAGCTGCGCATCCCGTTTCGCGATCGTCTCCGACAGCGCGGACAACCCGGTGAGCGCACCATGCACGTTGTTCGGCGTGTTGGCGAACGTCTGCGACATGACGTTGAAGCTCTGCGCCAACTGCTGGGTGTCGATCTGCCCCAAGTCGTTGGACAGCCCGCTCAACGCCTGAACCACGTCGAAGGGCGCCATCGTGCGCTGCAACGGGACCGTGTCTGAAGCGGACAGTTCGCGGGTGCCGTGCGAGTCCAACGCCAGATACTTCTGACCCAGCAAAGACTTGATCTTGATCGCGGCCCGGGTCTGGTCCCCGAGCCACGCGTCCTTGACCCGGAACGACACCTTCACGTGGTCCCCGTCCAGCGCCACATCGCTGACCGTGCCCACCTTCACGCCCGAAATCCGCACCTCGTTGCCGGGCACCAGACCGGCGGACTCACTGAAGTCCGCGTTGTAGAGCGTGCCCCCGACCATCGGAAGCTTGTCGAAGTTGATAGCCACCAGGAATCCCAGTGCCAGCAGTACCAATCCCGTAACTCCGAGGGCGATGGGATTACGGTGCTCGAAAGGACGCATACGTTACCCCGGTCCGTCGTATCCGATGACGGGCCGAACGAGAAATCGTCAGACGCCGAACTGACAGGTGTGATCGCGTACTCTTGCGCTCGATGGGCGATCTGCGATCTACCCTCGGGCGAAATTCGTGTTCACTCAAATGACAACTATTGGTCGGGCATTTTGGCGCGGTGTCGCGGGCCATGTCAAGACCGCGAAACGTTACTTGTTCGTGGCGAGCTCGCACGCCGCATTGGCACGTTCGCGTGCCCATACTTCGATGCGGTGAACTCCCCAGCACCTGTCCGCCACAGCAGCGACGGTGAGTGTCATACGAGCGAGCGGGAGGCACGGCTATGTCACGCGACGACGCGCCAGCTGGCAACAAATCAGCAACAGACGTGGACATCGTGGTCATCGGGATGGGGCCGGGCGGTGAGGAGGTCGCGGGCCGGCTGGCCCGAGCGGGACTGTCGGTCGTGGGGGTCGAGGCCCGCCTGGTGGGCGGGGAATGCCCGTACTACGCGTGCATCCCGACGAAGATGATGGTGCGCGGCGCGGACGTGCTGGCCGAGGCGCGGCGAGTCGCCCAGTTCTCCGGCTGGGCGCAGGCGCATGCGGATTGGGCGCCGGTGGCGAGGCGGATCAGCGAGGAGGCCACCACCGGCTGGGATGACCGGATCGCCGTGGAACGCTTCGAATCCACCGGCGGCCGATTCGTCCGGGGCACTGGGCGCATCACCGCCCCCGGCGAGGTGACAGTGTCCACACCGGACGGTTTCACAACGGGCAGATCCACGACCGACAGGTCCACAAGCGACAGCGACCGCGTGTTCCGTGCCCGCCGGGGCATCGTACTCAACCCGGGCACCGACCCGGCGATCCCGCCGATCGCGGGTCTGGCGGGTACACCGTTCTGGACCAACCGGGATGCGGTGCGACAACAGAACGCGCCGTCCTCACTGCTGGTACTCGGCGGTGGCCCGGTGGGCCTGGAGTTCGCCCAGGTGTTCGCCCGCTTCGGGACGCGGGTGACGCTGGTGGAGGCGCAGTCGAGGCTGCTTGCCGTCGCCGAGCCGGAAGCCTCCGCGGCCATCGCGTCCGTGCTGCGTTCCGAAGGCGTCCAGGTCCACACGGGAACCTCCGCTCAGCACGTCGACCACGGCACCGGCGGTTTCACCGTGACCCTGGACTCCGGTGAGGCACCGACTGCTGAACGGCTGCTCGTCGCGACCGGGAGGCGTACCGATCTCGCCAGGTTGGGTGTCGCGACGGTTGGACTGGACGAGACGGCCAGGACGATCCCAGTCGACCACACGATGCGCGCCACCGACGGCGTCTGGGCTATCGGGGACGTCACCGGCCATGGCGCGTTCACCCACACGTCCGTCTACCAGGCGCGGATCGCGGCGGCGAACATCCTCGGCCGCGACGGTGCCACCGCGAACTACCGGGCCGCACCGGCGGTCACCTTCACCGACCCCGAGGTGGCCTCGGTCGGGCTCACCGAAGCCGCCGCGACGGCGCGCGGGCTGACGGTGCGCACGGCGACGACGCCGATCGCGTCGTCCGTGCGGGGCTGGATCCACCGGGCGGGCGAGGAGGGCTTGATCAAGCTCGTCGCTGACCACGACGCCGGCGTGCTCGTGGGAGCAACCGTGGTAGCGCCGTACGGAGGTGAGATTCTCGGGGCGCTGGCGGTCGCGGTGCATGGGCAGGTGCCCGTCGACCAGCTCCGAGCGATGATTTTCGCCTACCCGACGTTCCACCGCGCCATCGAAGACGCCCTCGATCATCTCGACGCCGCCTCACCCGATTAGTTGACCTTCGGTGCGCTGCGGCGCCCGCTACCGCTAGGTTGTCCCTCGATATGGTGAGACACGTTTCAGGTTCCCGGGGGCGGCGGACCGGCATGCGTGCCGTGGCTGGCGTGGCCGTCATCGGGTTCACCGTGGTCGCGTGTTCCACCGGCGGAGGTACGCAGGGGTCGCCGTCGCCGACTTCAGCGCCCGCGGTGGTGATCACCATCTCGCCCGACGAGTCCGTCCAGGCGAATCCGAAGACACCGGTCACGGTCACCGCGACCAACGGGACACTCACCACCGTGACGGTGATCAACACGGCGCGGGGGAACCAGGTCGCCGGCACGCTCTCTCCCGACGAGCGGACCTGGACCTCCATCGAACCCCTGGGTTACGGCGCCACCTACCGGGTGGTGGCCGACGGGGTCGACCGCCTGGGCAGGCGCGCCGAGAAGGCGAGCACGGTGCGCACGCTGACACCGGCCGAGACCGCCTACCCGTCACTGACCCCGGCTCCCACGAACACCCTGACCTTCGGTGTCGGGCAGATCATCGGGGTGTCGTTCGACCACGACGTCACCGACAGGCCCGCAGCGGAAAGGGCGCTGTCGGTGAGGTCGAACCCGCCGCAGCCCGGGACCTGGTCCTGGATCGACCCCCGCACGGTGCACTTTCGGCCGCAGGCGTACTGGCAGCCCGGGACGACGATCACCGTGCACGCCAACACCTACGGCGTCGACCTCGGTGGCGGTGTGTACGGCGAGGAGGACCGCACCGCGACGTACACGATCCACGATTCGTGGATCGCCGAGGCCGATGGTGCCAGCGAGTCGATGCGGATCCTGCACGACGGCCAGGTCGTGAACACCGTGCCCATCAGCCTTGGGGCCCCGGGCTTTCCGACGCACGAGGGCCCGCACGTCGTCTCGGACAAGCAGCCCAGCATCGTGATGGACTCCTGCACGCACGGGGTGTGTCCGGGGCGACCTGGGTACTACAACGAGAAGGTCGACCTCGACGAGCGGCTCTCCGATGACGGCGAGTTCGTGCATTCCGCGCCGTGGTCCGTCGGGCAGCAGGGCAACGTCAACGTCTCGCACGGCTGCGTCAACCTCAGCCCGGACAACGCCCAGTGGTTCTTCGACCACTTCGACCTGGGTGACGTCGTCGAGATCACCCATTCCGGTGGCTCGCCGTTGGAGGTGTGGGACACCTACGGAGACTGGGAGTTACCGTGGCCGCAATGGGTGCGAGGTAGCGCACTCCAACACTAAAGTCCATTATGGACAACTGGGTGGAGGCAGAGTCAGAGTCCGATAGCCAGATCGGATGCTTCCAACCCGGCCACCGGTCGCCTCAGTGCTCGACCCACCCGTGCGCACTGGCCAGCGCGATCATCCGCTTCCGAATACCGACGATCTGCGCCGCGGTCAATTCCGGGAACTCGCCGAGCAGCGCCTCCGTCACTTCCTCCCGGAACTCCTCGCGCGTCAGGACGTCTCCGGCCTCGTCACCTTCACCGCGTTCCGCCGGACCATCCGAGTACGGCCGCCGGCCGATCACTCGGACGTCCGAAGCCTTCATACCGCGTTCACCCTCGTCCGAGGTGAATTCGACCGTCACACCCGGAGCGATCAGCGACTTGTCCACCAGCAAGTCGTTAACATGCAGAAAAAGATCCTCACCGCCACCGTCCGGTGCGACAAAACCATAACCGCGAACCGCGTCGAACCGAATTACTTTACCAGTAGCCACAACAAATACCTATCCACCCAGCAATGACCAAATCCCACCGAAAAACCTCCCGATGGGAACACACACAATGCCATTCTACCTCGGCGCGCGAGGTCGACGCCACAACAGCACCGCGTTGTCCGCCAGTATCGGATACGGAAATGTCCGTCGCGGGCCGCTGCTACGCCAGTGCCGGTCAGCTGCCGTGGCCGAACGGCCAGAACCGCCGCCGTGGCCGGGCCGGCTCCGCCCCCTCGGGCAGCAGTTCCGGCGCATGCGTCGACACGGCCTCGCGTACTTGGCGCATGCTCGGATTGACCAGGGCACGATCACCGACGAACACCGTGGGCACGGTCTCATTCCCACCCGTGGCCTGGCGCACGCGAGCGGCGGCCTCCGGGTCTTCCCAGATGTTGACTTCCCGGATCGGCAAGCCGCTGCGCCGCAGCGGGACGCGCAGTGCCATGCAGAACGGACAGCCGGGTCGCCAGTAGAACTCCACTGCGGTGACCGTCGAATCCTGGTCGGTGCTCCGGTCGGTGCTCATCGTTCCTCCATCGATCCGCCGAATGAGTTCGATCGTCCATATAGGACAGATCAAGTCAGTCCTACCGCGGCATACGGCGCCAGATCGAGCGCGGGACCAGTCGCATCACGGCGAACACCAGACGCAGAACCGGCGGCACCCACACGACCTCGCGGCCGCGCGACAGCGCGCGGACAGTGGCGTCCGCGACCTGCTCCGGCGTGCTGGAAAACGGCGCCGCGCTCATTCCCCGGGTCATCCGCCCGATGACGAAACCGGGCCGGACCAGCAGTAGCCGCACGCCGCTGCCGACCAGCGCGTCGGCCAGCCCGCTGGCGAACCCGTCCAATCCGGCTTTGGCCGACCCGTACACGTAGTTGGCGCGCCGCACCCGCACCCCGGCGACCGACGAGAACACGACGAGCTGCCCGTGTCCCTGTGCACGCAGCAGGTTGGCCAGCTCGGTCAGCACGCTCACGTGGGCGACGTAGTCGGTGTGCACGACGGCCAGGGCGTGCGCGGAGTCGTGTTCGGCGCGCTGCTGGTCACCCAGCACCCCGAACGCGGTGACCACCACGTCCAGCGGTCCGTGCCGGTCGGCCACGGCCTCCAGCACGGCGCGGTGCGCCGAGACGTCGTCGGCGTCGAACTCGACCCGCGCCACCGTGGTCGCCCCAGCTTGGCGCAGGGCCGTCTCCTGGGCGTCCAGATCGTCGCTGCGCCGCGCGGCCAGCACGAAGCTGCCGTAGCCGCGACCGGCCAGCCGCTCGGCCACGGCCAGCCCGATCTCGCTGCGCCCGCCGAGTACCAGAACCGTTCCACTCACGCCGGTCAGTCTGCCGGACGCACGTTGCCAGCCGAACCTCCGGGGCAGCCCGCACCGGCTTCATACTGTCGACATGTGCCGCAGCATTCGGACGCTTCGGGCGCCCTACGCCGAGCAGGTCACCGACGCCGACATCCGGGCCGCCGCCTTGCAGTACGTCCGCAAGGTCTCCGGCTTCCGGCAACCGGCGTCGCACAACGCGCTCGCCTTCGACCGTGCGGTGGAGAAGATCGAGCAGGCGACGGCGGAGCTTCTCGCCACGATCGAGGTACGCCGCTGAGGGCTTTCCGCTGGCCGGTGACGCTGAGACACTGACCCCGTGGGCAGCGTCCCAGACGCCGTACGAGGCGTTGAACCCGTTCAGCGCTTGTACGTGGACCTGCTGAATGTGCGCTCCTCGCGGTGTTGCCACCGCGTCGGTGGTTCATCGTGGCTGGAGACCCGGCCCTCCGGGGGTCTCGGCGATCAACCCTGGGAGCACGCATGACTTCGCAGTCGGGAATCGATCCGACGTTCTACCGCAGCGCGGCCGAGGCCGCCGCGGCTCCGCCGGAACGGCTGGCCTACGTCGCGGCTTTCGATCGGTCAGGGGCGAGACCGGACGCGCTGACCGTGGTCGACGTGGATGCCACCGCGCCCACCTACGGCACGGTCGTGGGGTGGGCCGACCTCCCCACCCGGGGCGACGAGTTGCATCACTTCGGGTGGAACGCCTGCAGCAGCGCCCTCATGCATGAAGGCCACGACATGAGTGGCCTGGAGCGCCGCTACCTGCTGCTGCCGGGCCTGCGCTCCTCCCACGTGCACGTCTACGACACCCACCCCGATCCACGGCAGCCGAGGCTGCACCGCACGATCGATGCCGAGCAACTGGCGGCCCGGGCCGGCTACTCACGTCCGCACACGCTGCACTGCGGACCCGACGGGATCTTCCTGTCCTGCCTCGGGGGTGGCAACGGGACCGACGGCCCGGGCGGGATCGCACTGCTCGATCACGACACGTTCGAGGTGCTGCGCGCCTGGGAAACCGACCGGGGGTCGCAGTACCTGGCCTACGACGCGTGGTGGCACCTGCGGCAGAACGTTCTGATCAGCAGCGAGTGGGGAACCCCGTCCATGATCGAGAACGGGATCGACCCCGAGCTGCTGCTGGGCAACAAGTACGGCCACGCGCTGCACTTCTGGGATCTCGCGGAAGGTCGGCATCGTCAGCGAGTGGATCTCGGCCAGCAGCATCAGATGGTTCTGGAGCTGCGGCCGTCGCACGACCCGGAAGCCACGTGGGGATTCGCGGGCGTTGTCGTGTCCACGGCTGACCTGTCCGCGTCCGTGTGGCGCTGGCACCGCGAGGGTGACACCTGGACGGCGGACAAGGTGATCACGATCCCGGCGGAGCCGGCAGAAGTCACCGAGCTGCCTCCGGCACTGCGGCCGTTCGCGGCAGTGCCACCGCTGGTCACCGACATCGACCTGTCGGTCGACGACCGGTTCCTCTACGTCTCGTGCTGGGGCACCGGTGAGCTGAAGCAGTACGACGTGTCCGATCCCGCCCACCCGCGCGAGGTCGGGTCGGTGCACCTCGGCGGCATCGTGCGGCGCGCCGCGCACCCCGCCAGGCCGCACCACCCCCTGGCGGGCGGCCCCCAGATGGTGGAGGTCAGCCGAGACGGGCGGCGGATCTACGTCACGAACTCCCTCTACGGCGCGTGGGACGACCAGTTCTATCCCGATGGTGTGGGTGCCTGGATGGCGCGGATCGACACCGACCCGCAGCGCGGTGGCCTCACCCTGGATTCACGGTTCTTCCCGCACGGCGAGGATTTCCGCGGCCTGCGCGTGCACCAGGTGCGGCTGCAAGGTGGAGACGCGTCCTCCGACTCGTACTGCTACCGCTAGCGCACCTGCTCGCGAAGGAGGTTCTTCTTCAGCTTGCCGGTCGAGGTCTTGGGCAGTTCCCCGAAGATGACTCGCCGCGGCGCCTTGAAGTGGGCGATCCGCTCGCGCACGAACGCGATGAGTTCGGCTTCGGTGACCGCCGCGGGGCTGCGGGGTCGCACGAACGCGACCGGCACCTCTCCCCATTTCTCGTGTGGCGCGCCGACGACGGCGGCTTCAAGCACGTCAGGATGCTGGGTGAGCGCGTTCTCGACCTCCACGGAGGTGATGTTCTCGCCGCCGGAGATGATGACGTCCTTGCTGCGGTCCCGGATTTCAACGTAGCCGTCGGGGTGGCGGACACCAAGGTCCCCGCTGCGGAACCAGCCGTCCAGGGTGGCCGTCTCGGTGGCTTCTTCGTCGCGGTAGTAGCCCAGCATGACGTCGTTGCCGCGCAGCAGGATCTCGCCCATGGTCTGCCCGTCGGCGGGCACGTCCCGGCCGGCGGCGTCGACCACCCGGACGGGTTCGGCGATGACGTTGGCGATGCCCTGGCGCGCGACCAGCCGTGCTCGCTGCTCCGGCGCCAGCGTTCGCCATTCGGGTTGCGGTTCGCAGACCACGGCGGGGCCGAACGTTTCGGTCAGGCCGTACAGGTGCTGGATGTCGATCCCCAGGTCGGTCATGCGGGCCAGCAGAGCGGGCCACGGCGGAGCACCACCGGCGAACACCCGCACCGCGTGCTCGGGTGGTGCGGCGGCGGGATGCTCAGCAAGCGTGGCGAGCACGGTGGGCGCGGCGCAGAAGTGCGTGATGCCCTCATGGTGCAGGGCGTGCCAGACCAGCTCGGGGTCGACCTTGCGCAGGCAGTGGTGCACGGCGCCAGCGGCAGTGACCGCCCAGGGAAAGCACCAGCCGTTGGTGTGGAACATCGGCAACGTCCACAGGTAGCGCGAGGCGGTGTCGAGCTTGGCGTGGTAGGCCATCGCAAGCGCCTGAAGGTAGGCCCCCCGATGGTGATACATGACGCCTTTAGGGTGGCCCGTGGTACCGCTGGTGTAGTTGATGGACAGCAGCGACCGCTCGTCGTTGACGGCCCAGCGGTGTGGTCGCGCCTGATCGATCAACTCGTCGTACTGGTCGGAGTGGATCACGATGGGCGAGGTGGACTGAGCTGCCTCGGATGCCTCGTTGAGCACGGCCGCGTATTCGACGTCCACGAGGACCGCGCGCGCGTCACTGTGCCGCAGGATGTAGGCGATCTCGGCGGGTGCCAGGCGCGTATTCAGCGCCACCAGCACCGCCCCGGCCAGCGGCACCCCGAAATGGGCCTCCAGGAGCAGATGCGTGTTCGGTGAGAGCACTGCCACCCGGTCGCCGGGCCGGACTCCCTGAGCGGACAGCATGCCGGCCAGCCGTAGCGCGCGTTCCCAGAACTCCGCGTAGGTGTGGCGACGTTCGCCGTCCACGACGGCGGGCCGGTCCGCGAAGACCGCGGCGGCCCGCTCCAGGAAGGAGATCGGGGTCAGCTCGCGAAACGTGATCGCGCTCATCGTGCCCCCTATGCCTGCGTGTCACGGCACGTGCGTGTCATTGTCTGTCGAGGACACATGCGTGTCATTGTCCGTCGAGGACCTTGCGGGCGAACGCTACGACATCGCCGAGCACCTCCTCGCGGTTGGTCTCATTGAATATCTCGTGACGTGCCCCCGGGTAGAGCTTGTACTCGAACCGCGTGCCACGGATCGAGTCGATGCCCTCCCGCGTGCCGTCGAGAGGCACCAGCGGGTCGTCCTCGCCGTGCAGCCACAGCGTGGGCAGGTCGCCGAGGCCACCGCTCGCGCTGATCCGATCGATGCAGGTGAGCAGGGCTTCGAGCGTGGGGCGCTGGAACTTTCCGTGCCAGACCAGCGGGTCCTGTTCGTAGGCGAGCCCCACCGCCGGGTCACGGGACAGCGTGGCGGGGTCGATGGGGATGTCCGGGATCTCGTCCAACTCCAGCAGGCTGGCGGCCGCTTCCCAGCGGCCCAGGACTGGACCGGAAAGCACGAGCGCGGCCAGTTCGCCGCGGTAGCGCTGGGCATAGCGGGTGGCGATCATGCCGCCCATGGAGTGCCCGATGAGCACCACGGGCAGGGTGTCCGTTGCGCTCTCGCGGGCGTGCTCGGCGAGGAGGTGGAAGTCGGCGACCACCGGCTCGAAGTCGCTGATGAGCACGCGCTCGCCCGCGCTCCTGCCGTGGCCGACGTGATCGACTCCGTGCACGACCGCGCCCGAGCGCACCAGCGCCTCGGCCACGTGCTCGTAACGCCCGATGTGCTCACCGTAGCCGTGGCACAGCAACGCGGTATAGCGGGCATCGGGACGGGGCCAGGTCCGCGCGCTCAGCGCGCCAGCGTGCCCGTGGTAGGTCCATTCCTGTGACTCGGCCACACCACAACCCTTCCCGCCGCTGTCCACACTCACGGCGAATGTCCACTAAGGACGGTAGAAACCGGGGTCGAGCAGGTAAGCAGTGGCCAGGATTGCCGCCCCGCATCTCGCCGTCAAGCACTAGACGTTCGTACCGACTGGCCGGTATGGTGCCCGTCATTATGATCTGGGCCACTCGGATCGGGCCACTTCGGCAGTCGAGGAGTCGTCGTGAGTTTCAACCTCGCCACCATGCTGCGGGAATCAGCCCTGGCCGCCCCGGAGAAGCCACTCCTGCACCTCGACGAGCTGTCCCTGAGCTACGCGCAGGTCGACGAGATGTCCGGCCGCGTCGCCGCGAGCCTGCTGGCACTGGGACTGCGCCGGGGCGACAAGGTCGCGGTGCAGTTGCCGAACATCCCCCAGTTCGTGTTCACCTACTTCGGCGCCCTCAAGGCAGGTCTGGTCGCCGTGCCGCTGAACCCGCTGCTGCGCGCGGGTGAGATGGCCTACCACCTCGCGGACAGCGAGGCGAGGCTGCTGATCACCTACGAGCTGTTCGCCGGGGAAGCGTGCGAGGGCGCGCAACAGGCCGGTGGCGTGCCGACGTACGTGGTGACCGCGCCGGGAAGTGACCAACGCCCGGCGGGGACGAGACCGTACGACGAGCTGTACGCAGCCGAGGACACCCGCGACATCGTCGCGCTGCCCAGCGACGAGACGGCGGTACTGCTCTACACCAGCGGCACCACGGGTAAGCCCAAGGGAGCCGAACTCACCCACTTCCAGCTGTTCATGAACTGCACGGTCGGCGGCGAGCTTTTCGGCTACCGCGACGACGACGTCGGCGTGGCCGTGCTCCCGCTGTTCCACGTCTTCGGTCTGTCGAGCGTGCTGAACCTGACCGTGCGCTACGGCGGGTCCATGGTCCTGGTACCGCGATTCGAGGCACAGGACGTCCTCGACGCGATCGACAAGCACCGCTGCACGATCTTCGCCGGAGTACCGACGATGTACTTCGCGCTGCTGGAGGCCGACACCGATGGCCGTGACCTGTCGTCGCTGCGGGTAGGTGTCTCCGGCGGCGCGGCGATGCCCGGCGAGGTCATCCGCGCGTTCGAGCACCGGTTCCCGGGGTGCGTGATCCTCGAAGGCTACGGGCTGTCGGAAAGCGCAAGCACGACGACCTTCAATATCAGCGCCGAGCAGCGGCGGGTGCTGTCGATCGGCAAGCCGATCTGGGGCGTGCAGGTCAAGATCGTCGACGACCAGGGCGACGAGTTGCCACCCGACAAGGTCGGCGAGATCGCGATCCGCGGGCACAACATCATGAAGGGCTACTACAACAAGCCCGAAGCGACGGCGGAGGTGCTGCGCGACGGCTGGTTCTTCACCGGCGATCTGGCCTACGCCGACGACGACGGCTATCTCTACATTGTGGACCGGAAGAAGGATCTCGTGATCCGTGGCGGTTACAACGTCTACCCGAGGGAAGTGGAGGAGACGCTCTACGAGCATCCGGCCGTCGCGGAAGCCGCGGTCATCGGTGAACCCGACGGCAGGCTCGGGGAGGAAGTCGTGGCCGTCGTCGCGCTCAAACCCGATGCGAGCGCCGTCCCCGACGACATCATCGCTTTCGCCAAACAGCGCCTGGCCGCCTACAAGTACCCGCGCGTGGTGCGGATTCTCGACGAGCTTCCCAAGGGGCCGACCGGCAAGATCCTCAAGCGCGAACTGCGCAGAGCCTGACCCCCCTCAACCGGTTGGAGGTACTCCATTGACGCAGATCCCGACCGTTCGCGGACCCATCGACACCGACGACCTCGGCCGCACCTACATGCACGAACACATCTTCGTGCTCACCGCCGACGTGCAACAGAACTACCCGGACGAGTGGGGTGACGAGGAGGCGCGGGTGGCCGATGCCGTCCAGAAGCTCACCGCGCTGTCCGAGCAGGGTGTGCGCACGATCGTCGACCCCACGGTTGTCGGTCTCGGCCGGTACATCCCGCGAATCCAACGGGTCGCCGAGCAGGTACCGGACCTCAACATCATCGTCGCGACCGGCTGCTACACCTACGACGACGTGCCGTTCTTCTTCCGCTACCGAGGCCCGGCGCTCAACGAGGCCGTCGGCACGGAAGTACCGGACCCGATGGTGGACATGTTCGTCCGGGACATCACCGAGGGCATCGCCGGTACCGGCGTGCGGGCGGGGCTGCTGAAGTGCGCGATCGACAGCCAGGGCATGACCTCCGGGGTTGAGCGGATCATGCGGGCGGTGGCGAAGACGCACCTGCGGACGGGAACACCCATCACCGTGCACACCCACCCCGGGTCGAAGAGCGGGCTGGAGGTCAAGCGCGTGCTCTGCGACGAGGAGGGCGTCGACCCGCGTCGCGTCGTGCTCGGCCACAGCGGCGACACCACCGACGCCGACCACCTCAGCGAGCTCGCGGAAGCCGGTTTCGTGCTGGGTATGGACCGCTTCGGGATCAACCTGGACACGACGTTCGAGGCGCGGGCGGACATCGTGGTGGAAATGTGCCGGCGCGGCTTCGCGGAGAGCATGGTGCTCGCGCACGACGCCGCCTGCTACATCGACTGGATCGCCCCCGAAGTGATGGCGTTCCTGCCGCAGTGGCACTACCTGCACATCGAGCAGGACGTCCTGCCTTATCTCCGCGCGAACGGGGTCACCGACAAGCAGATCAACACGATGCTGGTGGACAACCCGCGCGGCTATTTTGGGTCCTGATCACCGGGGAGACGGAGGGGAACATGTCGCTGGAGCATGTCGATGTCCTGATCGTCGGCGCCGGCCTTTCGGGTATCGGTGCGGCCTGCCACCTGCGGAACCGGTGTCCGGGCAAGAGTTTCGCGATCCTGGAGGCGCGGGAGGCCATGGGCGGAACGTGGGACCTGTTCCGCTATCCCGGAATCCGGTCGGACTCGGACATGTTCACGCTGGGGTACTCGTTCCAACCGTGGACCGAGGCCAAGGCGATCGCGGACGGGCCGTCCATCCGCGAGTACATCCGGCGGACCGCCCGCGAACACGGCGTGGACCACCGGATCCGGTACCAGCACCGGGTGGTGCGGGCCGAGTGGTCGAGTGAGCAGGCACGCTGGACGGTGCACGTCGAGCGCACCGACACCGCCGAGACCGTGCGGATGACCTGCGGGTTCCTGTTCGTCTGCTCCGGTTACTACCGCTACGACGAGGGCTACTCACCCACCTTCCCGGGCTCCGACCGGTTCACCGGGACGATCGTGCACCCGCAGCACTGGGATGAGGACCTGGACTATGCGGGCAAGCGGGTCGTCGTCATCGGCAGTGGCGCCACGGCGGTCACGCTGGTGCCGGCGATGGCGCAGCAAGCCGCGCACGTCACGATGCTGCAGCGATCACCGAGCTACGTGCTGTCGCTGCCGTCCACCGATCCGATCGCGGACCTGCTGCGCCGGGTCCTGCCGGACAGGCTCGCCTATCCCGCCGCGCGCTGGAAGAACGTGCTGGTGAGCATGGCGGTGTTTCAGCTCAGCCGTCGGCGGCCCACGCTGATGAAGAAGTTGCTGCGCTTGGGCGCCCGGCGCCAACTGCCCCCGGGATTCGACGTCGACACCCACTTCAAGCCGGACTACGACCCGTGGGACCAGCGGCTTTGCCTCGTCCCGGACGGCGACCTGTTCACGTCGGTGCGGCGCGGCCGAGCCTCCCTGGTCACGGACCGGATCGACACGTTCACCGAGAACGGCATCCGGCTGGCGTCGGGCCGGCAGCTAGACGCCGACATCATCGTCACCGCGACCGGCCTGAACCTGCTGCCGATCGGCGGCATGTCGCTGGCCGTCGACGGGGACGACGTCGACATTGCCCAGACAGTGGCCTACAAGGGGATGATGCTCTCGGGCGTACCGAACTTCGCCCTCACCATCGGCTACACGAACGCTTCCTGGACGCTCAAGGGCGATCTGGTCAGCCAGTACGTCTGCCGGTTACTCAATCACATGGATGCGCGGGGATATCAGCAGTGCACTCCGCTGGCGCCACCCGGCTCTCAGCCAGCGGAACCGTTCCTCGATCTCAAGGCGGGCTACGTGCTGCGCAGCCTCGACAAACTGCCGAAGCAGGGGCCTGAGGCGCCGTGGCGGCTCTACCAGAACTATCCCAAGGACGTGATCCTGTTGCGGCACGGGCCGGTGGCGGACAAAGGAATCCGCTTCTCCCGGGTCACGGCAGGATCGTCCACGACGGAATCGGCGGGCGTCTAGCACGTCACCAGGTGCGTGCCTGCTGGAGTAGCCGTTCGCGCACCATGGTCGTGTGCCGGCGTTCGGTCGCGCCGGCGCGCTGGGCCAGGAAGCCGGTGTTGATGGGCGGATCGTCCGGGTCGAGCAGCGGCACGAGCTGGCCGGACTCCAGTTCCGCGCGGCACAGGTAGCGCGGCAGGACGGTGAACCCTGCTCCGGCCACGACCGCGGACAGCACTCCGCGCAGGTCCGGCACGACGACGGCGGGCTGGACGGTCAAGCGCTTGCGGAAGACATGGCGCCAGTAGCGGCGGGCGATGGGCAGGTCCTCGGCGTAGGTGACCAGCGGCACGTCGTGCAGCGCACACGGGTCGTTCGGGTCGACGGCGCCGATGGCCTCAGCCCAGATCGGTGCGGCGACCAGCACGAACTCCTCGTCCATGAGCGGGACCGCGACGACGGCGCGTCCCCGGGGCCGGATGGCGGAGACAACCAGGTCGAACTGCCCGGCCCGCAGGCCCTCCAGCAGCTCGTCCGCCAGGCCGGTCGTGACTCGCAGCTGCAGCCCCTGCTGCACCAACGGCGCCAGAGCTGGGAGCGCGCGCAGACACAGCAGCTCGGCCGGTCCTGCCAGATGCACGGGTTGGGCGGGCGCGGCGGTTTCGGCGGGGCCGGCGGCAACGGTCGCCAGCTCGTCCAGCGGACCGGCGACTCGCCCTGCCAGCTCGTCGGCCACTGCCGTCGCGGCCACCCCTCGGGGCAGCCGTTCGAACAGCTGCCGCCCCAGCTGCTCCTCCAGCGAGCGCACCTGGCTGGTCACCGTCGGTTGGGACAGCCTCAGCAGCCGGGCGGCAGCGGTGAACGACCCTGCCCGGTGCACCGCGAGGAAGGTCTGCAGGTGGGTGAGATCGAGCGTCCTGCCCACGGCGTCCAACCCATCAGGATTCCTATGGGGCATAGTGAAGAGCCTATTGGCAATCCGATGGCAAAGCGACCTACGGTCGAGACGTCATCGCTGGCGAAAGCGCGTACAGATCGTCAGCCCAACCAGCAGGAATGGGAACCATGGCAAAGATCCTTTTCGTCATGACCGGTGTCGACTACTGGACGCTCGCGGACGGCACGAAGCACCCCACCGGCTACTGGGCCGAAGAGTTCGTGGCCCCTTACCGCATCTTCACCGACGCCGGCCACGACGTGGTCGTGGCCACCCCGGGCGGTGCCCTGCCCACTGTGGACCGGGCCAGCCTCGCGCCCGAGGTCAACGGCGGGCAGGACGCAGCCGACGCGATCGCGGGCGCGCTGGAGTCGGCCACCGAACTGCGGAACCCGATCAGGCTGGAGGACGCCGACCTCTCCGACTACTCGGCGGTGTTCTACCCCGGCGGCCACGGGCCGATGGAGGACCTGGCGGTCAACGCCGACTCCGCGGGGCTGCTCACCGCGGCCCTGGCGTCCGGTAAGCCACTGGGCGTGGTCTGCCACGCGCCGGCCGCGCTGCTGGCCACCGAAGGTCCCGACGCGACCTCGCCGTTCGCCGGCTACCGGGTGACCGGCTTCACCAACGCCGAGGAAACCCAGGCCGGTTTCGCCGACAAGGCGGCATGGTTGCTGCAGGATCGGCTGATCGCCCTCGGCGCGGATTTCTCCGAGGGCGAGCCGTGGGCACCGAACGTCGTCATCGACCGCAACATGTACACCGGGCAGAATCCGGCCTCGTCCGCGCCACTGGCCACTGAGTTCCTCAAGGCCCTGGGCTGACCGGCGGGGCCGACCATCATCGATGTATTCGAGCAGAGGGTCATCTTGCCGTGTGAGCACGGCGGCTCAACCTCTCCGGCTATCCACCGCAGGGCGGGGAGAGGACGACGGCAGCGTTGTGTCCGCCCATCCCCAGCGCCGATTTGATCGTCAGGCCGCTCTCGACCTTGCGATGCTCGGCGAGCAGCCGCGGATGTCCGATTCCCACCGCCGGTGGGGCGGGAACGATGCCGTGCTCGTGGCACAGGCAGTGGATCGCGAGTTCGAGGGCGGCCGCGGCTCCCTGGCAGTGCCCGGTGAGTTGTTTCGTGGAGAAGATCTGGGTGTTCGACGGGAAGAACCGCTCCAAGACGGCGATCTCGGCGTCGTCGCATTGCGGCGTGCCAGGACCGTGCGCGTAGTGATAGCGGATTTCCTCCGCGGACACACCAGCGTTGTCCAAAGCGTCGCCGAAACACCGCATCACGTGGGTGAGAGTGGGTTCCACGGAAATGGGATGGTGCGCGTCATGGTTCATGGCGCCGCCGAGTACGTAGCTGTATGACATGCGGGAACGGCGGGACACGACAAGCCCTGCGGCGGCCTCACCGAGGATGAAACCGCGAGAACCGTTCTGGAACGGCCGGCACGCGTCCAACGGTTCGGTGTCAGTGATCGCCACACCGAGATCACGAAAATGCGCGACATTGGCGGGAGTGGCGGAGAGATCGGCGGCGACAATGACGACATCGTCGACGATCCCGGTGTCGATCCAGGTTTTCGCGGTGAGCAGGGCAGCGACCCCGGACGCGCACATCGCGCAGACGGTCATGGACGGACCGTGGAATCCGTATTCCTTCATCAGGTTCGAAACGGGCGTGGACGGCATCAGATCGAGATAGTCCCGCTTTCGCCATTTCTGACCCGCGATGTGGAAGTCCGCCCACCGATCGACTTCGCCGAGGACGGCAGCGTGGATCAGGCCGACGGTTCGACCGGGTTGCCACCCGCGCCGCAGGGCATCGGTGATGGCTTCGGTCGCGGCGGCATGGAACGCCGCGCCGAACCGGCTCGGTTCCCGCACGCCAGAGGTGGTACGCGGCAGCGAAGACCCCGGCACACGGGCCACCCACGCGGCTTCGTCCCGGCCGTGCCCATAGCCGTGCTCCAGTCGCGCAGCGGGCTTGCCCGCCAGGAGCCCATCCCATAACGGGGCACAACCAGTGCCATAGCCGGTAACCGCGCCAATGCCACAGATGCCCGGGTTCTCGAATCTGGACAATGGTTCCTCCCCTCATCTTGCGGAACAGATCGTGAACCCTAAGCAGTACACGATGAGACCGAGACCACGTGGCGAAAACCCGCCCGGTAGTCTCAAGCTCGCATCAACGAGCCCGATATCGCATCCCCGATAATCGAGCGTGGCGCGCGGAGACAGCGCAGAAAGTCGGAAAACCAAAGCATCACATCGTCGTCCACACTGGACCTCGAAGCCAAACGTTAGTTGGAACGACGCGAAGGGCTGGGCTTGACAACGTGATCAGCGAATCGGCACTCTGCCGGAACGCGATTGCAGTCCGGCAAGGAGGTCGCGTCACATGCCAAACGAGGTGGGTATCAATTACCCGGGCACGACTGTCATCGGGCCGAAAGTCACTCGCGGAGAAATGCACGCGCGGCGTCGCTGGCTGTGGTGTGCGTGAACACGAACAGAACACCAAAAGGCACGGGGCCACCGATCTGGGTGCCGGATTCGGCCGAGCTGGCCGATCTGGAGTTGCTGCTTGATGGCGCTTATCCACCACTGACCGGGTTCCTCGGAGCCGCCGATACGAAATCCGTGTTCGAGCACGGACAGCTCGTCGACGGAACACCGTGGCCGATTCCGGTTCTGCTGCGAGTGCCACCGGATTTCTCCGAATACGAATCCATTGAGCTGCGCGATCCAGAGGGGGCACGGCTGGCCGCTGTCCGCAATGCCTCGACGTGGTCGGATGACGTCGCGACTTACCTCAGCGGCCCGTTGGCCTCCCTGGAAGGTGAGCGATGTCGCAGCTTGGGCCGGTTGCGCCCGCCCGCTGCGGCAGTGCGGTCGCGGTCGGCCTTCCCCAACGCTCCGGTCCTCGCGGTGTCACCGCGCCGGCCTCTCCATCGACGCGGGCTTGCGCAAATTCGCCATGTCGTCGGGGAACTCGGTGCTTCGGTTCTTGTGTTGCCACGCCTGGTCGGGCCACGACCCGAGGCCCTGGTGCGCGGGATTCTGGCAGCGAAACCACAGTTACCTCGCCATACCACTATCGTGCCCATTCCGTGGGAGCGGCCGCCCGGCGCTGACCGCAACGTGTTGCTCATCGCGCACATCGCAGCCGCTTACGGCGCCACGCACCTGCTCACCGACCACCTCACCGACCGATCCCCGATCCCCACCATCGCGCCGCCACCGATGGCCAGGGACCGGCGAAACCGGTGGCGACCGACCGAGTGGATACCGGCTGATCAGCGGCAGGCCGATCTCAGCGAGGAAGAGCTCACCGCGCTTCTCGATCGTGGCGCCGCACTGCCTCAGTGGTTTACCACGCCCAGAATCGCCGTCCACCAGAAGGAGGCGCATCCGCCGCTGACCGGACGCGGGTTCACCGTCCTGTTCACCGGCCTGTCCGGCGCAGGAAAGTCCACGATAGCCCGGCAGCTCAAGGACGAGCTCGCGCTGCGCGACCACCGTTGTGTCACGCTCCTCGATGGCGACGTCGTGCGCCGGAACCTCTCGGAGGGCCTCGGCTTTTCCCCGGAGGACCGTAGCCGCAACGTGCGCCGCATCGGGTGGGTCGCGGCGGAGGTCACCCGGCACGGCGGTACGGCGATTTGCGCTGCGATCGCGCCCTATGCCGCCGACCGTGCGGAAGTACGCCGGATGGTCGGGGAGGTCGGCGGGTTCGTGCTCGTGTATGTCGCCACCTCGCTGGAGGAGTGTGAGCGACGGGACCGCAAGGGGCTGTACGCCAGTGCTCGAAGCGGGGACCTGCCCGAGTTCACAGGGGTGTCCGCGCCGTATGAATCACCCGAAGACGCGGATCTCGTGCTGGACACCGCGAAGCTGACTCCCGAGGGGGCGGTGTTCCAGATCATGGACTTGTTGCGAGCGCACGGCTGGGTGCGTCCCACCAGCGGCGCGGAGGAGGAAACTGCGCATGACCATTGACGACCACGCCCTCGCGCACGAACTTGTGAGCACGGCCGGTCGGTACCTCGTCAACCTCCGGGATGGTAGCCGGTCATCCACTGCGGACGAGCTGCGCGACGAGGGCGATCACGGCAGCCATCAGCTCCTGGTCGAGGAGCTGATGGAACACCGTCCCGGGGACTCGATCGTCTCCGAACACGGCACCGCCGGAACGCCGCGTGAGCCCGGCAGCCGGGTCTGGATCGTGGACCCGCTGGACGGTACCCGCGAGTTCGGTGAGCGCGGTCGCGATGACTGGGCGGTGCATGTGGCCCTGGCTCACGGCACGCGGCTCGTCGCCGGCGCCGTCGCTCTGCCGGCGCGGGACACGGTTCTGAGCACGATGCACCTGCCACGGCGTCCCGCGCGCGGCGATGGTCGGATGCGCATCGCCGTGAGCCGAAGCCGGCCGCCCACGTTCGTGGACACGCTCGCCGCGAGCGTAGGCGCGACGACCGTCCCCATGGGTTCGGCCGGGGCGAAGATCGCTGCCGTCGTTCTCGGCGACGTGGAGGCGTATGTGCATGCGGGCGGGCAGTACGAGTGGGATTCCGCCGCTCCGGTCGCGGTCGCACAGGCGGTGGGACTGCACACTTCCCGCCTCGACGGTGCACCGCTGGTCTACAACCAGCCTGAACCGTGGTTACCCGATCTGTTGGTGTGCCATCCCGACTGTGCGGAGGCACTCCTGGAGGCTCTGGACGACGTGGAGGGGACATGATGTCTCACCCGTCCCGCCCCGACGACCTGGAACCGTCCAGACTGGATTGCCTTGAGGCCGAGGCCATCCACGTTCTTCGCGAGGTCGCGGCCGAGTTCCGGCGTCCCGCCTTGCTGTTCTCCGGCGGCAAGGACTCCGCCGTTCTGCTGCGGCTGGCGGAGAAGGCGTTCTGGCCGGGCCAGATTCCTTTGCCGGTGCTGCATGTCGACACCGGACACAACTTCCCCGAAGTGTTGGGGTTCCGGGACCGCCGGCTCGCGGAGCTCGGCGTGCGAGCACTGATCGCTTCAGTGCAGGACTCGATCGACGCCGGTCGTGTCACCGAGGCGGGCGGGCGCTGGCCGACGCGCAACCGCGCGCAATCGGTCACGCTGCTGGATACGGTGCGCGAGCACGGGTTCGACGCTCTCTACGGCGGAGCGCGTCGGGACGAGGAGCGTGCACGCGCCAAGGAACGGGTGCTGTCCTTCAGGAACGCCCGGGGCCAGTGGGACCCGGGCAACCAGCGTCCCGAGTTGTGGAACGTGTTCAACACGCGGATCCACCCGGGCGAGCACGTTCGTGCCTTCCCGCTGTCCAACTGGACCGAGCGGGATGTCTGGTCCTACATCGAGCACTCTGCCGTGGAGATCCCGTCGCTGTACTTCGCGCACCGGCGCAAGGTCTTCGAACGTGACGGGATGTTGGTCGCCGACAGTCCCTATGTGACTCGCACAGCGGGCGAGCACCTCAGCGAGCGATGGGTGCGGTTTCGGACGGTGGGCGATATGACGTGCACCGGAGCCGTGGAATCCACGGCGACGACCGTCCGTGAAGTCCTCGCGGAGATCCTCGCGACGCGGCTGTCGGAACGCGGGCAGACCCGCGCCGATGATCGCGCCGGGTCGGCGGCGATGGAGGACCGCAAGCGGGAAGGGTACTTCTGATGGCGCAGCCCGAAACCCCGATGCTCTCCCGCGGGTTGCTGCGTTTCGCCACTGCGGGAGCGGTCGACGCGGGCAAGAGTACGCTCATTGGTCGGTTGCTGCACGATTCGAAGTCGTTGCTGACCGACCAGCTGGAAGCGGTTGAGCGCGCCAGCCGGGACCGCGACGACGTGGGTCCCGACCTCGCCCTGCTCACCGACGGCCTGCGGGCCGAACGGGAGCAAGGCATCACCATCGATGTCGCGCACCGCTATTTCGAGACCGCTGCCCGCGCCTTCATCCTGGCCGACACTCCGGGCCATGCGGAATACACCCGCAACATGGTCACGGGCGCGTCGAACTCGGATCTCGCGGTCGTGCTGGTCGACGCACGTCACGGGCTCACCGAGCAGAGCCGCCGGCACGCCGTGGTGGCGGGTCTCCTTCGCGTCCCGCATCTCGTGCTCGCGGTGAACAAGATGGATCTGGTCGGGTATGACCAAGACGCTTTCGCGCGGATCGCGCGTGCGTTCGACGACTTCGCGAGTGGTCTCACGGTGGACGCGGTCACGAAGATCCCGGTTTCGGCACTGCACGGCGACAACGTCGTCAACCGATCCGGCGCCATGCCCTGGTATCAGGGTCCCACGCTGCTGGAACATCTCGAACGGGTACCGGTGGCTTCGGCGTGGGCCGGCGGCGGTCTGCGGTATCCCGTGCAGTCCGTCCTCCATTCCACGTCCGGTGCGAACCTTTATGCCGGGCAAGTCACCGGTGGAAGGTTGGTCGCGGGCGGTGAACTGCTCCACCTCCCCTCTGGACGCACCACCCGCGTCGCGAGCATCGACACTAAGGACGGATCGTTGCCGGAAGCCGGTCCGCCGTTGTCGGTATCCGTGCGGACGAACGATCCGATCGGCATCAGCCGCGGAGACATGCTCTGCGACCCGGACGACGCACCAACCACCACCTGGTCATTCGACGCCATGGTGTGCTGGCTGACCGCCGAGCCCGTCCTTCGCGAGGGGTCGCGGCTGATGTTCAAGCACACCACCCGGACGACACACGCGGTCGTGACCCGACTGAACCACCGCCTGGATGTCACGACGAAGGCCCGCGAAGGTGCCCCCGAACTGCGGCTCAACGACATCGGCTCGGTGCGGGTGGAACTCGCGGAACCGGTGTTTTGCGACGCATACGCACGCAACCGGCACACCGGGGGCGGCATCCTCGTCGACGAGGTAACCCATGCCACCGCCGGCGCCGTCGTGATCACACGAACCAGCTGACCCGTGTCCAACGGAAGCGGCCCAACGCAAACGGGACCAACGGAAACGGGGGCCCATCTAACGGGTAAGGAAGGAAGACCGCGATGATGAAGGTCATTGGCGCTGGTTTCGGCCGTACCGGGACCGCCTCCCTGAAGGCCGCACTGGACCATCTGGGATTCGGGCCCTGTTACCACATGTACGAGCTGCTGGCCGAGCCTGAGCGTGTCCACGACTGGAGACGTGCACTCAGCGGGGAGAACGTCGCGTGGGACGAGACCTTCGCGGGTTATCAGTCCACTGTGGACTGGCCGGGATGCGCGTTCTGGCGCGAGCTCGTCGGCCACTACCCGGAGTCGAAGGTGATCCTCACCGAGCGTGATCCCGATCGGTGGTACGAAAGCACGTACAACACTATCTACCAGATCGGCACGAATGACACCCCCGGGTCCGGGACAGACGAGGACGTCGTGATCGATCGCCTCCGCCCCACGATCAGGAGGATGATCTGGGACGGCACGTTCGCCGGTCGCTTCGCCGACCGCGCCCACGCGATCGAGGTCTTCACCAAGCACAACGCCGAGGTCCGCGCCACCGTACCGCCGGAGCGCCTGCTGGTCTTCCACGTCAGCGAGGGCTGGCGGCCACTGTGCGAGTTCCTCGGCGTCGACGTTCCGGCCGAGGATTTCCCGCACATCAACGACACCGGTTCGATGCCCGAGCTGATCGCACGTATCCGGCGGGAAGGCCGGTTCCCGTCGCCGTTCGACCACCCCGACATCCCGGCCTCGTCCGGTCACCTGAAGGGGGGCCCGCGATCACCCGAGCGTGGCAGTGCAAGATAGGCGCGTGCGGTCGTTTGAGCCCCGATTACGGCGCCCCTGGCTACGCCGAGTGTCGCTAAGCGGCCTCGCCATACTCTGCGTGTTCGTTGTGCTGGTCGGCTGGTCGGTCGGTCGCGTGCTAGCCGCACCCGGGTCGGACAGTACGCCGGCTCGGCTCGCGGAGTGGGCGCGCGACCACGGTCTTGGCGGCGTCGTCACGTACCTCGAACAGCAGCAGTACCAGGAAGAAAAGCCTCGGGTGGGTGGAGCGCCGCCTGGTGGCATTCCGGTCGCCCAGGGCGTGGTGGCTCCCGCGCCTCCGCTGCCCAAACCCCGCCAAGCGCCCGCCCTCGGACTGCCTGCTCCCGCGCCGATCCCGAACCTGGCCGGGGGCGTCCCCCTGCCCGGCGAAGGCCAGTGGCAGACCGTGACCACCGTCCACGGGCAACCAGCCGTCCGGGTGGCCCAGGTGCGCCCGGACGCGCAACACACGTCCTACCTGGCCGGCGTGATGTGGATGGACCGCACCCTGGTCCGGGGTCAGTTGCGCCCCGGCACCAGCGATCCCGGCGGCTCCTGGCAGGCAGCCTCCTCGCTGACCCCGGCCGAGCAGCATTCCGTGGCCGCCGCGTTCAACGGCGGTTTCCGCCTGCCGCGCAACGAGAGCCACGGCGGCTATTACAGCGAAGGCCACACCGTGGCACCGCTGGCCGACGGCGCCGCCAGCCTGGTACTGCGCAAGGACGGCACCGCCGAGGTGGGCACCTGGAACCAGGAAGTGCGCATGACCCCGGAGGTCGTCAGCGTGCGGCAGAACCTCGTGCCACTGGTGGACAACGGCCAGGTCAACCCCACCTGCCAGACCGGCGGCAGTGACGAATGGGGTGTGACGGTCGGTAATGCCGCCTACATCGACCGGTCCGCTTTCGGTGTCACCGCCGACGGCGCCGAGGTGTACGTGGCGGGCCCAGCGCTGTCGGTGTGCACGCTGGGAAACATCCTGCGGGCTGCCGGCGTGGTGCGGGGCATGGAGCTGGACATCAACCCGGACTGGATCAGCGGCGTGTACTTCCACCCAGCGGCGACGGGGGCATCGGGATTCCGGCTGTATCCGGCGCAGAAACTTCCGCCGCAACACTACCTTTCTCCCTCCAGCCGCGACTGGTATGCCTGGTTCACTCGCGAATGACCTGGGCGTCACCTGTGGATGATGGCGAACTCCCCCGTCAATAGGGGAAATCCACGTCCGTGGTCGACATGGATCACCAGCGCGGATGATCGCGGCCAACGCGGTCACCGGTTCGCCGGGCTGCTGGCGAGCCGCCCGGTTCGCGAGAGCACATTCCGGCCTGAGGACACTGGTGCCGTGCACGACGCCCACAGCACACCCAGCACCCCACCCGCACCCGGTATCGAGGTCTTCCCCTTTCGCGCGTGGCGTGTCGCGGACCATGAGCTGCGACGGCTGGCGGCCCGGTACGCCACCCCGTGGGACCAGGACGCCGGGCACCGCTACACCTCGGCGTTGGAGGCCGCGAACACCTTCCGCGCGTGGCAACGGTCCGGCGCGGTTGTCCGCGATCATTCGCCGGCGTTGTACGCCTACGAGCAATCCGGGCCGCGCGGAAGCCAGCGCGGACTGGTCGCCGCCGTGCATGTGGACAGCACGCTGCTCCCCCACGAGCGGATCCTGCCGGACCGGGTCGATGGCATCGCCGAGTTGCTCCGCACCGGCGAGATGAGCATGGACCCGCTGCTGCTCGCGTACTCCGGCGACGGCCGCGCCTCCAGCCACCTGGCGGCGGCCACTCGCCAGCCGCCCGTCACCGACGTCCTCGGCTCGGACGGGCAACGGCACCGCCTTTGGCCCATCACAGACCGTGACGTTGCGGACGACATCCGTGACGAACTCAGCCGCCGGCCGGCGTTCCTCGCGGACGGCCACCACCGCCTCGCCGCCGCCCGCCAGCTGCGCCGGCAGCTCGTCGCCGAGGGCTACGCCGAGGGTCCGTGGGAGATGACCTCCGGTCTGCTGGTGGATGTCCGGCAGTACCGGCCGCAGCTCGCGCCAATCCACCGGGTGCTGCCGTCGACCGACCCCGCGCAGGCGCTGCGCGCCGCGACCGGGCCCTTTCGCGTCACCCCGCTCGGCGGGGACTTGACGGCGTGGCTGCGCACGCTCAAGCAGCAGGCTCGCCGTGGTCCTGCCTTTGTCGTCGCCGCCCCGCGCGGCGTGTTCCTGCTCACCGACCCTGACCAGCGGTTCCTGGCGCATACCCTGGAGCGCTGGCCAGCGCCGCTCAGGCGGATGCACCTCGGTGTGCTGCACGCGAGCCTCATCGAAGCGTTGTGGAAGACACCGGACGCGCCCTCGCACGTCTGGTACGAGTCGAGTCCGACCAAGGCGCTTGACCAGGTCCGCGAGTATGGCGGTGTCGCGGTTCTGCTGGCACCTCCCCGGCACGCCGACCTCGTCACCGCGGCCGCGGCGGGACTGCGGCTGCCGTGCAAGTCGACGTCATTCCGTCCCAAACCCCACCCCGGGCTGCTGTTTCACACCTGGGACGGGTAGTGCGGACCGCTGCCGCCTGACCTTCCGTTTCCCCGCGACCGGCCGATACTGTGAGCGGCCATGGCCCGAACCCGCTTGTATCGAAACGGCGTACTCGAACGGGAGGACTTTCCCGTAGCGGACGTTTCCGACTACCTGGAAGATCCACAGGCGACGGTCTGGTTGGACTTCTGCGCACCGAACGAGTCGGAACTGAGCACGATCAGCGAGGAACTCGGGTTGCACGAGCTGGCGGTGGAAGACGCCGTCCACGAGCATCAGCGCCCGAAGCTGGACCGCTACGACTCACACTCCTTCCTCACCGCCTACGCCGTGCGCTTCGATGAAGCGACCGGTGGGCTGGCGACCTCGGAGCTCGCTGCCTTCATCACCGACCGTGCGCTGGTGACGGTGCGCAAGGACGAGTCGTTCGCGATCGACTCCGTGCTGCAGCGGTGGGATTCGTCGACGGAGATGGCCAAGTCCGGGGTGGCCTACCTGATTCACGGCCTGCTCGACTACATCGTCGACGGTCATTTCCAGGCCGCACAGACGCTGGACGAGGAGATCGAGGCGCTCGAAGACCTCGTCTTCGACGATCGGCCCGACCACCACGACGTCCAGCGCCGCTCGTTGCGCCTACGCAAGAGCCTGGTCCGGCTACGCCGCGTGGTCCTCCCGATGCGGGAGGTGGTCAACTCGCTGATGCGCCGCGACCTGCACCTGCTCGACGAGGCGATGGTGCCGTATTTCCAGGACGTCTACGACCACGTCCTTCGGGCGTCCGAATGGACCGAGTCGCTGCGGGACCTGATCACGACGATCCGGGAAACCCAGCTGAACATCCAGGGTTACCACCTCAACACGATCATGAAGAAGGTGACCAGCTGGGCCGCCATCATCGCCGTGCCCACCGCCGTCACGGGGTTCTACGGGCAGAACGTGCCCTACCCCGGTTTCCAGGTGGAATGGGGTTTCTGGGCCTCGACGATCGCCATCATCGGCTTGTCCGGGGGACTCTACGTCCTGTTCAAGAAACGCGACTGGTTGTAGTAGCCGTCCTCAGCTCAGTCGTAGTCGAACCAGGAACGGACCGAGCGTCTATTGTGGATCTTCACGTGGAGGCTGGCTCCGCGTTGAGTAGGATTGCCTACCGACATCGCGACTCCGCAGTGCTGTACTGGCGGCGATGAAAGACATCCAACGGCTGTCGCCGGAGCAACGTGCGCGCCTGGACCGCTTGGGCGAGCGCGGAGTGCTCACCCGCGAGCAGGTGGCGGCGGTTCTCGCGGAACTCGACGCTGGGCCGGGTGCGGCCCGAGGAGCGGACACCGGATTGTGGGAGGTGGTCGGCTACATCGGGGGCGCACTCGTGCTCGGCGGAGTGTCCCTCCTGGTGAGCATGTCGTGGGTCGACCTCTCGCGTCCGTCGCGAGTGGGCCTGATGGTCGCGGCGAGCCTGGTGCTGGCTGGGGTCGGCATGATCATCTCTGGCGGCCCGCGCGGGGTGCGGGCGCTCGCCGACGGGCGATCGTCACCTCGCGGCCGGATCGTGGCGGTGTTGTTCGCGCTGGCTGCCTGCACGGCGTCGATGGCGGTCGGTAGTGCTGTCGAAGTCCCCGGCTCGCGTGGGGTCGCGACTCTCACGGCAGCAGCGAGCGGCCTGCTCGTCGCGCTGCTCACGTACGCCGCCATACGCAGGCTTCCCGTGCTGCTGGCGGCCATCGGGTTCAGTGTCGGCGTGGTGTTGGCCGCCACCGAGGAATGGTTCGACAGCTCGACGCCGGCGGTCACGGTAGGACTCGTGGTTCTCGGCGCGGGTTGGACGGCTCTCGCCGTGACCGGTGCGCTCCGTCATCGGCACGTTGTCCTCGGTGCCGGCGTGCTGATCGCGCTGGCCGGAGCGCAGTGTCCCGTGGGGTCTGAGCAGCCGTCGTGGGCTTACGGACTGACTCTGCTGATCGCACTGCTGTGCTTCGGCGCTTACCTCGTCGAGCGGGCACCCGTGCTGTTGGTGCTGGGGGTGCTCGGGGTGACTGTCGCGGTGCCGGAAGCGGTGTGGCACTGGAGTCGCGGCACACTCAGCGGCCCGCTGACGGTCCTGCTGGTCGGCGTGGTGTTCGTCGTGGCTGGAGGAATCGGGTTTCGGTTGCGCCGGAACCGGTGACTACCGGCTGGCGATGCCTTCCCAGCGATGCTTTCTAAGCACCGTGCTTGCGCAACTGGTAGAGGCCGTGCGTCGTGGCGACGGTTTCTCCCGAGCTGTCGGTGAGTTCGGCTTCGAGTTCGAACTTCGCCTTGCCGTTGGCTTCGGCTTCGCTGGTGACGTCAGCGATGACCTCCGACGCCAGCGAGGCCGTCGCCCGGACCGCCGACGTCGCCGGGCGGTGGAAGGTGATCCGCACGTCGAGGACGACCGGGTAGAACGCGGAACTGTCGAAGGTGGCGACACTGATCGCACCGCCGAGGATTTCCGCCACGGTGAACAGCACGCCGGCATACATCGTGCCGACATGATTCGTGTTGCCCTCCAGCGGGACTTCCCCGACCGCCTGGCCCGGGCGGACCGCGACGATCCGCACGCCCATGCGATGCGCCGCTGGAATCGCCTTCTCGATGCTGGCGTTGACGAGGTCACGCACGTCGGCGTCGGTCACGCGCTACTCCTTGGTGCCGGGCCAGCGGCGGCCACGGCGGTCTCAGCACACGGGCTGACCGTTTCCTATCAGCTTGCTGGCATAGCGTCAACAAGCGCCCCATCAGGCCGACTCAGCGCCGACCGGGCACGGCCGGGCCGGCGAACGCGGCCAGGTGCTCGTCCAGCATCTTCCGCGCCCGGGCGGAAATCCTCTTCTGACTTCGCCGGGTCGCGCCGAAGACCAGACCCACGCCCGCGACCAGGGTGCCGATCCGCTCGCACTCGTACCAGAGGTCCACGTCCCCGGGAAGTTCACCATCGGAGACCGCCTGGCGCAGCAGCGCGTGCAGATGCTGGCGCCATTCCTCCCAGCCGTGCTGGAGATCGCGGTCCGCGAGCCCTGGCACGTCCCGGTCCATGACATCCCGGTCCATCCAGAAGGCCAGCCACACGCGCCAGATCGCCATGCCGGCGGCGTCGGCCGGTACCAGAGCCAGGGCGTGCTCGCGGACGGCGGCAAGCCCGCGGCGGCCGCGCACGAAGTCGTGAATGCGGTCGGCCGCCTGGCGGTTGTTGTGCTCCAGAACCGCGGCCATGATCTGGCTCTTGTCTTCGAAGTAGTGCGTCACCGACCCCGTGGTGACGCCCGCCTCCGCCGCGATGGCACGCATCGTCGTGGAGCGCAGCCCCACCGACGCGACCAGCTGCCATGCGGCCAGCACGATCCGCTGCCGGCTCTGCGGATCTCGAATGCCCCGGGCCATGGCTCCACTGTAAGAAATCCAGCGACAAAAGAACACAACACTTGTTACGTAACCAGTGATACGTAACACTCGTTCTAGTGGTGTGAGTCACCTCAGGGAGGGGCACCCATGAAGGACGCGAAGCCAGTGGCGCGCGGGCCGGTAGGTGACACACTGGCACAAGCGGGGCTGTTGCTCGACTTCACGACCCGGACCACGTCCGCCATCGCCCGAGTGGTGCGCTACGCCCGGTTCTCCTGGCGCGAATGCCTGGATCAGGCATGGTTTCTCGCGGCGGTCACCACCCTTCCCGCGCTGCTGGTGACCATCCCGCTCGGCGTCGTCGTCGCGCTGAACGTCGGCTCGCTGGCCAGCCAGCTCGGCGCGCAGGGGTACGGCGGCGCGGTCGTGGCATTCGTGATCGTGGGCCAGGCCGCGCCCCTGGTGTGCGCGCTGATGATCTCCGGTGTGGGTGGCTCCGCCATGTGCGCCGATCTCGGGGCGCGCACCATCCGCGAGGAAACGGACGCGATGGAGGCCATGGGACTGTCCACAGTGGAACGTCTAGTGGTTCCCAGGGTGGTGGCCGCGACCTTCGTGACCATGCTGCTGGCCTGCATCGTGATGCTGGTCGGGATCGGCACCACCTTCCTGTTCCAGGTGCTGGTGCTGGGCGACTCACCAGGCACGTTCCTCAGGACGTTGACCGAGTTCTCCCGAGTGTCCGACTTCGTGATGGCACTGATCAAGGCGGCCACCTTCGCGGTGCTCACCGCGTTGGTGTCCTGTTTCAAGGGCATGACGGCCAAGGGCGGTCCGGGCGGGGTCGCCAACGCGGTGAACGAGGCCGTGGTGATCTCGTTCATCTGCGTGTTCGTCGCGAACACCGTGCTCACCGAGCTGTATCCGGTGCTGGTTCCAGCCAAGGGGGAGTACTGATGGCGCGGAGGGGACTGAGGCCCGCGAAGCCCGTTGTGGACTCTCTCGCGATGCTCGGCCTGCACGTCACGTTCTACCTGCGGGCGATCGTCGCACTGCCCGGCACGCTGGCCCGGTACTGGCGACACGTTCTCGCGTTGATCTGTGAGATCAGCTTCGGGTCGGCGTCCCTGCTCGCCGGTGGTGGCACGATCGGCGTCGTCTTCGCGATGTCCTTCGTTTCCAGCACGCAGGTCGGGCTGGAAGGCTTTCGCGGGCTCGACCTGCTCGGGCTGTCTCCGATGACGGGCCTGATGGGGGCGCTGGTCAACACTCGCGAGATCGCGCCGATCGTCGCCAGCATCGCGCTCGCGGCGAAAGTCGGGACCGGCTTCACCGCCCAGCTGGGCACGATGCGGATCGCGGACGAGATCGACGCCCTGGAGACGATGGCGGTCCCGTCACTGGCCTACCTGGTCAGTACCCGCATGGCCGCCGCGTTCGTGTCCGTGATCCCGCTGTACCTGGTGGGGCTGTTCGCCTCCTACATCGCCACCAGCGTCGCCGTGGTCTACATCAACGGGGACTCGGCCGGCACGTACAACTACTACTTCCAGTTGCTGCTGACCCCCGGTGACGTGCTCGATTCGCTGCTCAAGGCGGTCGTCTTCGCGCTGATCGTCACGCTCGTCCACTGTGGGTACGGGTACTACGCCACTGGCGGCCCGGAGGGGGTCGGGAAGGCAGCCGGACGCGCTCTGCGCACCAGCATCGTCACCATCGCGCTCACCGACGTGTTGCTCAGCATCGCGTTCTGGGGCGTGCGACCGTCGCTGCCAGCCCTGGGGATCTAGCGATGGTCGCGAGTCGAGCCCAGCTGGCCATGCGCGGAGTCGCCGCTGCCCTCGTGCTGGCCTGTGCCTGTCTTGCGATCGTCGCGAACGGCGCGGGCGCGTTTCGCGCGAATCCGACGGTGACCGCCGTTCTGCCGGCGGCGGCAGGACCCGTGCACGAGCAGTCACCCGTGCAGTACAAGGGAGTCCGGGTCGGAACGCTGAGCAGGGTCGATGCCAACACCACCGGCGCGCGGCTGACGCTGCGGCTCGATCCAGCACGGATCAACGACGTCCCGGCCGACGTTGAGGTCCGACTGTTACCCCGCACGCTCTTCGGTGACCAGTTCCTGGACCTCACCCCAGTCCCCTGCTCACCTCAATCCCACTCGTCCCAGCCCTACCCGCCCCGACACTGCGGCGGCGGAAAGCTCGCGGCCGGCGCGACGCTGCCGGCCGACAGCTCGGCCGCGACGGTGCAGCTGTATGCCGTCTACACCCGGATGTATCAGCTGCTCAACGTACTGCAACCCGCGAAGCTCCAAGTCGCGCTGTCCGCCGTGGCCGACGCGCTGCGCGGTCGTGGTGGCCAGATCGGCGCCATGATCGACCAGGCGTCCGCGCTGGTCCAGCAGAACCGCCCGATGCTCGACAACCTCGGAGGAGACCTCGGCACGGTCTCCAAGCTCAGCGACGACCTCTCGGCCAGCGCACCGGATGTGTTCCACGCGCTGGACGACGCCGTTGACCTGTCCCACCTGGTCGTGGAGAAGAAGCAGAACATCAACGACCTGCTCTCGGCGGGAATCGGCGTGACAGCCCAGTCCCAGCGGTTCCTGGACGAGAACGCCCAGCGGACCATCCAGCTCGTGCACTCCGCGGACCCGATCGTCGACGTCCTGGGGTCGAACCCGCACGCCTTCAGCAACGCCAAGAACGGCATCGACGTGTTCCTCGACGGCGCCAACCGGGCCTTCGCCACCGGCTTTTTCAAGATCCGCATGTCGGGGACCCTGGACCGCCCCTACCCCTACACGCCGGCGGACTGCCCGCGCTATCCCGGCCTGGCCGGGAAGAACTGCGGTGCCGGCAGCGGGTCGGCCGGTCCGATCGGGCCGGTGGGAAGCCCGCAGGAGCTGGACGCGATGCGCCAGTTGGCACCGCTGCTCCCGCCGGCCCCGGGACCGCAAACCGCCGCACCGTCACCGGACGTGCTGGGGCTGATGCTGGGGCCGATGGTGCGCGGTTCGCAGGTGGTGACGCCGTGAGAACGAGCCTGATCAACTACCCGGCGCTGCTCAAGCTGACCGTCTTCGTCGTCGTGTCCGTCCTGTCCGGGGTTCTGGTCGTCAACACCATCACCGATCCGGTGAACGACTCCACGGTGACCTACCGGGCGGTGTTCACGGATGCGGAGGGGCTGCATCCCGGCAGCGATGTGATGGTCGCGGGCGTGCGCGTCGGCAAGATCGACACCGTGGCCGCCCGCGACGGGTCTGCGCTGGTGTCCTTCGAGGTGTCGCGGGACCAGCCGGTGCCCTCCTCCGGCCTGGCCGTGATCCGCTACGCCGACCTGCTGGGCGCGCGCTACCTCGCGATCATGCCTGGTCAGGGCGGTCCACCGCTGGCGCCGGGCTCGACCATTCCGCTGCGACGCACCCGGCCGGCGCTGGATCTCACGGCACTGCTCAACGGTTTCAAGCCACTGTTCGAGGCGATCGATCCGAAGCAGGTCAACCAGCTCGCGTCCGAGATCGTCGCGATCTTCCAGGGCGAGGGCGGCACCATCACCGACCTGCTGGCGAAGGTCGTGGTGCTGACCTCGACCCTGTCCAGCCGGGACCAGGTGATCGGGCAGACCATCACCAACCTCAACGGCGCGCTGGAGACCATGACGCAGCACCGCGACGATCTCCAGGCCCTGGTCAGCAGTCTCGGTCAACTCACCTCCGCGACCGCCAACAGCCGGCCGCGGATCGCCGAGGCACTGGACAGCGGTTCCGCGCTCGCCGGGTCGCTGTCCAACGTGCTGGGCAACGTCGGCCCTGAACTGTCCTACGACGTGCGGTCCCTGCGCGGCGTCGCGGACAACCTCGCGCGCAACCAGGCGGCGATCAACGGCACGGTGCAACAACTGCCCGGGCTCGTCACCACGATCAACCGTGCGACGGACTACGGGTCGTGGGCGAACGTGTACCTCTGCAACATGAGCGTCTCCGTCGGCGGCACGCCGATCGACCTCGGCGCCGGCCCGCACTCGGAGGTGTGCCGATGAGCCGCAACAGTGTTGTTGTCAACGGCACGATCGCCGCCGCGGTCGTCCTGGGCATGCTGGCCGCCGCGGTGATCGTTCCGCAAGTCGTCTTCCGTGCCCGCACGGCGGAGTACACGGCGGAATTCGCGAACGCGGCAGGTCTTTCCTCGGGTGCGCAGGTCAACGTCGCCGGAGTTCCGGCGGGCCGGGTGACGGCGGTGTCCCTGGCCGGGGACCGGGTACGGATCACGTTCCGGCTGGACAACGCGCAAACGCTGGGAACCAACACGCGGGTCGGGATCAAGCTGCGCACCGTCCTGGGAACCCGTTACCTCAGCGTCGACCCGGCCGGTCCGGGCACGCTGTCACCCGGTGCGACGATCCCGGAATCGCGCACCTCCGTGCCGTACAGTTTGGACGATCTCAACGCCGGTGTGTCCAAGACGAACGACCTCGACCTGGCCGCTCTGCAACGCATGATCGGCACGCTCAGGGACGTCGCACCGAGCGACCCGCGACTGGTCGGAGACAGCCTCACCGGCATCTCCGCCGCTTCACAGGTCGTGAACCAGCACAACGAGCAGTTCCGGGAGTTGTTGCGGAACACGCAGTCACTGACCTCCTCGTTGCTGGAGCAGCAGAACACGCTGGTCACGCTGCTCGGCGACGCGCGGCTGGTGATGGACACGTTCAACCAGCGCCGCGACACCATCCGCCAACTCATCACCGACGTGCACAGCATCACCGTCCAGCTCACCCGGTTGCTCCAGGACAACAAGGCCGCGATCGACCCGATGCTGACCGACCTGCACACGGTGACCGACACGCTGGCGCGCAACGACAACGCGATCGGCGAGACGCTGCGTCAGCTCGGCCCCGCGAGCCGTTACCTCGCCAACGCCACCGGAAACGGGCCCTGGGGTGACGTCTCCTCGCCCAGCGGGCCGCTGCCGGACAACCTGGTGTGCACCGCAGGACTGCTCAAGGGCTGCCCATGAAGACCAAGGTTCTCGCCATCGCCAGCGCATTGTGCGTCCTCGCCGTCGTGGTGGGTGCGGGCTGGTATACGGTTTTCCGGCCTCGCCCGGTGTTGCGAGTGTCCGCTGATTTCACGTTCGCGGACGGCATTTTCCCCGGGAACCGGGTGATGATCCTGGGCGTGCCGGTGGGGACGGTCGAATCCGTCCGTCCCCAGGGGGCAACGGTACGGATCACCATGTCTCTCCCCCCGGACCTCAAGATCCCGCGTGACGCGCAAGCCTTCATCATGAGCCCGGCGGTGATCAGCGACCGCTACGTCGAGTTCGGACCTGCCTACACCGGCGGTGCCGTACTCGCCGACAACGCCGTGATCCCGGTGCAGCGCACCCACGCCCCGATCAAGTGGGATCAGCTGACCCAGTCGCTGGATTCGCTGGTCACCGCCCTCGGCCCGCCGAGAACCGGCCAGCAGGGAGCCGGCCAGCAGGGAGCCGGCCAGCAGGGCAGCCTCGGTGGCCTCGGCGCCCTAGTGCACAGCGGCGCGGCCATGACCGCCGGCGACGGACCGCAGATTCGGGCCGCGATCACGAACGTGGCACAGGCCACCGACCTGCTCGCCTCCGGCACCGGAGACGTCGGCGCCGTTCTGGACAACCTGGACAAGCTGGTACAGCTGCTCGTCCAACACAAGTCCACAATAGACACGCTTGTCCAGTCGACAACGCAGGCCACCGCGGATCTCACCGACCAGCAGGCCACTCTCAGTGACACCATCGGCCAGCTGTCCACGGCGCTGACCTCCATCAACGACCTTCTCCGCAACCACGGCAACCAGCTCACCGGGGACGTCACGCAACTGGCCAGTTTGAGCAACGTCCTGGTCCAACACCAGCAGCAGCTCGCCGAAACGCTGGACACCATGCCGCTGGCCATGGACAACCTCAGTCGCACGATCACGCCGGACCAGCGCATGCGGCTGCGCCTGGACTTCTCCACGAACCTGACCCAGTTCGACCGGACCAGGCAGCTGTGCCAGCACTTCACCATCCCGCTGTGCGAAGGGGCGGGACTGACGAACCCGATCCCCTTCCCACCCACTCTCCCGGACGCGCTGGGGCTCAATCCAGCGATGAACGGGGGCGGCCGATGACAACCGGCAGAAGGACAGCGGTCGCGGGGTGGGTTCTGTCCACAGTGCTGCTGACCAGCTCGTGCGGGTTCAGCCTGCAGAACGCGTCGTTCGCCACTGGCGTGGATGGTCTTGGCGGATCAGGCACCCGCATCACGGCCGTGTTCAACGACATAGGACAGCTGCCCATCGGCGGGAAAGTGCGCATGGGACAGGCCGAGATCGGCCGGGTGGCGTCCATTCGGACCCGCGACTTTCAGGCGATCGTGGACCTCACCATCGACCCGAACGTCCACCTCCCGGCCGACACCCAGGCGCGGCTGGAACTCATCTCGCCGCTCGGCGAGGAGTACGTCATGCTCCAGCCACCCGAACGCCCGCAGGGCAACGCGATGCTCACCGACGGATCGGTGATCCCGGTGCGGAACACGACACGCGGCCCGGACATGGAGAACACGCTCGCCGCCGTGGGCGCGCTGGTCAACGGCTCGGGCATCGACCAGGCCCGGACCATCGTCACCGAGCTCAACACCGCGCTGAACGGGCGGGAGCAGAAGATCCGCGACCTGCTCAGCCAGCTGCGACAAGTGCTGACCTCGCTGGACCAGCACCGCGCGGACATCACCAGGGCGATCGATTCGATGCACGCGGTGTCCGGCCAGCTCGCGCAGAACCGGCCGACGCTGGAGGCCGCGTTCACCCAGATCCGCCCGGCGCTGGACGACCTGCTCAGCCAGCGACAGCAGTTCGCGACGCTGCTGGCCAACACCGCGTCGTTGAGCACCGCCGCCAAGGGCTTGGTCAGCCAGACTGACGGCTCACTGACCAGGCAGATCCACGAGCTGGGGCCCGTGCTAAAGGACCTGCGGACCTTCGACGGGAACCTCGGTTCGACGCTGGCCGGACTGCAGCGGTTCTCCCAGCTCTTCCAGAAGGCCACTCCGGGCGACTACCTCCTGTTCAACGGCACCCTCGACGTTCCGGGCAGTCTCGCCCAGCTCCTGAACCCCGCCCGGCAGCTGAGTCCCACCCGGCAGTTGAACCCCACCCCGCAGTTGAACCCGGCCCAGCAGGGACTCCTGCCGCCGCCGAACCAGGGCGGTGCCGGTGGAATTCTGGAGGGCGGCACGCGATGAGAAACCGGCTGGCGCTGATCCAACTCGCGCTGTTCCTCGTCATCAGCCTCGGGTGTGCGTACTACGTGGCGACGAACGTGCTCGGCCCCCAGACCTTCCACCCGCCGTTCCGGGTCGCGGTCGAGATGCCCGACAGCGGTGCGATCAGCCCGGATTCGCAGGTGACCTATCGCGGGGTCAAGGTCGGCACGGTCTCCGACGTCAGCATCGACCCGGACGGTCACGGCGTGTCCGTGCACCTCACCCTCGACCCTGGTGTGCGGGTTCCAGCGAGCACGAGAGCGGTGGTCAGCATGGACACTCCGCTGGCGCTGCAACATCTCGACCTCCGGCCGGGCACCGACTCGGGTCCCTACCTCCGGGACGGCAGTGTCATCGCGGCGTCGCAGACCGCGACTCCGCTGCCGCTGGAAGCGCTGCTGATGCACGCCACGGAGCTCACCGACAGCCTCAACCCGCAGGACATCGCGACGCTGAGCGCCGCGATGGCCACCGGTTTGAATGCCACGGGACCAGACCTCACCCGCATTCTGGACAACACTGCCACCCTGATGCGGGCTTTCCAGGAGCGCCAACCGCAGATCCAACGCCTGCTCGACGGCACGAGGACGCTGGCTGGCCCGAACGGTGCCGAGGGTGACCGGCTGCGTGTGCTGGCGGCGAATATGCGGTCTCTGACCGGAGGCTTGCGGGGTCAGGAGCCCCAACTTCGTAGCCTTCTCGACACCGCGCCCGCGACCACAGAGAGAATCAGCCAGCTGATGGCCTCCAACGAACCGGCGGTCACGGCGCTGCTGGGCAATCTGGTGACGACCAGCCAGATCGTCAGTATCCGGGTCCCGGCGATGGAGTACGGCATCGCCACCGTGCCCAACGCGCTGACCAGGCTGGGCAACATCGTGCACGGCGACACCGCGGACTTCTACCTGGTCGCCACCCAGGGTCCGGTCTGTTTCACCCCCACCGAGCGCCGCCCGCCCACGGCCACCGACCCCAGGCAGCCCGGACTCGACTGGCACTGCCCTGGTGACCAGCCGAATCTCGACCAGCGCGGCGCCGCGAACGCCCCGACTCCCACGGCGAGCACCTACGATCCAGCCACCGGCGACACGGCCGCCGGCTTCCAGCTGGGTTCGTCCGGCGGGCAGAGTTCCGCGCTCGGTCCCCGTTCCTGGTATTCGATCCCGCTCCAGGGAGTTCGTTGAGAGGAGTTCGTTGATGCGCACCCGTCGCATGGTTCCCGCGGCCAGCGCCAGGAAAGCCGGTAACCGGCCGCCGAAGGTCGCCGGGCTCGCTCATCCTGGCTCCCACACGTCCAGTGGGGTCGCGGAGGCCTTCGCGGACAAGGACAATTCCTCGTCCACTATGGACGAGGAAATCACCGACCAACCAGGATCGAATACTCGTTTCTCGGTCTTCCTTGCGCGATTACGTGCCAATGCACGCCCGAAGACGGTTGTCCCGCTGGTCCTGGCGGTGGGGGTTCTCGTGGCTCTCGGCTACCTCGTCGTGCAACTTCGGGAGCAGGAAGCGTTGGACTCCGCCCGCACGGAGGCATTGAGCGCGGCCCGCGGTTACGCGAAGGACCTTTCCACCTACAACTACAACAATCTCAACGGAAACTTCGCCGCCGTCACCGCCAACTCCCATGGCCAGTTCGCCCAGCAGTACAAGCAGGTCAGCGCGAGCCTGACGGAACTGATCAAGCAGAACCAGGCGGTGTCGGACGGATCAGTGCTCTCCGCCGGAATCGTCGATGCGGACGCGAATCACGCCGTAGTCGCGCTCTTCGTCGACCAGAAGATCACCAACACCAGCAACCCTCAGCCGCGCATCGACCGCAACCGAATGCAGATGACGCTCGTGCACGACAATGGCCGCTGGCTCATCGACGACATCAAGCTTCTTTGATCACGGTTGACTCATCAGCTCCGCGCAACGCTCACCGATCATCATCGCGGGCGCGTTGGTGTTGCCGCCGGTAATCGTCGGCATGATCGACGCGTCCGCGACCCGTAGCCCTTCGACACCGCGCACGCGCAGTTCCGGGTCCACCACCGCGCGTTCATCGATGCCCATCCGGCACGTCCCCACCGGGTGGTAGACGCTGTGGATGCGGTTGGGCAGTTCGCGTTCCAGGTCCGCGTCGTCGGAGCAGTCCGGCCCCGGGTGCAGCTCTCCGGTGACGAAGTCCGCCATGTGCTTGTTCTCCATGACCTCGCGGATCAGCTTCATACCGTCGAGCAGGAAACGCGCATCGTCCGGGTCGGAGAGGTAGGCCGGGTCGATGACCGGCGCCACGGTCGGGTCGGTCGACGCCAGCCGCACCTCGCCCCGGCTCTTCGGGTAGATCAGCGTGGGCATCACCGTCAGCGCCGGGCGCTTGTCGACCACGTGCCGCACCGGTTTGTCCTGGTTCGGCGAGGGATACGCCCACGGCAGAGTGTGGATCTGCAGGTTCGGCAGGTCGTTCGAGCCGTCCGTGCGGGCGAATGCCATGCTGTCGAACACGGTCCGGCCGAACCAGGTGTCGCCCTTGACCGTTTCCGCGATCATTCCCCCGAGGAAGTGCGGCCCGGTGCCGCGATGGACGGCCTCCGGCGCGAGAAACGTCATCGGGACGAAGAGGTGGTCGTGCAGGTTCTTGCCGACCGGTAAGTCCGCGCGCACATCGATTCCCTGCTCACGCAGGTGATCGGCAGGCCCCACCCCGGACAGCTGCAGCAACTGCGGGGAGCCGAAGACACCGGCCGACAGCACGACCTCGCGGGCCGCCCGGATCACCCTCGGCCCGGACTTGTCGAGGACCTCAACCCCCACCGCGCGTGCGCCCTCGAACACGACCCGGGAGACGGTCGCCCCGACTTCGACCGTCGGTTGAGCCGCCTCGGGACGGTTCGCCAGGTAGGCCCTGGAGGAGCTGAACCGAACACCACCGGTGGCGCTCATCTGCACGGGTCCGACGCCCTCCTGCGAGGCGCCGTTGTAGTCCTCGTTGTGCGGGATCGCGAGTGTCTCGCTGATCGCCTCGTTCAACGCCTGGGAGGGCGGTGCCAGACCCTTCTGACCGCGCACCGCGACCGGGCCGCCTGTGCCCCGGAACTCGCTGGCGCCGCCCTCCCAGTCCTCCATGCGCTTGAAGCTGGGCAGCACGTCGTCGTAGCTCCACCCGGTGCAGCCCTCGGCCGCCCAGCTGTCGTAGTTGCCTCGATGACCACGCACGAACAGCATCCCGTTGACCGAACTCGAACCGCCGAGCACCTTGCCGCGCGTGGTGGGGATGCGTCGCCCGAGCGCGTGTTCCTGAGGGACGGTGTAGTAGCCCCAGTCGAACCGCTTCTTGATCTGGGGTACCGAGTGCATGATCGAGATCATGCCCGGGATGCGCACGAACCGCGACCGGTCCCTCGGCCCGGCCTCCAGGAGGACCACGCGTGCGCCCGTCTCGGCCAGCCGGCTGGCCACGATGCATCCAGCGCTCCCAGCCCCGACGACGATGTAGTCCGCCTCATCGGCCACGGCGACCGCCACCCTCCCTGATCCGAGCACATGGTGAAACACGTTCTAGCTCAGATATCACCGTAACCCGAACGTCAGCAGGAACACCAGATAGAAAAAGACACGCTCCGGCAACTTCGTGCGTTAACACGTTCTAGCTCGGGCTCCGCGCGGCCACGGCAGTACCTACTGCTCGGCGGTCACGCCGCGCGGTTCCTGGACCTGCCGGGGTAGCGACCGCGCGGAATCGGCGGTCCGGTACTTCCGCGCGAGCATGGCCCGGTCGGCGCGATCGAGAGCGTCCGTCACGCTGTCCGTATCGGACAACCTGGACCACCCGATCGTCGCCGACACCGGAGCGCCCCGGACAAGAACGTGCCAGGGTTCAGCAGCGATCGCCGTCGTGATCCGGGCGCCGATACAGTGCGCCGTGGGCAGGTCCGTGTCGGGCAGCACCACGATGAACTCATCACCGCCGTAGCGCGCGACGAAGTCCCCGGCACGGACCGTGCGCGCGAGCACACCGGCGATGCGTTGCAGGACAAGGTCGCCGCCGAGGTGCCCGTGCACGGTGTTGATGTCCTTGAAGTTGTCCAGATCGATGAGACCGACGGCGGCCGAGGTCCGTTGCCGGACGATGCTGGCGATCCGCTTGTCACAATGCCGGCGGTTGGGCAAGCCGGTCAACGGGTCCGTGAGCGCTTCGGAAGCGAACCGCTCGACCGTGCGGCGTAGCGCTTCGTGGTCGAGTTGCGTTCTTGTCCCGTCAATCAGGCGATGGCACAAGTCGTCGAGCGGCTGGCTGGCCAGGCGCGCCGCCTCCCGGTCGGCCTCCCGCGCGGCTCGGTGGTCACCGTCGGCGGCATGCGCGAGTGCCCGCACCCGGGCGATTTCCCCCGCACCGAGTGTGTAGGGGTTGACCTTCCTGCCGGCCAACCGGTCCAGCGCGACACGCGGGCGGCCCTCCACGATCGCGATGCAAGCCCCGGTCAGCAGGTTTAGGTCCTGTATCTCCCACTCGTCCGATTCGGGCGCGAACAGTGCCCGATCGACCGGGGCGTGCTGCCCCAAGGCCGTCAACCGGACCGCCGCATAGCCGTAGTAATACCGCTCGGCCCACCACAACTCGGTTGGCGCGGCACGCTTCGACCAGGTTGCGAGGACATCCCACAGCATGCGGACGCAGGTTGTCGTGTCGCCGCGATGGTCGAGCGAGACAGCCCGGCGAACGGGGATCTCGGGAAGCGCGTGATCTCCCGGTGCCCGTCCCAGCGTCTGCCCTTGCAGATACGTCCGCTCCGCCACCGTCATCGCCTCGTCATGGAAGCCGGCGTACGAGTAGGTCACGGCGAGGTCGTGCCCCGCGTCCACGGCTTCCGAACGAGGATGCTCGACCTGCTCAAGCTCGCGCGAGGCCAGCACCAGGTGCCGCACGCAGCGCTCGAACGAGCCGTTGGCCGCGACAATGCCGGCCATCGCGTGCAGTCCCGCTCGGACGGCGTGATCCTCGACCTCGCCCATGACGTCGAAGGCACGGTCAAGCAGCGACGGGCACTCATGAGTACGACCAAGGTTGTAAAGCTGCCCCACCTTGAGCCACAGCGCCCTGACCACGATTCGCGGATCACTCGCTGTTTCCGCGATCGCGGCCGCGAGCTCAACCGCTCCCACGTTGTCCCCGACGTGCACCAACCGCCGGATCTCGGCGAACGCCGTGTCGTAGTCGTCGGCATCCTCGTCCGCGGAGTCCTGACCCGCAGGCGCTTCTGGGGACGTGTCCAGGGGCTCCATCACTCCTCCGCCGGGCAATGCGCGTGATGAGCCCCCGATAGTGCCACGGTCACGGCGAACCACACACCTCATTCAGTGCGAAAAACCCGCCATCTGGCGCGGTCAAGAACCGAACATTCGGTGAGCTGTTCGCTCTTCGGACGGGCGCCGTTGGAGCACCGCCAAGGTAGAGCAGCTGTAGTGCTCTACTGTGGACAATCGCGGTCTGACATCCTGCGCGGCATGGCGCCTCACCGCACTGAGCAGCACACGTTGACCCGCGAACCAACCTGGCGGGAAGCTCTCACCGAGCGTGGACGGAACCGTCAGTGCGGTTTGGGACAGCACTCGCGGCGCGCTCCCGCAACACATTGCGCTGTAGCTTTCCGGTAGCGGTTCTGGGTAGCTCCGCGGCGAACTCGATCGCCCTCGGGTACTTGTACGGCGCGAGGTGCCGCTTGACGAAGGCTTGCAGCTCGGCCACGGTGCCGTTGTCGCCCGTGACGTCCGGCCGCAACACAATGTACGCCTGCACGATCGTGCCGCGCTTCTCGTCAGGGGCTGCCACCACCGCGGCCTCAACGACATCGGGATGGCTGAGCAGGACTTCCTCCACCTCCGGTCCCGCGATGTTGTAGCCGGCGGACACGATCATGTCGTCGCTGCGGGCCTGGTACCAGAAGTACCCGTCAACGTCCCTGCGATAGGTGTCGCCGGTGATGTTCCAACCGTCCTGCACGTAGACGGACTGGCGGGAATCGCGGAGGTATCGGCAGCCGGTTGGTCCGCGTACGGCCAGGCGACCGGCTTCGCCATCGGCGACCGGCACGCCGGCGTCGTCCAGGATCGCGGCGTCAAACCTGGGAACGGCCTTTCCCGTGGCGCCGGGCCGGATGTTCTCGTCGGCGGCGGCGATGAAGATGTGCAGCATCTCCGTTCCGCCGATACCGTCGATGATCTTCACTCCGGTTTCGCGAGAGAAGTCCTCCCACACCTCCTTGGGCAGGTGCTCTCCCGCTGACACGCACCGGCGCAGACTCGCCAGCGCACGGGCGTTTCCGGTCCCCAGCGTCGCCTTGTAGACAGTGGGAGCAGCGAACAGGACCGTCACCGCATGCTCGGCGATGGCTGATACCAGCTGTTTCGGAGTGTGGCTTTCCAGCATCAGCACAGCGGCGCCGAAGCGCAGTGGGAAAACCACAAGTCCACCAAGACCGTACGTGAAGCCGATCGGCGGGGTTCCGGTGAACACGTCCTCTTCTCGCGGTTTGAGGACGTACCTCGCGAAGGTGTCGGCGCTGGCCAGCACGTCGCGATGGAAGTGCATGGTGATTTTGGGTTTGCCCGTCGTCCCCGAGGTCGGCGCCAGCAGGGCTACGTCGTCGGCTGCGGTGGCCACTGCGGAGAAGTTGCTCGTTCGGCCCGCACAACGGCGGACGAGATCGGTTTCGCGCTGTGCGCCGTAAGTCATGACGGGCACGTCGGGTGACGCCGCGTTCACCTCGTCGATGAAGCGGTGATCGCAGATCGTCAGCGACGGACGCGTCAGGTCGTAGAGGGTGCTGATCTCCCGGGAGCGCAGCAGCGGCATGGTTGTCACGGCGACACAACCAGCCTTGAGCACCCCGAACCACGCCGCGAGCAGCCACGGGTTGTTCGGTCCACGCAACAGCACCCGGTTGCCCGGCTTGAGTTCCGCGTCCTCAATCAGGACACTCGCCACCTGGTTCGCGTGATTCCGCACGTCATCGTAGGTCCACTTCGCGGTGGGCGTCACCAGACAGGTCCGCTCGCCTCCCCACCTCGCCACTGCCTCGTCCAGCAGGGTTTCGGCGCAGTTGAGCCGATCCGGGTACTGGAGTTCGGGCAGCTCGAAGTGGAACCTCGGCCATTGGTCGCGCGGCGGAAGGTTGTCCCGGCAGAACGTGTCGACGTGGGCGGAAGCCGAGAGCCGCATAACGGCGTTCCCTCCTCCAGCGAGGTCCGCGGATGCCCTCCCAGTATTACTCAATCTTGACGACAGTCAATAGATCGACATATGAGTGATACCGTAACGCGCACCGGCGGGAGGAGGACGTTGCCATGAGCCCGTTCCGTGGATCTGCCCCGTTCACCGAGAAATGGCGCCACTTCCGGCTGGACCGTGCGGACGGCGTCACCACGGTCACCCTGGACCGCCCGGACAAGCTCAACGCACTCACCTTCGAGGCGTACGCCGACCTGCGCGACCTGCTCACCGAGTTGCCACATCGCGGCGACACGCGGGTTCTGGTCCTCCGTGGCCAGGGGCGGGCTTTCTGCTCCGGCGGAGACGTCACCGAGATCATCGGCGAAACGCTCGCGATGCGGACCGACGAGGTCCTGGAGTTCACCAAGATGACCGGCGCGGTGATCCAGGCGATGCGCGAGTGCCCGATCCCGATCATCGCGGTCCTGCACGGGCTCGCCGCCGGGGCCGGCTCGGTGATCGCACTCGCCGCCGACTTCCGCATCGCCACGCACTCGGCCCGGTTCGCCTTCCTGTTCACCAAGGTCGGGCTCGCCGGCGCCGACATGGGTGCCGCCTACCTGCTCCCCCGCCTGGTAGGGCTGGGCCGGGCCACCCAGTTGCTGATGCTCGGCGACACGATCACGGCCACGGACGCCGAGCGATACGGGCTGGTCAGCGAGCTGGTTGAGGATGCCGAACTGGACGGGACAGTGGATCGGCTGTCCGGGCGTCTGGCCAACGGCCCTTACCAGGCATACGCGCACACCAAGGAACTGCTGACCCGCGAGCTGGACATGAGCCTGTCCAGCGCGCTGGAGCTGGAGGCGGTCACCCAGGCGCTGTTGATGAAGACCTCGGACTACGCGGAGTTCCATGCGGCTTTCCATGCCAAGCGACCAGCGCGCTGGAAGGGTCAGTAAGGTCGGGTGCCGCTGGATTCGGCCGGGCGCCACCGCGCGTGTGCGGTCGTGGCTTCCGCGCCACGGAGCCGCTCAAGGCGCGGCTTGGGCACGTCCGCGCGCCCGGTGCGCGGTGTGCGCCGACCTGGCTGGAACTGCTGCGGCCAGACGACGCCGGACCCGGAGTAGTCCTGGTCGGCCGCCGCATGAAGTGTCCACTGTGGATCATAAAGGTGCGTCCGCCCGAGCGCGCACAAGTCGGCGCGCCCCGCCAGGATGATCGAGTTGACGTCGTCGTGGGAGGAGATCGCGCCGACAGCGATCACCGCGACCCCGTACGCGCGGCCGACCTCGTTGCGAATCCGGTCCGCGAAGGGCGTCTGGTAGCTGCGCCCGTATGCCGGCCGCTCCGCCTTGAGTACCTGCCCGGTCGACACGTCGATCGCTGCCGCGCCGTGCTCGGCGAAGGCTCGCGCGATCTCGACGGCGTCAGCGGCTTCCACGCCGCCTTCGTACCAGTCCGTTGCGGAGATGCGGACCGCCATCGGGCGGTCAGCTGGCCATACCGCGCGGATCGCGTCGAACACCTCCAGCGGGAAGCGCAGGCGGTTCGCCAGCGACCCGCCATAGCCGTCGCTGCGCTGGTTGGACAGCGGGGAGATGAACGACGACAGCAGGTAGCCGTGCGCGCAGTGCAGCTCAAGGAGGTCGAACCCGGCGCGCGCCGCGGCTTCCGCCGACGCGACGAACCGCTGTTTGATCTCGTCGAGTTCCGCTGGAGAGAGCTCCCGGGGGATCTGGTTGATCTCGGAGTACGGGACCGGCGAGGGCCCGACGACCTCCCAGTTGCCCGCTGGCAGCGGCAGGTCGATGCCTTCCGACATCAGCCTGGTGGACCCCTTGCGGCCGGAGTGCCCGAGCTGGATGCCGATCTTGGCCGCGCTGTGCTCGTGCACGAAGTCGACGATCCGGCCCCAGGCGGCTTCCTGTTCCGGCGTGCACAGGCAGGCACAGCCGGGAGTGATGCGCCCGGTGTCGGACACGCAGACCATTTCGGTCATGACAAGCCCCGCTCCCCCCAGCGCCTTGCTGCCCAGATGCACCAGGTGGAAATCGGACGGCATGCCATCCTGGGAGCTGTACATGTCCATCGGGGACACGACGACACGGTTGTGCAGCTCCAGCGGTCCCAGGAGCACCGGCTGGAACATCGGCGGGCACACCTCGGAGCGGCCCCGGGCGAACCAGGAGTCGACCTTCGAGACGAACTGGGGATCGCGCAGCCGCAGGTTGTCATAGGTGACGCGGCGGCTGCGGGTCAGCAGGTTGAAGGCGAACTGCACGGAGTCCTGGTGTACGTAGTGCGCGATGTTCTCGAACCACTCCAGGCTGGCCTGGGCGGCTCGTTGCGTCGACTCGACCACAGGGCGCCGCCGCTCCTCGTATGCCTGGAGCGCGTGATCCACTGTGGACTGTTCAGACACGCTCGCGGCGAGTTCGAGCGCGTCCTCCATCGCGAGTTTCGTTCCCGAGCCGATCGAGAAGTGCGCGGTATGGGCCGCGTCTCCCAGCAGCACCACGTTCCCGTGTCGCCAGGACGCACATCGCACGGTCTTGAAGTTCAGCCACCGGGAGTTGTTGGCGAAGACGTGGTGTCCGTCAAGCGCATCGGCGAACAGTTCCCGGATCGCCTCGACGGACTTCCCGTCGCTGGTCCCGGGCTGGTCGCCAGCGGTGGCCGCGTAGTCGGCGAACCCGACGTCGCGCCACACATCCTCGTGCAGTTCGACGATGAACGTACTCGCATTCCGGCTGTACGGGTACCCGTGCAGTTGCATGACCCCGTGGGGGGTTTCCAGGATGTGGAACTTGAACGCGTCGAAGACGAGATCGGTTCCCAACCAGATGTACTTGCAGCTCCGTGTTTCGACGCTGGGGTGGAAGGTGCTGCCGAACCTCGTTCGTACCGCGGAGTTCGCGCCGTCGCTGGCCACCACGAGGTCGTGGTCCGCCGCCAGACCCGCGACATCGGGAGCTTCAGCTCGGAAGTGCGGCGAGACTCCCAGGTCCACACATCGCTGCCGCAGGATGCGCAGGAGCGTCTTGCGGCTCATGGCGGCGAAGCCATGACCGCCGGAGGTGAGTATGGCGTCGCGGTGATGGATGTCGATGTCATCCCATCGCGCGAACTCCTGGCGCATGGCACGGAAGATCTCGGGGTCCGCGTGCTCGATACCGCCGAGCGTCTCGTCGGAGAACACCACACCGAACCCGAAGGTGTCGCCTGCCGCGTTGCGTTCCCACACGGTGATGTCGTGACTGGGATCGAGTTGCTTCATGAGCGCGGCGAAGTACAGCCCGCCAGGGCCACCACCCATGACCGCGATGCGCATGACTCCCACGCTATGTCGCATTGAATACGGCCGTCAAATATGCGTAATATCAAACCCGTGACGACACGGACCTGCCTGGTCACCGGTGCCGGCCGGGGCATCGGCCGGGCCGTAGCCCACCGGCTGTCGGCCGGTGGGGACCGGATCGCGCTCGTCGCACGCACCGCCGACCAGCTCAAGGACGTCGCGGCTGAGCTGCCTGGGCCAGCGCTGTCCCGGCCCGCCGACGTGACTGACGCGCACGCCGTGGACGACGTGTTCCACGCTGTGGAACAGCACTGGGGTCCCGTCGAGGTCCTGATCCTCAACGCGGGTACGGCCACTTCCGCTCCCCTGGTCACAACGACCGACGACGACTGGCAGCGGGCACTGGACACCAATCTGACCGCGCCTTTCCGCTTCCTGCGGCGAGCTGTGCCGGCGATGGCCGAGCGCGGTTGGGGCAGGGTCGTCGTGATCGCCTCCGTCGCGTCCAAGCACGGTGCTCCGTACGTGTGCGCGTACACCGCGAGCAAGCACGGCGTCCTCGGGCTCGTCCGCTCGGCTGCCGCCGAGCTGGCCGGCAGCGGCGTGACCGTCAACGCGGTCTGTCCCGGCTACGTCGAGACACCGATGACCGCGCACACCATCGACAACATCAGCCGGCGAACGGGACGAACTCCCCAGCAGGCCCGGCAGGTTCTGGCAAGCAAGCAGCCCATCGGGCGGCTGATCGGCGTGGACGAGGTGGCCGACGCGGTGGACCTCTGCCTGCGCAACCCGGCGATCACCGGCCAGGCGATCAATGTGGATGGAGGAACGGTTCAGTCGTGACCACCGAACGGACTCGCCCTGCCGAACCGGTTCACCCTGCCGAACAGGTTCACACGGTCGAACGCATCAACTCGGCCGAGCTCGCTCGCCCTTCCGGGTTTTCCCATGCCACGGCGGTACGCGGGCGCCGTCTGGTGTTCCTGGCCGGGCAGACCGCCCTCGACGACGCAGGTCGGATCATCGGCGGCAACGTCGTGGCGCAGTTCGAACAGGCGTTGCGGAACCTGCTCACCGCGTTGCGGGCGGCCGGGGGCGGGCCGGAAGACCTCACCGAGCTGACGATCTACCTCGTCGACATCGACGACTACCGGCGGCACGCCAGCGAGATCGGCGCTGTGTGGCGTGAGCACGTCGGTCGGAACTACCCGGCGATGGCCGCCCTCGGCGTTACCCGGTTGTGGGACGTCGAGGCGTTGGTGGAGATCAAGGGAACCGCTGCGATCAGCGTGTCACCGTGACTTCGTCGACGTAGGCGTGCGCCTGCTCGGCGAGCAACGACTGGAGAGCGAAGAAGACCTCCGCGGCGACCGCACCGTTCCATTCCGCTGGCAACAGCTCAACCGGGAGCCCCGGGTCGAGGTAGGGAAGTTGACGCCAATCGGTGAGCACCCGCACGTAATCCACGAACGCGTCCCGTTCCCGGCTGGCTCGTCGGCGGCGCCACCACCGCAGCACGGGCTGATACAGGTCGACGAACTCGCCGTAGAGCCGCTGCAACTGATCGAGATCCCACCACTGCGCCACTTTGTCGCGCGGGTCGCCGAAGGCGACGTGATCAGCGTGGAAGAGTTCGGCGTAGGAATCCAGTTCGAACCGGCGCAGCACGCCGACGGTTGCCGGGCGCAGGTGTTCGGGAGCGATCCAGACACCGGGCGCCACCGTGCCGAAGCCGAGCCGGGTGAGCTGCGTGCGCAGGACGTGCCGCTTCTGGCGTTGCGACTCCGGGACGGAGAAGACCGCCAGCACCCAGCCGTCCGCGAGGGTCGCGCGGGCGCGGCTGAAGATCCGCTCGTCCCCTTCGCGCAGGATCTCCTGTGCCTGACTGGACAGCTCGTACCCGGCGATTCCGCCGCGCTTGCTGGCGAGCAGGATTTCCCGGCGCTTCAGGCGGGAGATCGACGACCGCACCGCCGGCTCGTCCACGCCGAGGTCGCCGAGCAGGCGGACCAGCGCGGCGACGGACAGCCAACCACCGGTTTCGCGGGCGTAGAGGCCATACACCGTCACGATCAGCTGCCGTGGCTGCGCGCCGCGCCCGGTCAGTTCACCGACGATCGTCTCATCGTTCGTCAGCGTATCGGTCGTCACAGTCATACGATATCAACTGCCAGCGTGGACAGACTGTGGACTGCTGGCATCGTCTCTTGCGTTTTCTTAACGGTCGTCCAATAATCGACACAATCGTGCACCAATCCGCGTCCCCAGCTTCCGCGCACAGCCTGAGGAGACCCCTCATGGGCAAGGCGACGAACACACGCCCGCTCGAAGACGGTGTCGTCCGGGACCTCAGCACCAACCTGTCCTATGGCGAGTACCTGCACCTCGATGAGCTACTCGCGGCCCAGCACCCGGTCAGCGACCCTGAACACCACGACGAACTGCTGTTCATCGTCCAGCACCAGACGGTCGAACTCTGGCTCAAGCTGGTGCTGCACGAGCTGCGTACCGCCCGCGACCATCTGGTCGCCGACCAGCTGCGGCCGGCGCTCAAGAAGCTGGCCCGCGTGAAGCACATCCAACACACCCTCACCGACCAGTGGTCGGTCCTGGCCACCCTCACACCTTCGGAATACATGGAGTTTCGTGGGTTCCTCGGCAACTCGTCGGGTTTCCAGTCGTTCCAGTACCGCGCGGTGGAGTTCCTCCTCGGCAACAAGAACGCCGAGATGCTGCCGGTCTTCGCGCATGACGAGCAAGCGCAGGGGGTGCTCACCGAGCTACTCGAACAGCCGAGCATCTACGACGAGTTCGTCCGCTACCTGGCACGGCAGGGACACGAGGTGCCCGCCGACTTCCTGCACCGCGACGTCACCGCCGCCCATACCTTCACCCCCGCGCTGGTCCCGATGTTTCGGCGGATCTACGAAACTCCCATGGAGTGCTGGACGGCGTACGAGGCGTGCGAGGAACTGGTGGATCTCGAAGAGAACTTCCAGCTCTGGCGATTCCGGCACCTCAAGACGGTGGAGCGCACCATCGGATTCAAGCGCGGCACCGGCGGCTCCAGCGGAGTGTCCTTTCTGCGGGAGGCCCTCAATCTGACCTTCTTCCCGGAGCTGTACGCGGTCCGCACGGAGCTGTAGATGCCACGGACGCCGGACGACGAATGGCTCGTGGCTGATTCAGCATGGTGGGGACGGTCGTTCGGCCGGTGCGCACTACGCCTCAGGTGCGGTGTCCCAGTTGGCGGTCCCATTCCTTACGGGTCCACTTTGGAGCAGGGTCGATTCCTTTCGGGAACCCTTCTGCCCGGACTTCGCGACGCGCACGTCCACTCCGGGTTGATCGATGTCTGCGCTGTCCGTTCCGGCGGGATCTCCGAGGTCTACGACCTCGGGAGTCCTCCCGAGGTGCTCGCCGAACTGCGTGCGGATGCATCCCTGCCGCTGGTCCGGTTCGCCGGCGCATTCCTGACCGCCCCCGGTGGCTACCCCACGGACCGCTCCTGGGCGCTACCCGGAAGCTGCCGCGAAGTGTCGTCAGTGGAGGACGCCGTGACAGCGGTGCGAGAGCAGCAGGCGCTTGGAGCCCACTTCATCAAGGTCGTGCTGCACACCGGTGCCGGGCCGAGCCTCCCGGACCGAACCCTCGACGCGATCGTCAGCACCGCGCACACGCTCGCGCTCACCGTCATTGCCCACGCCGAAGGCGAGGGCACCTTTCGCGCCGCCTACGACCACGGCGTGGACCGCCTGGCGCACACCCCGTGGACCGAGCGCATCCCGGACCACCTGCTCAGCGAGGCCGCACGGCGAATGGTCTGGATCAGTACGCTCGACATCCACGGCTACGGGTCGGAGACGGAGGCGCTGGGCATCGCGATCGACAACCTGCGCGGGTTCGTCGACCACGGCGGAACCGTCCAGTACGGCACTGACCTCGGCAACGGTCCGCTCCCGCTGGGCGTCAACGCCCGGGAAGTGCGCGCACTGCAACGCGCTGGGCTCTCCCCCGAAGACATCCTCGCCACGATGACCGATCTCGCCGCTGCGGCCGCACCCTGCTGGGTGCCCGGTGGGCTGGACCTGCGACAAAATCGCTTCGCCGACTCGCTACGGCATGCCAAGGTGATCGACGCGACCAGGGTTTTCGACGGGGAGGAACGGCATGCTTGAGCGGGACCACACCAGGCCGCGGAACGCGGGGTCGCGCGAAACCGGGTTGCGGGAAAGAGCCCGCGAACTCGACGAGTCCGACCCGTTGCGCGGCTTCCGGGACCGGTTCCTCACACCGGAGGGGACCGACGTCGTCGCCTACCTCGACGGCAACTCGCTCGGTCGGCCGCCCCGGGAGACCGCCGAGCGGATGGCGGACTTCGTCCAGGGGCAGTGGGCGCGCCGGTTGATCCGTGGTTGGACGGACGGGTGGCTGACCTGGCCGGAGGAGGTGGGCGACCGCCTCGGTCGGGCCGCGCTCGGCTCGGCGCCGGGGCAGGTCGTCGTCGCCGACTCCACCTCCGTCCTGCTCTACAAGCTCGCCCGCGCCGCGCTCGCGGCCCGGCCCGACCGGCACGAAATCGTGCTGGACACCGGCAACTTCCCCACCGATCGCTACGTGCTCGAAGGGATCGCGGCGGAACTCGGCCTCACGCTGAGGTGGATCGAGACCGATCCGGCGGCCGGGATCACGGATGCGCAGGTCGCCGAGATGGTCGGACCGGATACCGCGCTGGTGTCGTTCAGTCACGTCGCCTACCGGTCCGGCTACCTGGCGGACGCCGAAGCGATCACACGCACCGCGCACCGGGCGGGGGCGTTGGTGCTGTGGGATCTGTGCCACTCGGTGGGGTCCGTGCCGGTGCATCTCGATGCGTGGGATGTCGATTTCGCCGTTGGCTGCACCTACAAGTACCTCAACGGCGGTCCAGGCTCGCCAGCCTTCGGCTACGTCAACAAGCGCCATCACGGCGCTGTGCGCCAACCCGTCTGGGGTTGGATGGGGCACCGCGCGCCGTTCGAGATGGCACCGGGATACCAGGCGGCGGAAGGTGTCCGGGGGATGCTCAGCGGTACGCCCCCGATCCTGGCGATGCTGCCGCTGCTGGTCAGCCTGGACATGCTGGAAGAGGCCGGAATCGAGGCCGTGCGCGCCAAGTCCTCGCTGCTCACCGACTACGCCCTCGCCTTGGCCGATGCCTGGTTGCTGCCCCAGGGAGTCACGCTGGCGTCACCGCGGGACGCCGAACGTCGTGGAGGTCACATCACCCTGCGGCGCCCGGATTTCGGTGCGCTCAACGAGCGACTCTGGCAACGCGGTGTCCTCCCGGACTACCGCTCCCCCGATGCCCTCCGCATCGGCCTGGCACCCCTGAGCACCAGCTTCACCGAGGTCCATGATGGACTGTCGATCCTCGCCGAGCTCGCCAGATAACACGGGATCTGTTGAAGAGCACGATGCAAGAGCAGAACACTGGGCAACAACAAGGCAGCGGGCAGCAGCTAGACAGCGGACAGCAGCGGAACACCGATGAGTCCCCACCACATCCACAGACGGCTAGGCGAGATGATCACGGTGCATCCGGTCAGCGGCGCCTTCGGCGCGATCGCGCATCGCTAGCTGGGGGTCGTGGGCCGGCTTTCTCACGCGGTGGTCCTACTGGGCCGCAGCCGTGGTGGCGATCGGCGGTGAGGGGGTGGCCGCCTCGATGTACCTCCGGTTCTGGTGGCCGCGAATCCCGCTGTCCGCCGCCATTGTCGTGCTCGCGTGCGCGTTGCTGATGATCGACGCGCTGAGCGTGCGGTCGTTCGGGCTGGCGGAGTTCTGGCTGTGCGGCATCAAAGTCACCGCGTTGGTCGTGTTCCTGCTCGCCGGCGCATTCCTGGTGTTCCAGCCGTTCGCGGGCGGCGCGCCCCATCCGGCCAGCGGGCTGGCCAACCTCACCGCGCACGGCGGTTTCCTCCCGCACGGTGCGTTGTCGGTCTGGACGGCGCTCGGGGTCGTGATGTTCGCCTTCGTCGGGTTCGAAACGATCGCGGTCGCCGGGGGCGGAGACCGCCGACCCGGTCCGCTCGATCCGTACCTCGACGCGCGCCATGGTCTGGCGGCTCGGGCTGTTCTACGTCCTGGTGGCGCTCGCGATCTTCGCCGTGCTGATCGTCACGCTCGTCCTGGCGTCCTACCTGGCGTTCCGGCGCCAGCGCCGCGACGTGCCCGCCGAGCCCGGCCATTTCCGGCTGTGGGGAGGTAGCGGCACCGCCGGTGTCGGTCTGGCCGGCATCGTCGCCGTCATAGCAACGGCCGTGGTGGTGCCCGACATGCGCCAAGCAGCCGTCGTCGGGGTCGTCTTCACTGCCGCCCTGCTGGGCGCACACGCGCTGACTCGGCGGTGCCGCGGGCTCGGTGCGGACGGGGTGGACCGCACCGAGCCCCGCAGCGGCTGACGGCGGATGCTAGGCCGACGCCTCGGCTGCCGTCGCCGGGGCCGGATTCGGCGACTTGGTGCCGAGTCGCGCGGTCGGGACCTTGTAGGTCTCCCGCGCGCTCGCCACCGCGATCGCGTTCGCGACGCACAGCGCGGCGGTGAAGATCGCGACGCCGACCCAGTTCGCGCTCTTGTGCCCGGCGATGGCCGCCGCGATGCTCGGCGTGAACCCGGCGATCGCGAAACCGATCTGCGTTCCGATCGCCATGCCGGACAGGCGCACCTTGGCGGGGAACATCTCGGCGTAGAACGACGGCCAGATCCCGTTGGCCGCGCTGTAGACGACACCGAACATCAGGATGCCGAAGAAGAAGATCAACCCGTAGTTCGCCGTGGAGATCGACCAGAGGAAAGCGAAGATCAGCACCGCGCAGCCCAGCGACCCGGCGAGGAACACCGGCTTGCGCCCGATCCGGTCGGCCAGCACCGCGCACAGCGGGATCGCCAGCAGCGAGGCGGCGTTGGCCAGCACCCCGAGCCACAGCATCGGCGTCTTGGCCAGGCCCACGCCGTTGACCGCATACGACAGGGCGTAGACCGTGAAGATCGTCTGGACCGAGGCGATGGTGGAGGCCACGACCACCCGCAGGACGTCACGCCAGTGGTCCCGGAAGAGCACGGCCACCGGGAGTTTGGCCCTGTGCTGCGCGACTTCCTTCTGGAACACCGGTGTCTCGTCGAGCGTGCGGCGGATCACGAACCCGGCGACCATGAGTGCGGCGCTGATCCAGAACGGTACCCGCCAGCCCCAGGACATCAACTGGTCCTGCGGGAGGGCGGCCACCGGGAGGAAGGCTCCGGCGGAGATGATCTGCCCCGCCTGGGTGCCGCTGAGCGTGAAGCTCGTGAAGTACGCCCGCCGGTGCTCCGGGGCGTGCTCCAGCGTCATGGAGTTCGCGCCGGCCTGCTCACCGGCTGCGGACAGCCCCTGCAACAGCCGCAACGCCACCAGCAGGGCGGGCGCGAGGACCCCCACCTGGTGGTAGGTCGGCAGGCAGCCGACCAGGAACGTCGACAGGCCCATGAGCACCAGCGTCAGCACCAGGACCCGCTTGCGGCCGATCTTGTCGCCCATGTGCCCGAGGAAGAAGGCACCGACCGGGCGGGCCACGTAGCCGACGCCGAACGTGGCCAGCGACAGCAGTGTCCCGGCGGCCGGCGACGCGGACGGGAAGAAGATCTTGTTGAACACCAGCGCCGCGGCGGTGCCGTAGATGAAGAAGTCGTAGTACTCCAGGGCGCTGCCGATCCATGCGGCGAGCGCCGCCTTGCCGGGCTTACCCCGGGGGGTGAGCGTCTCCGGCAGGCCGGCTGGGTCAGCGGTCACGTCGTGCTCCTCGGTCGGGACTGCTCCAGGGCAGACCAGGTCCATTGCAGAACAGGGCATCGGTGGTGCGGAACTCGGGCCGGGATCGGCCGGTCGGAGCTATGCGAACGAACTAGATAGTTATGTACTATTTGGTTAATTGGCGATGTTGAAGGTGGCCCGGCTTACCTGTCAAGAGTTACCGGCAAGTTGCCGAGGCGGGAGTTACTGGGCTGTTACGTATTCCAGGACCAGGTCACCGAGCATCGAGCGGTAGTGCTCGCGGCGCTCGGGGTCCAGCATGTCGCGCTGGAAGATCGCGCGGAAGGTGTGCTGATTGGCAGTGCGGAACACGCAGAACGCGCTGATGATCATGTGCACGTCCAGCGGGTCGATGCCGTCCCGGAACTTCCCGGCCGCCTGGCCGCGCTGGAGGATTCGGGTCAGCACGTCCAGCGCGGGATTCGCCAGTCCGGTCAGGGTCGACGAGCGCTCCAGGTGCTCGGCGCGGTGGATGTTCTCGATGCTGACCAGGCGGATGAAGTCCTGGTGCCACTCGTGGTGGTCGAAGGTCAGCTCAGCGAGCTGGCGCAGCGCGTCGAGCGGGTCGAGGTGCTCGACGTCGAGTTGCTGCTCCAAGGCGCGGATCCCGGCGTAGGCACGCTCCAGCACCGCGACGAACAGCTGCTCCTTGCTGCCGAAGTAGTAGTAGAGCATCCGCTTGGTGGTGCGGGTCTTGGCGGCGATCCGATCTACCCGCGCGCCGGCATAGCCCATGTCGGCGAACTCGCGCGTGGCGACTTCGAGGATCTCCGCCTGGGTGCGCTCGGCGTCCCGCGCTCGCTCGGGACCGTTGTCGGACGGCTGTGCGGCCACGACGGCCCCCTTCCTGGCAGGTGCTGTTGGTCTGGAGACTCTAGCGTCGCCATGCACGGGTGACCCGCACCCCAGGAGGGCCCCCTTCCCCGAGCTGCCACCATCAGGGTACAACTAACTAGCTAGTTCGTTCACAGTCGACGCGAGGAGTGTCGTGGCCGGATCGCCTCACCATCCTGGATGGGAACAGCAGGACAGCTATCTTGTCGGCCTGATCGGCGCGGGTATCGGCCCGTCGCTGAGTCCCCCGCTGCACGAACGCGAGGCGGCCGATCTCGGCCTGCGCTACCTCTACCGCCGGCTGGACCTCGACGACCTCGGCCTGCCTCCCAGCGCGGTCGGTGACCTCCTCGCCGCCGCCCAGCTGGCCGGCTTCAACGGGCTCAACATCACCCATCCCTGCAAGCAGCTCGTCCTCGATCACGTCGACGAACTCGCGCCGGAGGCGCGCGCCCTCGGCGCGGTCAACACCGTCGTCTTCGCCGGCGGCAAAGCCGTCGGCCACAACACCGACTGTTCGGGCTTCGCCCGCAGCGTCGAGCTGGGGCTGCCGGACGCGGCGCTGGACCGCGTCGTGCTGCTCGGCGCCGGAGGTGCCGGCGCAGCCGTCGCGCACGCGCTGCTGACGCTGGGCGTCGGCGTCCTGCGGGTCTTCGACGCCGATCCGCTGCGCAGCGAGATGTTGGTTGCCTCGCTACGCGAGCACTTCGGCGCGGACCGCGCCGTCGCCGGGCGGCTCGACCACAGCGGTGTCGACCGCAGCGGTGCGGAGCTGGCTGGCGCGCTGCGCGACGCCGACGGGCTCGTGCACGCCACGCCTACCGGCATGGCCGCCCACCCCGGCTTGCCGCTGCCGGCCGAGCTGCTGCATCCGAAGCTGTGGGTGGCCGACATCGTCTACCGGCCGTTGCGCACCGAACTGGTGAGCACCGCCCGGGCGCGGGGCTGCCAGGTGCTCACCGGCGGCCGGATGGCCGTGTTCCAGGCCGTCGACTCCTTCCGCCTGTTCACCGGCCGGCAGCCGGACGCCGAGCGGATGCTGCGGCATTTCGACACCCTCGTGCACGCGACCACACCCGAGGACAGCTATGCGCGCTGCTGACACCGCCACGACCTGGGAACTTGGCCCGCGTGACAGCAAGGGAACCTTCCTGTCACCACCCCGCCAGGCGCTGCCCGCCGGCCCGCACCGCGGCATCGCGACCGTGTGCCTGTCCGGCACCCTCGAAGACAAGCTGGCCGCGGCGGCGGCAGCGGGCTTCGACGGCGTCGAGATCTTCGAAAACGACCTCGTCGTGTCGCCGTGGTCCCCGGAGCAGGTGCGGCGGTATTGCGCTGACCTGGGACTTTCCGTCGATCTCTACCAACCGTTCCGGGACTTCGAAGCGGTCCCGCCCGACGAGTTCGAGGCCAATCTGCGGCGCGCGGAGCGCAAGTTCGACGTGATGCGCCGGCTGGGCGTGGACACGATGCTGGTCTGCTCGTCGGTCTCACCGGATGCCGTGGACGATGACGACCTCGCCGCCGAGCAGCTGCACGCGCTGGCCTCCCGCGCCGCCGAGCACGGCCTGCGCATCGCCTACGAAGCGCTTGCTTGGGGACGTTTCGTGAACACCTACGACCACTGCTGGCGCATCGTGCGGCGGGCCGACCACCCGGCGCTGGGGGTGTGCCTGGACAGCTTCCACGTGCTGTCCCGGGGCAGCGACCCGGCCGGAATCCGGGTCATTCCGGGTTCGAAGGTGTTCTTCCTGCAACTGGCGGACGCACCCCGACTGCACATGGACGTCCTGCAGTGGAGCCGGCACTACCGGCTGTTCCCCGGCCAGGGCGCCTTCGACCTGACCGGCTTCGTCAGCCAGGTGCTGGCCACCGGCTACGGCGGTCCGCTGTCGCTGGAGGTGTTCAACGACGTCTTCCGGCAGGCCGATCCCGGGCCAGCCGCGGTCGACGCGATGCGCTCGCTGGTCACGCTCCAGGAGTCGGTGGCGGCGAGCGGACCGGCGAAGGTCCGCGAGCGCGTGCGGGCAGTCGACCTACCACCCGCACCGGAGCTGGCCGGGCACGCCTTCACCGAACTCGCCGTCGACGACGTCTCCGGCCCAGACCTGGAACGTGCGCTCACCGCACTCGGATTCGTCCACTTCGGACAGCATCGCTCCAAGTCCGTTCAGCTGTGGCAGCAGGGCGCGGCTCGCGTTCTGCTCAACGCCACGCCGAACGCCACGGCGACGCCGGGAAGCGCGGCCGTCAGCGCGCTGGCGGTGGAAAGCGCCGACCCGACGGTCTCCGCGCACCGCGCCGAAAAGCTGCTCGCGCCGATCCTGCCGCGCCCCCATCGCGCGGACGAGGCGGACCTCTCCGCTGTAGCCGCACCGGACGGGACGGCGGTGTTCTTCTGCCGCACCGGCGCGGACGAGACCATGAACTGGCTGGCGGACTTCACCCCGACCGGCCGGGCAGAGGACGGTGCGGCGGGGCTGACCGCGACCGACCATGTGTCGCTCACCCAGCCGTTCGATCACTTCGACGAGGCGACGCTGTTCTACCGCTCGGTGCTCGGCCTGCGCCCGGAACCCACCACGGAGTTCGCCGCACCGTTCGGCCTGATCCGCAGCCGGGCCGTGACCGACGCGGACCACCAGGTCCGCATCGCGCTGAACGTCACGGCCCTGCGGCGCGGCGACTGGGCCCCGGGCGTGACCAACCCGCAGCACATCGCCTTCGCCACGGACGACGCGATCGCCAGCGCCCGGGCGATGCGGGCGCTCGGAGCCCCGCTGCTGCAGATTCCGGCGAACTACTACGACGACCTGGACGCCCGGATGGCTCCGCCGCCGGACCTGCTCACCGCGATGCGTGAGTACTCCGTGCTCTACGATCGCGACGAGCAGGGCGAATTCCTGCATTTCTATACGGAGATCCTCGGCTCCAGGGTATTTTTCGAGGTCGTTCAGCGCATCGGCGGTTACGCGGGTTTCGGTACCGCGAACGCTCCGGTCCGCATGGCGGCGCACCGCCGACTCCGGCTGGGCACAGGTGCTGCCTAACGGGTGTTGGGCCAGTACCCGGCGCCCCAGGTCACCGAGGCTAGATCGTTCTGCCCGGTCAGGCTGGGATGGAAGTAGTCGACGGTGCTGACGTCTGCCGTGGAGAACTGGTAGTTGTAGACGGCGTCGTTGTCGAACCTGCATTGCGGGAACTGGGCGCAGACGGTCGCCAACGCCTGGTTGTCAGCCTGAAGCTGTCGGGACGCGGCCTGCCGGTCACCATCCGTACCCAACAGGATGTTGCTGCAGAAATGGGTGACGTTCCAGGTAGCGACCGCGGACGGATTGTTGTGTTCGAGCTGCCACAGCTCGATGATGTTGGGAATGGACGCCACGGAAATGTGCGCGTTCGGGTCAGCTTTGGTGAAGTCGGTCAGCGCCTGTTGGAACTCGGCCTGATACGTGCTGGTGGGCGTCATGTTGCTGGTGCTGGAGGCGCACACGTCGTTGGCGCCCATCTCGACGGTCAGGTATTGCACGCCCTGGGACGCGGCGGCCAGGGCCTCGCTGTCCAGCAGGTTCATTTTGGCGCCACTGACCGCGTCGTTGTACTCGTGGTTGGCAATTCCCGGATTCGCGGCCAGAATGCGCTGATACTGGCTGTTCACCGCACTGTCGTACCCGGTGGACCAGGAGTATTGCGGGCAGTCCTGGGCAGTGCATGCGGAGTCGACATCGAAAGCGCGGGTCATCGAATCACCGGTGGATGCCATCGAGTTCGGCAACGGAACCGAACCCGAGGCAGCGGCGGTGGGGATCAGCAGCGTCAGCGTACCCGCCGCCGCGGCAAGCGAAGTCGCGAGTCGCCAGGAAAACATGGGACCTCCAGGAAACAAGGAAGGACATGCCCCGTAGAGATCCCGAAGACCCGTCGAAACGGGCATCCACTATCTGAGTCACTGTCGTTTCAGAACGATTACTCAAGAGTAAGTGCTTGTGGTGCACGGCACAAGGGACCCGACCCGAATGGACTAGTCATCCGGGCCGGGTCTCGGCGGTGGTCGGGGTTCAGTCGAGCTTGCGCATCCGTTCGGCACCGATCGTCGTGGTGGGCCCATGTCCGGTATGGACGGTCGTCCCACCGTGCAACTCGACGAAGAGCCGCTCAACAGACCGGAGAATCGTGGGATGGTCCGAATACGATCGCCCGGTCGCGCCCGGACCGCCCTCGAAGAGCGTGTCCCCGGAGAACAGCCACCTCTGCTCGGGGGCGTGCAGGCAGACACTTCCCCAGGTGTGGCCGGGAGTGTGCAGGACTTCGAGGTCGGTTCCGGCCACCGTGAGCACCTCGCCGCTGGAGAGAACCTCGTCCGGGGAGCGGTCGGGGTAAACCTGGTGCCACAGCTCCCGGTCCTCGGCATGGAGCAGCACGGGAGCACCCACCTTGTCCGCCAGCGGCACAGCGGCATTGATGTGGTCGTTGTGCCCGTGGCTGCACACGATCGCCGTCACCCGGCGCTCACCGACCGCGCGCAAGATCGCCTCCGGGTCGTGCGCCGCGTCGATGACGAGCACTTCCCGGTCGTCACCGACGAGCCAGACGTTGTTGTCCACCTCGAACGTCCCACCGTCCAAAGTGAACACTCCAGAGGTGACGACCCGATCCACCCTGGCAGCCATCTACATCACCACCACGGAGCGCAGCACCTCACCCCGGTGCATCTTCTCGAACGCCGACTCCACCTCGTCCAGCCGGATCCGTTCCGAGACGAACTGACCGAGGTCGATCCGGCCCTGCTGGTGCAGGTCGACGAGCATCGGAAAGTCCCGGCCGGGCAGGCAGTCGCCGTACCAGGAGGGCTTGATCGCGCCACCCCGCGCGAAGACGTCGATCAGTGGCAGGTCCAGCATCATCTCCGGCGTCGGTACGCCGACGAGGACGACGACACCGGCCAGGTCACGGGCGTAGAACGCCTGCTGGAACGTCTCCGGGCGGCCGACCGCCTCGATGACGACGTCCGCACCGAACCCGCCGGTCAGCTCGCGGACCGCGGTCACCGGGTCCGCTTCCCGCGCATTGACGACGTCGGTGGCGCCGAAGTCGTACACCCCGCTCAGCTTCTTCGGGTCGACATCGACGGCGATCACCTTGCCCGCTCCGGCGAGCCGTGCCCCGACGAGCGCGGCGCTGCCGACGCCCCCGCAGCCGATCACGGCCACGGTGTCGCCCCGGCGGACCGGGGCGGTGTTGAGCGCCGCGCCCATGCCGGCCATCACGCCGCAGCCGAGCAGGCCGGCGACCGCCGGGTCCGCCGTGGGGTCGACCTTCGTGCACTGACCCGCCGCCACCAGCGTCTTCTCGGCGAACGCGCCGATGCCCAGCGCGGGCGACAGCGGCGTTCCGTCGGCCAGCGTCATCGGCTGTTCGGCGTTGTGCGTGTCGAAGCAGTACTCCAGCCGGCCACGCTGGCACGCGCGGCACTGCCCGCACACCGCGCGCCAGTTCAGGACGACGAAATCGCCCGGCACGACCTCGGTGACGCCCTCGCCAACCGCTTCCACGACGCCCGCGGCTTCGTGCCCGAGCAGGAACGGGAACGCATCGTTGATGCCGCCTTCCCGGTAGTGCAGGTCGGTGTGGCAAACCCCACACGCCTGCACGGTCACCAGCGCCTCCCCCGGTCCAGGGTCGGGCACCAGGATGTCCGTCACCTCCACCGGCGCGCCTTCTTTGCGTGCGATCACGCCTCGCACCTTGTGCGCCACGGCCCGACCTCCCTGCGTTGCGCATTGAGGAATATGTTCCCTGATGCGAGACACAATGAAGCCCGTGGCAGGCACTGTCAAGAGCGAACCCGATCAAGCACACCATCGCTCGACCGGCGTGCCGGAGCGGCGTAACGCTGGCGCCCCATGCCGCGACAACCAGGGACGATCCCGATGGGCGAAGACCAAAAAGGTCTTCTCGATCTCTTGACGGCGGTACACACGTCCGGGATTCTGTTGCGTATCGCGCTCCATAGTTCCCCAATAAGCAACACTCCGTCACCAGGAGGTGCTCATGGTCCCCGTCTGCCGTGTCGACGAAGTCCCGGACGGTGAGTCGGTCCGGTTCTTCGCCGATGTCCCCATCGCCGTGTTCAACGCCGACGGCGAGTTCTACGCGGTGGATGACACCTGCACCCACCAAGACGCCTCGCTCTCGGACGGCTTCGTCGAAGGCTGCTACGTCGAATGCCCGCTGCACGCGGCGTTCTTCGACCTGCGCACCGGGATGCCGACCTGCCTGCCGGCGAAGCGGCCGGTGCGCACCCACCCGGTAACGGTGGATGCGGGCGTCATCTACGTGCACGTCGCCGGCCAGGAGCAGACCCAGCACGAGCTCGCGGGCGAGGCCGTCGCATGAGGACGATCGCCGTCGTGGGCACCTCGCTGGGCGGTTTCTCCGCCGCCCAGCAGCTCCGCGCGCAGGGCTTCGACGGCAGGCTGGTGCTGGTGGGCGACGAGGTGCACCTGCCCTATGACCGGCCGCCGCTGTCGAAGGAGTTCCTGCTCGGCAAGCTCGACCGCGCCGACCTCGCCCTGGGCGAGCAGGCGGACTACGACGAGCTGGAGGCCGACTGGCTGCCCGGTGATCCGGCCGTCCGGCTGCACGCGACCGATAGCGCTCTCGAACTGCGTAGCGGGGCGCGCGTCGACGTCGACGGTGTCGTCATCGCGACCGGAGCGGCTGCTCGGACCCTGCCCGACAGTGGCGACATCGCCGGTGTGCACACCGTCCGCACGCTGGATGACGCCTCCGCGCTCCGGGATGAGCTGACCGGCGGTGATCCCCGGGTTGTCGTCGTGGGAGCGGGGTTCATCGGCGCGGAGGTCGCTTCCACCTGTGCCAGCCTCGGACTCCACGTCACGATCGTGGAGTCCGCTCCCGTGCCGCTGGCCCGCGCCCTCGGGTCGGGCATGGCTCAGGTCTGCACCGGGTTGCACGAGGATCACGGGGTGGCGGTCCGCTCCGGCGTCGGCGTCGAAGAACTCCAGACCGCCGGCGGTCGGGTCGTCGGGGTTCGCCTCAGCAGTGGCGAGGTACTGCCAGCCGAGGTGGTCGTGGTGGGCATCGGCGTACACCCGAACACGGGGTGGTTGGCGGGATCGGGCATCACGCTGGGCGACGGCGTGGTCTGCGATGCGGGTGGCGTGACCGACCTCCCGCACGTGGTGGCCGTCGGGGATGTCGCCCGGGTCGAGCGTCCCGACCTCGGCCGTTCCCTGCGCATGGAACACTGGACGACCGCCAGCACGCAGCCGCGCGTGGCGGTGCGGAACCTGTTGGCCGGCACCACTGTCGAGCACCACACCGACCTCCCGTACTTCTGGTCGGATCAGTACGGCGTGCGCATCCAGTTCGCCGGTAGCACCCGAGCTGACGACACCGTCCGCGTCGTGGACGGCGACGTCGACAGCCGTTGCTTCCTCGCACAGTACGAACGCGATGGTCAGCCCGTCGCCGTGCTGGCACTCAACCAGCCGCGCGCCTTTGGCCGAGCCCGCCGCCAGCTGGCGAAGCCGAACGGTACGGCCGCCGCTTCCTGACCGCCACCTCATCCGCACGGCTTTCGCCGGCAGTCGGTGCACCGTCGTCCGCATTGTGAGCGCCCTGCGGGCCGGGCTTCCAGCGCCGGCCGTCCCGGTTGATCATCAGCAGCAGGATCAGCCCCAGCACCAGAAGGCCATGTGACACCAACCGGCTCACCGGGACTTCCCCGTGCATGAGGTCGTAGGCGCTGAACCCGGTCAGCACGGCCAGGAACGCGACGAGTGGGGGAAGGAGTCCGGCGCTCGCGCGTACGCGGACGGCGGACCACAACATGCCGACGCCCAGCGCCAGATTCCACGACGTGCTCTCGTTGAACAGGTGCTCGGTCATCGAGCCCATCCCTGGTCCGCTCATGCTGTGGCCCATTTCCGGCCCGAGCGCCTGCGTCGCTCCCAGCACGACCTGGGCCAGGGCGAACACCCCAGGAGAACTCGCGGCCATCGGCGCAGGAGTCGGTCGCGCAGCGGTGTCGCGGTCCGGAGAACGGCCTCGGTCAGGTCGGGCGTGGGCTGGACGGACCGAACCCGCAGCGTCCGGGACAGCTCGGCCGCGCGCTGCTGCCACGACCGGCACGCGGCACACGCGTCCAGATGCTCGTCCAGCGCGTCGTCCGCGACAGGACCCGGCTCGCCGTCCAGCCGAGCCGACAGCGCCTCACGATAGGTGTCGCAGTCGCAGTCCACATAGATACTGTCGCGTGACCGCTGAAATGAGCTCCCGCCGGGTTACTGCACTACCCTGCGCCTTCGGACCGCTGCGCGGTGTGTCCGAGCAGCTCCTCCCGGGCACGAGCCACCCGTGAACGCACCGTGCCGATCGCGCACCCGCACACTTCGGCGGTCTCTTCATAAGACAACCCGAGCATTTGTGTGAGCAGCAGCGCCTCACGCCGCTTCTCGCTCAAGCCGTCCAGCAACATGTTCAGCTCGACGACCTCCTCGAACCCTGCCCTGGCGGAATCGGCATGTGCGCGGTCAGCGGTGTCCACCCAGTCGGCGCGTGCGTCCGTGCGCGGCCGCGCACGCTCACTGCGGACCTGGTCCACGACGACCCGGCGGGCGATCGACAGCAACCAGGTTCGCGCCGAGGACCGCCCCGCGAATCGTCGGACGCTTTTCAGGGCGCGGAGGTAGGTTTCCTGCGTGAGATCGTCGGCCTGCCGTGGGCCGGAAAGGTGCGCGACGAAGCGCCAGACGTCGCGTTGCGTGCCTTGGACGAATCCCTCCAGCGCTTGATGATCCCCAGATCCCGCCGCGAGCGCCAGCTCGGTGAGCCGAGCGTCCTCGGCCTCGGAACGACCCATGGGTAGCCAGGCTAGTCTCCGCCTTGCGCGCCCGGTGTCCCCAGGGATGCCGACCTGGCCAAATGCGCCACGGGCAGGGGCATTCGCGGATATGATCCGCCCGTTGTCCACAGGAGATTCGCGATCATTCGATCGGAAGCGGCGGATGAACCAGAAACGGTCTTGCCACGGGAGGCTCGACCCAACATCGTTGCCACGCTTCGACGAACGCATGTGCAACAACCCGCCCCTTCCGATCGAGAAGCTACCCTTCTTCGGTACGACTTGGTATACGCGAGGACCCGCCTACTGGTTCAGGCGTGCGCTGCTTTCTCTTCTCGCGCTGCTGACTCTCTATGGCGCAACCGCAGGTATGGTCGGGCTCTTTGGCGCTATCGTGGAGTCGAAAGACCCCATCACGGTCAAGGTCATCGCCTTATCCGTGATCACCCTGGGGATTTCGTTCAGCTTTGTGTGGGCATTGCGGGAATTCTTCCGGGCTGAGCGCAGGCGCCGGGCCGGTCAGCTGCTCCGGCCGGGTGTCAGTTCGCAGCTCGCCACACAACGAGGTCGTCAGTACGGAGCACTGGGCGCAGCCCTCGCGGTGGGCGCACGAGGTGGCTCGCTCATCGCGGGCGTGCTGTTCGTCGTCAGCATCATATTTTGCTACGGATGGCTTGTGGTCTTCTTCATCAACACGCTGCGACGGGAATACGGCGTTGAACACGATGCTCGCCTGCGACTCGAACGGCGCTTGCGCAGCAGGAACTCTAGGTGTTCGGCACTCTAGGTGTTCGGCGGATACATGACCATCATGAGCGGACCATGGAGCGCAAGAGCGGAACAGATCATCCCAAGCGCATACCTCCGCAAGGGAACGCTGTCCCGTAACCGTGCGAGCACGACAAGGCGGAGACTCACGAGCGTGTAGGGAATCCACCCATACACGACACCTATCTTCAAGGCCACGCTCAACGCTGCCTTGTACAGCGCCCACATCACGGGCGCAGAGGTCAGAAGCGTGCTTGCCGCCCCGAGCAGGAACAACAGGACAAGCCGAGGAGCGTCTGATTTCTCGTTCCTCGGGTCCATCGCGCGAAGGTCCGGCGGAAACGTGCTCTCGATCGGCTTCTTCCTGTCGCGGCGCATCTCGTCCTCACATGCGATGGATGCCGTCCGTGCGGGAACGCCACGGGTCTGGCTCGGGCGCAAACATACGCGGACCGGTGATCTGGTGGTACGTGCCCGCCCACGCCGCTACTGCGGCGGCCCGAGTTTCTCCAGCGCGTCGGCCGCGACGTCATGGGCGGCCTGCTCCATCTGCTGCTGAGGTTGCGTCACTGGCGTGATGGTCGTGCCGTCGTAGTTCTCGCCGTTTCCGGTATATGTCACCGAGATCTCGACGTTGACTTTGCGGAAGGCGACGTAGCTTCGCTGATGAGGGACGGATCCAGGTCCCGCGCGATATGCTCTGACTGACTCGTCTCCCAGCGTCGACTGTGGAGACGACGCCTGCCGCCGTCAACTCACGGTGGCATCGAAGTCTTTCTTCGCTTCGTCAATCGCTATGCTAAAGATCAGCTGGATGGCGTATTGCTTCATCGACCACTCTGCCTTCAGCAGCCTTTCAAGGACTCCAAGAACGACGACCACTTCGAGCGACCAAACACTAAGACGGGGCTGCGCTGACCTAACTTTGAGTCACGCACGCCAACAACGTCCTGCGCTGCGCCAACCTCGACGCACATGCCTTGGTTGCCGCTTCGACTCGACGTACGCCAACCGACCTCAATGCATTGGCCATGGTGTGCACTGCGAGAACTCTTCCGCCAGTGCGCTAACTCGGTACTCATCCGACCTCCTCTATCAAGGAGCCGATGATAGCCAGAGATCTCTCTGGAGTGGCAGCCTGGATTCGGAGCTGATTCATGACCTCCTGGTATTCATCGATCTCGTGTGGTGCTTCGTAGTAGCAACTTCCAACCTGTGTCTCGCAGTACACAACGCCGGGGTCTCCGGTCAGCTCCTTCGGAAAGACCAGGAGCGTAAACGTCCCATGTTGGGCGGGATGTGCCCCGGCTTCAGCCTCCAGCACCTGGACGGTGATCCTCGGGCGCTCGGCCAGCTCCGCTATGCGCTCCAGCTGGTCTCGCAACACCTTTGGGCCACCTACCCGTCGCCGAAGCGCGGCCTCGTCCAAGATCACCCACCAGTGAGCCGGATCTTCCTGCCTATTCAGGATCTCCTGCCGTGCCATACGAAGTTCGACCTGCTTCGAGACCTCGGCCTGGCTAGGTTCCCCAAGGCCGCCTTTGATGATTGCCTCGGCATACTCCGGTGTCTGCAACAAGCCCGGAACGATCAGTCCCTCATAACTTTGAAGGCGAGTCGCTGCTGACTCCATCGCCAGGAACAAGTTGAACCAGGTCGGGACGTGCCCGCTGTACGCGGTCCACCAGTCCTTTCCTCTCCTGGCCTTGTCGACAACTCCCACGAAAAAGTCCAGACGTTCCGGCACGCCGTAGTAACCGAGCAAGATCTCCAGCTCGGGTGCTCGCGGCAGGTTCCGCATCGTCTCGATGTGCCCGACATGCGAGAGGTTGCAGCGGAGTCGAGCCGCAACCTCCTGCCGAGTGAAGCCGGCAGCGTCCCTCAAGCGCTTCAACTCCAAGGCGACCCACCGTTTGAGCAGCGTCGGGCTACTGGCGGAGACCACGGGACCTCACCTCACTCAATGGAACGAATAAGTCCGTAGGCGCTTGATTTGTAGTGTGCTACATCGAAGCATGTGACTTATCTGACCTGATGCTACAGCCCTGGAGAGTTCACCATGACGCAAGACGATGCCCTCTTCCGGCTCTGGCGACCTGTCTCAAGTGGACGGCACGCCTTCCCCATCACCGCCCGCACCGCACCACGGGACGAGAGCGTCACCGCCTACTGCGGCGAGAAGGTCGAGGCCGAAGAACTCCACCGCGAGTACACCAAAATCGACTGGATCACTCGTGAGACCTGCATGAAATGCTGGCACGTTCTCGCGGCGCTGGCAGCGCCCGCGGCGGGGCGCCCATCCGAGCAGCCGCACGGCCCCGATGACACGCCAGAAACCCGAGCACATTAACCAGTTTCCCCACCGCACGAAAGGGAACCCCACCGTGTTCTGGTTGCAACTCACCACGCTGCTGCTCATCGACGGACTCGTCTACGGCATCGCGTTCACGCGAAGTCCCCGGCCCCAACACGGAAACGCCGGCGATGGTGGCTACACCGTCTGGCAACTCATCGACCACGTCAATGCCGGACACCGGCTCACCGGGCTAGAAGACGAGCCCACCGGACGCCACCACCTCCGCGGCCCCGCACGCCACGTCCCACTCCCACCACACCTTCGCCGCGACGATTAGAAGACTTCCCTGACTGGGTCCGGCCATAGTGACCTCCCCGACCCCGTGGCCGGACCCACTCCCGGTGGCCGGGCGCGCGCCGTTCCCCTTCCCAGCAGCACGCTCGGCCACCGGAACCAAGAACGCCGAACCGAAAAAGCTTCCGCCCTGTTGGGCGGGAGCTTCCGTACTCGGGAGGTATTCGTTCCAGTTACCGGTTTTCGCTGTCGAAGTCGCCGAACACAGCGGGCGCAACACGCGGGACACCCTCGCCAAAGACATCCTCGGTCTCGATCAGCCAGCTCGGACGCGAGTGTTCCTGCTCTTCGCCCTGACCACGACCGCGCGCACCGTTCATCGGAGCACCACCCATCTGACCGCGAGCACCGGCAGCATTCGCACCACGAGCGCCCGCCCCAGCGCCCTCAGCGTCACCACTTCCGGTCCCAACACCGGCACGGCCACCAGCACCAGGACCGCCCTTGGCTCCGCCGGTGCCCTTGCCCCCACGGGCAGAACCACCGAAACCACGTCCGGCACCGCCCATACCGCCGCGACCGGCCGTACCAGCAGCGCCGCCAACGCCAGCGCCCGCACCAGCAACGCCAAGGTCACCAGCGAAACTCGGGCCTGCGGAACCCGCACCACCAAGGGCACCACCGGCGCC
>JBPYFK010000155.1:0-28149 GCA_051984675.1 Pseudonocardiaceae bacterium | reverse complement strand
CCTCCTGAACAGCTGAGCGTGGATCAGCAGCCGCCCCTAGCACCTGGGCATCAGTGAGAGCCGAAGGCAGCTTTCGAACAACGACACACTTGACAAGCCGATTGGGATTCCCCCTCCACGACCCGCAGACTGGAGACTACCACCTAATCGAACTAACATTCGAGTATGTCCGTGGGTCGGTGTGTTGTCGTGGTCGATCCACCTCAGCCAGTCCGCGTCACCCTGCTCGGCGTGTGCACTCCTCCACGCCACGTAGTGGCGCGTGGCCTACCCCTGTGGATTCGCGCTGACGGCCTGGACATAGCCGGAACAAGGGACGGCGTGCTCCTCTCGTGGCACCGGCTGATCACCGGCGACTGGTTCGGACTATGCAAGCTGACCATCACCAGCCGCACCGGACGACACACGGTGACGGTTCACCAACTCGTACCGGCGTGGGCGCTTCAACCCGCCGACCAGCGCTAGGCCGTGGTCAACGAACTACGAAAGAAATTCCCCTTGCTTCTGTACGGGCCTTGGTGGCACGGCAGCCTATTAGAACGCGCGTTCGCCTCAGTCGCCAATCGCGTTATCAGTCGCGGCGAGCGCCCTCTGGCCACACCACGGTGACGGGCACGCCTCGTTCGTGGGCGGCGTGTACCACGTCGGCCGTGCCGCCGTAGCCCCGTGCGGGCTGACCGTCCCAAACGGCCAGCAGCCGGTCCGACTCGTCGATCATGCGCTGGCTGGCGTCCATGTGCGCTTGGGAGTCCGACTCGACATGATCAAGCCGAATTACCTGGTCTGCTTGTTCGAACAGAGCGTCGTAGACGCTGTGGTGCTCTGCCGGCAACCCATCCCTGTACAGGGTGGCGGGAACGATCGCGATCAAGCTACCTCCATGATCGAGGACCGCACACGCGAACAGGGTGTCCGCACCGTCAGCCAGACAGCTCAACCCCACGAGGTCGGTAGCCGCGAACTTTGAGATCTCCTCGCGTAGTGCTGCGTCAACCAGCCGCGTTACATCGGTGGGCAACCCGCGATGCCCGGTAATCGCAAGCCGTGTCACCAGGCGCTCTCCTGTTCATATAGCGCGGTCAGCGCGTCGTCGAGTTCGACGGCTTCGGTTGTGCGGGCAGGCAAGTGCGCGCGGAATCGTCTGGCACGTTCGGTGATCCGCTCTGATCCGTACCGCTGCCCCAGCGTGGCTGCTTCAGCCGCGAGGTGGCAGGCTTCACCGACATGCCCAGCGCGGGCCAGAACTTGTGCGTGCTCGATCTGCGCGAGGGCTCGCGGCTTTGGGCTGGTCAAAGCAGGAGCGGCGGATGAGTAGGCGGTCCGCGCAGCCCGAACATCACCCAATCGTGCCAGCGCGCTGGATTGGTAGCGGGCAACCTTGGCGGGGGTGAACGGAAACACCCAGGGCCACTGTGGTTCGCCGGGGCGTGCGGCGAGCCGCTCAGCGGTACGGAGCGCGGTCGTGGTTGCCGCAGTGTTGCCAAGCGCAGCGTGTGTCACGGCGTACAGCGAGGAAAGCCATGCTCGTGCCGCAGGCGGCGCGCTGTTATCAAGCCATCTGTGTGCCCGGTGCAACAGTCGCAATCCTTGGTGCGCGTCGCCGGATTCCACGGCATAGTGCCCCAAGCTGGCAGTCATGTATGCCACGAGCAGCGGATGTCCGGCTGCTTCCGCGTGTCGGATGCTGTCGTTGTAGCGACGCCGTGCCATGTGAAAGTCGCCTCGGTCTGCCGCCAGCCATGCGGCCAGTCCTGCGATCTCGCTGAGTACACCGAATCCAGCCGTGGTGCGAATGGTGTCGTGGACCACGCCCTCTGCCAGCTTTAGGTGTGCCTCCACTGCTGGTGCAAGTTGTTGGGACGACACGGCGGATTCCATACGTCGAAAGTGCTCAGTGGGGCCAGCCACGGTGGCGGCGAGTTCGTGCGAACGTTCGGACGCGACAGCGGTCCGTCCGCCCATCAACGCCCAAGCACCGGCACCGAGGGTGGTCTTCAGGAAGGTCTTGCGGTCCACGTCTGAAGGATTACCGCTCCGTTTCGGGGGAGCAAACCCCAGGTCGGTGTCCGTTGCCGCGTCGAAGATCACCCGCAGCGCCGCCCTATACCGCGCGGCAGGCCACCTAATCACGCCACGTTCCCATTTACCGACATGATTCGCGTCGATTGAGGTGATCGTTTCACTTGCGCGGTAGACCTGCCGATTCACCAAGTCAGCCAGTTCCTGACGACTGATTGCCTGGCCCGGCGATGAGGGCGACTCAACACGTTCGCGGGCGGCACGCAGCAGCTCGTTCGGTTCCGGCACGGTCGCAGCTCTCCCTCGGTCGGCCCTGCTGCTCACTGTATCCACGCGATCACTGCACGAGAAACCGGCTAAATCTCCCTCAACTCTCCCCTTGCGCTCCCCGCAGTTCTCCGTTCCGCATCGGTGCCGGCGTCGGCAGGCTTAGCGCCATGACCACTTCGGGGAGGACTTCACCGCCGCAAGCGCGATTCTGGACGGTGGTGATCTAAATGTCCTGGACCAATGCACGCACCACGTCTGACGGCGTCGTGCACCTGGAAGAGCCAGATAATCGAGACTTCACCTACTGCGGACTGGCGTTATCGGCGGTGCCCAAACGGCAGGCGGTGGCGGTTCGTGACGCCTGCGACGACTGCGTCAGCGCTGAAGCATGTCGATCGGAGATCCAACGCCTCAGCGAGCGTTGATGTCGGACGGAACCCATTACCACGACAAGGCCGTCCTAAGGACTTCCACGAACAGCACTGCGAAGGCCAGAACAGTCAAGGAGGGGGCCATGACTGACCATACGAAAACCAGCGCCGGCCTGGACAAGCGCCAGCCGCAGCAGTCCGAGAGTGCACGCCTGGATCGCGTTCTGCGGATCTCCGGTGGCCTGGACGAACCCCACATCGCCGGATGCACGGATGTCACGTTGATGCGGCGCGTGCTGGACAACCTGCGACGGCTCTAAGCCGCCTCGGGGTGAGGTGACCCCGACCCTCACCCCGAGGTGCACCACCTTGCTGGAGGTACGCGCTCCATCCCGCCCCACCGATATCTCCGAAGAGATCAACAAGAAGAGAGGAAGTATGCCAGCGACGTTGACGAGGTTCACCGACGACCCGATGGCGTCCGACAGCGCACAGTTCCCCTTGGCGCGTCCGATGGCCACGCCCGACGCGCAGGACGAGCCGTCCCCGCAGGGTGTCCGGCCGTGGGGATTGCGGGGAATGCAGCCGTTTCCTAACCGGGGCACGATCATCACCGAGTGGAGCTACGACCACGAAGCCCAGGTTGCGGTGGACGCCGAGGGCCGGCCGTTGAACGAGCTTCGGATGGACCCGACCGCGAACAAGGTCACCAACAATGACGGTGACGAAGGCCCGTCCGAGGACTTCACGTACGACTTCGCGCCGGAGCAGCCGTTTCCGGCATGACGGTTCTGATTCTCGCCCGCGATCTCGACGCGACCGCTGATCAGATGGTCATTGCTTTGCGTGAGCGTGACGTCAGCGTGTGCCGCGTCAATACCGCCTGGTTCCCTGAGCAGCTCAGCGTTTCCGCTGGACTGCGTGGGGGACGCTGGGCCGGGCACCTGCGGACCCCAGCACACATCGTGGAACTGGAGGAGATCCACGCCGTGCTGTATCGCAGCCCCGAGGCATACCACATGCCCACGACGCTTACCGGACCTGAGCGGCATCATGCGTTCATGGAGGCCAAGTACGGACTGGGTGGCGTGTTATCCAGCCTGGACGCGTTGTGGGTCAACCATCCCAGCCGCTTGGCGGATGCAGCGTACAAGCCGGTTCAGCTCGTCCGCGCGCACGAATGTGGCTTGACCGTTCCGGAAACCGTCATCACCAACGAACCCGACACGGTCCGCGACTTCGCAGGCCACGGGCGCACGATCACCAAGCTGCTGGGGTCCAACACGATCTCCGAGCAGAGCACCCGCAAGCTGACCTGGACACGCGTGCTCGGACAAGACGACCTCGACGAGCTGCGGGGCGTCGAAGTCACCACCCACCTCGTCCAGCGGTGGGTACCGAAGGCGCACGAGGCCCGGGTGGTCGCGATCGGTGACCACCTCACTGCCGTGTCCATTACCTCGGGCAGCGCGGCCTCATATGTCGACTGGCGCTCGGACTACGACTCCCTGACCTACGAACTCATCGAGCCACCCCAGCACGTCGCCGACGGCGTCCGTACCTTGATGGCCCGTCTCGGGCTCGTCTACGCCGCGTTGGACTTCGTGATCGACCCAACGGGGGAATGGACCTTATTGGAAATCAACGCCGGAGGCCAGTATGGATGGCTCGAATCAGCCACCGGCGCGCCGTTGACCGCAGTCCTCGCGGACCTCCTGGCGAAAGGGGCACAGTGACCACCCACCTCGACACCGACTGGACCAGGCGAGCACAGCGCCTCGCTGACCAGCTCGCCCGCAACGGCGACCTACACCACCGCGAGTGGCACAACGCCGTGGCCGCCGTCGCCCGGCACGTTCTCGTCCCCACCGTGTATCAACAGGATGACACCGGGCAGTGGCGGATGGTCGACGTAGCTTCCCCCGAGGGATTAGACCTGGTCTACTCACCGACCACGCTGGTGACGAAGCTGGTCGACCGGGGCACTCACCAGGAATCCGTCTCCAGCAGCACAAAGCCCGACCTCATGCTGCGCATGCTGGAGATCCTCGATCCCCACGAGGGTGACAAGGTGCTCGAAATCGGCACCGGCACCGGCTACAACGCCGCCCTACTCGCCCACCGGCTCGGCGAGGACAAGGTGTTCTCCGTCGACGTCGACCGCGACCTGGTCGACGGGGCACGCCAGCGGCTGGCCCGCCTCGGGTTACACCCCACGTTGCAAACCATCGACGGAATTGAAGGGCTTCCCGCGCACGCGCCCTATGACCGGATCATCACGACCTGCTCAGTGAACCGGATTCCCTGGAGCTGGGCGCAACAACTCGCGCCGGCAGGGCGCGTGCTGGTCGACCTGAAGCTAGCTATCAACGCCGGCAACCTCGTTCTTCTGCACCGCCACCCCCACCGGCTGGAAGGCCGCTTCACCGATCGCTGGGCATCATTTATGGCCATGCGCCACCACGACGGGGCCGAACCCTCCACGCCCGCACCCCGCAGCGACGACTGCCGGCAGCGGCTGACCACCACGCCACCGAACCCGTGGTGGGACAACCACGTCGTCTGGTTCCTCGCACAGTTCCACGGCCTACCCAACGACGTCACAGTGGGAATGCACCTCGACCCCCACACCCACAAACCCACCGCGGGGTTCGTCTCCGCACCCGATGGTTCGTGGGCGTCTGTTGAGCTGACCTGTACAGATGGCCAGTACACGGTCACCGAAGCAGGGCCGAAGCCGCTGTGGTCGGCGGTCGAGCAAGCCCACCAGCTCTACGAGCAGGCTGGTAACCCTGGTTGGGAGCGCTTCGGGCTCACCGTGCATGCAAACGGCGCACACCATGTATGGCTCGACGAACCACACAGCACAATCGCGACCCTGTAGAACGAGACAACCGCGCCCGCGAACTTCGGCTCGCCGGGGCGCCGTCAACCAACGGCGTCCTGTAAACAGCTGCGGTGACGCTGCCGGGACCGGCCATCGCGACGAGTCGGGTCATCCAGCGGTGCATTGAGCCCGGTGGCTGACCCGCTCCGTTGCCTCGTCTGCGCTCTAGCTCCTACTTCTCGGAGTCCAGCTCTCCCGGCACCTTCCGGCGCGGCCAATGATGGGTCGCTACTGGTCCCGTACGTGCATGTCGGTGGTCGCCAGCGCGTCACTCCGAGTGGGATAGCCGCGTATGTCGACGATCAGTCCATCAACGACCCGGAAGACCTGGTACCTGGTGAACATCCGAGCTTCGCTTGATTCGTGATCGGGCCAAGTGATCCGCAGCCCCAGGACGATCGCGTCAGAGTCGTTGATCGTTTCCTCGACACGCGCCCTAACTCCATGAGCGTCTAATTCTTCGTACCAGCGCAGGACATCCGTTCTGTTGTGACACGTGTCGGGCGTCTCTTCCTCGCCTCCCCACCGGACATTGGGGGCGAGCAACTGGTCCAGTAGGTCCCGGTCTCGGGATTCCAGCGCAGTCTTGAGGCGCGCGGCCAGTGCGGCGTTGGTGTCGTGCTGAGACATCCACATATTTCCTTGCTGCGCCCGCGCTGCTTGTTGTAACCGAGGGCAAGCGGCCACTAGCCGTTGAGCGCCTTCTCCAGGACGTCGGCGGACACGGCGCACCGGAACCCGGTGTCGTCATCGCACATCGTCTCGGCCGCGTCGTTGAACGATGACGGCGTGGCCCGGTCGAATGGGCTGGTCCACGCCCCGCCCTTTAGCTCATGCCGGCCGGGTTTGGTCTCCGTCAAGCACCATTCCCAGACATTGCCGCACATGTCGTAGACGCCGTACGGGCTGATGCCGCTCTGATAGCAGTCGACCGCGGTCGTAGAACCGACCCCGTTTTCACGCACATTGCACTTCGCCGGAGTTGGCTGATCGCCCCAGGGGTACACGTTGCCGCGCGTACCGCGAGCCGCTTTCTCCCATTGCTGGCCAGTAGGAAGCGCCTTGCCTGCCCACTCTGCGTACGCTGCTGCATCTTTCCAGGTCACGAAGACAACCGGGTGATCGGCAAGTTGCTCGGGGAACTGTCCGTCGACCCAGTGTTGAGGCGGAGTGTGCCCAGTCGCCGCGACGAACCGGGCGTAGTCCGCGTTGCTCACCAGGTGCACATCGATGTAGTAGGCAGGAAGCCACACCGGTTCGTTGCTCGGCCCCGATTGGAAAACGCTGCCGTCGACCTTGACCATGGAACTGCCGTCGCCAGGGTGACGGATCTTGCTGCTACCAATCGGTTCGATGCTCGCCTCGGCACGCTCGCCAGAGACCAACGAGTCGCCCATGAGGTGCGCGAAGCGCGCCTGCGTGTCGGTATCACTCCTGGCCAAGCACGTATCAAGCGCCGCCTGGTTGACGGGGCGTGGCTTGATGTTCTCCCCGTTCGCCTCCCACTTCGAGATCATGCGCTCGCTGATGCCGAGGTGTGCGGCGAACTCCCGGAGGCTCATCCGCTTCGCCTCGCGAAGGGCCTTGACCTCAACGCCTGACCACTGTTGAACCGTCGCCACTCGCTGCTCCCTTTGAGATCTTCCGCCAAGGAAGGGTAACCAGAAGCAGCGACGTTCCTACAGGTCCTCGGCAGGAATGTCTGCGTAGAGATCGCACAACTCACGCAGCACAGCGTGTTCAACTGGCCACTCAATGCTATCGATCGATGTGATGGGTCGAATTCCGGTCGCGGCGTTGGTCGCGAACGCAGCGTCCATGCTGCGCAGGTCCGCGAGCGTAAGAGGTTCGGAAACGACCGGCTCATCGAGTGCCTGGCGAAGAAGGGTCATCGTAATACCCGGCAGGTACTCAGAACGCGGCCAAATGACCTTCCCGTCTCTCACGAAGCCGATATTCGAAGTGGCGATCTCAGAAATGGTGCCGTCCGGGTTTTGGAAGACGACATCGTCAAATCCCTCGCGCTGAGCAGAGCGCCGATGCTTCATCGCACCGAAAAGTCCGACGTGCTTTACCGATGGTTCTTCGCGGCGGTAGGAAATTGTTTGTAGGCGCCAAGGCTTTGGGTGTCCCTTAGCAGCTGAACGCGTGGTGACTAGGACGTGAGGATGAGCAACCGCCCCGATCGTCCCCAGATCGAGCGCTGGGTCATAGACAGTCACCCGCACAACGGTCGGCTGCTCGCTGCTGGCCAAGGCCTTCCGTACGTAGTCCCGAACCTGGTCGGCATCAAGATCCGTGTCGAAGAGGTGGCGACAGTCACGCACGAGACGCTGCATGTGAAGGGACAAGCCGCGCACTTGATTGTCCTCGACCAGCATCGACGTGAAGTGGCCGTAGTTGGTCAATGCCAGCGCTTTGATCTGGTCAACAGTGACGGGGACGCCGTTCAGCTCCATACCTGCTAGCTTCCCACTTCATCAGGCAAGACTGAACCATTGCCGCACCGAAGTTCGGTGAAAGTTCAGCACCCGAGGTTCGGTAGAAGTTCGGCATTGCGGGGGTTTTACGACAGTTCTCTTCAGGATGGCTTGGCCGCACTCTTGAGTTGTGAGCGAACAACGGCTCATTCGGAACCACCCACAACGAAAGGGAGACTGATGGCCAAGCAAACTCTTCCCGGGATCAAGACGGGCGGCGGAGCGCTGCCGAAGCTGATTACCGGCCTGGTAGCTCTCGCTGTCCTGACGCTCGTGGTGAAGCACCCAGTGGAGTCCGCGCACTGGTTCAGCGGCGCTGCGACTTCGCTGAAGGATGTTGTCGAGGCGCTCGCAACCTTCCTGCAGACCGTTCACCAGTGAGCGCACACAGCGAGGACCTGATGACCATGAGGCAGCCCAAGTGTGCGTGCGCACTAGATCGCCCGATCTTCGAGCGCACGGAGGCGTTCGCGAAGCTCGCTGACCTCTTCGCGAAGAGACTGGACGTCACTGCGCAACGCCTCGACATCTTCGACGTCGGTCGCCTCCTCGCCCTCAAGAACGCGAGCGAGGTGCCCGGAAGGCCACCGCAGGCCCTCAGAGATCGCCGCGAGCAGACGTGGGCTCCGGCGGCGCGATTCGTAGTTGTTCTGGATCTGACGAAGCGTCGCCGCGCTCACACCCGAACGCTCGGCAAGCTCGCGCTGGGTCATGTCCAGCTCCGCCAAACGGGTGTTGATGGCGTTGGCAACTGCTTCCCAGTCCTTACCCACGACACCCCTCCTAAAGGCGCTCTCATCAGCGCAAATCGTAGCGCCCAACTAGCGCGCTAGTCCCTACAACACCCACCGAACACCCGACGTTCCGCCACCCATGACTTCCGTGGCACTACTATTCGCGCTACTGTTAGCGCGCTCATTGACCTTTAAGGAGGCCAACGCCATGAGGTACGGCTCACTACCTCGCTCGATCGCCCGCTCGCTGTCCGACCGGCCGATCGGACAGAACTTCTCGCCTGACGGCCTGGACGAAGCTGCCATCGATGTACTGATCAACGAGGCGTACGCCGAGGTCACGGACGTGCTCCCGCAATCGCCCACACCGGCGGATTCCACAGAACACCGGCGGGTTCGTCGCCAAGTGCGGCAAGTGGTCCGCTCGCTGCCGGATTCCCTGCCCGGGCGCAGCGACACCACGTCTTCGACCAGCGGTGAGGCGGCATGAAGACGCCTTCTACGGCGACGAGTGAGGCGATTCGCCTGTCCGATCAACCACCAACAACCCCGAGCCCGGCAGCCGATTCCGCCAAGAACACCTGCCGGGCCGGGACTCCCAACCACCACATGAGCAGTGAGGAGAACCCGATGGTAAAGCCGGTTGCCACACCGGATCTGACCGTGACCCTCTCGAGCGAGATGCTGGCCCGCGCTGAGGCGGCCGACGACTACGTAGACCGCGCGCTCGACGCCGTCCTGGAAAGCCGAACTCCTCAGAGCTGCCGGGACCTGGCGCGCGCCCGCCATGAACTGGCAGACGCCTACTTGGCCCTGGCCAAGGATTTCTGTGACCTCCCGTCGCTGCATGCCGCCCTCTATCACCGGGTGCTCGATCTGCGCGCCCTAGCGGCCGAGGACGACCTGCGTGCGGAGGACCTGGAGGAACGGACCGGCAGGGGTGAGGCCGCATGAGCGCACTTCTTGCCCGTCATACCCGCGCCTTGGCGCAGTTCACCGTGCGTGCCGCGTTGCCTGCGCTGCTCCTGCTCGTCCTGGCGCTGCTGTCCGGTCTCGCTCGCACGGCCGGGCTCGGCGCGTTCGGCCTGGTCGCCGTGTTCAAGGCCGTCGTGGTCTGCCTGGATTGGCTGGGCGAGTGCGCCCCTAATCCTGCGTATCGGTTGGAGGTGATCGGCTGATGTCTACCCCGAAGAGCGCCTATCCGGTGCCGGTCGAGGAACTGCTGCCCCGAGCATGCGAACTGGCTCAACACCTCGGCGAGGTTCCCTCGCGGAACCGGCTGATGAGCGAGTTCCGCATCGGTGCCCGCAAGGCCAACGAGATCCTCAAACAGCTCGGCACCACCGGGGCCGGCAACGATGAGTCCGCCGAGTCCGGGACGGCTCCGCGGCTGCACCTCGTCGCCGGCTTGGAGTCAACCGACGCGTCCGACGAGCCCACCCAGCCGCTGCCGATCGTGGAGACCGTCCCGGCTGAGTCCGCAGACGACGCCGGCTCGGCCCCAGCGCCGGAGCGAGGTCCAGCTTCGCCGTCCGACCCCGCTAGTGAGGAGGCGTCGGAGCAGGCAGCGGCCGGCGCGAACCCAGCATCACGCTCGGGCGCCACCGCCGGCTCACCGTGGACGGAGTCCGTGCCGGTGTGGCCGGTGGTGCTGCTGGCGCTGCCCGCGTTCGTGTCGATCTGGTCCGGCTGGGTCGGCCTGGGCGGACTCACCGGGTTCGGCATGGTCCACCCGCTACCGGGGATCTGGGACACGGTGCAGCTGAACTCCGCGATCACTCTGCCGATCGGGGTGGAGACCTACGCCGCCTACGCGCTGCGCGTGTGGCTGTCCGGCCGGGTGCCACCGCGTGCCCGCCGGTTCGCGAAGGTCTCCGCGCTCGGCTCCCTCATCCTCGGCGCCCTGGGCCAGGTGGCCTACCACCTGATGACCGCGGCCGGCATGACCACCGCGCCGTGGTGGATCACCACCCTCGTGGCCTGCCTGCCCGTGGCTGTGCTCGGCATGGGCGCCGCGCTGACCCATCTACTCCGCACCGACACCACCCCAGCCCCGGAGGTCCCGTGATGACCGACCACCTGCAACGACCCAAGAACCACGAAGACGACGCCGGTGGGGCGAAGGTCTACCACCTGCCCGTCCAGCAGCCACAGACCAGCACCGACGACGCCACCGAGCAGCCCGCTGAGAACGCCGGACCGTCCACTCAGGACAGCGAGTCAGGTGGCGATCCGAGCGGGCCGGTACTCGAAGGCGAGCTGGTCATGCCCCCTCAACAGGTGGACAGGCCCACCCCTGCCGGTGAGCGGTCGCATCCGTTGCTGCGCCGGGAGAAGTGGCAGCCGATCTTGCCGGGGTGGCTGTCCTCGCGGCAGGAGTTCCTTGACACGGCTCGGTGGGCGCTGCGGTATACCCTGCACACCACTGCGTTTCACGGCCTGCGGTGCCCGGTGTATGTCGGCCGGTTGGTGGCGCGGATGCCGCAGGGCGCGCTGCGCCTGGTGCGCGGCCTGGTGCGGTGGTTGACCGACGCCGAGGGCCACCCGGTGCGCCAAGCCGCCGCCAACCGCAACGACGCCACCGAATACCTCAAACTGTCCATCCAGCGCGACGGCCGCGTGCGGGCACGGGCGGTCATGTTCGCCGGGCTCGGTAGCGCCGGATTGGCGGCGATCCTGATCGGTCGCGAACTCCTGCCGGAGCTGGTCCAGTACGCCGCCGTCGCCCTGGCCGCCGCCGGTCTGGGCTGGCTGGGTGCCCCGGCGGACAAGCCCGTGGTCAGCCGGGCCGTGGAGTCCACGAAGGTGCCCAAGCTGACCAGCAACGCCGTCGAAGACGCCCTGGCCTCGCTGGGGATCTCCCAGATCACCCAGGCCATGGCCAAAGGCGGGTCCGGCATCGGGTTCCCGAAGCCGATTGCCCGCGACGGCAAAGGGTGGCGGGCCGACGTCGACCTGCCCCTGGGTGTCACGCCGGGGGACATCATGGACCGCCGCGCCAAGCTCGCCTCCGGCCTACGGCGCCCCTTGGGCTGTGTGTGGCCGGAACGCGACCCGGGCGAGCACGAAGGCCGCCTCGTGCTCTGGGTCGGAGATCAGGACATGCGCAAGGCCAAACAACCCGCCTGGGCGCTGCGCAAGAGCAAACAGGTCGACCTGTTCCAGCCCCAACCGTTTGGTACTGACCAGCGCGGCCGGTGGGTGGACCTCACGCTGATGTTCACCTCGGTGGTCATCGGCGCGATCCCGCGCATGGGCAAGACCTTCACCCTGCGCGAACTGCTGCTCATCGCCGCGCTGGACCCGCGTACCGAGCTGCACACCTACGACCTCAAGGGCACCGGCGACCTCGACCCCCTCGAAGCGGTCACCCACCGCCACGGCGTCGGTGACGAACCTGAGGAGATCGAGAAGGCGGTGGCGGACATGCGTGGCCTGCGGGATGAGCTGCGCCGCCGGGCGAAGCTCATCCGGGATCTGGCCAAGCAGGGCCTGTGCCCGGAAAACAAGGTCACCCCCGAGCTGGCCGACAAGAAGTCCCTGGGTCTGCATCCGATCGTGATCGGGGTGGACGAGTGCCAGGTGTGGTTCGAGCACGAACAACACGGCGCCGAGCTGGAAGGCATCGCCACGGACCTCGTCAAACGCGGTCCCGCGTTGGGGATCATCCTGGCCCTGGCTACCCAGCGGCCGGACGCCAAGAGCCTGCCCACCGGGATCTCGGCCAACGCCTCCACCCGGTACTGCCTCAAGGTCCAGGGCCAAACCGAAAACGACATGGTGCTGGGCACCTCGAAGTACAAACAGGGTGTCCGAGCCACCACGTTCTCCTGGCAGGACAAGGGCATCGGCTACCTCGTCGGGGAAGGCGAAGACGCCCGCATCGTGCGCGGGGTCTACATCGACGGCCCCGCCGCCGAAAAGATCGCCGCCTACGCCCGCCAGCTACGCGAGCAGGCCGGCACTCTGTCTGGTCACGCCATCGGCCAAGCCCCCGAAGTCGACACCACCCGACGGGACACGCTGCTGGAAGACGTGCTGGCCGTGGTGCCCGAGACCGAGCCGAAGGTGTGGAACGAACGGGCCGTCACCCGGCTGATCGAGCTGCGCCCCGAGGTCTACGAGGGTTGGGAAGCCGACCAGCTCTCGGCCGCGCTCAAGCCCCACGGCGTGAAGGCCAACCGCCAAGTCTGGGGCACCGACGAGCACGGCGAAGGCCGCAACCGGCGCGGCTTCCACCGCGACGACATCACCCAAGCTCTCACCGAGCGTAATCGAAATCGGGACATCGGATAGCCCCAGCGGGGCCGCTAGACCTAGCAGCCCCACCCGCTAGACCTAGCGTCCCCGCTAGCGACCCCCAACCCGCCTGCCCAGCGCCCTAGCACCTAGCGGCGCTCGGCCCGACGCGTGCCAAAAACCCGATGTGGAGGCATTTGTGACCCCCGCCGACACCGTCAACGGCATCGCCCCACTGACCCTGATCGTGATCACTCTCGGTTACGCCGCGACCTGTGTGATCTGGCCCTTCAAGACCTGCCGCACCTGCTGTGGCACCGGCCGCCTGCACTCCCCGTTCCTCCGCGCGGTCCGCCTGTGCCCGCCCTGCCGAGGCACCGGGCTTCGCCTGCGCGCTGGCCGCCGCGCCTGGAACACCTACCGCCGCTTAACCCGTGACACCCGCCGCAACCGCCACCGCTGACCACCCACGACGGAAGGAGACCGGCATGAGTCGCCACAGCCTCGAACCCCGCCACGACACCACCCGTGAAGTCCTCGTCGGCTGGGACCGGCACAACGCCACCTTCTACGCCCTCGTGATCGACGCCGAAGGCCGAACGCTAGTGCAGCGGGGCGATCCCACCGACCGCATCGACGCTCCGAGCGTCGTCCTCGACGCCGTGCGCCCCTACGCCGTCATCCCCATCGATTTCGACACCGAGTTGCTCCGCGAAGTCCTCGGCAGCACCACCCCTCCGAACGGAGGTGACTACGCATGAACACGTCGCTACCGAATCCGGCCGACCCGGCTGCCGTCCGGGCCTGGCTGGCCGACCGGCAGCCCGACCCCGACGCCGTACGGCAATGGGCCACCCGGCGGCTGCCCGCCGCCGGACGGCCCGGCCCGGTGCCCGCACCCGGCTCGCCCCAGTGGTGCGCGCTCGACGACCACGACCCACGCAAAGCCCTCGCCGTGATCCACGCAGCGCTGGCCTGGATTGCCGACCGCACCCCCGAAGCGACCGCCGACCGACTGCGTGCCGAGTTGGATCACGGCGACCAGATACGAGCCGCACTGCTGAAGGACATGGCCCGCGACCTCTCCGACGCAGCCGACTGGTCCCGTATCGCCTCCGGCCCTACCGCGCGGCAGCTGGCCCAGCGCCGCGCCCAGCCCAGCCCACTCGCCCGCCCGGTCGATCAGAACGCCGCCCGGATCTGGGCACGCACCGGAACGACACCCACCAACCCCCTGGAGTCCGCAGCATGACCGCCCAACCCTCCGACACCGGCAGCGCCCTGCTCGACGACCTGCACGCCGCCCTGACCCGATACGTCATCCTGCCCAACCCACAAGCCATCGACGCAGTCGTGCTGTGGATCGCCGCCACCCACGCACAACCCGCCTGGGCACACGCACCCCGGCTGGTCATCCGAGGACCGGAAAAGCGCTGCGGCAAATCACGGCTGCTCGACGTGGTCGAGGCGACCTGCCACAACCCATTCCTGACCGTCAACGCCTCACCAGCCGCGGTGTACCGGTCGATCACCGACGAACCGCCCACCATGCTCGTCGACGAGGCCGACACCATCTTCGGACCCAACGCGGACGGCAACGAGGACCTACGCGGCCTGCTCAACGCCGGACACCAACGCAACCGCCCCGCCAAGCGCTACGACGCCGCCACCAACCGCGTGGAATCGATCCCCACGTTCGCCATGGCCGCCCTCGCCGGCATCGGCGCCATGCCCGACACCATCGAGGACCGCGCCGTCGTAGTCCGCATGCGCCGCCGCGCCCCCGGCGAGACGGTCGCCCCCTACCGGTACCGGCGCGATAGGCCGCCGTTGCAAATGCTGTGCGCTCGGCTCACGGAATGGCTCAGCGCCGCCCTCGCGGTGCTGGAACGGGCCGAGCCTTCCATGCCGGTGGAGGACCGCGCCGCCGACACCTGGGAACCCCTGATCATCGTCGCCGACCACGCCGGAGGCCACTGGCCCGACCGGGCCCGCAACGCCGCCGTGGACCTCATCGCTGAAGCCGAAGGCAACAACGAGGGCTCCCTACGTACGCGGCTGCTCGTCGACTGCCGCAAGATCTTCGGTGACCAGCCGGCGATGTCCAGCGCCGAACTCATCCGCCAGCTCAACGCCGACGCCGAGGCTCCCTGGCGCGACTACAGCGCACACGGCCTCACTCAGGCCAAGCTCGGCCGGCTCCTGGCGGAGTTCGACATCAAGTCCAGCAACGTCCGCTTTCCCGACGGCACCCAGACCAAGGGCTACCGCCGCAGCGACTTCCTCGACGCCTGGACCCGCTACTGCCCCTCACCACAGGGCGAACCGTCCCAAGCGTCCCAACCGTCCCACCCCAGCTCAGCGCGGGACGCCTTGACGCACTGGGACGGATCAAAGCGTCCCACCGAATCAAAGCGTCCCAGCCTGACCAGCATCGGGACGCTTGGGACGGCTGGGACGGATACCCCCGGTCAGTCCGGCACGCGGGGGGCCGCATGACCGACCGCTCTGCCGAAATCGCCGCCACATTGGCCAAACTCGCCGCTCTGCTGGCCGACCAGCAGGAGCACCAGGAACAGCAGCACGCGCCATCCGTGCCCCAACCGCGCCAAATGCCAGGCCGGGTGCTGTTCACCGTCGAAGAAGCCGCGCAGCAACTCGGCATCGGCCGGACCAAGGCCTTCGCCCTAGTCCGCTCCGGCGAACTCGACTCGGTCCACATCGGCCGACTCCGGCGAGTGCCCAAATCCGCAATTGACGAGTACGCCGCACGCCTTGTCACCCAGCAGTCCGCCTGCCAGCGCGCCGCATAAGGAGATCCCTTGAGCAGCAAGCGACCGAAGAACGCCAACGGCCGGTCAGCCCTCTACTTCGGCAGGGACGGTTACTGGCACGGCCGCGTCACCATGGGAATCCGCGACGACGGAACGGCCGATCGGCGACACATCATGCGGAAGGACAAGCAGGAGGTCATCAACAAGATCCAGGAACTCGAACAGGAGCGGGACTCCGGCAACGTCCGCAAGCCTGGCCAGGTTTGGACCGTCAAGAAGTGGCTCACGCACTGGGTCGAGAACATCGCCCCGCTGACCTGCCGCTACAAGACCATGAAGGGTTACCAGACGGCCGTCTACAAGCACCTGATCCCGGGACTCGGCGCGCACAAGCTCAACCGAATCCAGCCGGAGCACTTCGAGAAGTTCTACAACAAGATGATCAGGTCCGGGCTCAAGCCCGCTACGGCACACCAGGTTCACCGAACCGTCAGGACCGCCTTCGGCGAAGCCGAGAAGCGCGGTCACATCACCCGGAACACTGCCGCGCTGGCTAAGGCTCCTCGGGTCGAGGATGAGGAGATTGAGCCACTGAACGCGAACGAAATTCAGCGCGTGCTGAAAGCCGCGCTGGAGCGGCGCAATGGAGTGCGGTTCGTGATCGCCCTATCCCTTGGTAGTCGACAGGGCGAAGCGCTCGGCGTGAAGTGGTCCCAGCTCGACGAGCAGAACCGGACGCTACGCATCCGTAAAGCTCTGCAACGGCAGACGTGGCAGCACGGCTGCGCCGACCCGCACGCCTGCGGGGCGAAGTATCACAAGATCAAGCCGTGCCGAGAGGACTGCAAGCGCCACAAGCGCAAGCCATGCCCGCCACCGTGTTCGAAGGATTGCACCGACCACGCCCGGATGTGCCCGCAACGGCGCGGCGGCGGCCTGGTCGAGGTCGACGTGAAGTCCAAAGCCGGTCGTCGCACGATCGCCCTGCCCGACGAAGTGTTCGACCTCCTCATGCGGCACCGCAGGAAGCAGGACGCCGAACGCGAGCACGCGGGCACCGACTGGCACGAGAGTGACTGGATGTTCACTCAGCCGACCGGTAAGCCGATTGACCCTCGACGCGATCTCGACGAATGGAAGGAGCTTCTGTCCGACACGGGAGTGCGCGAGACCCGGCTACACGACGCGCGGCACACCGCAGCGACGGTGTTGCTGATCCTCGGCGTGCCGGATCGGACCGTCATGGACTTCATGGGGTGGTCGACCATCACCATGAAGCAGCGGTACATGCACGTGACGGCGGAGATCAAGCGCGACCTCGCCAACCGGCTCAACGCCTACTTCTGGCAGACCGACTGAACACCCGTTGGGGCTAGACGACCCCCGTCGATTTCGACGGGGGTCGTTTCCGCACGGCTTGGAGCGCGCTCAGCCGAGGAGGCGAACCGCCGGCGAGCCGCCCCACCAGCGATGTTTGGATTCGCAGTTTCGGTAGGGCGCGTAGTTGGGATACTCGCCGGGTCAATGATCGTCCTCGCGATCCAGCCCGGGATGCGGCCACGAGCAATGTGATGTCGGGTGCAGCCGAGAATGTGGTGCAGGCCAATGTGATCGAGAGTGGCGTGCACTTCCACAGTACTGGGCACGCGTTGGTCGGCTTGCCGTACCGGGCTGGCAGCTTCCCGCCGCGGGCGGCGGCGTTTCAGGACCGGACGTCACCAGTGTGCTGGCGCGAGTGTTGGAGTCCGGGAATGCGACGGTGTTGGCCTCGGACTCGGTTGTGGGCTCCGGATTAGGTGGGGTGGGCAAGACCCAGGTTGCGTTGGACTATGCCGAGCGCGTGTGGGCCTCCGGTAGGGCGGAGTTGGTGGTGTGGGTGACTGCGTCCTCGCGGGAGACCCTCACCGCGCGCAGCAATCTCGCCCACTGGCGTGGGGAATCCGGCGACGTGGCAGGGGCAGCAGCCGCACTGGAAGAGCTGCTGGCTGATCGGTTGCGGGTGTTGGGTCCCGACCACCCCGACACCCTGATCATCCGCAGCAGCCTCGCCCACTTGACGAAGCAGCAAACAGATGACCCCTCCTAACCGGAAGCTAGGACGGCTTCGCCGCCGTATAACACTGGCCGCCGAGCGACCGTGACGCAGTTGCCCGCCCGGACTCTCGCGTTCATAGCGCTCTCTTGCAGGTTTGAGCGCGGAACTGATCGACGAACTCACGTTCGACGAGATCGCGAAAGCTCAGCGCCCCAGCCCGCAGAACGTGATCACTGGGTTTTGTTCAGTGGTCGGTCATCAGCGAAGCGCGCTGACGGCGGAACGCAACCAAGACCTCGCCAGCCGACTCAACGCCTGCTTCTGGAAGACCGACGGAGAACCCGTTGAGACTGGAATTGAGACTGAACGGCCCCCGTCGATCTCGACGGGGGCCGTTTGTGCAGGTCAGTGGCGTGGCCAGGGGCGGGGTCGAACCGCCGACCTTCCGCTTTTCAGGCGGACGCTCGTACCAACTGAGCTACCTGGCCAAGGAGCGTCCGGCTCGTTGCCGACGCTTGGCGACCCAGACGGGACTCGAACCCGCGACCTCCGCCGTGACAGGGCGGCGCGCTAACCAACTGCGCCACTGGGCCATGCTGTTGCACTGTTCTATTGTTCCAGTACCCCCAACGGGATTCGAACCCGCGCTACCGCCTTGAAAGGGCGGCGTCCTAGGCCGCTAGACGATGGGGGCTTGGCCGTTCAGCCGAACTCCTGGCCTTGCCTCCAACCGGCTCCCTCTCGGGAGCCCCCCGTTGGGAGCAGTGAAAGCTTACGACACACACGCACGACGATCAAAACCGGGGTACCCACACCGACCGCGAGCTGGGACTACCCCTGCGATTCCGGGTTGTTCCCGGCGGCCGACGGGGCCACACCCTCGGTGAATTTCCTCGCGAGTTGGCTGTTCCGCCACCACTCGGAACTCGCGATGCCCGGCAGCAGTACCCGCCACATCTCCGCGACCCGGCTGGGCAGGTCGACCCGGGACGGGACCTCGGCTCCGATCTCCCGGGCTCCCACGACGACGGCGTGCAGCACGCGTGCTGCCGCTTCAGGATCAACCCCGTCCCGCAGCAAGCCCTGTTCGGCCGAGCGCCGTAACAGCTCGCTGAGCATCTGCTCCCAAGCCGGGTAGGGCAGCCACACGGCCATCTCCGGTTCGGCTGGCCGGCACGCCAGCCGAACACCCGCACGAAGGACCACGTCTTCGTGGATCAGGCGAGCCGATTCGTCGATCATGCCGATTGCGGTGGTCAGCGGGTCCAGCCCGCGGCGTAGCCACTGCTGGCCCAGGCGCGGCCACCTCTGGTTCTGCGCCTGGATGAGCGCTACCGCCAGCGACTCCTTCGAGCGGAAGTGGAAGTAGAAGGCGCCCTTGGTGACCCGGCTGCGGCGCAGGATGGCGCTCAACGGAGTCGCTTGGTAACCCGCACGGTCGAACTCCTCCGCAGCGGCGACCAGGATGGCGTCACGGGTGGCTTTGGCCCGCGCCTGCTGAGGCAATTGCGGCTCCGGCAAGGACGACACGGACAGCGAGTCTCTCCTTCGACCGAGAGCACCACCGTCCACGAACGGATGATCAACTACAACACAGCAAGTTACCGCGACGTGCCCGTCAGTGCACAACTGACGGGCACGACAGTTGACATCCGCGAAGCGACCTGGCCAGTTAACGGGCGCAGCAGACCCGACCACCGGAACAATCCTGTTCCGTAATGCTCGCCAGCAGGAACTACCGGGACACCGGCGGGTCCCCGTTCTCGTCGTCCGGCGCCAGGCCCAACATCTCAAGCAGTTGTTTGCAGTCTTCGGCGCTTCTGGCCCCGCGAGCGACAGCAAGCCTGGCCCGGCGCACTTGCTCGATCGAAATGCGCGTTGGTTCGCCACTGCGCGGTGCCGGCACACTGCCCGACCGCATGGCGCCCTCGTCGCGCTCCCACAGGAATTTGCGCACGTCGAGCGACCCGTACATGGTGCCTCCCCGACTCGGATTTCCGCCGCAGGTTATCCATTCGTTACCTCATCCCATAGCCCCCCACGGAGTGATTCGTGTTCGACGCTCCGTAGTCGGCGGCACGAGCGATCCACATTGGATCAGCGGCCCGGCCCGATGGGGCAGAGTCGAAAGTCCCGGCGACAGTCCGCCAGCTTGGCAGCAACGAGGCGAACGCGCTCGCCGGTGAAGGCGATTCACTGGGGGCTCACCTGCACATTCACTCGAATCACCCGCACAGCGGCAGGGAACCAGCAACGCATCCCTCCCCAAACAGTGCGGCGCATGCCACAATCGGGGCGCTGACACACCCCCGGTCAGCACCTGTGGAGATCCCCTCCGACCCCCGCGTTCATTCCCCTGGCGCGGGGGTCCTCCATGTCTGGGCCGCATCGGGACATCCTGGGGCTTGCGATACCGGGTCTTCCGATACGGGATTTTCGATATGGGGCCTTCCGACCTGGGCCTTCCCTGATCACGCGAGATCGATCACGCGACACACGCCTGTGATTGCACGCACAGTGCCTCGTGGTTCGCAACCGAACCGTTATCGTGTGCGCGTGGTTCTTGGACGCACGAAGACCGGACGCAAGCAGCAGCAGGCTGCCAACCAGCGGACCGGCGGGTTCGCCGACGGGCAGCCGGCCGAGCCCGACCCCGAGTTGGAGACGTACCTGGCGGCGCTCGCGCCCGAAGAGAGCGTCGAGACGACCGGGACCGGCCGGCGGTTCGGCGGCTCGCAGGTCTACCAGCTCCGCTTACCGCTGATGGCCAACGAGAAGCTCAAGGAGATCGCCGCGCGACGAGGCACCTCGCCGGCCGCGCTCGCCCGCGAGTGGATCTTGCACCACCTGGAGCAGCAGGCCCCTGAGGAGGGTCAGCAGCCCAGCCGCCCTCCGCAGAATCCGGGTCCACCGAGCGCCGGTCCACAGAACCCGGCCCAGCCCAACCCGGCCCCGCCGAACCCGCCGCAACAGAGTCCTGTTCAGCAGGGCCCCGGTGAGACCGATCCGGCTGAGCAGACCGCTGTCCACCAGAATCCCGCCCAGCAAGGTGCGCCGCAGAATCCGATGCATCTCGGGATGCAGCAGCCCGAGTCACAGCCGGCGTGGCCGCAGGGCGAGTGGCCTGGCCAGGCGTCCGCACAACGGTTGGGCGGCCCGCTCGGCCCCGGCGGTGCCGGTGGGCAGCAACCGCCCTCGGCCCAGCACGGCGGCCCCCGCAATCCCGCTGCCACGGATGCGGGCGCACAGACTCCCACCGAAACCGAGATCACGATCCCGCGCGGTCCGGCTTACTACGGCTGACCGCGTCGGCTCGGCTGGCGCTCCCCGAACCCGTTCCCCGAACAGGCCCCGGTCCCCGTACAGGCCCCGGTGCCCGAACATGCCGCTGCCGGCGAAGGTATCCCCCCGACTGCCTTCGCCGGCAGCGTCGCCCCTGCCGGTGCAGGGACCTTCATCGTGCGGCGCCGCCGGGCCGGTTGCGCAGGGTCCAAAGTCCCAGATGTCGGCTGGCTCTGACGTCGGCCCGTAGGGCCGTCACGGCAAGCCGAGTTCGCGAGCGATGAGCATCCGTTGCACCTCGCTGGTGCCTTCCCCGATTTCGAGGATCTTCGCGTCCCGGTAGAAGCGTCCGACCGGGGTCTCGTTCATGAAGCCGTAGCCGCCGAAGATCTGGGTGGCGTCCCTGGCGTTGTCCATCGCCGCGTTGGACGACGCCAGCTTGGCGATCGCCGCGTGCTTGCGGAACGGTTCGCCTCGCAGCATCCGGGCCGCCGCGTCGTAGTAGGCGAGCCGGGCCGTGTGCGTGCGCAGTTCCATGTCGGCCAGCTTGAATCGGATCGCCTGGTACTCGCCGATCTTGTGCCCGAAGGCCTCGCGCTGGTCGACGTAGCGCAGGCATTCGTCGACGCAGCCTTGGGCGAGCCCGACGCCGAGGGCGGCGATGGCGATCCGTCCTTCGGCGAGGATCGACAGGAACTGCGCGTATCCGCGCCCGCGCTGGCCCAGCAGGTTCTCTGCCGGGACCCGGCAGTTGTCGAACGAGAGCTCGTGCGTGTCGGAGGCACTCCAACCGACCTTGGAGTACTTCTTCGCGGGCACGAACCCGGGCGTTCCGGTGGGGACGATGATCGCGGTGATTTCCTTGCCGCCGCCGGGTTCCTGCCCGGTCACGGCGGTCACGGTGACGAACCCGGTGATGTCGGTGCCGGAGTTGGTGATGAAGGCTTTGCTGCCGTTGAGTACCCACTGGTCACCGTCGAGGACTGCCTTGGTGCGGGTCGCACCGGCGTCGGAGCCACCACCGGGTTCGGTCAGCCCGAACGCGCCGAGGATCTCACCCGTGCACAGCCGGGGGAGCCACTGCTGCTTCTGCTCCTCCGTGCCGAACCGGTAGAGCGGCATCGCGCCGAGGGAGACGGCGGCTTCCAGGGTGATCGCGACGGAGGAGTCCACCCGGGCGAGTTCTTCCAGCGCCAGGCACAGCGCGAAGTAGTCGCCGCCCATCCCGCCGTAGGCTTCGGGGAACGGCAGTCCCAGCAGTCCCATCTCGCCCATGGCCCGCACGAGCGGGTAGGGGAATTCGGCGCGCTCGTAGTAGTCCGCGATAACAGGCGCGACTTCCTTGCGCGCGAAGGTTTCCACGCTCTGCCGCAGCGCTTCGTGCTCGTCGCTGAGCTGATAGTCGACCATGGTTGTCACTCCTCGGGATGACCGATGGTGAGGATGGCCAGCTGCTGGTCGAGTTCGACCGGCTGTCCGGCTCGGACGTAGACGGCGGAGACGGTGGCGTCCGCCGGTGCTGTGACGGTGTGCTCCATCTTCATCGCCTCCACCACGAACAGGGTTTGCCCTGCTCGGACGCGGTCGCCGGGGGAAACGTCGGCTTCCAGCACGGTTCCGGGCATGGGGCTGGTGACGTTCCCGCCCGCCGCCGACGCCGTGGTGTCGGGTTCGTCGAGCAGCTCGTGCTCGGCCAGCACCCAGGACCGGCCGTCGCAAGCGAGCCAGGTGTCCCGCCCGATGCGGGCGAAGCGGTAGTGGCGGGTGCGCCCGTCGCAGGCCACCACCAGCGTGTCGGCGTCCACGACGTGCGCGCTCGCGCTGGGGAAACGTCGCGGATCGTCGGGCGCGGCATCCTTGCGGATCACGACCTCGGCGTCCCGTGCGCGTCCCCGCACGTGCACCGCGACCGGCTGCTCTCCTGCCGTGAAGTGCCAGACGCTCCAGGCGGGTTCACCGAGCCGCCATCCGCTCGGCACGTCCCACGGGTCGACGACCTGACCGGTCGGCTCCAGCGCGGCCAGGCGTTCCAAGGCGGCGGCGACGTAGACGCCGTCTGGGACAGGCCCACCCACCCGGACCAGGGAATCGAGGTGCCGCTCGACCAGCCCGGTGTCGGCGCTGCCGGCTTGCACCTGGTCGTCGGCCACCAGCGCACGCAAGAACGCGGTGTTGGTGCGGACGCCGAGGATGGCCGTGTCGGCCAGCGCGGCGTCGAGCCGCCGTAGGGCGCTCGACCGGGTCGGCGCCCACGCGACGATCTTGGCCAGCAGCGGGTCGTAGTCCGACCCGACCTCCATACCGGCGGACAGCCCCGAGTCCACCCGGATTCCCGGCTCGGCGGGTTCGTGCACGACATGCACTTTCCCGCCGGTCGGCAGGAAACCCCGGCTCGGATCTTCGGCGTAGACCCGGGCTTCGACCGCGTGGCCGTCGAGCCACAGGTCGTCCTGCGCGAACGGCAGGCGCTCGCCGGAGGCCACCCGCACCTGCCATTCGACCAGGTCGATTCCTCGTTCCCGGCCGACGGAGGTGACCAGCTCGGTGACCGGGTGCTCGACCTGCAGCCGGGTGTTCATCTCCATGAAGAAGAACTCGTCCGGCGCCTCCGCCGAGACGATGAACTCGACCGTGCCGGCGCCGACGTATCCGACCGCGCGAGCGACGTCGACCGCCGCCGCACCGATCCGGTGCCGGGTCGGCTCGTCGAGCAGCGCGGACGGCGCCTCTTCGACGATCTTCTGGTGCCGGCGTTGCAGGCTGCACTCGCGCTCGCCGAGGTGCACGACGTTGCCGTGCTCGTCGGCCAGCACCTGCACCTCGATGTGCCGAGGACAGCGGACGAACCGTTCGACGAACAGCGTGCCGTCACCGAAGGACGCCTGCGCTTCCCGCCGTGCCGAGACGATCTGGTCCGGCAACGCGGACTCCTCGAAAACGGTGCGCATGCCCTTGCCTCCACCACCTGCGGAGGGCTTGAGCAGCACCGGGAACCCGACCTCGCGCGCCGCCACAACAATGTCCTCATTGGACATTCCTGGCTCACTGCGCCCGGGCACGACCGGAACGCCAGCGCCGGTCACCGTACTTCGGGCGCGGATCTTGTCGCCCATCGACTCGATCGCCGCGGCCGGCGGTCCGATGAAGATCAGCTCCGCTTTCGCGCACGCTCGGGCGAACTCGGCGTTCTCCGCGAGGAAGCCGTAACCAGGGTGGACGGCCTGCGCGCCGGTCCGCTTGGCCGCATCCACGATGCGCTCGATGTCGAGGTAGCTCTCGGCGGCGCTACGCGGTCCGATGTGGACAGCGATGTCGGCTTCCGTGACATGCCGAGCCGACGCGTCGGCATCGCTGTACACCGCGACGGAGCGGATACCCAGCCGGCGCATCGTGCGGATCACGCGCACCGCGATCTCACCGCGGTTGGCGACGAGTACCGTGTCCATCTCACTCCTCAACATCGCCGAAATGCCCTCAACATCGACAACGCACCTTCAACATCGACAAAGCACCTTCAACATCGACAAAGCACCTTCACATCCGAAAGACGCCGTAGTTGACCGGTTCCAGCGGCGCGTTCGCGGCGGCCGCCACCGCCAGCCCGAGCACCGTGCGGGTCTGCTTCGGGTCGATCACGCCGTCGTCCCACAGGCGCGCTGTCGAGTAGTACGGGTGGCCCTGGCTCTCGTACTGGTCGCGGATCGGCTGCTTGAAGCGCTCTTCGTCCTCCGCCGACCACTGCTCGCCCCGTGCTTCGACCTGGTCTCGGCGTACGGTCGCCAGCACCGACGCGGCCTGCTCACCACCCATGACCGAGATCCGCGCGTTCGGCCACATCCACAGGAAGCGCGGCGAGTACGCCCGCCCGCACATCGAGTAGTTCCCGGCTCCGAAGGAGCCGCCGATGACGACGGTGAACTTCGGCACGCGCGCACAGGCGACGGCCGTGACCATCTTGGCGCCGTGCTTGGCGATTCCGCCCGCCTCGTACTCCTTGCCGACCATGAACCCGGAGATGTTCTGCAGGAACACCAGCGGAATCGAGCGGCGGTCGCACAGTTCGATGAAATGTGCGCCCTTGAGCGCTGACTCGCTGAACAGGATGCCGTTGTTGGCGACGATCCCGACCGGATGGCCGTGGATACGCGCGAAACCGGTGACCAAAGTGGACCCGTAGTCGCGTTTGAACTCGGAGAACCGGCTGCCGTCGACGATCCGCGCGATCACTTCATGCACGTCGTAGGGCGTGCGCGTGTCGGTGGGCACCACGCCGTACAGCTCGTCCGGGTCGACCGCGGGTTCCTCGGTGGGGATCACGTCCCACGGGCGCGGGTCGCGGGGGCCCAGGGTGCTGACGATCGAGCGCACGATGCGCAGCGCGTCCGCGTCGTTGACCGCGAGGTGGTCGGTGACGCCGGAGGTGCGCGAATGCAGTTCGCCGCCACCTAGCTCCTCGGCGGTGACCTCCGCGCCGGTGGCGGCTTTCACCAGGGGCGGACCACCGAGGAAGATCGTGCCCTGGTCGCGGACGATCACCGCTTCGTCGCTCATCGCGGGGACGTAGGCACCGCCTGCGGTGCAGGAACCAAGAACGGCGGCGATCTGCGGGATACCCAGCGAGGACATGGTCGCCTGGTTGTAGAAGATCCGGCCGAAGTGCTCGCGGTCCGGGAACACCTCGTCCTGTCTGGGCAGGAACGCCCCGCCGGAGTCGACCAGGTAGACGCACGGCAGCTGATTGTGCAGCGCGACCTCCTGGGCACGGAGGTGTTTCTTGACCGTGATCGGGTAGTAGGTGCCGCCCTTGACGGTCGCGTCATTGGCCACGACGACGCACTCGCGCCCGCTGACCCGGCCGACGCCGGTGATGATCCCGGCCGAGGGCGCCTCGTCGTCGTACATCTCGGTGGCGGCCAGCGGGGACAGCTCCAGGAACGGCGACCCCCGGTCCAGCAGCGCGTCGACCCGATCTCGGGGGAGGAGCTTGCCACGCTCCACGTGACGCGCCCGGGCCTTCTCCGGGCCACCGGCACGCGCTTGCGCCAGCCGGTCGTTCAGGTCGCCGACGAGCCTCCGGTGGTGGTCGGTGTTCCGCGCGAAGGCATCCGACCCTGGATCGACCGCGCTGGACAGGACCGAACCGATCGGCATCGCTGAGGTCTCCATGACGCTCGCGCCCACCTCCACTCAACACCGACTGTGTGTTAGTCATCGTTAACTTCGCGCTCGCATGTTAACGCTGACTAACCTTGTCGTCTAGTATCTGACGGATGGGTGTGAAAGCAAACCCCTCGCGCCAGGGCACGACACGACAGGGTGTCTCGCGCCGGGAGCAGATCCTCGGCGCTGCCGCCGAGCTGTTCGCCCGGCACGGGTTCCACGGCGTGGGCATCGACGACATCGGCGCCGCCGTGGGCATTTCCGGCCCCGCCCTTTACCGGCATTTCCGCAGCAAGGACGCGATGCTCGGGGAGATGCTGACGTCGATCAGCGACAAGCTACTGCTCGGTGGTGCGGGCCGGGTCGAGGCGGCTGATGACGTGCACAGCGCCCTGGACGACCTCGTGCGCTGGCATGTCGAGTTCGCCCTGTCGAACCCGGCGTTGATCACCGTGCACCTGCGCGATCTGGGCAACCTCGCCGACCCCGACCACCACCGGGTCCGCGAGCTGCAGCGGCGCTACGTGGAGGTGTGGGTGTCCGCGCTGCGCACCGCCCGGCCGGAACTCGACGAACCCAGCGCCCGCGCCGCCGTCCACGCCGTCCTCGGCCTGATCAACTCGACGCCGTACAGCGCGCACCTGAACTCCGACGCCATGGCAGCGCTCCTGCACCGGATGGCCCTCGGAGCGCTGGCCTCCTGAGACCCGCCGCCCTCCACCCAGCTGCGTCCATTTGGGTGACTTTCACGCGGACGAAGCTTGACCTGGGACCGGCCGGGGGCGCGATGATCGTCCGACACAGCGGTGAACCACCACAGGCGAACCCAACACCGGCGGCTGACCCACGGAGGTTGGAATGGCCACATTGGGTGCACGTCCTAGCCCGGCGCCGGCACGTCCCCGGGTGATCCGTCGAGCCCGCAAGGGGTCGACGTTGCTGGCTCTGACGCGCACGACCGATCCGAAGGACATCGGTGTGCTCTACACCGTGACCGCGTTCGGGTTCTTCCTGGTCGGCGGCGCGATGGCGCTGCTGATGCGCGGCGAACTGGCGCAGCCGGGGCTGCAGTTCCTGTCCCAGGAGCAGTTCAACCAGCTGTTCACCATGCACGGCACGATCATGTTGCTGCTGTTCGCGACCCCGATCCTGTTCGGATTCGCCAACTGCGTGCTGCCGTTGCAGATCGGCGCCCCCGACGTCGCGTTTCCCCGGCTGAACGCGTTCTCGTACTGGCTGTTCCTGTTCGGCGGGCTGATCGTGCTCAGCGGTTTCGTCATGCCCGGCGGGGCCGCCGACTTCGGCTGGACCGCTTACACGCCGCTCGCGGGCGGCGCGGCTTCGCCGGGATACGGCGGTGACCTCTGGATCGCGGGCCTGATCGTCTCCGGTCTGGGCACGATCCTCGGCGGGGTCAACATGCTCACGACCGTCATCTGCCTGCGCGCGCCCGGCATGACGATGTTTCGGATGCCGATCTTCACCTGGAACATCCTGCTCACCAGCGTGCTGATCCTCATGGCCTTCCCGATCCTGACCGCCGCGCTGTTCGGGCTGCTGGCTGACCGGCACCTCGGGGCGCACGTCTTCGACCCGGCCAACGGCGGGGCGATCATGTGGCAGCACCTGTTCTGGTTCTTCGGCCATCCCGAGGTCTACATCGTCGCGCTGCCGTTCTTCGGGATCATCACCGAGATCATCCCGGTGTTCTCCCGGAAACCGCTGTTCGGCTACACCGGCCTGGTGTTCGCCACCCTGACCATCAGCGTGCTGTCGGTGGTGGTGTGGGCCCATCACATGTTCGCCACCGGCGCCGTGCTCCTGCCGTTCTTTTCCTTCACGACCTTCCTCATCGCGGTACCGACCGGGATCAAGTTCTTCAACTGGATCGGCACCAT
>JBPYFK010000154.1:0-108373 GCA_051984675.1 Pseudonocardiaceae bacterium | reverse complement strand
CCCCCTTGCGCGGCCCCGGGACGCAACTGGAACACGTGTGCGACACGTCGTGACTCACCGACGTGCCCGGGTTTGAAGCGGGCGACCAGCGAGATCGTTTCGCGATAGTCGCTGTCCACCAGCCAGTACCCGGTGACCTCGGGGTCCTCGGTGCACCAGCGCACGATCTCCGCCAGCACCTCGGCCGGATTGGCGACCGCCGTACGCACTGGCCGTCCGTGCAGAGTCCCGCACACCAGAAACGGCGTCTCCGTGCGGGTGACCTGGTCGTCGCCGCATGCGGCGTCGGCGAACCCCGTCAGGTCCCTCATGCCCGGCACCTCCCTTGCGGCGCCTCCCCGAGGCTGTTGAGATAGATCATAATCTGCGATTAATCGAGTCGACAAGCCGATCCAGGAGCTACGGATGCAACCCTACGATCCGTCCACAGTGGCTGATCTGTTCGCCGGTCACCGCTGGGAGTCCCCCGGCCTCTGCGGACCCAACGGCGGCAACTGCGTCGAGGTCAACCTGGGTGTGCATGGTGTCGTCGGCCTGCGGGACAGCAAGCTGGCGGGCGGCGGTCCCGTACTGGTCTTCGCTGACGACGAGTGGAACGCCTTTCTCGAAGCCGCCCGTGCCGGCCAGTTCGACCGGTGATGCCCGGTAGGACCGGTGACGCCCGGGAGAGGACCGTCACGACGGAATATTCCTCGGACGCTGAACGTAGTCCGGTATCCGGCCACGCGTTGGACAGTGTCCGTTACAGTGATCCACCCGTGGGCTCCCCGCGAGGCAAGAGTGAAAACCCGGTGTCTGTGACATCGCGTCGCAGACAGCTCGGCAACGAACTCCGCCACGCCCGGGCGGCAGCCGGCTTGACGCAGCAGGACGTCGCCGCCCTGCTCGGCTGCGGGCAGGCGAAGATCAACAAGATCGAGTCGGGGTCCGTGTCGGTCAAGCTGAACGACCTCAAGCACATGCTGGAGGCATTCGGCGTCAGCGACACCGATTCCGAGATGCTGATCGAGTTGGCTCGCTCGGGCGGCGGGAAACGCGGCCAGTGGTCCGGCTACCGCGCGGCGGTGCCCCACTGGTTCCGCACCTTCACCGACCTGGAACCGGCCGCCACCGAGATACTGAGCTGGCATGGCGAGCGCATCCCGGGGCCGCTGCAGTCCGAGCACTACATGCTCACCCAGTTTCGCCAGGCCCGATCCGCCGACGTGACCGCGCTGGTGCGCAACCGGTTGGACCGCAAGCACGTGTTCGACCTCCACCACCCGCCCTACTACCGGTTCATCCTCGGCGAGGGCGCCTTCCGACGGATGCCGGGTGGTCCGAATCCGTCGGTAGCGCTGGATCAGGTGCAGCACCTGCTCGAACTCGACCAGCGCTACCCCAAGACCTCCATCCACGTGCTGCCGTTCGACGCGAAGCTCTCGTTCGCCCCGAACGATTTCACCATCATGCGGTTCTCGGACGCGACCAGGGACTTCGTGTTCGTGGAACACGCCGCCGGTGGCATCTACATCGAGGACGAGCAGGACTTCGAACTGTTCGTCGACTCCTGGGACCGGCTGCGCGGGGCAACGCTCGAACGCGATGAGAGCGTCGAGTTCCTCGAACGTCTCACCAGCGAGTTCCGCTGCCAGATCGCATTCTGAAGGTCCCATCCGGGTCCTTGGACTCTGCCGTTCACCGCGTGCCTGGCGGATCGTCCTCGGCATGCTGCCCCGGGACGAACGTCGACGACTCGCGGAGATCGAGCATCAGTTGAGCCACGAAGACCCCCAGTTCGCGCGGAAATTGACCTGCAGGCGCCGCCGCCGGAAAGCGCGTGCGCGCGTATCGCTTCCTACCGGGCTGGCTGTCTCGTCGGCGGGTATCGCGCTACTGTGCTTGGTGCTCGGTGAGGTCACCGGTTTTGTGCTGGCGGCGGTCCTGTCAGCAGCCCTGATCCTGCTGCGGGCGTGGGACGTCAAATCCTGAGACAGTCCGGCGACTCATGCGACGTTGTCCGCGTGCGTGTGATCCTCCAGCGGCGTCGCGCCAGGTTGCTCGCGCCGCGCCGCCGCCACCTCGCCGTACCCGATGTGGAGCAATGCCTGCGGATACAGCGTGTCACACAGCAGCTTCGCGAGCCTCTCCCTGGTTTCCGGCACCGCGACCATCGGGGACAGGGACGACACCACCAGGCCCAGCGATGTCGCGGTCAGCAGCATGCGCTGCAGCGCCTGCCCGGCCTGCACGTCTCCGACGCGGGTCCTGGTGTGCGAGCACAGCACGACCATCAGCGGATCGTGATCGGGGTCCTTGCCCTGCACTTCCGCCGCGGACGCCCTGGACCCAGCGGTCCACCGTGCCACCTCTGCTCGCTGCGAGCGATCCACGATGTGCAACCATCCGTGCTCGGCATGAACGGCACCCGCGAGCGCGCGACGATCGGCTCCACTCACCGCGGTTGGTAGGAACGGGCAGGGGTCCGTTCCCGCCGTGGTGATCGCGCTGAAGAGCTTGCGCTGCTCGGCCGCGGGATTCGCGTACCCTCTCCGCCGCACCTGCGCCACCAGTGTCGGCTCGTTCGCGCGCGGGATGAGCGTGACCGAAGGACGCACCCCGAAATGCTCCAATGCCAGTCGGAGGTTGAACAGCGCCGCACCGCACGCGAGTCGGCGCTCCACATCCCGCGGGTCGGTGCGGGGCATCAGGGTGTCGGCGTGGACCTCGATGACCTCCGGCGTGACCCGGAATCGCCAGGGTTGGCTGTTGTGCGACGACGATGCCCTGCCGGCCAGACCGATGATCTCCGCGATCCGCTCGGGCGCTAGTCCCAGCGCGGCGGGAAAAACGTTCATGGCTCGACCATGGCACCGCCACGCCAGACCGTTACAAGGTCGAAAGTCCTTCATCATGTGTGATCACGGGCGTGTGATCATGGCCGGTTCACGAGGCAGCCCGGTCTGGGCTGATGAGCAGGCCCCAACGCCGCCACTCCCACTCCCTGTACGCACCGTCCGGCACTTCGGCACAGCCGAAGTAAACGCGCCTATTGCCCGCCGGGACTACACGAAATCGGTCCGCAGACAGGGCTCAATGACGTCTCGCTGGACGACGGTGACGTCGTGTCCGACGGCTCCGGCGTCTCGCTGGTCGAGGTCTCCGTTTCACTCGTCGTCGTCGGCGGCGGCGTGCTGGAGCTCGACGGTGGCGGGGTCGTCGTGGACGGTGCGGGCGGGAAGAACTGCCCGATGGGCTGGGCTGGGCGGAACGGGATGACCGGCTTGCCGGCCAGGTAGATGTTCATGAACTGCTGCCAGACATGCCCCGGCAGGGTGGCGCCGAAGACCGGATTGCCCTTGGCGTCCCGCAACGGAAGCACCGGGTTTTGGGCGTCCCCCGCGCTCATCGACACCGCCGTGGAGATCTGCGGGGTGTACCCGACCATCCATGCCTTCTCGTTGTCCAGGGAGTCACCTGGGCCCAACTGGTGCGTCCCGGTCTTCGACGCCACCGGTCGGCCGCCGGCCAGGGGCACCTGGGAGTGCGCGGCCACCGGCAACAGGGACTCGGTGACGTTGGCGGCCAGGTTGGCGTTGCGGTCGGCATCGTCCTGGTCGAAGGCGGCCTGCGGGTGAGGCGCGAAGTCACGGACGACCTCCCCCGTGCTGTTGTCCACGACCTGGGCCACAAATCTCGGTTGGGTGCGCATCCCGTCGTTGGCGAACGTGGCATACGCCCCGGCCATGTCGATGGTCCGCACCGGGTACATGCCCAGCGAGATGCCGGCGGCGATCGTGCCGTCGGCGTTGCGCAGGGTGGGTTGACCGTTGAGTTGTTCCGGGATGCCCGCCTGGTGGGCGGCCTGGGCCACGTTGGTGGTGCCTACTTGCACGCCGAGGTCGACGAACACGGTGTTCACCGACTTCGTCATCGCCTCGCGCAGGCTGCAGTGCTGCGGGTCGTCACAGCGCACACCCGGGTTGTTGGCGAACGTCGTGCCCGCGATCGTGCGCGGCGACGAGCCGTCATAGAGGTCGCCAAGGCCGCGGTTCTGCTCCAATCCGGCCAGGGCCACGAACGGTTTGAACGACGACCCCGGCTGCTGCGGCGCGTTCGCGTAGTCGAACGATCCCGCCGGGCCGCTCCCCCCGTAGTACGCCCGCACCCCGCCGGTCTTGGGGTCCACGGCCACCAGAGCCGGATGCAGGGTGTTCGGCTGGCCGGACATCACCGACTGCACGGCGCGCTCGGCCGCGCTCTCGGCCTGCGGGTCGATCGTGGTCATCACGGTGTAGCCGTGCTGGGCCAGCGTCTGCTGGTCGAACCCCTCCCGGTCCAGCTCGGCCATCACCTGCTGCCGGATCTGGTACTGCGTCCCCGACAGACCTCCGGCGCCGGAATCGTCCCCGGACACGGTCGATGGCAGATGCATGTCGGCGCGTTGCTCCGGGGTGACGGCGTGGGTGCGCTCCATCTGATCGGCCACGTACGTCCACCGGGCCTCCCCCTGGGCAGGGTTGATCCGCGGGTCGTTGTTCGACGGTGCCTGCACCATGCCGGCCAGCAGCGCCGCCTCGCTCGGGTCGAGGGCCTTGGGGTCCTTCCCGAAATACGTGTGGGCGGCCGCGTGAATCCCGTACGCACCCCGCCCGTAGTAGGCGGTGTTGAGATACGCGGTGAGAATGTCGTTCTTGGACTGCTCGCGGGACAGCTTGACCGCCAGCACGATCTCCTTGAACTTCCGGAAGTACGTGTGCTGGTCCGCTCCGGTCGACAACTTGATGTACTGCTGGGTCAACGTCGACCCGCCCCCGTCGTCCGCTCCGGTCAGCTGGCCCCACACGGCCCGCAGAATCCCGGTGAAGTCGAAACCCCAGTTCTGGTAGAAGGTCGGGTCCTCGGCGGCGGTCGTGGCGTCCCGCATCGACCTGGACACGTCCTGGGAGGCGTCCTGGATCATCGTCCGGTCTCCCGACGACGGCACGATCCGGGTCAGCTCTGACCCGTCCGCGTTCTTCAGCACCACGGTCTGCGCGGTGTCCTGCGCGATCGAATCCGGCGAGGGCACGTTCCACACCGCGTACCCGATTCCGAACGCCACTGCCGGGACCACGATGAGCAGTGCGACCGCCCAGAAGCACACCCGGCGAATCCATCGCCACGGATTGGTTCGCCTGGGTGGCGGCTGGCTTGGGCCTGAGGGGACTGCGTAGAACGGCTCGGTCGGCGCGCTGAACGGGTCCGCGGGTGCCTGCGGCGGCCATTGACCGTAGAAACGATGGTCACGCTCGTCGTTCACCCGCCTGACCTCCCCGTTCCGGCGCCGCATCGCTACGCAGAGTAAGCGGAAGGCGTCCTGTGCCTACCGCTTGCACAAACTCTGCCATCCAGCCAACGGCTTAACTGAACATGCTGAGTGAGATAGAGCACAAAATGGTTTCTTTTCGGCTGCCGTCAGCCGGCGGTGGTGACCTGCCGCACGATAACGAGTGGGACGACCGCCAGGCGCCTCGGCCAGAACGGGTCACTACAGCGGGCCTACGGGTACTGGCGGGAGACAATGCGGCCGTGCGGCGATTGATCACGGCGAAGCAGGTCCATACCGGTCCCGCCGGGCACCGTATCGAGACCTGGTCGACCCGCGTGTGCTCGCGTCCGGCCCGCCACTGACCATCCCGCAAGGGCACGGCTGGTTCGGCCCCGTTCGCCAGCCATGTGGCAGTCCCCGTGCAGCACCGAGCAACTACGGATCATCGTCGAGGAAGCGGCGAACGCTGGTCTGCCCGTGGCCGCCCACGCCCATGGCACGGCCGCCATCGCGTCCGCTGTGCGCCGCCCACCGACGCCGGGCTGCCCAACTCCGGGTTCGACACCATCGTGGGCGCCCCCGAACTCTAAGAACACCTGGGGTTCGCCGCCGAACGGATCATCGAGATGGCCACCGTGACCGGTGCCGTAGCCGTGGGCCTCGGTGACCACATTGGACAGTTCGACGCGGCTACAGCGCGGATCTCGTTGTGGTGGAAGGTGATCCCAGCGATCAACTTCCCGCAACAGTGAAATTTCCCGAAGTTAGCCATCTGAGAACATTGCGCAAGAATCGCGCTCTCAGCGCCAAGCCTGCAAGATCACCGCCTGCTAGGTTCCCCCTGAATCCAGCAAAAACGCACAGTACACGGAAACCGAAGTTTCGCGGAATTTTCTCATAGGGGAATCTCAGGTGGCCTCGCCGTCTACGGCCCCATCGCGAGCCGGTGCCAGTCTCGCACTGACCGCAGTGTGCCTGGGCTTTTTCATGATCCTGCTGGATGGCAGCGCGCTGAACATCGCGCTGCCCGCCGTTCAGCGGGACATGCAGGGAACACTGTCCGGTCTACAGTGGATCGTCACGATCTACACCATCCCACTTGCGAGCCTGCTGCTGACCGCCGGCAACGTCGGTGACCGGCTGGGCTCGCGCCGGCTGTTCGTCTGGTCGGTGGGGCTGTTCACCCTGGCATCACTGTTGTGCGCTGCCAGTACGGCCCTGTGGATGTTGATCGCCGCCAGGGCGTCGCAAGGCATAGCCGCCGCCGGGGTGCTGCCGACGACGTTGGCGCTGATCGCCCGCACCTATCCGGATCCGGTGGAACGCGCCAAAGCCATCACCGTGTGGGGCGCGATCGGCGGGTTGGCCCTGGTCACCGGCCCCATCGGCGGAGGCGTGCTGACCGATCTGCTCGGCTGGCGCTCGATCTTCGTGATCAACCTGCCGATCGGATTGGTGACGGTGGCACTGATGCTGCGCTACGCACACGAAACGCCCACCCGTGCCACGCATTCGCTCGATCTCACCGGCCAACTCACCGGCGTCATCGCACTCAGCGCCTTGGTGGCCGGTCTGATCGAAGGAGACGCACTGGGCTGGACCTCGCCAGCGACGGTAGGGCTGGTGGCTCTGTCCGTTGTGTCCGGTGTGAGCTTCGTCCGCGTGGAGCGCGGCGTCCGAGACCCGATGCTGCCAATGAGAATGTTCCGATGCACCGCGTTTAGCGCCTCGGTGACCAACGGGTTCGCGTTCCAGTTCGCCGCGTACGGCATGCAGTTCATGCTCGCGATCTACGTCCAGGAGCACTGGCACAGCACCGCCGCGAACACCGGACTGCTGTTCCTGCCGTTCTCACTGTGTTGGGTCTTCGGCACGATCGTGCTCAACCGCCGGCTCGTGCATCGCGGTCCACGGTGGCTGCTGGGGACCGGCGCGGCGATCGCGTTCGTCGGAGCACTGCACATGTTCGGGGTCACCGGCGCTCACACGTGGTTGCTGTTCGAAGCCGGCACGGCACTGATCGGGCTGGGATGCGGGCTGCTCGGCCCGAGCTTGGCCGCCGCCGCGATGCTGTCGGTGGGCGCCGCCTACGCGGGACTCGGCTCCGGCGTGCTGAACACCGCGCGCCAGCTAGGTATGGCGGTCGGCATCGCGCTGTTAGGCGCGATGCTGGCCACCGGCGACCTGAGCACGGGCATGCACCTGGGCATGGGCGTGGTCGCCCTGTGCTTCCTCAGCATTGTGATCCTCAGTGTTCGCTACGTCCCACGCAGCGAACACTGAGGTGCCCGACCGGGCTATGCGGCATCCACCGGCACGAAGTGCTCTACGGTCGGGAACGGTTCGTAGTAGTGGTGCAGCAGCTTCCGCCACTCCTGGTACTGCGGGGAGTTACGGAATCCCTCGCTGTGATCCTCGAGCTGATCCCACTCGACCAGCAGCAGGTACGTGTGGGAACGCTCGACGCAGCGCGACAGCGTCAGCGCCCGGAATCCGGGCATACCCGCGATGATCGACTTGGCTTCGGCGAACGCAGTTTCGAAGTCGTCCTCCTGACCGGACTTGACCGGCAACAACGCGTGTTCGTAGATCATGGGGAGATCATCGCTGAGCCGAAAATCCGTAGGCGGCTGGAATACGCTGAACCTATGGCCAAGCCCTATTCGCCCATGATGTCCCCAGCGCACGCCGAGCGTATTGGGCGCTGGCACGAAGCCGCCTACAACACCGCGAAGGTCCACGGCGGCGCTGGCCAGACCTTCGTCTACCTGGGCAAGGTCCTGTCCGTGCCGCCCGAAGTGCAGCCGATCACGGGTATGTCCCACCTGCTCGGTGAGGCGGTGCTCGCGGAGGTCGACCCGAGTGACCGCGTCCTCGACATGGGCACCGGCAGCGGCGTCAACGCCATTCTCGCGGCATCCGCAGCGCAGGACGTTGTGGCCGTCGACATCAACCCGCACGCGGTGGCGGTCGCGCGGCTCAACGCCGAGCGAAACCAGGTCGCGGAGCGGATCACCGTGTGCCACAGCGACGTGTTCAGCGCTGTCCGTGGGCGGTTCGATCTGATCATCTTCGACCCGCCGTTCCGCTGGTTCGCCCCGCGCGACCTGCTGGAGGCGGCCACAAGCGACGAGGACTACCGCGCGCTGACGACCTTTTTCCGCGGGGCACGACAGCACCTCACCCGTACCGGCCGGATGCTGATCTTCTTCGGTACCTCCGGCGACCTGGACTACCTGCGACTCCTCGCCGACCAGGCGGGCTTCACGACAGAGGTCGTGGCTCACGAAGACCTGGTCAAGGACGGCTGGCGGGTCGACTACTTCACCTTCCGCATGGCGCCTTAGCGTGCTCGTCGACTCATCCTGACAGTGTGCGAGCCCAGCCGGGGCTACTACCGTTGTTTCGTTTCCGCCAACCAACTCACCAGCGAGCGTCGCCAAATCCCGCAATACAGCCCGCACGTGCGTGCCGTCGTGACAGCGGCGATGCGTTTCGGCCTAATGAGCCGCGAGTTCTCCCGCCGCTGCCGCTGCCACATGCTGATCGCCGCCCAGCAAGCACACCGCGCGCGACCACGTCCGCTCCACCAGTTCATCGTGGCACAAGATCGTTTGGGGAACGTCCGCGCACGGTTTGCGCCGTTGCGGCCCTACGGCAGGACCGATCGCACGGCCTCCGGGGACCGGCCCACCACCGCGCGCTCGTCGTCGGCGGTGATGATCGGCCGCTGGATCAGCGCGGGATTCGCCGCCAGGGCCGCGATCCACCGGTCGCGGTCCTCGGGTTCACGGCTCCACGAGGCGAGGTCGAGCTCCTTCGCCGCCGCTTCACCCAGGCGCGCGATGTCCCAGGGCTCCAGCCCAAGGCGACGCAAGACGCCGTGCAACTCGTCCACTGTGGGCGGATCGTCGAGGTAGCGGCGCACCGTGTACTCCGCTCCGGCCTCGTCCAGCAGCGACAGCGCGGAGTGGCACTTCGAGCAAGCGGGGTTGATCCAGATTTCCATGTTCACGCCTTCCTTGGCGACATCGACCGGCGTCAACCGAGTTCGGCCAGGCTGACCAGACCAGGACTGATCAGCGCCATCAGGTGCGTGGCGGCGATCTCGGGGGTGATCTCGGGGCGGCGTTCCCGCCACAGTGCCAGCCGCTCGCAGGCACCGATGATCGACTCCGCGAAAGCTTCCAGGCGTACGGGGTCGCCGCTGAGTCCCGCCTGCCGCATCATCTCGGCGGTGAAACCCACCTGCTGCTCGCGGATCGCCTCCAGCCCGGAGTCGACCGATTCCAGCGCCGCCTCGTTGCGCAACAGCGCCCACGCTTGCGCGTGCTCGTCACTGAACTGGAAGAACGCGAGCAGCCCCAGGTAGAGCTTTCGTTCCGGGGTCGTGGCGTTGTCGACCGCGACGGTGGTGCTTTCCAGCAGATCACGCTTGGCGCGTTCGAGACACGCCAGCAGCAGCCCCTCCTTCGAACCGAAATACGCGTAGAGCATCGGCTTGGAAACACCGACGTGGTGCGCGATGTCGTCCATCGAGGCAGCCTGGTAGCCCTGTTCGGCGAACATCCGCTCCGCGACGCCCAGAATCTGCCGTTCCCTCTCGGCCCTGGGCAGGCGTTTGCGCACCGTCGCCGTACCACGCTGTTCCGCTGTCCGCTGTGCCTCCACATCCACAACCCTACCGCAAGTAACCTACTCGCAGTAACTTGGTGTGTGTCCGCTACAACGGCGTTTGGACGTGATCATCCTAGCGCACCGGCGCTGCGTGCCCTGCGACACTGAACGGTGATGCCGGAGCTGGTCGTCGTGATCGGTGTGCAGGGTTGTGGCAAGTCATTCTGGGTGGCACAACACCTGGCCGATACCCATGCCGTCGTCAGCAAGGACCACTGGCCCCACGCCCGGCACCGTGAGCAGCGGCAACGGCGCGCAGTCCACGACCTGCTCACCGCCGGGCGCAGCGTCGTCGTGGACAACACCAACCCGGCGCCGGCCGACCGCGAGCCACTGGTCAAGCTTGGTCGTGACCATGGCGTCCTACTGCGCGCCGTCTTCGTCGATGTGCCGCTGCAGGTGTGTCTCGCGCGCAATGCGGCGCGTGCCGGGCGGGCTCGAGTGCCGGTCAACGCCGTACTGCGGACGAGCACCCGGCTGGTTCCTCCCAGCAGGGACGAAGGATTCCACCTGATCGACATCGTCCGAGCTTGACCGGGTACATGCCAACGGGCTTGCCGCTCACCTCGGGTGTGGGCGGCAAGCCCGTCGCGCTGTACCGGAAGGGTGCTACTCCGTCGCGGGGACCGCGCCCTGCGCCTCGCGCTGCTCCCGCGCCAAGCGGGAGTTGCGGTAGCCGTAGACGAAGTACAGCAGGAGCCCGACGCCCATCCAGATGATGAACCGCACCCAGGTCAGGGTTGCCAGGTTCAACATCACCCACAGGCAGGACAGCACCGCCAGGATCGGGACCAGCGGGACCATCGGCGTGCGGAAGGCCCGGTGCAGGTCGGGCCGGGTCCTGCGGAGGATGATCACGCCGACCGACACCAGGACGAAGGCGAACAGCGTGCCGACGTTGACCATCTCCTCCAGCTTGTCGGCTGGGAAGAGCCCCGCAGCGATGACCACGAAGGCGCCGACGACCAGCGTCGCCCGGACCGGGACGCCGTTCTGACCGGTCTTGGCCAGCGGACGCGGGAGCAGGCCGTCCCGGGACATCGCGAACAGCACGCGGACCTGCCCCAGCATCAGCACCATGACGACGGTCGTGAGACCGGCCAGTGCACCGATCGAGACCAGCCCCGCGGCCCAGGACACGCCGTGCGCGGTGAAGGCCGTGGCCAGCGTCGCCTTCTTCGAGGCGAGCACCGTGTACGGCACCATGCCGGTGACCACCGTCGCCACCGCGACGTACAGCACGGTCACGATGGCCAGCGAGCCCATGATCCCCCGCGGCATGTCGCGCTGCGGGTTGCGCGTCTCCTCGGCGGTGGTGGCGACGATGTCGAAACCGATGAACGCGAAGAACACGACCGCTGCCCCAGCCAGCACGCCGAACACGCCGTAGTTGCTGGTGCTGCCACCAGCCAGCAGCGAGAACAGCGACTGGTCCGACCCGCTTCCACCACTGCCCGCCTGTGCCGGCGGGATGAAGGGCGAGTAGTTCGCCGCGCTGATGTAGCCGATACCGGCGACGATCACGAACAGGATCACCACGATCTTGATGGCGGTGATGACCTGGCTCACCCGGGCGGACAGCTTGATGCCCACGGCGAGCACCACCGTCAGCACGACGGCCAGCAGGACCGCGCCCCAGTCGAACTCGTAGCCGCCGGGCAGCGTCACGTCGGTCTGCACCTTGATCCCGAGGATGTCCAGCGCATCCTGCAGGTACTCCGACCAGCCCTTGGCGACCACGGCCGCGCCGAGCGCGAGTTCCAGCAGGAGGTCCCATCCCAGGATCCAGGCGATGAACTCACCGAACGTCGCGTACGAATACGTGTAGGCGCTGCCGGCGACCGGGACCGTGGAGGCGAACTCGGCGTAGCACAACGCCGCCAAGCCGCACGCGATCGCACCGATCACGAACGACAGCGAGACAGCGGGGCCCGTCATGGTGCCCGCCGTGCGCGCCGTCATGGTGAAGATACCCGCACCGATGGTGACCGCGACTCCGAACACGATCAGATCGAAGACGTTCAGGTTCTTTCGCAGGCGGGTATCAGGATCATCGGTGGCAGCTACTGACTGTTCGATGGATTTTGTCCTCAACAGCCCTGTGCCAGGCATGTCTCACCTCTCCTCGGGGAACACTGGGGATGAACGATCTCGGCACCCTAACGGGGGAACCAGTGCAGCAGCCAGGGAGGATACGACGCCCAGGACACGATTCGTTAACGACCGCTTACCTGAGTCGGACGCCACAGCACGCTGCGGAAACGGAGAGTAACGGACCGCCAATGGGTGAGGTCGACGACCACGGTTCCGGGCCGGACGTCCAGAAATCAACACTCTCGGTGATCGACCACTTGTGGTCAGGCCGGGAGCGGCGAGTATCAGGTGAAGCTGCGCCCGACGAGATCGGCGGTGACGACACCCGTTGATGCGAAGCCTCGTTGGGCTCGGCGTACTCGGCGCGGGCTACACGGCGCTGCGAGCCCGACCGGCAGCGGGCACGCCCGCCCACCCTGGTCCGCGGAACGGCAATCGGAGCTGCGCTGCTCTGGCGCGGCCTGGTAAGACACAGCTGTCTCCCCCGAAAGAACGAAGACTGAAACACACGTGGCGCACAAACCGGATCGGTTCGTTCTTCAAGTATGCCGGTTCGTCAAACTCGCCCTGCGCGGGGGTTTCGTTAGCACCTCGTTTTATCGGTGTTCACCGCGGCTTCCCACGGCCGGTGGTCGATCGGTTCACCCGAGTCAGCCGTCCGTCCCGCACCCCGGCACGGGTGGTCGACGGTAGGCCGACCGGGGAACGTCCAGATAAGACGGTCGACTCAACTCGATCTTGCCAAGGCACGGATTTCGTCGGGGTGCTGCTGCCACTTCGCCGACGCCGGTGCACGGCGGGAGGTTGTCCAAGCTCAGGCATTCCCGTACGAACCTCGAACCGGTGTCTACTTCGGACTCCTCTACTTCGGACAATCAGCGCGGTGTCGGAACGGCCATCTCCGGCATCGGTTGCCACCGGTCGGCCAACCGGCTTTCCAGCTCGGCCATGGTGGTGTATTCGAGATCTTCCAGCGGTAGCCGGTGGGGTTCGAACGGCCCGTGCCGGCGCAGGTAGTCCATCGCCTCGTTGCACTGCCGCCGCGCGCCGTCGAAGGACGGGTCGTCGAAGAGGTCACGCGGCCCGAGCAGCTTGCTGTCGTGGACCTGGAACCCCAGCGCAACCACCCGGGGCGGCCCATCGAACCGCGACGTGTGCGCCTGCCCGATGCTCACCGGCATCATGGGCGCGTGGTGCGAACCGCGCATGCATCCACCTGCGGTGTAGGCGAACGCGAACGGCTCCAGCACCTCGCCGAGTGCCGGCAGGCCGGACTGGCAGCGCACGATCATCACCGGGTCGTCCTTGCCCACGTACTTCCCCGCGATCAGCGACAACCGCTGTGTCGAGGTCGCCACCGCCTGTTCCTGCAGGGTCTTGGACTCCACCGAGTGGATCACGTAGCGGCCGGGCGCGCCGATGAACATCAGCATCTCGTACAGCTCGGCCGGGCAGTCGAACCAGATCCGTTTCTCCTCCTTGAGGTCGTAGACCTCGAAACGGAACCCGGCATGCATCTTGGAGTCGATGACCAGCCCGGCGGTGTTGAACGGGTCGGCGAACGCCTTGTACAGCGGGAGGTTCCACGCGCCCGGTTCGGTCTTGTCCGCCAGGAAGCACACCACCGGCTCGCTGGGGCGTTCGGTGAACTCCAGTTCGGCATAGCCCGGCCCCATACCGCGCAGGTTGCCGCTGAAAGCGTCGGAGAGCAGATCCTGCCCGGCCCCGTACAGCCCGAGCCGCTTGGCGATCTGAGTCGTACGCAGGAACACGTCCCAGGCGAACGAGTGTACGACCTCGGCGTCCGCGCCGTGCGTGTGCGTCATGATCAGCGACATGTCGTCGCCGCAACTGGCGACCTTGCCATCCAGCAGCAACCCCTCACTGACCGCCCTGGTCAGCGCATCCTGGCCGGCCGCCAACTGGTCCGGGTGCACCGCCGAGTGCCCCACGTAGCCACCGGTATCCGCCTTGATGATGCTCAGCGTGAGCATGCCGATCGCCTCCCGTCCGGCCACACCCGTGCCGTCACTCCCAGGGTGGGTTACGGGCGGTGGCCGCTAAACCTCCCGCGGGCCGGCACAGGCACTCTGACCAAGTCCTCGGCAACGACGATCGGGCCGCCGAAAAGCTGTGCGGCCTCGTCCCGGAACCGGGACGGATCGGTATAGCGCTGCGAGAAGTGCGTCAACACCAGCGAGCGCACCCCGCACTCCCGCGCGACCCTGCCGGCCTGCCCAGCCGTGAGATGTCCGTATTCGGCGGCGAGTTCGGCGTCCTCGTCCAGGAAGGTCGACTCGATCACCAGCAGGTCAGCCCGCTCCGCCAGCGCGAACACGGCGTCGCACAGCCGGGTGTCCATGACGAACGCGAACCGCTGGCCGGGACGTGGCTCGCTGACCTCCTCGACGGCGACCTCCCGACCGTCGACCCGCACAACGCCGTCCCGCTGCAGCCGGCCGACGTCGGGTCCGTTGATCCCGAGGCGGCCTAGGCGCTCGGGCAGCATGCGCCGGCCGTCCGGTTCGACCAGCCGGTAGCCGAACGACTCGATCGAGTGATCGAGGGCCTTCGCTTCCAGCGTGCCGAACGGGCCGGACGCGATCTCGCCGTCGGCCTCGACCGGCACGCCGGCCAGGCTCGCCGTCTCGTGAAACGCCGCCGCGTAGCGCAGGCGCTCGAAGAACGCCTGCCCGGAAGCCGGGTAATGCGCATGCACCACATGCGGCACCCGGTCCAGCGATAGCCGCTGCACGACACCGGGCAGCCCGAGGCAGTGATCCCCGTGAAAGTGGCCGATGCAGATCCGGTCGATGTCGTGCGCGCTCACCCCGGCGAGCAGCATCTGCCGCTGGGTTCCCTCACCCGGGTCGAACAGCAGCCCGGCGCCGTCCCAGCGCAGCAGGTAACCGTTGTGGTTGCGGTACCTTGTCGGCGCCTGGCTCGCCGTGCCCAGAACGACCAGCTCGCGACTCGCCACCGGTGCACGATAGACCACCCGGTGGACGACTCGCCGGGCCGTTTGACGACGAGCCACGGCGGGTAGCTGAAGCCGGGAAACCGCCGGGTGAGCTCTGCCATCCGGTGGCACGGTCAGGTTGAGCACGGTCAGGTGAAGGGCTGGTCAGGTGGGGTCATGGCTCGGACCAACGACACTGTCGCCGAACTCCTCCAGGAGTACGCCGACCTGCTGTTCATCACCGGCGACGCGTACCGCGCCCGCGCCTACGAGAAGGCCGCACGTGCCGTCGCCGGTTACCACGAGGACGTCGCCACCCTCGACCTGAAGGGACTGCGGGCGATTCCCAGCGTGGGTGGCTCGATCGCGGAAAAGATCCTCGAGCACTTCGCGACCGGCACCGTGCACGCGGTGGAGGAACTGCGCGGGAAGATCCCGGCCGGTGTTCGGGAACTGACCGAGATCCCCACGCTCGGGCCGCGCAAAGCCATGACGCTCTACTCCGAGCTGGACATCAGCTCTCCCGGCGAGCTCGCGAGCGCCATCGAGGCCGGCCGGTTGCGGGGGCTGAAGGGGTTCGGGCCGAAAACCGAGGAGAACCTGCTGCACGGCATCCAGCTCCTGCGGCAGGCCGCCGGGCGGGTGTACCTCGACGCCGCGCTGGAGGTGGCGGAGGACATCGTCGCGCAGCTCGAAGCAGTCCGCGGGTGCGCACGCTGCACCTACGCCGGGTCGCTGCGCAGAATGCGGGAAACGGTCGGGGATGTCGACATCCTCGCGGCGACAACGAAGCCCACGCCGGTGATGACGGCGTTCACCCGACTGCCCACGGTCAGCGAGGTGATCGCCCACGGCGAGACCAAGACTTCCGTACGCACCACCACCGGCCTGCAAGTCGATCTCCGCGTGGTCCGGCCGGAAGCCTGGGGCGCGGCGTTGCAGTACTTCACCGGCTCGAAGGCACACAACATCCGCACCCGAGCGATCGCGGTGCGGCAGGGGCTCAAGCTCTCCGAGTACGGCCTGTTCGACGCCGAGACCGGGGACCTGATCGTCTCCGAGACCGAGGAAGAGGTGTACCAGCGGCTTGGCCTGCCGTGGATTCCGCCGACGTTGCGGGAGGATCGCGGTGAGATCGAGGCCGCACTGGGTGGGGTGCTGCCCGACCCGGTCACCGAGAAGGCCATCCGGGGAGACCTGCACACCCACACCGACCTCACCGATGGAGTGTCCACATTAGAGGAGATGGTGGATGCCGCCGCACGGCGCGGATACGAGTACTACGCCATCACTGATCACGCGCCGAACCTGGCCATGCAACGCATGTCTGACGAGAAAGCCCTCGCGCAGCGCGAGGCGGTGCGGAAGCTGGAACGCGCGCAGGGTTCCAAGAAGCGGATGCACCTGTTGCACGGCACCGAACTCAACATCGACGCACACGGCGACGTGGACTGGCCGCCCGTGTTCCTCGAAGGCTTCGACCTGTGCGTCGCCGCGGTGCATTCGCACTTCACCCAGTCCTCCGAGGAGATGACCCGTCGGCTGGTCCGGGCGTGCGAGAACCCGCACGTCAACATCATCGGGCATCCGACGGCCCGCAAGATCGGTCGACGTCCGGCCGTGGACGCTGACCTCGACGAGGTGTTCCGGGCCTGTGCGCGGCACGGAACAGCACTGGAGATCGACTCGCTGCCGGACCGGCTCGACCTGTGCGACGAGCACATTCTCCGGGCCAAACGCTACGGCGTGAAGTTCGCGATCGACAGCGACGCGCACGCCACCGTGCACCTGGACGGGATGCGTTACGGCGTCGCCACCGCCCAGCGCGGCTGGCTCACCGCCGACGACGTCATCAACACCTGGCCGCTGTCGCGGCTGAGGAAATTCCTCCACAAAGGACGATGACGCTCGCGCCGGCTCAGCCGAACAGCGGGTCGGTGAGCGCGAGCCCGACCTGATCCGTGGCGTACAGCGCCATCAGGAACAGGGCGGCACCGGCGAGCGCGATGTCCTTGAGGAAGTGGTTCATGTCGTTCATCCGGGTCGCCTGGTCGGTCTCCCGCCAGAAGGGGTGCATCACGACCGCCGTGGGGACCAGGAATATGAACAACAACAACGCGCCGAGATCTCCCCACACCCCGAGCAGGACCATCAGCCCCGCGACGGTGAGCAGCGCCCCGCTTCCCACCACGACCGCACGTGGCGCGGGCAGGCCCTTGGACTGGGCGTAACCGGTCATCGCCGATGTGCTCATCAGATGTCCCATGATCCCAGAGACCAGGAAGAGGGCGACGAACAGAATCCGGCCAACGAGGACGACGACATCCACGGCTCACCTCCGCGAGGCTGGCACGATATCCAGAAGCCCACTGTACGACTGCCCGGCGGGACCGAGCTACAGTCCCACCGGGCAGTCCTTGCGCCAGCAACAGCCGTTACCGCTGGTTACCGGTTGACGGTCCGCATCCCCTCCGCTGGATACCGGTCACCGGCGACCGCGTCGAGAGGCGCCGCGTCCGCGATCGCCTTGATGTCCTCAGTGGACAGTTCCAGGTTCGCTGCCGCGACGTTCTGCTCCAGGTACTTGCGCCGCTTCGTGCCCGGAATCGGCACCACGTCCTCGCCCTGGTGCTGCACCCACGCCAGCGCCAGCTGCCCCGCCGTGACGCCCCGCCGTTCGGCGAGTTCCCGCAACGCCCGTACGATCTCGAAGTTCCGCTCGAAGTTGCCTTCGGCGAAGCGAGGACCGTGCAGCCGGAAGTCGTCGCCGGACAGATCGTCGCGGGAAGCGAACCGTCCGGTCAGGAATCCACGCCCCAGCGGCGAATACGGCACGATACCGATGCCCAACTCTCGACAGGTCGGCACGATCTCCGCCTCGATCTCCCGCGACCACAGCGACCACTCGGTCTGCAGCGCACTGATCGGATGCACGTCGTGGGCGCGACGGATCGTTTCCGGCGCCGCTTCGGACAGTCCCAGGTGGCGCACCTTCCCAGCTCGTACCAGCTCGGCCATCGCGCCGACGGTTTCCTCGATGGGCACGGTGGGGTCGACTCGGTGCTGGTAGTAGAGATCAATGTGATCCACACCTAGTCGCCGCAAGGAAGCGTCACACGCCTGACGCACATACTCGGCGTCACCACGAATACCGCGCTGCTGACCGTCTCGGACGACACCGAACTTGGTCGCCAGCACCACGGACGCACGCCGGCCGGCGATCGCCCGCCCCACCAGCTGCTCGTTCGCGCCCACCCCGTACATATCGGCGGTGTCCAACAGCGTCACGCCCAGGTCCACGGCCCGATGGATCGTGGCAATCGACTCCGTCTCGTCCCCTGGACCGTAGAACTCGCTCATGCCCATGCATCCCAGGCCCTGAGCGCTGACCTCAAGATCCCGCAGCTTCCTGGTCTTCACTTCACTCACTTCTCAGCCATCCGCTGGAACGTCTCTGGGTAACGGTTTCCGGCCACGCCACCGGCGACGGCCTCGATCTCGCCCAGCTCGGCTTCGGAGAGTTCGAGCGTGGCCGCACGGACGTTCTCCTCCAGGTACTTGCGCCGCTTCGTGCCCGGAATCGGCACCACGTCCTCGCCCTGGTGCTGCACCCACGCCAGCGCGAGCTGACCAGGTGTGACGTCGCGCCGCTCCGCGAGCTGGCTCAGCTTGTCCACAATAGACAGGTTCGCTTCGAAGTTGCCTTCCTCGAAGCGCGGGAAGTTGCGCCGCATGTCGCCCTCGCCGAGCTGGTCGCGGGAGGCGATGCGGCCGGTGAGCATGCCCCGACCCAGGGGTGAGAACGGCACGATGCCGATCCCCAGCTCCCGGCAGGTCGGCACGACCTCCACCTCGATGTCCCGGGTCCACAGCGACCACTCGCTCTGCAGCGCGGAGATCGGGTGCACCGCGTGCGCCCGGCGGATCGTGTCCGCGCCCGCCTCGGACATGCCGAGAGAGCGCACCTTGCCGGCCCGGACCAGCTCGGCCATCGCACCGATGGTCTCTTCGATCGGCACGGTGGGGTCGACGCGGTGCTGGTAGTACAGATCGATGTGCTCCACCCCCAGTCGCTTCAACGACGCGTCACACGCCTGACGCACGTACTCCGCGTCACCGCGAACGGCGAACGGCGTGCCGTCCTGCCCGGGCTGGAGGGAGAACTTCGTCGCCAGCACCACGGAGTCGCGCCGGTCGGCGATGGCCCGACCGACCAGCTCCTCGTTCGCGCCGGCCCCGTAAACGTCGGCGGTGTCCAACAGCGTCACGCCCAGGTCCAGAGCCCGGTGAATGGTCGCGATCGACTCCGCCTCATCCCCAGATCCGTAGGCGTGGTTCATCCCCATGCAGCCTAAACCCTGCGCGCTGACAACCAGGTTCCCCAGCGTGCGGGTCGGTAAAGATCCGCTCATGCGGTTGCCTCCTCGGGAGTGTTGAGCGCCGTCGACATCTCACGTTCGCACTGCGCATAGTTTTCGATCTTGTAATTCAGCACGTCCAGGCTGGATCGGAGCTCGGCGATCCGCTCCACCACGTCCCGCCGGTGCTCGACGAGAATCTGCTTGCGGCGAGAGGCGGTCGCGATGCCGGCTTGCCGCAACTCCGCGTACTCGCGCATCATCCTGATTGGCATTCCGGTGGTGCGTAGCCTGGTGAGGAAATCCAGCCAGGCGAGATCCTCGTCGGAGTAGCAGCGCCGGCCGCCGCTGTCCCGCGCGGGCGGTTCGACCAGACCAATGCGCTCGTAGTAACGCAGCGTATCGATAGACAGCCCACTTCGCTGCGCTGCTTGCGCGATCGAGTAGCTCACGGTGTCGACCGTAGAGGCTGGAGTGCACTCCAGGTCAAACGTGACAAGCCGGAAAGCCTGGTGGTGCGGCTACCCGGAACCGGGCGGCGGACCGAGCGCGCAGCGCTCAGGCCACCTCGGTCATCCTGCCGGTCGCGACGTCGAAGACGAAACCGCGGACGGACTCCTTCCTGGGCAGGAACGGGTTGTCCCTGATACGGGCGATCGACTGCAGCACGTCGGCTTCCACGTCCGGGAACGCCTCGGCGGCCCACGGCGGCTTGATCCCGACCTCGTCCTGAATCGAGCGCTTGAAGTCGTCGTCGGTGAAAGTCAGCATCCCGCAGTCGGTGTGGTGCACGAGAATGATCTCTTCGGTGCCCAGCAGCCACTGGCTGATCGCAAGGGAGCGGATCACATCCTCGGTGATCACGCCGCCGGCATTGCGGATGACGTGCGCTTCCCCTTCCCGCAGGCCGAGAGCGGCGTGCACATTCAATCGCGCGTCCATGCAGGCGACCACGGCGACCCGCTTGGCGGGCGGTATCGGCAACGGCCCGTGGAACTGTTCGGCGTATCGGGCGTTGTTCGCGAGCAGTTCGTCGGTGGTGGTCATCGTGGCCCCCTCGCGCGGTTCGACGCCGGCTGGTCGAGCCGACCCCGCCAGTCGACCGCCGGAGGTGCGCACGCGCAAAAGCTGTCACCCCTAAGGATCACCTCACTTTTGGAAGCCTTCCCAAACACGAACAAAGAATAACCTTCCCCATCCCGCCGAATTCTTAGGATTCACTATCCTACGTTTTACGACGAGCACTGTGATCTCTCCCAAAATGATACCGAAATAGGGGATTTCGGCGAGTATTGTGAATGGCATGGCGGAATTGTTGGCGAGGATCACGATGGACGAGCGGGCATTCGTCCTGCGTTACGTGCAACCGGGGCTGGTCGGGCTCATCGACGGCACGCTGTCGACGCTCGCCCCGATCTTCGCCGCGGCCCTGCTGTCCGGGTCGCACGCGGCGCTGTTCGTCGGACTGGCGACGGCGCTCGGTGCCGGTATCAGCATGGGGCTGTCCGAAGCACTCTCGGATGACGGCAGCCAGACCGGGCGCGGGTCGGCGGTCATCCGGGGCGCCGTCACCGGCGTGATGACCGCCTTGGGCGGCACGTTCCACGCGTTGCCGTTCCTGATCACCGACCGGAACGCGGCCCTGACGCTCGCCGCCATCGTGGTCGCGGTCGAACTCGCGGTCATCGCGGTCGTGCGCAAGCGCTACCTCCAGGTCTCACTGCGAAGCTCGCTCGTGCAGGTCGCGGTCGGCGGTGTGCTGATCGTCGCCGTCGGTTTCCTGCTCGGTAGCGCATAGGTCCGCAGCGCACACCCACCGCCACCGGTCGAGACGGTCGCGGCACCGCCCGGCTTCAACATTCAAACCTGAACGTCTTAGTACGATCGACGCATGACACGAGCCCGACAGCGCTCGAAGACCGGCCGGACTCAGGAAGAGCGCAGTGAGGCGATGCGCCGACGCCTGCTCGACGCGACGATCAACTGCCTCGTCGAGTACGGCTACTCGGGGACGACCACGACCAAGGTGGCCGAAATCGCGGGTGTCACACGCGGCGCACAGATTCATCACTACCCCACCAAGAACGACCTGGTCACCGCCGCGATCCGGCACCTCGCTTCGAAGCGCGCCGAACTCGCGATCGAACGAGCTGGGGAGATCCAGGACGCGGCCGACCCGCTCGACGCGGCGCTGGAGCTGATGTGGGAACTGCACCAGGGACCGATGTTCCACGCCACGGTCGAGCTGTGGGTGGCCGCGCGTGTGGACCCGGAACTGCGCAAGCACCTCGCACTCGTGGAACCGACCACGACGGCCAGCATCATCGAGCTCGCGAAGTCGATTTTCGGGGACTACGCCAGGCAGCCCAACTTCCGGCACTGCCTGTACACCACGCTTGACGCGGTCCGGGGAATCCTGCTCAACAGCGCCGCGTTCGACACCGCGCACCACGAGCTGAACGCCCGCTGGCAGCGCGCCAAGAACCAGCTCCGGGCGATGGTGGAAGCCCAGTGCGGAACGCCAACCTGACCACGGGGAGTAACTGGAGCGTTCCCGCCCAGGCGCCCGGCGCTGAGCGCTGGGTGCCTTCCTGCCACAGCCATCAAGTGTGACCCAGGACACTCCGATAGAGCATTGGCACGCGGCACATTTACATACATTCTTGAATGTATCTTCTTAGAAGGGCGGGCGATGGCATGACGGAGAGGGCCTACGTCATCGGCGTGGGGATGACGAAGTTCGCAAAGCCCGGGAGCCAGGACTGGGACTACCCCGACATGGCCCGCGAGGCGGGGACGAACGCCCTGCACGATGCGGGAATCGACTACGCCACCGTGCAGCAGGCATACGCCGGCTACGTCTACGGCGAGTCGACCTCGGGCCAGCGAGCGGTGTACGAGCTGGGGCTGTCCGGCATCCCGGTGGTCAACGTCAACAACAACTGCTCCACCGGGTCCACCGCCCTGTTCCTTGCCGCGCAGGCGGTGCGTGGTGGAGTGGTGGACTGCGCGCTCGCGCTCGGGTTCGAGAAGATGCAGAAGGGATCGCTGACCGCGAGCTACGACGACCGCGAGCAGCCGATGATGAAGCACCTGCTCGCGCTGGCGGAGCTGCACGACTTCTCGTTACCCGCGGCGCCCTGGATGTTCGGTGCGGCCGGTCGCGAGCACATGACCCGGTATGGCACCACTGCCGAACAGTTCGCCAAGATCGGCCAGAAGAACCACCGCCACTCGGGGAACAACCCCTACGCGCAGTTCCAGGACACCTACACGCTGCGGGAGATCCTCGACGCGCCCGCGATCTACGAACCGTTGACCAAGCTCCAGTGCTCCCCCACCTCGGACGGTTCCGCGGCGGCGGTCATCGCCAGCGAGCGGTTCGTGGAGCGGCACCGGTTGTCAGCGCAGGCCGTCGAGATCGTGGGGCAGGCGATGGTCACGGACATGCCCAGCACGTTCGACGACGAGTCCGCGATCAGCCTGGTCGGCGCGGAGATGAGCCGGGAGGCGGCTCGGCAGGTGTACGAGCGGGCACAGGTCGGACCGGAGGACGTCGACGTCATCGAGTTGCACGACTGCTTCTCGACCAACGAGTTGATCACCTACGAGGCGCTCGGCCTGTGCGCGGCCGGGGAAGGCGGCAAGCTCGTCGACTCCGGCGACACCACCTACGGCGGGCGCTGGGTGGTGAACCCGTCGGGTGGGCTGATCTCCAAAGGCCATCCCCTGGGGGCGACCGGTCTGGCGCAGTGCGCGGAACTGACGTGGCAGCTGCGGGGCCAGGCCGACGCACGGCAGGTCAGCGGCGCGAATGTCGCGCTGCAGCACAACATCGGGCTCGGCGGTGCCGCCGTGGTGACCGCCTACCGTCCCGCTCAACGTTAACCGGTACACGAAGCAGGAATTCAGGAGAGCTTCATGGGTGAAGTCAACGCGTCGGTCTCGCTTCCCGCCCAGCCGGGGAAGGTGTGGGAGGTTTTCTCCAATCCCAACAACTTCGAGAAGTGGCTGACCATCCACACCGGATGGAAGAGCGCGGTCCCGGACCGGTTCGAGGTGGGGTCGCAGGTCACCCAGGTCATCACGATGATGGGCATGGCGAACAAGATCCAGTGGACGGTGCAGGAGTACGACGCGCCCCAGCACGTCAAGATCTCGGGCACCGGTTTGGCCGGCGTCAAGGTCTCGTTCACCCTGTCCGTCCAGCCCAGCTCCGAAGGGGGCACCGACGCTACCCTCGACGCCGAGTTCACCGGGCAGATGATCGTGGGTGCGCTGGGCAAGGCGGTCGAGAAGGACGCCAAGAAGAACCTCGACGCCTCCATGACGAAGTTCGCCGAACTGCTCAGCGCGGCGGCGTGAGAGACCAGGGCGGGAGAGAGGACGGCATGTCCGACAAGAACCACACATTCGACGCCAGCGGTGTCGGCCGGTGGAGCGAGCCGGAGGCTTTCGAGGTCACCGCCGAGCGGATCAGCGAGTACGCCCGAGCGACCAACGACCCGATCGAACGGCACCTCGCCGGGGAGATCGCACCCCCGGTCTTCGCGATCGTGCCGGCGTTCAACTCGCTCATTCCACCGGTGTTGTCGATCGCGCCGGCCGAGCTGGTGCCCAGACTGGTCCACGGCGAGCAGGATTTCCACTTCCACCGGGCGATTCTTCCTGGTGAGACGATAGTCTCCCGAGCCAAGCCGATCGGGTACGAAGGCCGGGAGAACGGCACTCGGGGCACGGTCTACGTCGAGTGCACGACCGAGAACGGCGAACTGGTCAACGAACAGTACGTCACCTTCTTCTTCCGCAAGTTCAACGCCGCTGAGACGGTCGGTGAGCTGGGGCCCGATCACGCGCTCGATGACTCGGTACGAACGTCGGCGCCGGCGGCCAAGGTCGTCCAGCACGTCGACGACGACCAGACCTTCCGGTACTCGCCGGCAGCCGGCGATCCGATGCCGATCCACCTGGACGAGGAGGTCGCCCGATCCGCCGGCCTGCCCGGCATCATCGCGCATGGCCTGTGCACCATGGCGTTCACGTCGTGGGCGGCCCTGACCGAGCTGGCCGGCTCGCGCACGGAACGCCTGCGTCGGCTGGCGGTCCGGTTCTCCCGACCGGTCCTGCCCGGGCAGGACATCAGCACCCGATTCTGGCGCGCCACCCGGGCGAATGGCAGCACGACGTACGCGTACGAGACCACCGTGGGTGAGGACGTCGTGATCAAAGACGGGCTCGCCACCATCACGGACTGACCGACCATTCACGCCAGGCGAGGAAGACTATGGGAGCTTTGGACGGACGCGTCGCCATCATTACCGGCGCGGGTCGCGGTATCGGGCGCGAGCACGCCTTACTGTTCGCGCACGAGGGTGCCAGCGTGGTGGTCAACGATCTCGGTGGCGGCAACGACGGATCCGGGGCCGACACCGGCCCTGCGCAGCAGGTTGTCGACGAGATCACCGCGGCGGGCGGGAAAGCCGTCGCGAACACGGACAACGTCGCCGACTGGGAGGGTGCGGCGGAGCTGATCGCGCAGGCCGTGAGCGAGTTCGGACGGCTGGACGCCGTGGTCAACAACGCCGGCATCCTCCGCGACGGTTTCATCGCGGGCTTGGAGGAGTCCCACTGGGACGCCGTGCTGGACGTGCACCTCAAGGGTCACTTCGCCGTCCTCCGGCACGCGGCGGCCTACTGGAAGCAGCGGAGCAAGGCGGGCCAGCAACCCAGCGCCGCCGTGATCAACACCTCCTCGGCGTCCGGCGTGACCCTTCCCAACGCTGGCCAGGCGAACTACGGCGCCGCCAAAGCCGGGATCGCGGCGATGACGCTGGTGGCAGCCGAGGAGCTCGAACGCTACGGAGTGCGCGTCAACGCCATCGCGCCGATCGCACGGACGCGGCTGACGTTGGCCACCCCGGGGATGGGGGCGCTGTTCGCCCAGGAAGTCGCCGAGGGCGAGTTCGACGCGTTCAGCCCGGCGAACATCTCGCCGCTGGTCGCCTACCTCGCGTCCGAGCGTTGCCCGCTCACCGGCAAGGTGTTCGCGGTGCAGGGTGGCGCCATCTCGGAGTTGGGCGGATGGCACGAGGTCAACACGATCGAAACAGACGGTCCCTGGCGCCTCGACGACATCGCCAACCGGCTGCCGAGCTAGAGCGGAGAACACGATGATCGAGTGGTCCGAGACCGACCTGCTGATCCAGCAAGCGATCCGGGAGTTCGTCGACAAGGAAGTACGCCCGAACATCGACGCGCTGGAAAGCGGTGACCTGCTGCCCTACCCGATCATCCGCAAGCTGTTCACGTCGTTCGGCATCGACGCGATGGCCCGTGAGGCGTTCCGGGAGCTGATCGAGAAGGAGAAGGCCCGGGCAGCAGCGACGGGCGAGGCCGTAACCGGCGATGACAAGTCGCCCTCGTCCGGCGGTCTCCTCGGCACGGCGGGTGGCGGCGGCCAGGAGGCGATGGCCCTGCTCGCCGTGTCGGAGCTGTCCGGCGTGTCCATGGGACTGGTTTCGGCGATGGGGGTCAGCCTTGGCCTGACGGCTTCCACGATCATGGCCCGGGGCACGACGGCGCAGAAGCGACGCTGGGTGCCGGAGCTGCTGACCTTCGAGAAAGTGGGCGCCTGGGCGATCACCGAGCCGGACTCGGGCTCCGATGCCTTCGGCGGGATGAAGACCCATGTCCGCCGGGACGGGGACAATTATGTCCTCAATGGACATAAGACGTTCATCACCAACGGTCCTCATGCCGACACCATCGTGGTGTACGCGAAGCTCGACGAGGGGGATGGCACCCCACCGCGGGATCGTAAGGTGCTCACGTTCGTCCTGGACTCCGGCATGGAGGGCCTCACTCGGGGGGCGCCGTTCCAGAAGATGGGCATCCACTCCTCGCCCACCGGGGAACTGTTCTTCAGCGACGTCCGGCTGGGCAAGGACCGACTTCTCGGCGAGACCGAGGAGCACAAGGGCGGTGACGGCCGGGACAGCGCCCGCACCAGCTTCTCCTTCGAGCGGATGGGCGTAGCGGCGATGGCGCTGGGCGTCATCAACGAGTGCCTGCGGCTGTGTGTCGACTACGCCCGCAACCGCACGCTGTGGGGACAGGAGATCGGCAGCTTCCAGCTGGTTCAGCTCAAGCTGACGAAGATGGAGATCGCCCGGATCAACGTGCAGAACATGGTGTTCCGCATCATCGAATCGGTCCGGGCCGGGAGCCTCCCGAGCCTGGCGGAGGCGTCGGCCATGAAGCTGTACTCCGCCGAGGCCGCTACCGAGGTCGCCATGGAAGCCGTCCAACTGTTCGGCGGCAACGGCTACATGGCCGAGTACCGGGTCGAGCAACTCGCGCGGGACGCGAAGTCCTTGATGATCTATGCGGGAAGCAACGAGATCCAGGTGACTCACATCGCCAAGGGCTTGCTGGGCTCGTGACGACGCGGCCGGCTGGCCCGATCGGTGATCGTCAGGCTTGCCCGTCCAACTCCGTGCGGAGCACCTTGCCGGCGGCATTGTGCGGGATTTCCTCGACCAGCACGACCTCGCGGGGAACCTTGTGCCGCGCCAGGTTCGCCTTCACGTACGCCTTGATCCGTTCCGGGTCCGGGGACCTGCCGCCCGCCGCAACCACGAACGCCTTCAACCGCTGGCCGTACTCCGCATCGGACACCCCGATCACGGCGGCGTCGGCGATTTCGGCGTGCTCGGCCAGCAGGTCCTCGACCTCACCCGGGAAGACGTTCTCACCACCGGACACGATCATGTCATCGCTGCGGCCGTCCACGAACAGTCGCCCGTCGGAGTCGAAGTGTCCGATGTCGCCGGTGCTCACCATCCCGTCGATGACTTCCTTGCTTCGACCATCGGTATAGCCTTCAAACCGCAGCCCGTTGGTCACGAAGATCCGTCCCTTGGTCTCCGGGGCCCTCCTCCGCACACCATGCTCGTCGTAGAGTCGGACGCGGCACCCCACCGGGCAGCGTCCGACAGTGCCCGGAGCTGCCCGCCAATCCTCCGGCGTCGCCACGGTCGCGACGGCGACTTCCGTCGATCCGTAGAGGTTGTAGAGCACGTCCCCGAAGATCTCCTGCGCGCGGTTTCCCAGCGCAGGCGGTAGTGCCGCACCGGCGCAGAACAGCACTCGCAGGTTCGGAAGGTCGTGCCTGCGCACAACCTCGGGATCGAGCCGGAGGATTCGCAGCAGCATGGTCGGAACCAGAATGACCGCGGTACATGCGTTGTCCCGCGCTTTCGCCAGCACCTCTTCTGGACGGAACTTCCTGGTCAGCACCACTGTGGACCGCAGTCCCAGGGCGACAGCGAGATGGGCGAATCCGGTTCCGTGGAACAGCGGTGCGGCGATCAGCGTACTTTCCGCACGCCGCAGCGGTATCCGGTCGACCAGTTGGGCAGCCGCCAGCGGCGACCGGACAGACCGGGGCGCTCCTTTCGGGGTGCCAGTGGTTCCACTGGTGAGCAGCACGATGCTACCCGGCCGGGTAGGGCGGGGAAGCCCGACCGTATCCTCCGAGGCCACCAGCCGCTCCACAACCGGAGTCACCCCGTCCCATTCGGACGGATCATCGACCCAGGCGATCATCCGCCGCACGTGTCGCGGAGCGGACGCGACGACACCGGCGAACTCCTGGTCGTACACAACGAGGCTCGCCTTTTCGCGAGCGAGCACGTCGTGCAGTTGCGGCCCGCCGAAGCCGGTGTTCAGCAAGAGCAGCCGCGCGCCCAGTTTCGCCGCCGCGAGCAGCGCGTCGACAGCGCCGCGATGGTTGCGGCAGAGGACACCGACGACGTCGCCAGCTCGGAGACCATCAGCGGCCAGTGCACGTGCCAGGGCGTTCGATCGGTGATCGAGCTGTTCGAAGGTGAGCGACCCCAGGTCATCCACCAGGCCGATGGCCTGCCCGGCGCGGTTCGCGGCGATCAGGATCGCACCGGCCAGCGGTCCCCAGGACCGGAGAGCTCGGGTAGACCGCGCTGTCTGCACTGGCCTGCGAAGATCCATCATCCCCGAGCGGATGAGCGCCTGGACGGCGCGCGGCGCGTCCAGCAAGCGAGACACCGTGTCCTGCGGCATCGACTCCTCCAGCTCCTCGGAGACCAGTGCCGACAACCGCCGTAAACATACAACTCTGAAGGCTCCGATCAATAGAGCCGAATGCTCAACATTACCTTCGTATGACGGATTTTTCGCCTTTCCCAACCAACTCGGCAAGCACAGCGCGATTTCTTACGTTCAGCCCTGACTGTTATGTTGCGTGAGCGCGGGTGGGCATGGAGCTGTCCGTGTGGCTGGTGTGGTTCACGCGGTCCCACCAGGCAACTCGTCCACGGTGGTAGGGCCGAAAGCCTCTAGCCACGCACGCCGAGCCCGGGAGCCTCGGTGCTATGGGCGTGGACCGCACTTGGGGGGCCGACGTTGCCTACGGGCACCGGCCAGCCGCTGGCGAGCGGGAGCCTGTGGACGGCGATTCTCGCGGCGCCAGCCCTCCCCTCTCGGTGCGAGTCTGGTACCCGTCGTCGGACACCGCCGTGGTCGCCCTCAGCGGGATGTGGACCGACACCTCGATGCCCCGAGTTCGCGAACTGTTGGAACAGCGGTTGCGGGCCATGATGATCCGGCTGATCGTCGACCTGTCCGGGCTGCGGTTCGTCAGCGCGCACGCGGCTCGGCTTCTGGGGCGGATCGAACACCGCGCGGTCACCAGCGGTAAGGCGTTCGCCGTGGTCACGGGGGCGGTTCCGGCCGTGGAAGGGGCGCTGCGCAGCACCGAGGGAACCAGCCATATCTCCCGCTATCCGACGCTCGACGCGGCGATGCGCAAGGCCGCAGGACCGGACTCCGGCTTGCGGACCTGACCGTGTCCGCTCCCCGACTGGGAGGGTCATCGACGATGTTCACCAGCCCCGACGAGATCCTCCGCTTCCTCTCGGACGAACGAGTGCGGTTCGTTGATGTCCGGTTCTGCGACCTTCCGGGCGTCATGCAGCACTTCACGGTTCCGGCCACGGCCCTGGCGGGGATCTTCGAGGACGGCGTCGCGTTCGACGGTTCGTCGATTCGCGGCTTCCAGTCCATCCACGAGTCGGACATGCTTTTGCTGCCGGACCCGACCACGGCGGTGCTGGACCCCTTCCGCACCCGCACGACGCTGATCCTGAACTTCTTCGTGCACGACCCGGTGACCCTGGAGGCATACAGCCGCGATCCGCGCAACATCGCGCGCAAGGCCGAGCAGCACCTGGCCGAGTCCGGGATCGCGGATGTCGCCTACTTCGGGCCGGAAGCCGAGTTCTACCTCTTCGACTCCGTCCGGTTCGCCACCTCCGAGAACGCTTCCCAGCACTACATCGACGCCATCGAGGGCTGGTGGAACACCGGAGCCGAGGGCGCCAACCAGGGCTACAAGATCCGGTACAAGGGCGGGTACTTCCCGGTCCCGCCCACCGACCACCTGGCCGACCTGCGCGACGAGATCGTGTCCCACCTGATCGACGCCGGGTTCACCATCGAGAAGGCGCACCACGAGGTCGGCACCGCCGGCCAGGCGGAAATCAACTACCGGTTCAACTCGCTCCTGCACGCCGCCGACGATCACCAGCTCTACAAGTACATCGTCAAGAACACCGCGTGGCAGCACGGGAAAACCGCCACGTTCATGCCGAAACCACTGTTCGGGGACAACGGGTCCGGGATGCACACTCACCAGTCCCTGTGGAGGGGCGGCAAACCGCTCTTCTACGACGAGTCGGGATACGCCGGACTCTCCGACACCGCCCGGCACTACATCGGCGGCATCCTGCACCATGCCCCGACCCTGCTCGCCTTCACGAACCCGACCGTGAACTCCTACCACCGCATGGTCGCCGGCTTCGAAGCCCCGGTGAACCTGGTGTACTCGCAGCGAAACCGCTCGGCCTGCATCCGCATCCCGGTCACCGGCAGCGACCCGAGCGCCAAGCGCATCGAGTTCCGCTGCCCGGACTCCTCCGGCAACCCGTACCTGGCGTTCGCGGCCACGATGCTGGCGGGCCTGGAAGGGATCAAGAACAAGATCGAGCCGCCCGAGCCGATCGACAAGGATCTCTACGAGCTTCCACCCGAAGAGGCTGGGGCGGTCGCGCAGGTTCCGTCCACATTAGACGCTGTGCTGGACACCCTGGAGCGCGATCACGAGTTCCTGCTGCAGGGAGGGGTCTTCACGCCGGACGTGATCGAGACGTGGATCGCGTTCAAGCGGGAGAGCGAGATCGACCCGCTGCGCCTGCGCCCGAACGCGTACGAGTTCGAGCTGTACTACGACGTGTGAACCAGGGTGCGCTTGCGCAATGGCGACAACCACGGCACCTTCCCGCGCACCAGCCACAGCATGATCCCGAACGCGATCAGGGCTGTGATCACCGCGAACGGGACCTGGTAGAGGTACTCGTAACCGCCTCCGCTGGGCGGGACGACGAGCGCAACGAACGCGCTGACCGCCGTCGCCACCAACCGGAAGCGGTTGTCGTTGGTGGACAGCGTGAGCGGAACCGCCCACAGCAGGTACCACGGGTGCAACACCGGGGCGAACACCGCGAGCGTGCCGAGCGTGATACCCAGCGCCATCATCGGGTCGATACGACCGTTGAACGACCGCCACAGCAGGCGCATGCACACCACGGCCGTGATCCCGTAACCGATGATCTTCGTGATGTTCAGGATCGCGTCCGTGTGGTTGCCCAGACCGAGGATCATGCCGAACCCGCCGCCGGTGAGCCCGAGCAAGGTCATCGGCGCCAGCGGTGTCTTGACCCGGTCGGGCACGTCGAAGGTCTGAATCCAGCCCAGGCCCCAGCCGCTGGCCACTGTGATGACGGTCATGGTCACCAGGAACACCCCGGCCAGCATCGCCGCCATGCGCAGCAGGTCGGCCACCCGGCCGCCGCGCTGGCGTACCACGTATACGCCGAGGAAGCCCAACGCGATGAACGCCGGCGGTTTGATCGCGCCGCAGACGGTGATCAGCACCGCGGCGGCTGCGATGCCCGGCGTGTTCTGCCAGCGCAAGCCGACTTCGATCCCCGCGAGCATGATCCCGATCAGCAGCGCCTCGTTGTGCATGCCGCTGACCACGTGAAACAGCACGATGGGGTTCGCCATGCCCAGCCACATCGCGCTCACCGGGTGGACCCCGGCGCGCCGCGCCAGGTGCGGAGTCGCCCAGATGGCCAGGACGAGCCCGATGAGCATCACCACACGCCACAGCAGGACACCGACCAGCACGTGATCGTTGACGATGACCGCGATCCCCCGCCCGAGCAGCAGGAACAGCGGTCCGTAGGGGGCCGGGGTGTCCCGCCAGATGTCCGGCACGTTCGCGGTGAACGGGTGTCCGACACCCAGCGCGACCGCCGGGCTGAGCACGTACGGGTCCAGGGCCCGGCGGGCGATCTCGCTCTGCGCGAGGTAGCAGTACATGTCCCGGCTGAACAGCGGTGGGGCCACGGCCAGCGGCAGGGCCCACATCAGCACCGTGCGGTTGAGCTGGGCGCGGGAGAGCATCCGCTCCCGACCGGGCCAGCACAGCCGACCCAGCCACAGCCACCCGACGATCACCATGAGCATGCCCAGCCAGGCGCAGGCCATGGCCACCGTCGGGATGCGCGCGGGCAGGCCGATCAGCCGGACGCCGGACAGCGGGTTGTCCACCGGCGCGGCCCCGGCGCCGATCGCGCCCACCGCCAGCAGCAGGGACCCCGTCGTGCCGAACCGGCGAATGACGTCGAGCTGCCGCCGCTCGGTGCGATCCAGCGGAGCCCGGCAGGCCCCTGCCCCTTCGCCGGTTGTGCTGCCCATCGACCTCTCGTCCCGCGCTTGCGTCTGGTGTGTCCGACGTTGCCCACAGCCTATGTCGGCTCCGCGCGGGCGCCGGTGCGGGCACCCCGGTGGCGCGGCTACCCTGCGTGGACGGCGGACGGTGCGCTACGTTACCCGGAGCCTGGCGCGCCGGGTGAGCCGTTCATTTCCCACCGGCGCCACGCGTCACGAACCACCCGCTCGGCACTGGCCCGGTCCTCCCAACCGCGGGCCTCGCCTTCCTTACCGGGTTCAAGGTCCTTATACACGTCGAAGAAGTGGCTGATCTCGGCCAGCACGTGGCCCGGTACGTCGTCCAGGTCGTGCAGGTGATCCTGGCGTGGGTCGTGCGCCGGCACGCAGAGCACCTTCGCGTCCGGTCCCTGCTCATCGCGCATCCAGAACACCGCGATCGGTCGCACCCGGATCATGCAGCCGGCGAACGTGGGTTCGTCGCCGAGCACGAGTACGTCCAGTGGAGCGCCGTCCTCAGCCCAGCTGTCCGGGATGAACCCGTAGTCGTTCGGGTACGCGGTCGCCGTGAAGAGGGTGCGGTCCAGGCGGATGCGCCCCAGGCGCAGGTCCATCTCGTACTTGTTGCGGGACCCCTTCGGGATTTCCACGATCATGTCGAAGTCCATCGCGCGCCCCCGGGTGACGACCTGCCGCCACCATGAGTCTGGCCGTTTCCTGGCCGTTCCGCGCGGGGTCCTGGGCACCGGGTGCGGTGCCCAGGACCGCAGGAGCACGAACGTGCTACGACAGCAGCTCAGGACTCCTTGGCAACCTGGCCGAGGTTGTCCAGCACACCGTCGTAGATGCGCTTGAGCCCGGCGGGGGCGAACATCTTCTCGAAGAAGCCTCCGATGCCGCCCGCGCCCTGCCAGCTCGTCTCGATCCGCACCCTGCTCCCGCCGTCCTCCTCGCGCACGGTCCAGGTGGTGACCATGCTGGAGTTCGCATCGGTCTCCACGACCGTGCCGGGCTCCGGCTCGGTCACCGACGCCTTGACGTCGCGAACGCGCTTCGACGTCGCCTGCAGCTTCCAGCTCGCCGTGGTTCCGGCTCCGCTGCCGCCTTCGACCACCCGGTACTCTCGATAGTGCTCGGTCAGGATCTTCGGCCGACTGTCCGCGTAGTCGGCGACGATCGCCCGTACCTTGTCAGCCGGCGCGTCAATCCTGCGCTCCGCAGCAGCCGTGACCTGTGCCATCTCACGCCCTCCTGGTGGTGAACCCGGTTTCTCTTTCGAGCAAGGCCGGCACTATCCAACCAGTTGACCTTGACCGGCCAGCACTGGCGGTGCCCAGAGTTGTAGACAGACCTGCCGGTGGAGGCGATCGCGGCCCTCGTCGGTCTCACCTCGGCGGTCAACCCCCGCGCCGCCGTTTCCGTCCCAGGTCGGCACGACCCCGGGCGCCTACCGGCGGGCGTTCCGGGTCTCGTGACGATTACTACCCGACGTTGCTGGAAGCGGCACTAGCACTGGTCAGGGTGGCCGTGCTGGCAGGCCCACTGCCGCTGGTCCTGCACCCACTCGTCGGGTGGCTGCTGGATCTGGTTCGGATTCCCGTTCGACACCCACGGGCCGCACCCCGAGCGGGTGTCGCAGAGTCGGTGCACACCCTGGCCGTACTCCATGGTGCTGGTCGCGTTGGGGCTGCTCGGAGAGGGAGACGAGCCGGCCGGCAGCGGCGAATTTGTAACGGAATGTAGTCTAGTCGGCGCGGGAGGCGGATGTTGCTGGTACACGCAGGCCGTGCCGATAACACTCAGTAGCAACATGCTGGCTGCTGCGCCCGACTTCACGAGACCGATCACGACTACCCCCGATCGATGTCACCGCGCCTGGGGCACGACGCTAGCCCCTGGCGAAGGCTGCCAGTCAAGTCCGAAAGCGTTCTGCGCGGCCAGCGCGGGCGCACCACACTGCTGTCAGCACGGTTTAGTCGTTGTTCTGGCCGGGCAAGGGGACAAGTGTGGACGCGAGTCGGGTACGGCGGCGGATGAGCAATCTCCCCAAACAGACGAGCGGTTTCATCGGACGTACTCACGACGTCTTCCAAGCCGCCCGGCTTCTGTCGGAGGGGCGGCTGCTCACGCTCACCGGGCCGCCCGGCGTCGGCAAGACCCGGCTCGGCCTGCGGGTGGCCGCCCAGGTACGCCGACGCTTCACCGACGGTGTCTGGCGGATCGACGTGGCCGACGTCCAGGACGCTCCGATGCTGGCGGCGGCCGTGGTCAACACGCTGGGCATCCACCAGCGGTCCGGCCGCGGCCCGCTGGAATCACTGGCGACCTTCCTGGAGGACAAGAAGACACTGCTGGTGCTGGACAACTGCGAGCACCTGCTCGACGAGTGCGCCGGCCTGGTGCAGCGCCTGCTCAGGTCCGCCGCACGGCTCCGTGTCCTGGTGACCAGCCGCCAGGTCCTCGGCCTGTCCGGGGAGACGGTCTTCCGTGTCTCGCCCATGGCTCTTCCACCGTTGTCCGCATTGCGGCTGGGTCAGGATCGCGCGCTTGAGACGGTGAACGCCTACGACGCGGTACGGCTGTTCGCGGCCCGAGCACAAACCGTCTTTCCCGACTTCGCCGTGGACGCGAGCAACTACGAGAGCGTGACCCGACTGTGCTGGCGGCTGGAAGGCATCCCCCTGGCCCTGGAGCTGGCCGCGGTACGGGTGAACACGCTCTCCACGCGCGAGATTCTGGCCTGGCTGGACGAGCGGGTCGAGCCGCCGAGCGCCGGCGCGGAGTCCATCCCCCACCCGCGTGAGCCGGGGCGCCGCCCGACGCTGCGCGCGACCATCGGCTGGAGCTTCCAGCTGTGCTCGCCGGCCGAGCAGGCGCTCTGGGCACGATTGTCCGTGTTCGCCAGCGGATTCGACCTGGAAGCGGCGGAGCAGGTGTGTGCTGGCCACGACCTGCGCCGGGAAGACATCCTGGATCTCGTCTCCGGTCTGGTGGAGAAGTCCGTGCTCTCCTGCGACGTGCACGGGACACGAGCGCGCTACCACATGCTGGACGTCATCCGTGCTTTCGGCAGCGACCGGCTCGCGGACCGTGGGGAGCAGGCCGAGCTGCGCGCACGGCACCAGGATCACTACCGCGCCCTTGCCCTGCGGGCGCAGGCCGAATGGTTGAGCCCGACCCAAGTGGACTGGCACCGGCGGCTGCCCGAGGAGCACGCGAACATCCGAGCCGCATTGGACTTCTGTTTCGAGTCCCCGGACTACGCGGCCCAGGCGGTCGACATGCTCATCGCGCTGCGGTACTACTGGATCGTCTCGGGCGCGCTCGCCGAAGGGCGCCACTGGCTGGACCGGATTATCGCGCGGCAACCGGCAACCTGCCCTGCCCGGGCCAGAGCGCTGTGGGCGGCAAGCCATCTCGCTCTCCTGCAGTCGGATCTCGTGGCGGCACTGCCGAAACTGACCGAATGTGCCGCCGTGGCCGATCAGCTCGGTGACACGACGGCGCTGACCTACCACACGCAGGTCTCCGGGCTGGCCGCCCTGCTCCAGGGCCACTACGCGGACGCGGTGACGCTGCTGGAGGACGCGCTCAACCGGCACGGACCCGACGATCGCAACGACGTGTGGCTGATCCTCTATCACCTGACCCTCGCTCATGCGTTGCGCGGAAACATCGAGCAGGCCGAGGAATCCGGCCTGGAATGCCTGGCGCTCAGTCAACGGCACGGCGCGCCGGTTTCCACCTCGTACGCGCTGTGGGTCGTCGGCGCCGTGAAGTGGTGGCGGCACGACGCGGCCCACGCCAGGGAACTGGTCCGCCAGGCGCTGAGCCTCAAGCAGGAGTGGACCGATCAATGGGGTATAGCGCACTGCCTGGAGACCCTGGCCTGGATCTGCACCGATGACGCTGAGCGCCCCGCGACCCTGCTCGGTGCGGCCGACGCGCTGTTCCGGTCCAGCGAGACGTCGGCGTCCACGCTCGGTCACCTCAGCGCGTCCCATCAACGCTGCGAGCTGCGGGTACGGCGCGAACTCGGCGATCCGGCGTTCGCCGAGGCGTTTCACCGGGGTACCCAGCTCGAACTCGATCAGGCCGTGGCGCTGGCGTGGGAGGTCTGAGCGCTGCGGCGGGTGACCGCTGGGCAAGTCGGGACGAAAGCCTCAGGCTGCCGGACACCGGCATGGGCAGGCTGGACCACGTGCGGACGACGGTCGGAAAGGAGCGCGCGCATGGGCCAGCCGGTAGTCCACTTCGAGATTGTCGGACAGAACACGGACAAGTTGAATTCCTACTACTCTGACCTGTTCGGGTGGGAGATCGACTCGGACAACCCGCTGCACTACGGGATGGTGCACCCGAAAGGCGCCGCTGGAATCGACGGTGGCATCGGTAAGGGGCCGGAAGGGTATTCGGGTCACGTCACCTTCTATGTCGGTGTTCCGAACGTCGAGGCCGCGCTCGCCAAGGCCGAAAGCCTCGGTGGCACCCGGGTTATGGGGCCGGAGCGCGTGATGGAGCAGGTCGAGATCGGCCTTTTCAACGATCCCGAGGGGCACCTGGTCGGTGTCGTCAAGAACCAGTAGGACGAGCGGAAACGACCTGCGGGAGGGACTTCGCCGCGGACCCCGGTGAGGTCCCTCTCGACTGCCCGCGGATCAGTCGGGATGCGCGCGCAGCATCGCTTCGACCTCCGCCACCAGCCGGCGCCCCATCGGGGTCAGCGCGTGCGGATCGTCCTGCCGGGTCTGCTGGAGCAGTACGGCGACACCCGTCACCAGAGCCAGCGCGAAGAGTTCGAATCCCACTGATGTGGCCTCGGGCAGGGCCCGGAGGGCATCGTGGACGAGCACGCACCCGTACAGGACCGGTACGACGATCACGGCCGCGACCTGGGCCAGAGCCTTCATCGCTACCCCCGTCAGGTACTCCCACGATTGGCGGTCCCCTCTCCTTACCCAACCTCGCAGGGGAAGAACATCGGGCAACCAGGTGACATCTTCCAGGTCTGGCCGCCCACGGACGTTGACACGAGTCACGCGATCGCGCCAGTATTTCATTGTCCGTTGAATTATGTGCGAGGAGGCAACCGTGTCGCAGGAGAGTTCCCAAGGGCCGGTGGTCGCGCCGGAGGACGTGAACTTCGATGCGTTCTACCGGGGCGAGGCGCCGCTGGCCGGTTCCGATGTCACGTTCGAGCTCGTGCCGTGGGACATCCACGAGGCACAACCGGCGTTGGTCCGCCTGGAAAGCGGCGGCGAGATCCGCAGCGACGTCCTCGACGCCGGATGTGGCTTGGGCGAGAACACGCTTTTCCTCGCCGAGCGGGGCTACCAGGTCGTCGGGGTCGACGGCTCGAGGTCCGCGATCGAGCAGGCCGGCCAGCGGGCCGCCGAGCGCGGGGCGCGGGCCGAATTCACCGTCGGTGACGTGACCCGGCTCGACGGCCTGGACCAGCGGTTCAACACCGTGTTGGACAGCGCCCTGTATCACTGCCTCGGCGCAGAGCAACGTGACCAGTACAGCGCCGCGCTGCACCGCGTCACCCTGCCCGGGGCGCAGCTGCACCTTTTCTGCTTCGCCGACGTCGCCCCGGAGAAGTTCCCCGGTCCGGCCCCGGTGAGCCAGGAGGACCTGCGCACCCACCTGGGGCGGCACTGGAACATCACCAGTATCGAGCTGACCAGCTACACCACCGCGTTCACCCACGAGACACTGCAGCGGCACGTGGACCCGGCGAGCCGCGAGAAGCTTGGCATCGCGGTGGACATCGACAACCTGGACGTCGACGACCGGGGACGCATCCTCGCTTCGGTGTGGCACCTCAGAGCCGAGCGGCTCTGACCCCACGGATCTCGGGCATCGGCACTCCGGGCCGGTCAGCCCCAGACCTCTTCGGCGGTTTCGACGATGAGCTCCAGCTTCGCCCACTGCTGCTCCGGCGTCAGCGCGTTGCCCTCCACAGTGGACGAAAAGCCGCACTGCGGGGACAGGCAGAGCTGATCCAGCGGGACGAACTTGCTGGCTTCGTCGATCCGCCGCTTGAGGGTGTCCTTGCTTTCCAGCTCACCGCGCTTGGTGGTGACCAGCCCGAGCACGACCTGCTTGCCCGGCGGCACGAACCGCAGCGGTTCGAAGCCGCCGGAGCGGGCGTCGTCGAACTCCAGGAAGAACCCGTCCACCGCCAGCTCGCTGAACAGGGCCTCGGCCACGAAGTCGTAGCCGCCCTCGGCCGCCCAGGACGACCGGAAGTTGCCGCGGCACATGTGAGTCGTCACGCGCAGCCCTTCCGGCCGGTGGGCCAGCGCGGCGTTGATCTGGCGAATGTAACGCTCGTGCTGGTGCTCGGCGTCGTCGCCACGGCTCGCGAGCATCTCCCGCTGTTTCGGGTCGTTGAGGTAGGCCAGGCTCGTGTCGTCGAGTTGGAGGTACCGGCACCCCAGGTCCGCGACCCGGCGGATCTGTTCGGCGTAGGCGGCGGAGAGGTCGGTCCAGAACTCGTCCTGCGTCGGATACACCGACGGGTCGATGTGCGCGGGCCCGCCCCGGTAGTGGACCATGCTCGGCGATGGGATCGTCAGTTTGGCAGTCGCGGCGGTCGTGTCCCGCAGGAACCGGAAATCATCGGCGAAGATCGTGTTGTCCAGCCTGATCTTCCCGCTGACCTGCAAGGCCGCTGGTGAGAAGTCCAGGGTTCCGTCGGCGTTGTGGAACTCCACGTGGATGTGCTCGTCGGACTGGGAGATCCCGCCGAGCTGGTAGATGAAGTCCATGTGCCAGGAACCGCGGCGGAACTCGCCGTCGGTGGCGCTGCGCAGACCCACGTCGGCCTGCCGCCGGACGGCCTCCTGGATCGCGTCGTCCTCGACCGCGCGCAGCTCCTCCGCGCTGATTTCGCCGTTGGCGTGCCGCTCCCGCGCCCGCAGCAGGTACGGCGGTCGCAGCAGGCTGCCCACGTGGTCGGCGCGGAACGGCGGAACAGAGTTGGCCCCGGACATGCAAGCCCCTTCGCTCTAGCGTGTGCGTGCGCTAGAGCACTCTCACCGCACGCACCACAGACCGTCTAGGTGTCCTTTCACTGAGTGAAAGCCTGATCCAGCGCTCGCGCCGTCAGGACCCGGGCCAAGTGCCGGCGGTAGTCGGCGCTGGCGCCCGGCGTGTCGGGCGGGTTGGTGCCATCCGCCGCCAGCCGCGCGGCCTCGGCCCGGTCCGCACCGCCGGCGATGGCTTCCTCCACGGCTGTGGCGCGCGCCGGCGTCTCGCCCATGTTGATCAGGGCGACGGCTGGACGCTCACCGCCGAGCGCCACCACCCCGACGATGGCCCAGTCGATGTTGCGCTGGGTGAACTTCTCGAAACCCCAACCACGACCGGTCTGGTCGGGCACGCGGATCTCGGTGAGGATCTCCTCCGGCTCCAGCGCCGAGGTGAACGGCGCCACGAAGAAGTCCCTCGCCGGGATGTGCCGGGAGCCGGTCGGCCCGCGCGCCACCAGAGTCGCGTCGCTGGCGAGCACCGCGGCGGGCAGGTCCGCGGCCGGGTCGGCATGCACCAGCGAGCCGCCGATCGTGCCCCGGTGACGCACCTGCGGGTCGCCGACCATGCCCGCGACGTGGGCCAGCAACCCCGCCGTGCCGGCCAGCAGCGGGTCGGTGCGCAGGTCCTGGTAGCGGGTCATCGCACCGATCGCGACCCCGTCCCCGTCAGCACGGACGTAGCGCAGTTCCGGCAAGCGGCCGATGTCGACGAGGACATCCGGGGCAGCGAACCGGAACTTCATCAGCGGCAGCAACGAATGCCCACCCGCGAGCAGCTTGGCGTCGTCACCGTGCTCGCCGAGCAGGTGCAACGCTTCGTCCACTGAGGACGCTCGCCGGTAGGTGAACGGGGCCGGGATCACTCCGTCACCTCCTGCCCGGACGCCGCCATGACGGCGTCGACGATGTTGTGGTATCCGGTGCAGCGGCAGAGGTTGCCCTCCAGTCCGTCCCGCACCTGCTGCCTCGTCGGCGCCGGATTCTCCTGGAGCAGGGACACCGTCGCCATGATCATGCCCGGAGTGCAGAACCCACACTGCAGACCGTGGTGTTCGCGAAACGCCTGCTGGACCGGATGCAACTCGTCATCGCTGGTCAGACCCTCCACTGTGGTCACCGCGCCGCCGTCGGCCTGCGCGGCGAGCACGGTGCACGACTTGACTGACTCGCCGTCGAGCAGCACCGTGCAGGCTCCGCACGACGTCGTGTCACAGCCGATGTTGGTGCCCGTCAGCCCCAGCGTGTCGCGCAGGTAATGCACCAGCAGCGTCCGGTCCTCGACGTCCTCGGTGGTCGATCGCCCGTTGACCTCGATCGTGACTCTCACCGCGCACCCTTCTTCGCGTCGTTGATCGCCTCCCACACCCGTTGCGGCGTGGTGGGCATGTCGATGTGCCGGACTCCCAGGTGGGACAGCGCGTCGACCACGGCGCTCTGTACCGCCGGGGTGGAACCGATCGTCGCAGCCTCCCCGATTCCCTTGACTCCCAACGGGTTCCGGTCCGTGGGGGTGGCCATGTCCAGCAGTTCGAAGTCCGGGAGCTCGGTCGCGGTGACGAAGGCGTAGTCGGCCAGCGTGGCGGTCGTGGGATTGCCGTCGACGTCGTAGGCCATCTCCTCCAGCAGCGCCTGCGCCGCCCCCTGCGCCAAACCGCCGTGGCGCTGTCCCTGGAACGCCAGCGGGTTGACGACCGGCCCGGCGTCGTCCACGGCGATGATCCGTCGCAGCACGACCTTGCCGGTCTCGGTGTCCACCTCGACCACCGCCAGATGAGCGCCGAACGGGAACGTAGGCTTGCCCTCGTCGAACCACACGTTGGCCGACAGCTCGCCCTCGCCCGCCCGCTGAGCGACATCCGACCAGGTCACGGCACTGGTCGGCACGCCACGGACCTGCCAGACGCCGGTGGCGACGCTGAGCTCGATGTCCTGCGCTGGCGCTTCGAGCAGGTCCGCCGCGACGGCACGGGCCTGCTCGATGACCTGCTCGCCGGCCCGCCACACCGCCGATCCGCCCAGCTGCAGCGACCGCGACGCGAACGTGCCCACGGCCCGGGCGACTTCGTCGGTGTCGCCGTACCGCACGCTGATCCGGTCCATCGGCACCCCGAGCTGGTCGGAGAGCAGCATCGCGAACGACGTCACGTGGCCCTGGCCGTGCGCTGATGCGCCGGTATAAGCCGTGACCGAGCCGTCAGGGTTGATCTCGACACGCCCGCTTTCGCCGCCGCCGTCTCCGGCGGTGATTTCGACGTAGGTCGACAGGCCGATGCCGAGCGCGACGGCGTCACCGGCCTCCCGCCGCCTGGCCTGCTCTGCACGAAGCTCCTGGTAGCCGGCCCGTTCGAGTACGCGGTCCAGGGCCTCGACGTACTCGCCGGTGTCGTAGACGGCGCCCGTGGGCGCGCGGTACGGGAACTCGGTCGGTGCGATCAGATTGCGCCGGCGCACCTCTGCGGGGTCCATGCCGATCTCGGCGGCGAACAGGTCCATGGCCCGCTCAATGGCCGCGGTCGCTTCCGGGCGTCCCGCTCCCCGATATGCCCCGATCGGCGTTGTCGTCGTCACCACGCTGCGGCTGGCCGCCTCGACGCGCGGGATGTGGTAGACGCCGGAGGTCATCAGCGCCGTCAGGGTCGGCAGCAACGGCACACCGCGCGGGTAGGCGCCGGCGTCCTGCACGATGTCCAGCCGGTATGCCTGCACGGTGCCGTCCCGACGCCCACCGATGGTGATGGTGTGCTGCTGCGCCCGGCCGTGGGTCATGGACGTCAGGTTCTCGCTGCGGGTTTCCGTCCAGCGCACTGGCCGGTTGACCCGCCGCGCGGCCCAGCCGAGGACGATCGGCTCCGGGTCCGACCCGATCTTGGCGCCGAACCCACCGCCGACGTCCGGGGCAATGACTCGGACCTCAGCGGAGTCCAGGTCCAGCGCATTCGCGATCATTCCGCGCGCCATCTGCGCGTTCTGCGTCGACAGCCAGACGGTCAGCCGCCCGTCCGTTCCCCAGGCGCACGCCGCACCCCGCACCTCCAGCGGAGCGGGCGCCACGCGCTGGTTGATGATGCGGCGGCTGACCACCACTTCGCAGTCGGCGAAGGTGGCGTCGTCGAACGTGTCGCCGCGCTGGTCCGCGATATTGCTTGTCGTGTCGGGAAACAGCAGCACGTCGCCGGACAGCGCGCTGTCCACATCCACGACCGGCTCCAGCGGGTCGTAGTCGATGTCGACCAGCTCGGCGGCGTCGGCGAGCTGGTAACGCTCTTCGGTGAGAACCAGGGCCACGGGCTGGCCGACGTACCGGACGACGCCGTCGGCCAACCAGGGCTCGGCCATCGCGCCCTTCCCACGCTGGTCGAGGTCGGCCGCCGTGATCACGGCGACGACTCCGGGCGCCTGCGACGCCATGGACGTGTCGATCGATCCGATGCGCGCATGCGCGATCGGGCTGCGCACGAACATCGCGTGCACCGCTCCGGTCAGCTCCGGCCCGCGAAGGTCATCGACGTAGTCGCCACCGGACGTGATGAGCTTGTAGTCCTCGGTTCGGACGACCCGTGTGCCGACGATACTCAAGCTGCCTCCCGCACAAGACACCAGCTGGTGATCACAACCTAGTAGTACCTTCCAACGACGCGGAGTGCCGGTTGGTAGCGGCAGCAACTCAGGTCTGTTGCGCGACCTGAGCACAGACCGCGCTGGGTCCGTCGTAAGTCCGGTCCGGGATACGGCGCAAGGCGCGCAGCATAGCGTCGTTGGCGCCCCTGCGTTCGGCGGTCCTGAGTAGCTGTTGCTTGCTCATCGGATAGTCCTCGGACGGCAGGAAGTCCTCCACGTCGAGAGGGTTGAGACGTCCGCTCATCGGGCACGCTCCTTGATCCGTGCGCCACGCGGATTTTTTTCCGCCATACGAAAACATATCCCAGATCGTCGCCCTGCGGGGAGCGAGCCGTCCCCGCACCCGGATCAGCCACCGATGTAGGACATCTCCACCTTGCGCCTCGCGGTCGTTTCGGCGGTGCGCAGCTCGGAGTACCGGTCGGAACGCCTCCCCCAGATACCGCGAACCTCCTGGTCCAGCTCCTCGTCCGTGGCACCGCCACGGACCAGCCCCCGCAGGTCGTGCCCCCGCGAGGCGAACAGGCAGGTGAACAGCTCCCCCTGCGCGGACAGCCGCGCCCGCGTGCACCCACGGCAGAAGGGCTGCGTCACCGACGCGATGACACCGACCTCGCCGCCACCGTCCACGTAGCGGTAACGCTCCGCCACCTCACCCGGGTAGTCGGGGTCGACCGGTGCGAGCGGCCAGGAGGCATGCAAACGGTCGACGATGTCACGTGCGGGTACGACGTCCTCCATGCGCCAGCCGTTGGTCGTGCCGACGTCCATGTACTCGATGAACCGCACTATGTGCCCCTGCTCCCGGCCGAACGCGGCCAGTTCCTCGATGTCCGCGCCGTCGTTGAGTCCGCGCTTGACCACGGTGTTGATCTTCACTGGGTGCAGTCCGACGTCCCGGGCGACCGAGATCCCGTGCAACACCCGTTCGAGCGGGACCGTGGTATCGCTGATCTGAGCGAATCTCGTCGAGTCGAGCGAGTCCAGGCTGACGGTCACCCGGGACAGACCCGCGTCCCGCAACGCGCGAGCCTGAGCCGCCAGCAGCGAACCGTTCGTCGTCACGGCGATGTCCTCGATGCCGGCGGTTCCCGCCAGCAACTCGACCAGCCGGTCCAGCTGCCGGCGCAGCAGCGGCTCGCCGCCGGTGAGCCGGATCTTGCGCACTCCCTGGCGGGCGAAGGCCGCGGCCAGCCGGGTGATCTCCTCGAACGTGAGCAGTTCGGAGCGCTCCAGGAACGGATAGTTCGCGCCGAAAACCTCCCGGGGCATGCAGTAGCGGCACCGGAAGTTGCACCGGTCCGTGACGGAAATCCGCAGATCGCGAACTCCTCGACCCAGCCGGTCCGACACCGGCCCGGCTGGCTGCTTGCCCGCATTCCCCGTGGCGTCCATTCCCGGCTCCTCCACGACGGTTCGTTGAGACCTACCCCCACCGTAGGTCTTTCGTCCACGTTCTGGCGCCCGCGCGCGACACGCGCTCCGCCGCGACCTCGTTGGCACCCCCAATCAGGGCTGGCAGGTCGTCGGCCGTGGGCACGCGCCCCAGCCGCGCGACCCCGTACGCCAACGCGCCGTGCCAGACGTCCCCGGCACCCAACGTGTCCCGAACCGGGACCTCCGGTGGCTGTGCGATTCCAATGTGGACGGTCGTGTCCGGGCTCCGACACGACCAGGTCACCGGCCCTGGGCCCTGGGTCCTGGTCACGACCGGTATTCCGAGTCCGTGCAACGCCCGCTGGCTGCCATCGAAATCCGCCTGCCCCGGCACGCGGAAGGTGGCCGAGCACGCGCACACGTCCACCCTGGGCAACAGCTCCTCCAGCACCGGCTTGTAGCTTCCCGCGTCGAGCACCAGCGGCGCGCCGAGCCGGTTCGCCGCGGCGGCGGTGGCGAGCGCGAGTCGCGGGTGGTGCCCGTCCACCAGCACCGCACCGGCACGAGCCACCAGGGCGTCCAGCCCGGACGGGGACGGGAGATCGACCGCGGCGGCGTTGTGCGAGACCACGGTGCGCTCGCCATCGCACGCCTGTACGGTCACCGCGCTGACCGCCGGGGGTTCCGAGCGCTGGGGCAGCAGGTCGTGCATCTCGACGTCGTGCTTGTCCAGGTCGTCGCGCGCCAACTCAGCCAGCGGATGCGCCCCGAGAGCGGTGAGCAGCACCGCTCGGCCGCCCAGGGCCGCGACCGTGACGGCGGCGTTGGCCGCCGGACCGCCAGCGGCCGTCTCGACCGAGGCGGACTGCACCTTCTCCCCCGGTTCGGGCACCGACTCCACCCGCTGTACCACGTCAACGGTGGTCAGACCGGCCAGCACGACCTCGATCAACCGCACCTCCACGGAAGAATTTCGAGACGGTACCGTTCAAGTAATGCTGTGGGTGAACCGCCGAAACTACACTCCCCCACTACTGACCCGAGAATAAGCGGAGCCGGAGAGGCCATGACCGGGACAACCGAACTGCTGGACGACCTGCGCGCCGAGAGCGCCGATCTGGACGAGCTGGTGGCCAGCCTGGATTCCGCGGGCTGGTCCCGCATGACCCCGGCGGCGGGCTGGACCATTGCGCACCAGATCGCCCACCTCGCGTGGACCGACCGGCAGGCTGTCCTGGCCGCCACCGCCCCGGATCGCTTCCAGGACGTCGTGCATGAGGCCGCCAACGACCCCGACGGGTTCGTGACCGCAGGCGCGGAGGAAGGGACACGCGAAGACCCGGCAGCACTCCTGGCCCGCTGGCGCGACGGGCGCGAGGAGCTAGCCCACGCGCTCCTCGCTGCTGGTGACAGCAAGATCCCGTGGTTCGGCCCGCCCATGAAACCGGCCTCGATGGCAACCGCGCGGATCATGGAAACCTGGGCGCACGGCCAGGACATCGTGGACGCCCTGGGCGTCGCTCGAAAGCCGACCGATCGGCTCCGGCACGTCGCGTACCTGGGCGTTCGCACCATGGGATTCGCGTTCATGCTGCACGGCCTCCCGGCCCCGGAGCAGTCGGTGCGTGTCGAGTTGGAAGGGCCGAACGGCCAGCCCTGGAGCTGGGGACCGGACGACGCGGCCGACCGGGTGACCGGTCCGGCGCTGGACTTCTGCCTGCTGGTCACCCAGCGGCGCCACCCCGACGACCTCAGGCTGTCCGTTTCCGGCGAGACCGCGAAGCGGTGGATTCCGATCGCCCAAGCCTTCGCCGGCACCCCGGGAACGGGCCGTGCGAAGGGCCAGTTCCCACCGTTGACGGCCTGACCGTGCCACCGTGAGGGCATGCGACTGCTGCTGATCGCGGATACGCACGTACCGAAACGAGCGAAGGAGCTGCCACCCCAGGTTTGGGACGAGGTAGCGGTGGCGGACGTGGTCATGCATGCCGGTGACTGGGTCGACCTCGCCTTGCTCGACGAACTGGAAGCGCACAGCGCGCGACTCGTAGGCGTGTTCGGCAACAACGACGGGGAACCGTTCCGCGCCCGCCTGCCCGAGGTCGCGCATGCCGATCTCGACGGTGTCCGGTTCGCGACGATCCACGAAACCGGCCCGGCCCAAGGGCGCGAGGCGCGCTGCGACCAGTGGTTCCCCGATGTCGACGTGCTCGTGTTCGGCCACAGCCACATCCCGTGGGACACGATGACGCCGAACGGGCTCCGGCTGCTCAACCCCGGCTCCCCCACCGACCGTCGGCGCCAACCCCACTGCACATATATGACGGCGCGAGTCTCGGGTGGGCAACTCGAAGAAGTGGTGCTCCACCGCCTACCCCGGCGGAAGTAGAGCGACCCGGCGAGCTTCGAGACCGGGCCCGAAAGCTGCTAGAGAAGCAGATGAGGTCACGAGCGTGTGATCGTCAGTGCCAGTACGGCCGCGACGGCGCACAACGCCCCTCCTCCGGCCCAGACCACGTCGTACGAACCGAAGGCGTCCCGGGCGACTCCGCCCAGGAAGGCGACCAGTCCTGCGCCCACCTGGTGCGAGGCGTTCACCCAGCCGAAGACGACCGCGCTGTCCTTGGCATAGAACTGCCGGCAGAGCGCGATCGTGGGCGGCACGGTGGCCACGTCGAGCAGGCCGAACAAGATCAGGAAGACGATCATCGCCGGTCGGACGGTCGCCGCCAGCAGCAACGGTAGGAACAGCAACGAGACTCCCCGCAGGACGTAGTATCCGGCCAGCAGCCACCGCACGCTGTAGCGATCGGTCAACCACCCCGACCCGATCGTGCCGACCACGTTGCAGACCCCAATCGTCGTCAGCAGTGCGGCAGCGACCGTGATCGGCATGCCGTGATCGTGCTCGGCCGGTGCGAAATGCGTCCACATGAGACCGTTGGTCGACGCTCCGCAGATCGCGAATGTGGCGGCCAGCAGCCAGAATGGGGCGGTCCGTGCGGAGCCAAGGAGCACCCGAATCGAGCGGATACCGGCACCCCGCACGGGTTCCGCGGGGTGGTCCCGCAGTCCGAACCAGGCGAGCGGCGCGACCATCAGCGCGGCCAGTGCCACCGCCGCGACCGCCGCTCGCCAGCCCCAGTGATCAACGGTCCAGGCCAGCAGCGGGAGGAAGGCGAACTGCCCGAACACGCTTGCCGCCGTGAGAACTCCCGTGATCAGACCGCGCCGCTGGACGAACCAGCGGTTCGCGACCGTCGCGGCGAACGTCATCGCCATCGATCCGCAGCCCAGGCCGACGAGGACACCCCAGCACAGGGTGAACTCCCAGGCATCGGTCATGACCAGCGCCAGCACGGCTCCCGCGACGATGGCCATGAGCGCGGCGGCCACGACGCGGTGGATGCCGAAACGGTCCATCCATGCGGCGGCGAAGGGGGCGGTGAGCCCGTAAAGCGCCATGTTGACCGAGACCGCGAACCCGATCGTGCCGTGTGACCACGCGAACTCGTGATGCAGCGGTTCGACCAGCAGGCCAGCCATGGTGGTGGAAGCCGACGCCGTGATGATCGTCAGGGCGGCGACGGCGGCGATCCGGCGGAGGCGACGGTCTTCGCCGAGCTTCCCTGGTTCCTGGATTTCGATGCAGCGCGTCACGGGAGAAATCCTGTGCGCCCGGTCGGAGACGGACGAGTGGCTCGCTGGCCGAGATGCGCAAGAATCCGGTCATGGTTGCCGCCGACCTTCACCGCATCGCCGTCCTCGTGCGCCCTGGGCTACTACCCATGGAGCTGGGCATGGTTCACCGGCTGTTCGGCAGTGCCCGGTCGCCCACCGGGGAGCCGCTGTACGAGGTCGTGACCTGCGCACTCGAACCTGGCGAGGTCCGCACCGATGCCGACTTCAGCATTCACGTCCCGCACGGCCCGGACGCGCTGCGCGAAGCTGACACGCTGATCGTTCCGGCCTCTGAGGAGGACTACGAACCCGACCCGACCGGCCGTCTCAGCCCTGACCTCGCCGACGCCTTCGCGCGCATCCGCCCGGGCACCCGGATCGCCTCGATCTGCACCGGTGCGTTCGTGCTGGCAGCGGCTGGCCTGCTCGACGGGCTCCGGGCCACGACGCACTGGAAGTCGTGCGAGCAGTTCCGCAAGCTGTACCCGGCGGTCGATCTCGACCCGGACGTTCTCTACGTCGACCACGGGCACGTCCTGACCTCGGCCGGGGAGGCAGCCGGCATCGATCTCTGCCTGCATCTGATCCGGTGCGACCATGGTTCGGCGATGGCCAACGACGTCGCGCGCAGCGTCGTCGTCGCACCGCACCGTGACGGCGGCCAAGCCCAGTTCATTCCACGTCCCGTCCCGGAGCCGCGCGGCTCCGCCACCAGCGCCGCACGAGCGTGGGCGCTGGAACATCTCGACCGGCCGATCACGCTGTGCGAACTCGCAGCGCGAGAGTCGATGAGCGTGCGCACGTTCACCCGGCGTTTCCGGGAGGAGGTAGGGCTTTCACCGGGGCAGTGGCTGACTCGGCAGCGCGTCGAGCGCGCCCGGGAGCTGCTGGAGACCACGGACCTCGCGATCGATCGGGTGGCAGACCGTGCCGGTCTTGGTACGGCCGCCTCACTGCGGCAGCACATGCAGGCTGCGGTGGGAGTCTCTCCGGCCGCCTACCGCAACACCTTCCGAGACTCGGGACTGTCCTCATGGGACGGACCGGTGCGGGCAGTCGGTGATGCGCACGGCTAGGGCATCTTTCGTGGCCGGTTGGCTTTGGGTTTGCCGTGCTGTGCCTCGGCCCCGTGCGGTGGCGGGTGGATCGACTGCGGCGAGCCGCTGGGGTGCACGGGAGAACCACGCCGGCCATGGTCGGCCGCCTCCGGCACGAATTCCTGGGAACCCTCGGACGGCGTCGCTCCTCGCTCGAGTTCGGTCAGGCGGCTCGACAGCAGTTCCAGCACCTGCGCGCGGTGGGCGTGTGCCCTCTCGTGGTCGTAGAGCTGCTTCACCTGGCCCGAACTCAGCGCTCGCATCCGGTGCCGCAACGCCCCCACCGGCAGCTCGTCGTAGTCCCGTAACGGAAGTTGCACATGAGACATCCGTACTCCAACAGCTCTCTCGACTCGCGCGAATGCGTCACCTACGGCCTACCCGTGGCATGACCTGCTCATACCCCGGTCACCAGCCGGCGATAGCGAGCCGAATGATCCTTCCGGCAACCGGGTAACCGCCCGGGTGAGCACCCGTCAGGCAAGGGAGGTGGGTACCGGTGACAGAACGTCGTAGCGACAAGCAGGGCCCGTGGAAGGACGACGCGAGAGAAAAGGAGATCAGGGGATTGCTGCAGGGCGGTCATCCCACGCGTGCGGAGGAGGCGCTGGACGCCGAACCGCCCGCCGACGATGACCCGGACGTTCGCCCGGAACGACCACGCCCGGACCCGGATCAGGACAGCGAGAACAGCTGAGACCCAGGTCGGTAGCCACGATAACGATCTGATGAGCACTTCCTCGTCCGTCCCGCACTGGGATTGCCCTCGACCGTCTCCACGGTGTAGCACCACAGAGCACGTGTGACGGAAGGGCACCGTTGATGCGAGACGGAGTGGGGCATGACCGGTAGTGCTTCGGCAGGCGCGAGGCTCAACGCCGACCAGCGCAACTCGTTCCTGGTGGCCGTGCTGGGCTGGGCGATGGACTCCTTCGACTACTTCCTCGTCGTGCTCGTCTACGCCGACATCGGCAAGGAGTTCGGGGTCTCGCTGACCCAGATGTCGCTGCTCACCACGGTCACCTTGCTCATGCGACCGGTCGGTGCGCTGCTGTTCGGGCTGTGGGCGGACCGGATCGGTCGGCGCATCCCGCTCATGGTCGACGTGCTGTTCTACTCGGTCGTCGGGTTCCTCTGCGCGTTCGCACCCAACTTCACCGTGCTGCTGATCCTGCGGCTGCTGTACGGCATCGGCATGGGCGGCGAGTGGGGACTGGGTGCCGCGCTGGCGATGGAGAAGCTGCCGTCCCGCCGACGCGGCCTGTTCTCCGGCATCCTGCAGCAGGGCTACGCCATGGGGTACCTCCTGGCCTCCTTGGCCTACCTGATGGTGCACGGCCTCGGACTGTCCTGGCGGTGGTTGTTCGCGCTGAGCATCATCCCCGGCCTGATCAGCCTGGTGATCCGCAGCCGGGTGCGGGAATCCGAGGTTTGGCACGCCGCGCAGCAGCAACTTCGGGTGACGCGCACCTCGGTCAAGGACGTACTGCTCAATTCCGCCGTGCTGCGTCGGTTCGGCTACCTGATCGTGCTGATGACGCTGTTCAACCTGGCCAGCCATGGCACTCAGGACGTCTACCCCACGTTCCTCAAGGCCACCACGCACGGTGGTGCGCACCTGTCGGCGACCACGGCCACCTGGATCGCGGTGCTGTACAACGTGGGCGCGATGATCGGTGGCGGGATCTTCGGTGCCGCCTCGGAACGGTTCGGACGGCGCAGCACCATCGTGTTCTGCGCGATCATCGGTCTGCCGATCGTGCCGATCTTCGCGTTCTCCAGCACCGCCGGCATGCTCTGCCTCGGCTCGTTCCTGATGCAGGTCGTGGTGCAGGGCGCGTGGGGCGTGGTTCCGGCGCATCTCACCGAACTCTCGCCGGATGCGATCCGCGGCTTCTACCCAGGCGTGACCTACCAACTCGGCAACTGCCTCGCCGCGTTCAACCTGCCGATCCAGGAATACCTCGCCGCCGGCCACGGGTACCCGTTCGCGCTGGCGGCCACGGTCATCCCGACGTTCGTGCTTCTCGCCGCCATCACCTGGATGGGCAAGGAAGCGAAGGGCATCGAGTTCGGCACCGAACGCACGGCCGTCGACGTCGCCGCGACGAGCTAGGGCAGGCCACGCTGGGGAAGGGGCACGCTAGGGCAGGGCACGGGCTGGCGCGTGTGGTCGCCTACTGCGCCAGGACGGCTTCCAGGGTGATCGTGGTGCCGGTCAACGCCTGGCTCACCGGGCAGTTCTTCTTCGCGTCGTCGGCCGCCGCCCGGAAGTCCTCGGGGGACAGCCCCGGCACACGCCCGTGCACCACAAGGTGGACGCCGGTGATCCCCGTGCCGGGTTGGAACGTCACGTCCGCCCGCGTGTCCAACGACTCGGGCGGGTTGCCGGCCTGGGCCAGGCCGTTGGACAGTGCCATCGAAAAGCACGACGAGTGCGCGGCGGCGATCAACTCCTCGGGACTGGTCCGGCCGTTGGGCTGCTCGGCCCGGGAGGGCCAGTTCACCTCGTAGGCGCCAAGCCCGGACGAGCCCAGCGACACTCGCCCGCTGCCTTCCAGGAGGCTGCCTTCCCAGTGGGTGTTGGCGGTCCGCGTTGTCGTCATCTCAACTGCTCCCTGCTCGTCTCATCCGGCTGCTCACTCGATGCGGGCGGTGCCCTTATGTGAACACGGAGCGCGTTCAGTGGCCACTCAGCGCAACGACGGCAGCTCGCTGACCGCCTCGCTGAACGCGTCGTAGCTGGCCCGGTCGAAGAGGACGAACCGAACCTCCCGCACTCCCGACTCGCCACCGGCGAGGACGGCATGCACCGCCCGGGTGGCGATACGGGCCGCCGAGGACAGGGGCCACCGGTAGATCCCGGTGGAGATCGCGGGGAACGCGACCGTCCGTGCGCCCAGTTCGTCCGCAACGGCCAGACTGTTGCGGTAGCACGCGGCCAGCAGCTCGCTGCGATCCTCGGACTGGCTGTACACCGGGCCGGCCGTGTGCACGACCCAGCGCGCCGGCAGCCTCCCGGCCGTGGTGGCGACTGCCTGGCCGGTTGGTAGCCCGTCCGCATAGCGGCCCGCCCGCAGCTGCCGGCACTCGGCGAGGATCTCCGGCCCGCCGCGACCGTGGATCGCACCGTCGACGCCACCCCCGCCGAGCAACGACGAGTTCGCCGCGTTCACCACGGCATCCGCTTCCTGCTCGGTGATGTCGCCCTGGATCAGCGTGATCATGGCCCCTCCCGCGCTGTGCTACCCGTGTTCGAGGCGAACGGCCCTGGTGCCGTCGCGGCACCGGTCGGATTCTCCCCAGCGTGCGCTCCTCGCCCGAAGACCTCATCCGCGCCGTCCAAGCGATGGGCATCAGCGACGAGCGCGTGCTCGAAGCGATGCGGGCCACACCGAGGGCGGACTTCGTCCCGGCCGCCCACGCGCTCCTCGCCTGCCAGGACGCCCCCATCCCGATCAATCACGGGCAGGTCACCACGCAGCCGTCGCTGTCGGCCCGGATGCTCGAAGGACTGGAGCTGAGCGGGGACGAGCACGTGCTCGAAGTGGGCACCGGTGTCGGGTACCAGACGGCGTTGCTGGCACGGCTGGCGTGCGACGTCGTCAGCGTCGAGTGGTGGCCCGATCTGGTCGAGGAGGCGAGGCGCAACCTCGCTCGCCACGGTATCCGGACGGTCGAGCTGCACACCGGCGACGGGAGTTGCGGGGTGCCCGACCGCGCTCCGTACGACGCCATCCTCGTCTCGGCCGCCTGCCCGGACGTTCCCCCGCCGCTGATCGAGCAGCTCCGGGGTGGAGGCCGCCTGGTGCAGCCGATCGGGCCAGGCGGCAACGAGCAGGTCGTCCTGTTCGAGCGCTCACCCGAAGGAATGACACGCCGCGAGATCCTCACACTGGCCCGGTTCGTCCGCCTGCGCGGCCGGTACGGCATTCCGGCCTGATCCGCTCGCGCCGCCCAGGTGCCTTCGGTATGCCGTTGACCTCTACCTAACTCAAAGTCATAGCGTCGACGACGTCAGCAGTAATCGACCGCTTGAGATCGAACGGAGGCACTCCCGCCATGGCCGTTGAGCTCAACCACACGATCGTCTCGGCGCGCGACAAGCGGGCGTCCGCCACGTTCCTGACCGAGATCCTCGGCCTGCCGGAACCGAAGCCCTTCGGCCCCTTCCTGGCCGTCCAGGTCAGCAACGACGTCACGCTCGACTTCGTGGACTCCGACGAGGAGATCGTTCCGCAGCATTACGCCTTCCTTGTCACCGAAAGCGAGTTCGACGAGATCTTCGGTCGGATCCGCCAGCGCGGCCTGCGGTACTGGGCCGACCCGCACCACCAGGAACCAACCACCATCAACACCCGGGACGGGGGCCGCGGGGCGTACTTCGACGACCCGAACGGTCACAACCTGGAAATCCTGACCAGGCCCTACGGCAGCGGCCAGTAATACCTCACGTAATACCTCGCCGATCGCGACAGAATCGACGCCGAATGCGGCTCACGGGAATCCCGTGAGCCGCGTTTTTCACTGTATGTGCCCGTCTGACTACCGGGAGTGCGAGTCGATCGGATTCTCCCTGCTTATCGAATACGCTGGCGCGAAAAACGCCACCCACCCGCACGAGTCGCGAGCGGCACGCCGCATAATTCCTTGGCTGGATGACGACAGTTCCCCCGAGCAGTGCATCCGGTCAACTGAATAGGCCCCCGACCGCACCGACCGGCGCCGGAGACTCATGCCGGTACTGGAGGTCACCTCGTGAACGACCACCGCAACCCCTACCTGGGCGGGCAGTACCCCGGCTGGCCGCCGCCGCAAGCCCCGATGGATCAGGCGAACGCAGCCACGCAGCGCCTGTCCTGGGGCTCCCCCGGCGGCTTAGGCGGAGGCGGGTTCGGCGGAGGGGGCCGGCGTCCGGGGGGTCCCGTGACGCGGTGGGCACGCCGAGCGTGCTACGTGGTGGCCGCCCTGGTCGTGCTCGGGCCGCTCGCGGCGTTCGCGATCGGTTACGCCGTGTGGAACGTGCCCTCGCCGGATTCGATCGCACGGGACACCGCGCAGACCGTGGTGCTGCAGTACGCGGACGGGTCGGAGTTGAACCGGATCGTGCCGTCCTCGGGCGACCGGACCATGATCCAGGACGTGAACGGGGACGTGTCGAAGTCCATGCGGGACGCGACCCTGGCCGCCGAAGACCCCACCTTCTACCAGAACTGGGGATTCGACATCACCGGGATCATCCGGGCGGGATGGGGCCAGCTCACGGGCAGCGACGACGGTGGCGGATCGACGCTGACCCAGCAGTACATCAAATTGTCCACGGGCAGTGACCAGCACACGTACTTCCGCAAGTTCAAGGAAATCGTGCTGGCCTTCAAACTGTCCCAGGAGCAGTCCAAAGATGACATTCTCAAGGCGTATCTGAACACGGCCTACTACGGGCGCGGTTCGTACGGAATTCACGCCGCCGCCGAAACGTATTTCGGGAAAGACCCGAAAGAGCTGAATCCGAGTGAGTCGGCGTTGCTGGCGGGCATGGTGCAGGCGCCGTCGAACAACGACCCCCGGATCAACCCGGCGCAGGGCACCTCGCGGTGGACCTACGTCGCGGACCAGATGGCGCGCAATCACTTCGTGTCCCCGCAGGAGCGGGCGACGATGGCGTTGCCGCCCACGCCGGGACGCCCGCAGGCGCAGCAGAACCTCACCGGCACGCAGTACCAGATCCGCGAACAGGTGATGGCCGAACTGGACCGCGAGGGGTTCGACCAGCAGACCTTGCAGCAGCACGGATACACCGTGGTCACCAACATCGACGAGCACGCCGAGCAGGCCGCGCAGAACGCGGTGGACAACGTGATGCGCAGCCAGCCGGAGACGTTGCATCCCGCGCTGGTCGCGGTCGATCCGAAGACCGGGGATATCCGGGCGTACTACGGTGGAGGCGGTCAGCCTGGGGCGTTCGACTACGCCGACGCGCCACAGCCGGCCGGGTCGTCGTTCAAACCGTTCGTGGCCCTGGCCGGGTTGGAGCAGAACCGCGGTCTGGGCGAGCTGTACGACGGCTCGTCGCCGCGCACGATCGCGGGCACGACGTTCGCCAACAACCCGGGCGTGCGCTGCGACGACCCGCTGCACTGCAGCCTGCGCGAGGCCATGATCAAGTCGGTGAACACCGTGTTCGTCGACCTGGGAGTGAAAGTCGGCGTAGGCAAGGTCGCCCAGGCCGCTTACCAAGCCGGCATTCCACGGCAGATCAACGGCCAGCCCACGCTCCGCAGCCCGGGCGGCGGCATCGACGCTGGGATCTCGCTGGGCATGTACCCGGTGCGGACCACCGACATGGCCGGGGCGTACGCGACCTTCGCCAACGACGGGATGCGCACCCCGCCCCACTTCGTCGACAAGGTGATCGACAATGCCACCGGTGAGGTGGTACGGGACTTCACCCCACGGCCGCAGACCGCCTTCGACCCCAACGACGCCGAACACAACACCAACCTCGCCGCGAACGTCACCGAGGCGCTCCTGCCGGTGGCGGACCACTCCGGTGTTCCGCTGTCTGGTCACCGGCCGGTGGCGTCGAAGACCGGCACCCACCAGTACGGGCAAGGTGACTCCCCGGACAACGAGAAGGCATGGATGGTCGGGTACACCCCGCAGATCTCCACGGCCGTGTCGATGAGCGCCGGGGACGCCCAAAACCCCGTCCTGCCGTTGCGGGACGCCAATGGAAACCCCGTCTTCGGCGCCACCCTGCCCGGCCATATCTGGCAGCAGTTCATGAACGCCTACCTGGCCGGCAAGCCGGCCATCCCGTTCCACCCGGCCCAACCCATCGGGCAGTTCTTCCCACCAGCCCCACCACCTCCACCGCCAGCGCCGACGCCGCCCACGATTCCGGGCCTGCCGTTCCCGATCCCGCTGCCGTTCCCGACGCCGCACCACCACCACGGATGAGCTGATCTTGGACGCATCTCACACGGGATGGATCACCAATCCAGTTGTGACCGTCAACCAAATAAAGTTAGCCTTGTTAAACACATAGCCGTCGTCACGGCGACCCAGCGCGGCTTCTTCGACTGGAGGTTGGTGTGCGCTCCACGCGGCGGACCTCAGGGACAGGACGAGCAGCGGCCCGATCGGTGGTCGAGCTGGGACCGCACTACAAGTGGATCGCGCTGTCGAACACCACCCTCGGCATGCTGATGGCCACGATCAACTCGTCGATCGTGCTGATCGCCCTACCGGACATCTTCCGGGGAATCGCGATCAACCCGCTGGCCCCGGCCAACACCAGCTACCTGCTGTGGATGATCATGGGGTTCCTGGTCGTCACCGCCGTGCTGGTCGTGGGCTTCGGCCGGCTCGGCGACATGTACGGCCGGGTGCGGATGTACAACCTCGGCTTCGCCATCTTCGCGATCTCCTCGGTGTTCCTCGCGGTGACCTGGACCACAGGGGACAGCGCCGCACTCTGGCTGATCGGCTGGCGCATCGTGCAGGGCATCGGCGGTTCGTTCCTGATGGCGAACTCCAGTGCCATCCTCACCGACGCCTTCCCGGTCCGGCAGCGCGGCCTCGCGCTGGGCATCAACGGCGTGGCGGCCATCGCGGGCTCGTTCCTCGGGCTGGTCATCGGCGGACTGCTTGGACCGGTCAACTGGCACCTGGTGTTCCTGGTCTCGGTTCCCTTCGGCGTGTTCGGCACGATCTGGGCCTACCTCAAGCTGCACGACACCGGCCAGCGCCAGAAAGCCCGCATGGACTGGTGGGGCAACCTCACGTTCGCCGTCGGGCTGATCGCTGTGCTGGTCGGGATCACCTACGGCATTCAGCCCTACGGGGGACATGTCATGGGGTGGACCAGCCCGCTCGTGCTCACCTGCCTCATCGGCGGGGTCGTCATGCTGCTGGTCTTCGCGATCATCGAGACCAAGGTGGCCAGCCCTCTGTTCGACCTGTCGCTGTTCAGGATCCGAGCGTTCTCGTTCGGCAACATCGCCAACCTGCTGGCGTCGTTGGGTCGCGGTGGGTTGCAGTTCGCGCTGATCATCTGGCTGCAGGGCATCTGGTTACCCCAACACGGTTACAGCTTCGAGCAGACCCCTCTGTGGGCGGGCATCTACATGCTGCCGCTGACCATCGGCTTCCTGGTGTCCGCGCCGGTCTCCGGCATGCTCTCGGACAGGCTGGGCGCCCGTCTGTTCGCCACCGGCGGCATGGTCCTGGCAGGCGTGAGCTTCCTGCTGCTGCAATGGCTGCCGGTGGACTTCGGCTACCCGACGTTCGCCCTCCTGCTGCTGGCCAACGGTATCGGCATGGGCCTGTTCTCGTCCCCGAACCGTGCCGAGGTGATGAACAGCCTTCCGGCGGGTGCACGGGGCGCCGGTGCCGGGATGACCGCCACCTTCCAGAACGCCGCCATGGTGCTGTCCATCGGGTTCTTCTTCAGCCTCATGATCGTCGGGTTGTCCGCCACGCTGCCCGCGACCATGGAGCATGGCCTGCTCGCGCACGGTGTGCCCGCCGCGGACGCGCACCGCGTCGCACTGCTGCCGCCCGTCGCGGTGCTGTTCGCGGCGCTTCTCGGGTACAACCCGATCCAGGAGCTGCTCGGCGGCGTGCTGCACGGGCTGCCCGCCGACCAGGCGACCTACCTGACCGGGCGAGCGTTTTTCCCGCACCTCATCTCGCCGCCGTTCGCGGACGGGCTGGCCGCCGCGTTCTGGTTCGCCGTCATCGCGTGCCTGGTTGCCGCTGCCTCGTCGTGGCTGGCCGGCCCAGGTGGGCAGGCTCCCGCCAGTCCGGTCGAGGCGTCCCAGGAAACCGTCGGCTCGGAACTCGCCGGTGTGGCGGCGGAGGCGGGCACGATTCCCAGCGAGCTGGTGGATTGGACCCGCGAGTCCGACAGCTGAACCTGGTGTCCCGCGACTGAGGGGTTGCGATGAGAATGTCCGCCACGCGGCTACCCTCGGCCGGACTTCTCGATGCCGCCCGTCACGGGCCGCGGTCAGCCTGTTCCAACGCGTCACTGATGCCCTGCGCGAGAGCGCTCTGCCCGTCCTCGCTCGCCGCGATGGATGCTTCCGCCGCGTTCGTGATGAACAACGGCTCGACCAGCACCCCCGGCATGCGGCTGGGCTCGGAGACGTAATTGGGCGCGGCGGGGCCAAGAATGGCCAGGTGGCCGTAGGAGTCGCCGAGATCGGTGACGGCCGGACCTCCGGCCGTGTCGTCGGTCGTCACGCCCCGGTCGTCCACCTGCTGGCCGTGCGCTGCCAGCGACGCCAGCAGGTCGCGCTGCATCACCTGCGCCAGTTGCTGGTTGCGGGGTGAGAACGGCCGAGTGGTGTCATACACCGTTGTCGTGCCAGTCGTCCCAGGATCGTCGAACGCGTCGAAATGGACCGAGACGAACTCCGCGGCACCAGCCAGGTTGGCACAGTGTGCCCGGGCGAGGGTGTCCGTATGCGACTCGTCGCCACTCAGCACCGCCTGCTGCGACCCGGCGGGCCGGATCGGGGCGACCGTCGTGTCCTGCGTCCGGGAGAGCACCACCCGGTAACCGTGCTCGCGCAGCCGCTGCGCGGTCGCCAGTGCCACGGCCAACGTGAGCTGCTTCTCCGCGACCGGCTCGCCAGAAGCGGTGGTTCCACCGGCACCCGGATCGGCACCGCCGTGCCCGGCGTCGACGAAGATCGTGCGATGCCGGTCACCCGACAGCGGCGCGAACGCCCTGCACGCGCCCGCTGCGAACTCGGCCGGTGCGACGGGGGTTGACTCGCCTTGACCGGGCACGTTCGGCCTAGCCGGGGTGGTGTCCGGTGGCGGGCCATCGAGGCCGTGGTGTGCGGGCCCGAAAAACGCCAGCGCGAACACGACGGCGAGCAGCGTCAGCGTACCGACGGGGAGCAACCTTCCCCAGCCCGACGGTGTGCGGCCCCGTCCAGCGCGGGTCGGTCCTCCCCGCCGCCGGTTGCCCGGCAGCGTTGTCGCGCCAGTCCGGGACTTGTCCGCTCTGCTCACAACCCCAGTAGAGGTGCGCAGTCCGGGTGACACATCTCGACCAACCCGGTTGAGTGACGGCGTGTCCATGTGCTTGCGGAGAGTGCACAGGACCGCGCTCAGCGCGTCTTCAGGTTTCCGGCGCACAGTCAAGGTCATGTGGAAGATCAAGAAACCGGCCACGAACCCGTACGGTGCGCCCAAGGCCGCCCAGCGCCGCCGCACAACCGCCGGAGCAGCACTGGCCCTGACCACAGTGATGGCGGGACTGACCGGGTGTTCGTTCACAACGGGTGCTACTCCGCCGGCGCCGACGCCGCAGAGCCCGACCGCACCACACGCTCCCCAGCACGATCGACGCATCACCGGCCAGGTAACGGCCGAAAATGGTCCAACATGGACGGTGGTGAACCGCGAGGGCCGCCGGTTCACCGTCCAGATCACCAACCAGACACGCTTCGGTTCGAAGCAGAAGCCCGCCACCGTCCAGCAGTTCCCCGTGGGGAGTCAGGTGCGGGTCGCCGGCGCCCTGACCGGCACCACCGTGACGGCTTCCAGAGTGGTCACGGCCGCTCCAAAACCCCAGTCCAGCGCCCCGCAATCGGCGCCGACTCAGGGTTAGCGGAGATGCCGTGGCAGCCTCCCGGGCCGTCTTCGACGTGGTTCCCCCGCCCACCGGGAAAAGAGGATTTGTCGCGTTCCGGAGGCACTCGCTACTCCGCGGGCTCGTAAGCCGGCGAGCAATCGCGAAGCCGCTGTGCCAGCGCCGCAGCCATGCCGAACACCAGGAGTGCTGGACCGACCAGTTGCGCGAGGACGGCCCACGCCAGCGGGTCTCCGGGCAGCATCAGCAGACATGCCGTCGTGAGTGTTCCCACGCCCCAGCTCACCGCGATGACCCGGTGCGCACCAAGCGCAACCAGTCCAGGCTGTAACACCTGCGCGGTCATCAGCAGGATTGTGCTGGCCGCGAGAAGCGCGAGCAGCAGTCCAGACAAGTGCACCCGCGCGCCGAACAGCGTTTCGACGGCCCACGGACCGAACAGAGCCGCACCAAGGACTCCCAGCGTCCCGAGGCCAGTGACGGCCGTAATGATGGTTCGAAGTCGCGCCCGCACCCCTGGATAGTCCTGGCGTGCCACGGCCGCGACCATTGCGGGCATCAACAGCGCCTGCATTGGCGAAATCAGGAACAGCGGAATGCGGACGAGGATGAACGCCGCGGCGAACGCTGAGGCCATCGCCGTGTCGCTGGTCAGCCGCGCGGTCACGACGATCGGTGCCATGTTCGCGACCACGTGCGCCGAGAGCGCCGCCACCGCCAGCAGCGCCAGGGAAAAGCCCATGCCGGCTCCGGGTGGCCCGCCCAGCTCCCGAGTCGTGGTCGGCTCCGCGTCCGGCGTTCGGGCCCGGCGAACCAGCCAGGGAAGACCGGCGATCGCACCTACGCCGCTGCCACAAGCGAACAGAATCGCGTACCGCAGAGCCGAACCCTGGCCTGCCAGCGCCACGGCCACGACGGGAAGCAGCCGTGCGAGCCCCTCGCCTGCGAGCGTCGCCGCATATCCCGAGAAGCGCTGGGTCCCGCCGAGGAATCCCCGCACCAGGTAGACGGCCGAGGCACTGAGCGCGGCGAGCACCACAGCCAACAGCATTCCGGCATGGCCGGTCAGGGAACGAGCGATCAGAACCGGCGCGGCCAGACCGAGAATCACCACGACCGTGCCCAGCAGACCGGCGGCATGCACTCCAGTCTTGCGCAACACGGGTACGAGTGACTGCCCTACCGCACGCGCATGGCTGGTGCGCCGGCTGGTCTCCTGCTCCAGCGAGAGAAAAAGGCCGGGGCCGATGATGTTCGCGAGGAGGTAGAACGACGAACTCGCAGCGGCTTCGGAGGTCGACAGGGTGTGCCCGGCGAGTGCCACGAAGCAGTAGCCGGCCGCTCCCACCAGGAGTATGCCACCGCTGACCAGGACCGCGGGACTCCCAGCGACAGCGGCTGGGCCGGTTCGGGGCCGGGTGGACGACACCTTGACCATCGTGTCCACGATAGACAGGGTCAAGCATCGTGTCCTATCGAGTGGCATCGCCGGCTGCCTAAGCGCACGATTCCGATATGGACGTTTTAGTCACTGGGGGAGCCGGTTTCATCGGCTCAACGCTTGTGGATCGCCTCTTGCGAGACAGTTGCCGCGTGCACGTGGTCGACAACTTCACGCGTGGGCGGCGACAGAATCTGCGAGCGGCCGAAGCGACCGGCCGTTGCACCGTACACGCACTCGACGTGACCAATCCCGCGCTGAACGACCTCATGGTCGCCGTGCGGCCGGAGGTGGTGTTCCACCTCGCGGCACAGATCGACATCCGAACGAGCGTGCAGGACCCCGCGAGCGACGCCACAATCAACGTTCTCGGCACGATCAATGTGGCGGAGTCGGCCCTGCGGGCCGGCACGCGCAAGGTCGTCTTCGCCTCGTCCGGCGGAGCGATCTACGGTGTTCCAGAGTTCCTTCCGGCCTCCGAAACCACTCCGGTAAGGCCATTATCTCCCTACGGCGTGTCCAAAATAGCCGGTGAGATGTACCTCAACACCTACAGCCAGCTGCACGATCTGGACTGCTGTCATCTGGCGCTGGCGAACGCCTACGGTCCACGCCAGGACCCGCGAAATGAGGGCGGGGTTGTCGCCGTCTTCGCTCAGGCGCTCGTTGCCGGCGAGCCCACGGTGTTGTTCGGCGACGGGCAGAACACACGGGACTACGTCTTCGTCGAGGACATCGTCGATGCGATGGTCCGTGCGGCGGAACACGGAGAGCCCGGGTGCCGGTACAACATCGGGACCGCTGTGGAGGTTACGGATCGTCAGCTGCACACGCTGGTCGCGGATGCGGCGGAGGCACCCGATTCACCAGGGTTCGCACCGGCCCGCGCCGGCGACGTGAGAGCTTCCGCTCTCGACGCCACCGCAGCCCGAAGGACACTTGGGTGGCGCCCGCGCGTCAGTCTTTCCGAGGGCGTCCAACTCACAGTGGACTACCACGCCTCTCAGCTGGCCATCCCCGCGTAACAGACTCCGCGTAACAGACCAATGTGGATTATTGTTCTGGGCTCGCGCTGCCTTCTTCGCCTGGGGTGGAACTTTGCGGCGGTGCGTGCGTGGCTTCCCGGAGGACGACGGTCCGAACCAGTCGAGCATAACGGGATTCCAGCTCTTTGAAGTGCAGGTGCGTGTTGAGAGCCGCGAACGCGAACGCGACAACTAGGCCGTACAGCAGCAGGTCCGTGCCCCGACCGACGCCGACGTACCGCGCCACCGTGGAAACGTCGTCCGGCCGAAGCACGGCGACGATGCCGAACAACAGGAACAGGAGGAAACCGACCTTCACTCCCGCTGACGTCCTGATCGTTCCGTGGTTTCGCAGGAAGAAAGCCAGCAGCAGGAGGACGCCCAGGATGAGCACGTACTGTATCAGCATGGTTACCGCCTCGGATTCGTCCGCAGCGTCACGTCGAACAGGATGTTCACGCCGTTGAGCAGGGGCTGCCCTTTCGCCCGCGAATAATCGGTGTAGACGATCGTCACGGGCTCCTCGGCCGCACGCCAGCCATGGGTGCTGATCATTTCGATGATCTCGGAGGCATGTCCCATTCCGTTGATCGTGATGGTCATTTGCTCCGCGACAGTTCGATTGAACGCGCGCAGACCGTTATGGGTGTCTGTGAGACCAAGTTTGCGCGAGCCGGAGCTGAGCAGGGTGGCGGTCCGCAACACGACCTTCTTGAGCAGCGGGACATGTCCGCCCCGGGTGTTCCGCGTACCGAGAATGATGTCCACTGGTTCAGTTCGTAATCGTGCCACCATCCGGCCCGCGTCCCGGACCTGATGCTGGCCGTCCGCGTCAAAGGTGACGAAATATTCCGCTCCCGGACGAGCCCGGGCGTACTCCAGCCCGGTTTGCAACGCCGCGCCCTGCCCCAGGTTCACCGGATGCCGTATGAGGTGTGCACCGGCCTTGGTGATCTCTGCTGAAGATTCGTCCTGGCTACCGTCATCCACGCAGACCACATGGGGAAAGATCCGCCGAAGTTCGCGAATGAGATTGCCGATCACGGGTCCCTCATTGAACACCGGCACGATCAACCACGTATCAGAATATCCGTACACGGCGCCTCCTCCCCCAAGCAGACGGACGCGTGCGTTTCGATACTAGCTTCCACCCGTCGAACGAGCATGTTCATTGCGCCCGCCTGTTCGATGCGGCGATCCGGCTCGGTCCCCAGCAGGCGAATTCCTTTCATCCGGGGTAGAAAGAGCGGTGGTTCAGCCGAATCTGGCGCGAAAGGTTCGTCGGCGATGACGTGGATCTGGCTCGACGCACTCCCCGCACTCCTGGCAGCTCTGGGATGGCTGCTCGTGCCGGGCCTGTTGACCACCTACGCGCTCGGGATGCGCGGACTTGTGGCCTGGACCCTGGCGCCGACGGTTTCCAGCACGTTGATCGCGGTAGCGGGAGTTTTCACCGGCAAACTGGGATGGCACTGGTCGCCGTGGTGCGCTGTGGTGACCGCCCTTCCAGCGGTACTGATCTTCATGGGGCGCGGCCTGCGGAGAATTCGATTCCGTTCGATGCTGCCGGCGAATCAGGCTGCGTCGAATGATTTCCCCCACACCGGGCGGGCTGCCTGGCTCGGACTGGTACCCGCGTTCGCGATCGGCGGGATCATCATCGTGCGAGGTTTCCGCACACCGGACAGCTTGTCGCAGACCTACGACGCGGTATTCCACCTGAACGCGATGAGATGGATCATCGACTCGGGCGATGCGTCGTCGCTGACGATGGGCTCCATCGGGTCGGGACGTGGGGCTGTCTTCTATCCCGCTTCCTGGCACGGCCTAGCCACGCTGGTCGCGCTCACGAGCTCGGCGCCGATCCCGGTCGCGGCAAATATGACCGCCGCTGCCGTCGCCGTGCTGGGTTGGCCGTTGGCGTGCCTGTTCCTGGTCCGGCAGGTGTTCGGTCCCGCACCACTGGCGCTCGCGACGACCGGGGTCGTCTCGGTGGCGTTCTCCGCGTTTCCCTGGGGGCTGCTGAGTTTCGGCGTGCTCTGGCCAAATGCGCTCGGACTCGCACTGGTACCCGTTGGCCTCGGGGCAGGTCTGTCGCTTCTGCGGCTCGCACGCCACGATGCCTTGACCCGTGGCTGGGCATGGGTCGTCCTCGGCACATCCATCGTCGGCACCGGGCTCGCCCAGCCAAACGCGACGTTCACGCTCGCCGCACTGCTCGCATTCCCCTTCTGCTGTGCGCCTCTGCGATGGGCGCCAGCCCGATGGTTGCGTGCGCAGTACGTGCGTGGCCGAACAACTCGCGCCGTTGTCGTCACTGTTTGCGTCATCGCTGTCGCGTTGCTGCTCCTCCGCATCGTGGACATGGTCCCGATGATCGCGGCCATCAAGCAATGGAAATGGTCGCCCTACGCGACGGTCTCCGGCGCAGTGGGCGAGGTCCTGCTCAACGCCACCAACGGCCGCGAACCGTTGTGGCTGCTGTCCGCAGCGGTCATCACCGGATTCGTGATCGCATTCCGCCAGCGCACCACTGTGTGGATTCCGTTCGCACACCTCGGCATCGCAGCTCTTTTTGTCATGTGTGCGGCGGTGCAGACTCCGCTCACCCACCGGTTGACGGGGTTCTGGTACAACGACTCGTACCGGCTGGCCGCATCCCTGCCCGTCACGGGAGTCGTCCTCGCCGTCGGTGGTATCACCTGGGCTGCCGGGGTCTTGCTGAAACACTCCCACACCGGAACCGCAACGGCAGGCATGCTCACCGCCCGCCTCCGCACGCGGGCAGGTTTCACCTGCGCGCTCACCGCGATGCTGTTCGCCGTCACGGCCGTGTGGGAGCAGTCCTGGGCTGTCACCGACATCCGCAAGTCCTACAGCTCGGCCAGCAGTCCAGACTCCCCGCTGGTCGACGCCAACAAGTCCCGCTTCTTCGACCGGATCAGCCACGAGATCCCACACGGCGCGGTCGTCGCCAACAATCCCTGGGACGGCAGCGCCATGCTGTGGGCACTCACCGGAACCCGTGTGCTGTTCCCGCAGCTGGACCAAAGTGGCTGGACCAGTGACCAGAAATACCTCGCGGCCCAGCTCAACGAAGCCGGGAAAAACTCGAACGTCTGCGCGGTCGCGACCAGGTTGGGCGTTCGCTACCTGCTCGTCGGGCAGTTCCGCTTCTGGCTCGGCGAGGAGAAGATCGGCAGCTACCCGGGCATCACCGACCCGGCGAACCGGCCCGGTTTCGACCTCGTCGACCAGCAAGGACCTCTCCGGCTCTACCGGATCTCGGCGTGCTCACCCGGGGCTGCGCCCAACAACGTTCCCGAATTACAGGAGCATTCGTGACCCTCGACATCCTGCTTCCCTACTACGGTGACCCTGACCTGCTCCGCCTTGCCGTGCAGAGCGTGCAGAACCAGCAGGACACCGACTGGCGACTCACCGTAGTAGACGACGGCTACCCGGACCCGACCGTGCGGCAATGGTTCGAGAACCTGCCCGACGGCCGCATCCATTACGTGCGCAACGAGACGAATCTCGGCGCGAACGGCAACTACCGGAAGTGCCGGGACCTCATCCAGGAAGATCTCGCCGTGTTCATGGGCGCCGACGACATCATGCTGCCCAACTACGTGAGCACGATCAAGCGGCTGCACGCGCGCTACCCGCAGGCCGGCATCATCCAGACCGGAGTGCAGCTCATCGACGAAACGGGCGAGCCATACCGGAATCTGGTGGACCAGGCCAAGCAGGTCCTGTACGCGCCGCGCATCAGGCAGCCAGAACTCCTGCGCGGCGAGGAACTCGCGGTCAGCCTGCTACGCGGCAACTGGCTCTACTTCCCCGCGCTCGCCTGGCGCACGACGGCGCTGCGCGCGACGGGATTCCGCGCTGGGCTCAACGTGATTCAGGATCTCGCGCTGGTCATCGACCTGCTCGTCCGGGGCGAGTCGATGGTCGTCGACAGCACCGTCTGCTTCCGGTACCGGCGGCATCGCCACAGCGACTCCTCCACTCGTGCGGTCAGCGGCGACAGGTTCAGCGAAGAGCGCCGGTACTTCCTCACGATCGCGGACGAGCTGGACGACCACGGCTGGCATCGGGCAGCGACCGCGGCCCGCAACCACCTGTCTTCGAGGTTGCACGCACTGACGGTACTTCCTGAGGCGATCAAAGCGAGAAACGCCGCAGGCGTGCGCAACCTCCTGAGACACGCGGTGGAACCCAGTAAGCGCACGCCACGGTAGCGTCCCCGGTCAGCCGGTCGCCGGCCTTGTCGTCGTCTGGATGAACGACAGCGCCTGCGGCCAGGACACGCGGTACGCGTGCGCGTTGACTTCCTGATCCTGTCGAGCGCGGCTGCTGAACCCGTGGTCGGCCCCGGGGTACAGGTGCACGATGCTCGCGCCCGTTTCGCGGCCGTTCAGAGCCGCTTGCAGGTTGTCGAAGCTCTCGCGCGGCACCAGGTGGTCGGCTCCTGGGTAGAGCATCATCACGGGAGCCTCGATCCGGCCGGCGTACTCGACGGCATCCAGGTCGTGGTTCGGCGCCGGTGGGATCGGCACCGTCGGGTGGTAGGCGACCACGTTCGCCAACCGTCCGTCCCGCCCGCCCAGCAGCAGCCCGAACCGGCCTCCCAGGCACCAGCCAATGGCTCCGACGCGGACCAATCCGAGCGAACCGAACAGGTAATCCAACAGCTGTCGCTGCTCAGCCAGGACCGTCTCGTCGTCGAGCTTCGCCATCAGCGAGAACAGCTCGTCGACCGGCGTGTCGTCCGCGTTCGGACCGTGCCACGGGTCCCAGGACAGCGCCGTGACCCCGGCCCGCGCGATGTCGTCGGCGAACTCGCGCACCTGCGCGTTGATACCGGTGACCATCGGCAGCAGCAGCATCCCGGCCCCGCCATCGTCCTGCGGTCGGGCGAGATACCCACGTAGGGAGTCCACCGTGACATCCGATGTGGTGATCTCGTGCGTCATGGTCATCAGCGTAGAGCGCCAGCTCCATGCCGGGATGCCCGGCCCGAACACGTCCGACGTGACCACGCTCCGTATTCGCGTAACTTCGCTGTCTGGTGACGATCTACTGCACTCGCGGGTATTCCCTGGAACCTGCTACTGCACGTATCGTGAGGCTCCTTGCCCCGGGGCAACTAATCATGATCAAGTTGGCAAAATACTGCTTCCGGGTGACAAGCGCGCGGCAAGGGAAGGACTGACACCAGGTGAACTCCCAGACCTCACAGGCCCAGACCTCGCAGGTCGACGATCTTCAGCTCGTCGCTCTCCCCAGCGCCGTGAACTGCGCGGACATCTTCATACGCTTCACCCTCCAGGAGTGGTCCCTGCGCGCGATGGTGGATCAGGCCACGGACGCGGTGAGCCAGCTTGTGACGGCGGCCGTGGACGGCGCCGACGAGCAGCAGCCGGGCCTGATCACGGTTCGGGTCCGGCTGCGCGGTGAGTACCTGGTCATCGAGGTCGAGGATGACCTGGACGCCGAGCCACCGGAGGTGTCGCCGACGCTGGCCGGTGGCAACGCCGGTATCGAATCCCGGAATCGCCCGGGCAAGCTCATCTGGTGGGAACTGCCGCTGCAGGGAGTGTCCGCCTCGGCGGTCCCCCTCCCCCGGCGCGACCCCAGACGGTCGCCGGCGTCCGAGCAGGGCGAGCAGGCGAACCCGATCTCGGAGATGGACACGCAGGTCATGCAGCGCATCCTGACCGGCCTGCGCCGGTCGTACGAGCACGAGGCATAGCAAGCCCGCCCCGAACCGGCTGGCGAGACGTTCGAGGACCTCGTCGGCGGTCTGGTCGGAGAGGACGGGTCCGGGAGCTGGCACTCCAGCCTGATCCAGTCACGGAGTCGTTCGGCTCGTCGCCGGCGGCGATGAGCAGGGGCGGCCGGCTTCGGCACCCATGACGCCCGTCTTGCCATGCGCTCGGAGCGGTTCTTCGTCTGGACGAAGACCGCAGAGGAGATCCGCACATATCCACGCAAACAGATCTCCCTCATTTCTGGCGCACGACACTCAATGACGCCAGCTCTCCCTCGGCCAGGTGACCGCAACTTGCGGCAGCTTCCCGGGTACGTCTCAATGGTCGAAAACTGTCACATTGGGAAGATTCAGGTTGGCGTCATTCAGGTTGTCGCCATTCAGGTGGTCATAGTCTCGCCCCGGGCGTGATTCCGGCATGTTCGCCCGGTTTCCAGCTGCACGCGAGGAGGGTCAAGGTGGTCGACTCCGATGTTGTCGTCCGGTTCTACGGTCACGCCTGCATCTATGTACAGACGCCCACCGCGTCGCTGGTGACCGACCCGTGGTTCAGCCCGCGCGGGGCGTTTCTCTCCTCCTGGCACCAGTATCCGCGCAACGATCATCTCGATCTCGATCCGCTGCGTGCGGCGGACTATGTCGTTCTCTCGCATGAGCACCGGGATCATTTCGATATCGATTTTCTCCAGACGCTGAGCCCGTGGACCAAAATCGTCATCCCCAAGTACACCGATGATCACCTGCTCTCGGAACTCAACGACCACGTCAAGAACGAGGTCATTGTCGCCCCCTCCCACCAGCGGCTCGCGCTGTCGGACGACCTGCGGCTGACTCCCGTCGTCCAGTCGGTGCCGATCTGGGACGACTGCACCCTGATGATCGAGACCCCTCGATGTACCATCGCCGACGTCAATGACATGAAGCCCTCGGCGAAGGACTTGCACTGGCTGCGGGACTCCTTCGACATCGACTACCTTTTCATCCAGTTCTCGGGGGCGAGCTGGCACCCGTATGTCTACGACTACACGATTCAGCGCAAGAAGGAGATCTCCCGACACAAGCGGGCCACCAAATTCGCTTCGGTCCGCAATACCTTTACCACCCTGGGTGCTCAGTGGCTCGTGCCAACGGCCGGCCCACCGTGCTTTCTCGATCCCGCGCACTTCGAGCTCAACTTCGACGAGGACTCGTACTTTCCGACCCAGGCTGACTTCTATCGCCATGCCCAGCGCGAGGGTTTCGCTGATCAGACGATTATCCTGCTACCCGGCGACGAACTCGTCGACAAGGCGGATTACACGGCGGACAACGAGCAGCGGGCGCGTGCCGAGTGCTTCACGGACAAGCGCGGCTACCTCAAGCCCTACCAGCGGGCACGCCTTCCGCTGATTCGCCGCGCGCTCGCCGAGATCCCGGATGCGCCAAGCTCCCTGCTACCGAAACTCCGGGACCACTTCCAGCCACTCATCGCGTCATCGTCGTTCTTTCGGAACCGAATCGACGGACGGGTCCTGTTCGAGAGTTTCGGAGAGAAGACCGAGCGAATAATCGTTGACTTCACCAAGCGTCAGGATTCCGTGTATCCGTACGGTGGCGAAGACTACTTCTACGTTCTGGGGGCCGAGGACCGTCTGCTGAACCTGGTGGCGGATGGCAAGCTGACCTGGGAAGACCTCTTGTTGAGCCTCCGGGTCGCCAACAGTCGCGAGCCCGACGAGTACAACGAACCTCTGGAGGTGTTCCTCCGTTTCGCCAATCCAGAGAACTATCGTGCCTACGCGCGCTACGAGCGGCGCAAGCAACTCAACGAGCGGGCCGTTGTGTCCTGCGAAGGGAGCCGGTACGAGATCCAGCGGTACTGCCCGCACGCGATGGCCGACCTGTCACAGGGCGAGATCCGGGATGGTCACATCGTGTGCCCTGGTCACGCCTGGACGTTCCGGCTGTCCGACGGGCAGTGCACAACGAACTCCGCCCGTATCGCAGTGCGACCACTCTCCGACGACCCCGACGACGGTCCTGACAACCGCATCGCCTAGCGCCGGGGCGGGTCATGCAACCGCATCCTGACCGGCCTGCGCCGGCAGCGACACGGTGCTGACCGCTCGCGGGCTCGGCTGCTCCTAGGACTCGTTGGTCGGCGAACTCGACTTCCGTCCACGCCTCGCCTTGGTGGCGGTCCTGGTACGAGAGATACCCCCGGTCATCTACCACGGCCGCGAACACGTCGTGATCGGTGAATGCCCGTTCGGTGCCCCACATCGCCCGAGCGTTGTGGACCAGCCGCGCTGAGTCTGTCTGGGGGTCCTGACAACTGACCCGCCGGTTAGTTCGGCGGTCCCGCGATCAGCTGGACGGTCCCCGAGTGCTGCTCGCCGGACTGGTCGACCCACTGCAACGACACGCGGTCGTTCGGACGGTGGGCCTGCATCAGGTTGGTCAGCCCCGACGCGGAGTCGACGGGCTGGTTATCCACCGACGTGATGACGTCACCGGGCAGCAGTCCGGCTGCCTCGGCTGGCGAGCCCGGCATCACACCCACAACCGCCGCGCCGGAGCCCGACGTCCCACCGGAGCCGCCCTGATCTCCGAAACCGCCCGGTAGCCCGCCCGAACCGTCCTGGCCGCTCTCGCTGCCCTGGGGGACCTGGGCCACCCGAACACCCAGGAGCGCGGATGGTCCAATGTGGACATTGGGTCCTGCCTGCCCGTTCTCGATCTGCTTGCCGATCGCCATGGCCTTGTTGATCGGGATGACGAACCCGGCGCCCTGGGTCGAGCGGGATTCAGCCGCCTGCGGCCTGGCGGGCGCAGCGGTGTTCATACCGATCACCTGCCCGGAGCTGTTCACCAGCGCACCACCGGAATCACCTGGCTGCAGGCTGGCGCTGACCTGGATCAACCCGGACAGCCGTTGCAGGCTGCCGGAGGAGTCGTCACTGACGGTGATCGACCGGTTCACCGCCGTGACAGCGCCAGCCGCTTCGGACGGGGTTCCACCCTTGCCCCCGGCATTGCCGAGCGCGTACACCTGATCGCCGACACCGGCCCCGGACGAGTCACCGATGCTCACCGTCGGAAGCCCTGATGCGTCGCGCAATTGGAGTACGGCGACGTCGTCCGAGCGGTCGTACCCCACGACATCCGCCTGATACGTGCGACCGTTGCCGACATCGCGGGCGCTGATGGTGCCGGCGCCGTTGATCACGTGGTTGTTGGTCAGGACAGTGCCGTTCGGGCTGAGCACCATCCCCGTGCCAGCTCCCCCACCGGGCTGGCCGGTGAACCTCGTGGTGATGTCGACCAAGCCGGGATCGACCTTGTCGGCCACGCCAGACGCGTCCAGCGGTCGGCTCGACGCCGACGGCGCACTGCCGTGCGCTCCGGGAGCCAACGTGAAAGGCGAGTTCCCGGACCCGTAGCCGAGTCCGAACCCGCCCACCGCCGCCGCGGCGACCGCGACCGCCGTGATGGACCACCAGCCGAGCCGGCGCCGCCGTCGTGGTCGCTGGGAAGCGCCCCAGGCGTACCCGTGATGCTCCCCGTAACCCGGAAACGGGCCGGCGTGTCCGGCGGGTCCCCCGAAGTCCGATCGCCATGACATCCCACGCACCCCCTGCCGCGACTGGGTCGCGTAGTAACCCGAAATCCCTCGCTTTCCAGTACACAGCCACTTCCTGAGAGGTTCCTAGAAAGCGGCTGCGGATTCGGTAAGGAACGAGTCTCAGCGTGCGAGGCGGGCCAGCAGGGCCGAGGCCACCGAGATACCCAGCGCGCTGGCGAACACAAGCACACCGGTGTCCAACGGTAGCTCACTTGAAGTCCCGATGAGCAGGCCACGCAGGGCGTCGACCTCGTAACTCATCGGGTTGATGTAGTTGAGCGCGCGCAGCCAGCCCGGCATCAACTCGACGGGATACAGCGCGTTCGAGGCGAAGAACAGCGGCATCGTGATCGCTTGACCGATGCCCATCAGCCGCTCGCGGGACAGCACCAGGCCAGCGATCGTGATGGACAGGCAGCAGAAGAAGGACGACCCGAGCACGATGATCAGCCCTGCCGCGAGCAGCCGCACCGGATTGATGGTCAACCCGACGCCGAGCACCGCCGCGAGCAGCAGGACCGCGAGTGCCTGCACCAGCGCGCGCACGCCAGCGGCGAACGCCTTGCCGGTGACCAGCGCCGCGCGCGGAGTGGGAGTGACCAGAAGCTTGGCCAGCACGCCCGCGTCACGCTCCCAGATGATCTGGATGCCGTAGAAGATCGAGACGAACAGGGCGGACTGAGCGAGAATGCCGGGCGCGAGGAAGTCCAGGTACGGCACGGAACCGGTGGGAATCACGCGCAGCCTGGTGAAAGTCTCACCGAAAATCAACAGCCACAGCGCCGGCTGGATCGCCCGAGTGACCAGTTCGGTGCGATCGTGGCGCAGCTTTTGCAGTTCTACCAGGCACATCGTGCCCACGCGGGAAAGCAGCAGCCGGACCAGGTTCGGCCGGCGCTCAGCCAAGCCGGCGGGCGGTGCGGCGCACAGCTCGGACATCGCGCATCCCCTCCCCGCTCTCCTTCAGATCGTCGCCGGTGAACACCCGGAAGACGTCATCCAATGTGGACCCCTCAGGCAGGTGCGCCTTGAGTTCGTCAGGTGTTCCGAGCGCCTTGATCTGACCTCGGTGCATCAGCGCGACCCGGTCGCAGAACTGGTCCGCCTCGTCCATGTAGTGGGTGGTGACCATGACCGTCATCCCGGTCTCCCGGCGCACCTGGTTGATCCGCTCCCACACCTTCGACCGCGCCACCGGGTCCAGTCCGATCGTGGGCTCGTCGAGCACGATCACCCTGGGCCGGCTGACCAGCGCCTGCGCCAGCTCCAGTCGCCGGATCATGCCTCCGGAGTAGGTCGCCGCCTGCCGGTCCGCGACATCGAGCAGGTCGACCGCATCCAGCGCAGCGTCTACTGTGGATCTTCGCAATTCCCTTGGCACGTCGAACAGTCGCGCGAACAGCGCCGCGTTCTCCCGTCCGGTCAGCGTCGCGTCGGCGGATAACTGCTGCGGCACGTAACCGATCAACCGCCGGACGGCGAGCTTGCTGCGCGCGACATCGACACCGAGCACCTCAACCGCCCCGGCCGGGGCGGGCAGCAAGGTCGTGATCAAGCGGATCGTGGTCGTCTTGCCCGCACCGTTGGGCCCGAGCAGCCCGAACACCTCACCGGACTGAACGGCCAGATCCACGCCGTCGACCGCGACGACATCGCCGAACCGGTACTGCAGCCCACGGCACCGGACCGCCACCCCGGTTCCTGGATCATCGCCCGTCATGGGATCACCCCTTCGTCGGAGTCAGCGAGCGCGCCGAGCAAGGCGCGCAACGCCGGCAACGCCCGCGCCAGCGCTTCCACCTCCGCACCGTCGAGCTCGGCCAGGCCGCTGGTCACCAGCCGTACGCGCGCCGCACGCCAGCCGTCCAGCCGCTGCTGCGCGGCCGGGGTCAGCCACAGGCACGCCGCGCGGCGGTCCCGTGGATCGGTCTCACGGTGCAGCATTCCGGCGTCCACGAGCTGGTTGACCAGGGTGCTCACCGAGTTTCCGGCCATGTGGAGCTCGCGCGCCGCCGCCACCACTCCGATGCCCGGCTGTTCCTCGACCACGCGGAGCAGCTCCACCTGAGCCCCCCGCAACCTCGGCTCGGGCATCTCGTCCCGCAACCGCCGGCGTACGCGGCGCCGCAAGCAGGCCATCACCGTCATCAACTCGTCGGCCAATCCCACCGCGGTCACACCGGGAGGATACCTCTTATTCAGATCTAATCCTAGTCAGAGCTGTTCCGTGCGCGTACCTTCGATTTCAGGTGGTGTCTCAGCGCATAATCGAAAGCAGAGGGGGCAACGGCGTCCCCGGCGGGAGGGAGGCGCACCATGATCGCCGCTTCGGTCGCCGCCGACCACTGGGGCTGGATGCCGGGCGTGCTGCCCTTCCTCTTCGTGTTGCGCGCCTTTCTGATCGGGCAGGCGCGGCGAGTGCGCCCAGGGCTTCCCCGTTCCCCCGAGGACCGCACCACCGATCGCGAACCGGGACGCCCATGGCCCGAGGACGACGCCGACAAGGCCACGCCCCGGCCCGCACCGCTGCGCCAGCGATGGCAGGACGCGCAAGCCCGCTACCAGCGGACCGCCAGCGAGTACGCGGCCTTCGAGTGCGACGCACTCGAGGTCCTGCGCCTGCCGGACCTCGTGGACACCACCGTGCCCGCCACGGCCCGGTTCGTCGAGACCTTCGCCGAGGCGTCCGCGCTGGCCACCGACCGGCAGCCGGGCGATGACCACGCCGAGAAGTTCGTCGCCGCCGCCGAAGCCGCCGAACGGGCCTGGCAGGCGGCTCGCAGCGCCGCCGAGCGGATGCGGGCGAGCCGGTTCACCCCGGAGGAGCGGGACACGCTGGAGCGCACGATCAAGCTGCTGACCGTGGCCGGCGATTCCGAGCACGCCAACGAGCGCCACAGTGCCTATCTCAAAGCGCGTGAGCTGCTCGCCGCGCTGGAGCGCAGGACCGGTTGGAACCTGCCGCGCCACGCCATCGCGGAACTGGAACGCCGGGTCCGGGGCGAGTTGGCCGACGGCGAAGGGCACTGATCAGCACCACGTCAGACACGTTCGGGCGACCCCGCACAACCGTGCGAAACACGATCGTGCAAGTATGACCCGGATGCGTCATCTCTTTCACATCATCATCACGGCAGTGGCACTGGCCGCGACCACGCTGCTGCCGGGAATCAAGCTCGGCGGGGCTACGCCCGCAGCGAAGATCGGCACCCTGCTGGTCGTCGCACTCATCTTCGGTGTGGTCAACGCCGTGATCAAGCCGCTGGTGAAGACGCTGGGTTGCGCGCTCTACGTGGTGACCCTGGGTCTCATCGGGCTGGTGGTGAACGCGCTGCTGTTCTGGCTCGTCGCCGCGATCGCCGACAAGTTGCACCTCGCGTTCCACGTGGCCGGCTTCGGGCCTGCCTTCTTCGGCGCGATCGTGGTGTCGCTTGTCAGCTGGCTGCTGCACCTGATCTTCGACCGATTCGAACAACCCGAGCACGAGTACTACGAGCGGTAACGACCCCGTTACGACCCAGCACCGGCGGCCCGTGTCAGTCAGACACGGGCCGCCGTCTGTTGCACTGGTCACGGCGGCACGGCCGGTGCGCTCCGGTTGTTCGGGGTTGTTCACCCACTCACGCGGCAGCCCTCGCGGCTTCGGCTCGCCGACCAAACCGCAGCTGGATGCCCTCGCCCCGCAGCTCCCGCCGGAACCACAGCAGCGACACCGCCACCGTCACGGAGGTCACGGTGTAGGAGCCGATGGTGCTGACCATGACGAAGCTGCCCAGGGTCGCCCTGGCCAGCGCCCACAACGCGGCCATGCCGTTGAGCGTGAACACCAGCGCCCACAGGATGGAGATGCGCCGGAAGAACCGTTGCACCCGGGCATTGCTGGTCAGGGCCGGCGGGAACGCGCAGAAGTCGTCCGCGAGCCGAGCAATGAACGTCCGCTCGAACGGCAGGGAGACCAGCAGCACGAACGCGAAGACGAAGTTCTGCACGCTGGGTTCGAGGAAGTACAGGAAGTAGCTGTTGGTCAGGTAGCCGACCACTGTGCGTAGCACAAGGAAACCGGCGGTGAGCCACAACAGCACCGGAATTCGGACACGCAGGGCCAATCTGCACACCAAGGCACAAAGCACCCAACCGAGCGCCGCGAGCAGGGCGAGGTGCATGTCCGCGAACTTGAACAGGAGATAGAACAGCAACAGCGGAGCCAGCGCCGTTTCGACGGTGTGCTTGGCCGCGTGCCAGATGTGGGACGGCAGAGCGTCCATATGGATGGTCACGGAGGGTTTATGCATAGACGCGTTGCGCAGCCGCCTGCCTGGTAGCACCGGGCAACGGCCAGGGTCGGGGTTTGGGGTTTGGGGTTTGGGGTTTGGGACACCATAGCCGGTTCCGTGACAGAGCGCGCATCCAGAGGGGGCTGCCAGCAAAGATCCCCTTGGTTTCACCTAACGTGCAGCCCCATGGCGACACCATCGAGGCCATCGGCCCGGCCGTGGGAGCGTCGACCCCGGCCATCCGGCCCGCCCGGCCCCCGACGCCCACCAGGTAGGCGCAGCGCGTGACGAGGCATCACCGCTTCGTCACTACCTGCCTGCGCCCGACTTCCCGCGAAGACCCGACTTCCCGCGAAGACCCAGACACGAGACCCGACACGCCAAACGTGGCGACGATACGCCACCACCGGTGCCGCCCTTGATCTACCCCCGATATGCCCAAGATCACGCTCACCTCACGCGCGGCCTCTCACTGTCCTTAGTGGACGACTTGGCGCGGCGGTAACAACGGCTTACGCACTAGTTTCGGACGGCCACCGGATCTGTACCGCCCCTCGTAGCAAGCCTCGACACTACGCGAACCGGATGATGCGCCTGGCCTTTTCTCCGGTTGCTGGCCCGTGCCGCGAGATTCTCGTTACCCTGAGGAGAAACCCGACTACGGAAAGACATCGGCATGGCTCGGTTGGCGCGTTGGTTGAAAAGCAACGCGGACGGCGCACTCGCCCTGCTGATCGCGGTAGCGGTCGGCCTCTTGCAGGTACTCGACGTTCTCCAGGCTGAGCAGGTCAGTGCCGCCATCCTGCTGACTCTCGCCTTGCTGGCGACGACGCTGTTGCGGGACCGGCGGCTGGCCGCCAAGGCCTACCAGCAGTCATCAGCGGTGAAACTGGTCAACGGGCCGGAGGTCGGCGAGGTGCATGCGCAGGCCCGCCGGGACACCGAGCACTGGATGTTCAAAGGCGGTACCGGAACCTACCTCCGCGCCGTCACGATCAAGGAGTGCGTCGAGAACGCGCGGCGCGCGAAGCGGCCGATACGCATGCAGATCGAGATCATCGATCCCACCGACGAGTCCGTGTGCCACGACTACGCGCAGTACCGCTCGTCACTGGCGCCCGGCCCGGACCGGACCGGAGAGACGTGGACGCTGGACCGCACCCGCAAGGAGGCGTTCGCGACGATCCTGGCGGCCTGCTGGTACCGCCAGCGATTCACCTTCCTCAAGGCCGATGTGGCGCTGTCGAAGGTGATGACCACCTTCCGGTGGGATCTGTCCTCAGAATGGGTGATCATGACCCAGGAGGACCCGGCCGCGCCGGCCATGCTGTTCGAGAAGAGCAAACCGCACTACCGCGCCTACAGCCGGGAACTGCTGGCCAGCTTCGAACAGGCACGGGGGGTGGAGATCGGCCGGGCCAGGGACCTGGAGCTCGCCGACGAGCCATCGGTGGAAGAGACCCGCAAGCTTTTCACCCTGCTGGAACTGGATCTACCCAGCTCGTTCACGGACCGCGACGTCACGGACATCGTGCGTCGCGCCCTACGGCCGAAGAACCCTTACTCGTGATGATGTACGACGCGATCTCCCAAACGATCCGGGGCGGCGAGGCCGATGAGACTCTCCCGGACTGGACCATCGACGCGCTCAACGACGTGATCGACGGACGCAGCGGCGTCCTGGGCGTCCGCCATCCGCTGGGCTTCGTCTGCCTGCCCCTGGAAAGGTCCGGCGATCAGGGTGTCTGCGTGCACGTGTGGAGCGATCGGCTCGCGCGTGCCATGCCGACCACATCCGCCACGCACGCGCACAGTTGGGACCTGGTCAGCTACGTGCTGTATGGCAGCGTCCGCAACGAACTCATCAGCGTCGAAGACGCCGCAGCGGAACCCACGCACCGCCTTTTCGAGGTCCACAGCGACACCGACGGCGACGAGCTCCGGCGGACCGGACGATTGGTCCGCCGCCAGGGCAGAACGGGCGAATCGCACCGGCAGGGCGAGGTGTACACCTTGCCCGCCGGCGTGTTCCACGAGACCGTAGCGGACGGTGAGGCGGCCACCATCGCGCTGGGCCAGGGCCGTGCCGGAGCCGTTGACCAGGCGCTCGGCGCGTTCGACACGGCGACCCACCGCATCCGGCGGCAGCTTTACGACGAGGATGAGACCGCGCATGCGGCCAGACTCGTCCTCGAACGCTTGACCGCGGAACGTCCCGAACCCGAACCGCGAGACCGGGAGGACCGATGCGTCGGACGGTGACATCGGTGGACATCGCCCATGCACGCGACATCGCGGTGCGGGCAACGGAAGAGGCCGGGGCGCTGCTGCTCAGCCACACCAAGGACGATCTGGGTGTGCGGACCAAGAGCGCGACCGGGGACATCGTGACCGAGCTCGACATCGCCGCGGAAAAGCTGATCGTCGAGCACATTCGCGCGGAGTTCCCGCAGCACCGGGTCATCGCGGAGGAATCCGGGCTCCTGGACGCCGACGACGGCTACTGGGTGTGGCTGGTCGATCCGTTGGACGGTACGAACAACGTCGCCCTCGGGCTGAGCAACTACGTCGTCGGCGTCGCACTCTGCGCGGACACGACGCCGGTTCTGGGCGTCGTGCACGACCCGGTGCGCGACCAGACGTGGTCGGCGATGCGTGGTGAGGGCACCCTGGGACCGGGCGGAAGCCTCGTGCTGCCGGAATACCACGCCCCCACCCACGGCCCGGTCGTGGCGTGGACCCAGGGATACAACGTCCACCGCGACGACGCGGCGGCGCGCGCACTACGCCTCAGCCTGGAGGCGCGCTCGCGGCGGGTCCTGCAGTTATGGGCACCGCTGCTCGCCTGGGTGCTGCTGGCGAGGGGCGACATCGACGGGTTCATCGGGTATCGGGCGGAGTCGGTTGATCTGCCGGCGGGCAGCCTGATCGCTCGGGAAGCCGGGCTGGTCGTCTGCGACTTCGACGGTCAGCCGTTCGACGATCGCATCGACCAGCCGCGCGACCACAACTTCGTGGCCGGTCACCCGCAGGCCATCTCCGCGCTGCTCGACATGGTCCGCAGCGCCGACGGTGTCACCGTGGCTGGCCTCTCGGGTTAGCGCGTGATCGGGTGATGCCGCCAGGAGTCGAGAGCTTCGGCCAGGCTCTCCGCTAACCCGTGAGCAGCAGTGCGGTCACGCTGGCGGTCAAAGCCACCGCCGCGAGTCCGAAACCGGTCACCACGAACCGGTTCAGGGACACGCGCAGGCCGTGGAGGCGGCAGGATTCCAGGCACAGCAGCGTGGCCAGGGACGCCCACGGCGTGATGATCGGGCCGACGTTGGTGCCGATGAGCAGGCCGAGCAGCTGGTTGCCGTTGTGCACCGGGACGACGGCTTCTCCCGCCACGTAGGCCGGAAGGTTGTTGACCACATTGGACAGACCCGCGCCCGCTGCCGCCGCACGGAACACGCCGGGGCCGTTGGGATCGTCACCGACGAGCGCCGCCATGACGTCCCCGAGCCCCCATCGGCTGATCGTGGGTACCACCAGGAACAACCCGGTGACGAAGATGAGCAGCTGCCACGGGATCAGGCTCAACCGGAGCTTTTCCCGGTCAAGGAAGGCGAAAGCCGCTACGACAACCAGCGCCGCCGCGGCGGCCGCATAGCCGATCTCGTCCCGCATCACCGGGATGGCCAGGATGAACAGCAGGCAAGCCGCACTTGCCACCCAGAACAGAGCCCGCTTCGCGGGGCCCTCCAACCGCACCGGTGCCGGCGGCAGGTATCGGTCGCTGGCCCGCTGGCCACGACGCCAGTAGCACGCCCACAGGAACAGCATGGTCGCGGTGATCGCGGCCAGTTGCGGCGCCCACATCCGGCCGGCGAAAGCCGGCATCTGAAGCGCCACCCGGTTGGCCGCGAGCAGGTTGGTGAGATTGGACACGGGTAACAGCAGGCTGGCCGTGTTCGCCAGCCACAGCGTGGTCATGGCAAGCGGCAGCGGCGCGATCCGGGCCCGGGGCGCCAGCGCCAGGAACACCGGGGTGAGCAACACCGCAGTGGTGTCCAGGTTCAGGAAAATCGTGGTGCAGGCGGCGAACGCCACGCACATCAGGAACAGTGCGAGGTAGTTGCCCTGCCCGATGATCGCGAGCCTGGCTGCGATGACGTCGAATACCCGGGCGTGCCGGGCCAGCGTGGCCAGCACGATGACACTGCCGAGAAACAGCAGCAACGGGCCGATACGCCGCATGCTGTCCCCGGCGTCGGACACCGGCAACAGCCCGGTCAGCACGCACAGCACTCCCGCGAGCAGCAGGCCGATCCGAATCCAGTCGAGCACGCCCAGTCTGGCCAGGACGTTCAGCGTGCCCAGAATCTCGCGCAGCCGCCGGGAGCGCAGCCGGGAACGCGCCGGGGTATCCGGTTCGAGTGTCTCGTTGTGGCCGCGCACACCGCCCATGATCTCAATCCGGTCGAACCATGGGCAACGAGGTGTCGTGAACGGAATACTGTGTGCTTATGACGAGGCGAGACGAGCGCACGGATTCGAACCGCCCCATCGACTTCTTCATCAGCTACTCCCCCGCCGACGAGCGCTGGGCGACATGGATCGCCTGGCAGTTGGAGTCTTGCGGGCACCGCACGCTGATCCAGGCGTGGGACTTCGTCCCTGGGACGAACTTCATCGACTTCATGGACCGGGGAATCCGTGACGCGTCGGTGGTGGTGGCGGTGCTGTCCCGGCACTACCTCAAGTCCCGGTACGGGACGATGGAGTGGCAGGCGACGTTGCGCACCGACCCGGGCAAGCTCATCACGGTTCGGATCGAGGACTGCCCGCTGGACGGCCTGCTCGCCACCATCACCTGGGTCGACATGGTCAACATCCAGGATGCCGGTTCGGCGCGGGAAGTCCTGCTGGAACGGCTGCAGCAGGCCCTGGCCGGGCGCGCCAAACCGGACATCGAGCCCGCCTTCCCCGCCCAGCAGCCGGTCCCAGGCGAAGTGGTGCGCCGGCAGGACAGCGAGATTCCGCAGCCAAGCGAGGAGCTTTCGTGGCAGCAGGACCGGCCGCCACTCCCCGAGCCGGTACCGCGCGGGACGCACCAGCGCGCCCGCACCACACGCCGCACGCCAGTAGCTCCACCGGCATATCCTCCGACCGGCCCGTCCGACAGCCACGATCGCGAAGGTGTCTCCGTGCTGCATGTCCCGGGTCCCCGGTTCGGGCGAGGGCTGGCCGGTCCAGACGAACCGCTGACCGCGAAGGAACTGCAATCGCAGATCTGGGCGAACGTCACCCGGTTGACCGACGCCGGGGTGCCCGAACCCGACCTGATCGTGGTCAGTGGCGATCTCACCGAATCCGCCCGGCCGAAAGAAGTGGACCAGGCCCTGACGTTCCTGACCGGGCTGCGTGTCCTGCTCGGGCTGGAGGCGCACCGGATAATCGTCGTGCCGGGCGGTCGGGACGTGTCCAAGGCGGCGTGCCTGGCCTATTTCGCCCGGTGCGAGGCCAGGGACGTCCAGCCGCAGGAACCGTACTTCCCCAAACTGGAGCACTACGCGGAACTGTTCTCCGAGCTCTACCACGGGCTCAACGAACCGGTCTTCGACATCGCGCAGCCGTGGACCCTGTTCACCGTCCCGGAACTGCGCGTGGCCGTCGCGGGGCTCAACTCCACGATGGCCGGCAGTCACCGGCCCGAGGATGACTACGGCTGGATCGGCGAGGCGCAGGCCGCGTGGTTCTCCGAGCGGCTTCGCCCCTTCGAGGAATCCGGTTGGCTACGACTCGGGCTGGTCCGGCACGTCCCCGCCACCGACGGCCGGGCGGCCGGAAACGATCCGGTCCTGTTGCGTGATACCAGTACGCTCGACCAGTTGCTGGGCAACCGGCTCAACCTCGTGGTGCACGGGCCAGGCCCGGACGGCGCACGCCTGGACTTCCTGGAGTCCGACCTGCCGCTGCTGCCGGCGGCAGGTCCGGGACGCGACGAGATCATCCGGCTGACCCCGGAGGGGCTCCGGCGCTTCTCGGCGTACGAGAACAGCTCGGGCGAACCGGTCGAGCAGCTGCAACGGACATGGCATGCGGTGGGCGGCACCTTCCCCGCACCGGATGCGGCAGCGGACGAAACGGAAACCTCCACTGGGGACATTCAGGCTTCGGGTTCGGAGCGCACGTCACCGGAGCGCACGAGTGATCCGCGCAGCCTGCTGCTGGACCGGATCGTCGAAGTCTGCGCGACCCGGCACGAGGGCGCCAAGATCCGGCGGATCGACACCGAACCGCCGTACCTGCTGATCACCCGCCAGGAAGAGGGCTTCAACCCGCAGTGGCGGGTGGGCGCGCACGTGGGCGAGCTGACCCGCGACACCGTGGACGCGTTCCTCGCCCACGACCCCGAACCCGGTTCGGAGTTGGTCTACCAGGGACCACAGCCGCTCCAGAGCCTGCGCGACGAAGCGTCCCGCCGGGGAGTGCGGTTGCGCAGTTTCACCGAGTTCCAGGGTCTCCTGGACCTGCGCGACTACGTCGGCAAGCAGACCAACCGGCTGCGCAATGACACCGTCTACCCGCCGGAGCTGTATGTCCCGCAACGGTTCCGCGATCTGGAGCGCGAGCACCGCAGCGTCCACGCTGACCTCGCCGACGAACTCGTGCGCCTGGTCACCGCCGACCACGCGAGATTCGTCCTGATGCTCGGCGACTTCGGGCGCGGTAAGACGTTCGCGCTGCGCGAGGTCGCCCGGCGCGTCGCCGAGACCACCCCGCACCTGATCCCGATCCTGATCGAACTCCGCGCGCTGGACAAGGCGCACTCGGTGGACGGCTTGGTCGCCGCGCACCTCGCCAACCACGGCGAAGAGCTGATCGACCTCAAGGCGTTCCACTACATGCTGCGCGAGGGCCGGATCGTGCTGCTCTTCGACGGGTTCGACGAACTGGTCACCCGCGTGACCTACGACCGGGCCGCCGAGCACCTCAACACGCTGCTGCAGGCCGCCCAGGACAAGGCGAAGATCGTCGTCGCCAGTCGTACCCAGCACTTCAAGTCCCATTCCCAGGTCTTCACCGCGCTCGGTGAGCGCGTCGGGGCGCTGCCACACCGCAGGATTCTCAGCGTCGAGGACTTCACGATCGACCAGATCCGCTCCTACCTGGTCAACCGCTACGGCGGGGACGAGCAGCGGGCGGACACCCGGGTAAGGCTGATCAACAGCATCCAGGATCTGGTCGGGCTGGCGCAGAACCCACGGATGCTCAGCTTCATCGCCGACCTCGACGAGGACCGCCTGCGCGCGGTGTCCCAGGCGCAGCGCACGCTCAGCGCGGCCGGGCTGTACCGGGAAATCCTGCAGTCCTGGCTTTCTCACGAGGCGGATCGGGCCTCGGGCGGTCCGGGCGCCCCCGCGGGTCTGGGAATCAACGACCTGTGGTTGGCCGTCACCACGCTCGCGCTCCGGCTGTGGGAGGCGGGCGAGTCGTACCTGCGGTTGGGGGAACTCGCGGAAGTCGCGGAAACCCTCACGGGTCTGGTGGATGCGCGGCTGTCCCGCCAGCAGACGGCGCACGCGGTGGGAGCGGGAACGTTGCTGGTCCGCACCGAGGAAGGGCTCTTCGGCTTCATCCACAACTCGGTCGCCGAGTGGCTGGTGGCCAACGCGATCGCCGAGCAGTTCGATTCCGGTTCGTCGGCTCCGCCGCAACTGGGGCGGCGCCCGCTGTCCCAGCTGACCATCGAGTTCCTCTGCGACATCGCGGACACCCAGAGCTGCCAGGCGTGGGCGGATCGCGTGCTCAGCGACGCGAGCGCCGACGACACCGCCCGGACCAACGCCATCAAGGTGAGCACCCGGTTGCGCACCCCGACGACCGCCGACCTGCGCGGCGCGAATCTCCAGGGCGAGGACCTCTCCTTCCGGGAGTTCCACGGCGTCGATCTCACCGCGGCGGACCTCACCGGAGCCCGCCTCGTCGGCACTGACCTGGGCAGCGCGTCCCTCCGGGAAGCACGACTGGTGGGGGCGAGGCTGGACGAAGCCAACCTCGCCGGCGCCGACCTCACGGGTGCCGACCTCACCCGCAGCCGGCTTTCCCGCGCCGACCTCACGGGCGCGACGCTGAACGGGAGCATCTGGAACCGGGCCGCGCTGATCAACGCGACCGGCGTCCCGGACGCGGACGAACTGCGTGTCGCTGCCGTGGTTCCCGGCCGCCGGGTCGACACCGAGTTCGCGCCGGCGGTCATCGGCGTCCGGCACGGGTTCCACCCCGAGGTGGGACGGTTGCCGCAGGTCCTCGACTACAGCCCGGACGGCGGCACGTTGGCCATCGGCAGCGATGACGGCGGTGTCCTGATCTGCGACAGCGAGACCGGTCTGCCCCAGCGCACCCTGCACGGCCACCACGCCCGCGTGTTCGCCGTGACGCACGCCAGCGACGTCCTCGTCACCGGCTCCGCGGACAGCACGGTACGGATCTGGGACATAGCCACCGGCGAACCCCGGCACGTCCTGACGGGACACCGGCAGTGGCCGTGGCCGGTGGTGCTCAGCCCGTCCGAAGAGCTGCTGGTGACCGGGGATGCCGAGGGCGTGCTGCGGCTGTGGGACGTTGCGACCGGTGATCTGCGGCACGAGCTACCCAGTGACCGGGGCTTCGTCTTCAGCGTGTCCTTCCGCGGTTCGCTGCTCGCCGCCGCCTACCGGGACGGCAGCGCCCGGCTGTGGGACACCGCCAGCGGTGCGTCCCTGGGTGAGCTCTCCGGCACGAGCGGCGCGGTGTACCGGGTGGCCTTCAGCCCGGACGGGGACGTCCTGGCCACCGGCAGCCAGGATGGCTGCGTCCGGCTGTGGGACGCGGAAAGCGGGACGAAGCTCGCCGAGTTGCGCGGCCACTCCGGCGGGGTGTACACGCTCGGCTTCCATCCGCACGAGCCGCTTCTCGTCAGCGGCGACACCGACGGTGGGGTGCGGATCTGGGACCTCACGACGGACCGGTTGCTGCACTCCCTGGCCGGGCACGACGCGTCGATCTACTGGGTGGCGTTCAACCCCGCCGGTGATCTCGTGGCTTCCGGGGACAGTGCGGGGCTGGTGAAGCTCTGGGACACCGCAAGCGGGCACCCACGGCATACCCTGACCGGACACACCGGGTCCGTGTGGCCCTTCGCGTTCCGGCCGGACGGCGCGCAACTCGCCGTCAGCGACGACCAATTCGTCACCCGCGTGTGGGATCCGGCGTCCGGGCAGCCCCAGCACACGTTGGCCGGGCACGGGCGCCAGATCACGTCGGTCCGCTTCAGCGCGGACGGCTCCATGCTGGCCACCAGCGGTAATGACGGGATCGTCCGGCTGTGGAACGCGGTGACGGGACAGCAGCAGCGGAAGCTGTACGGCTCGGAGGATCGGCTGGTCACCCTCGACAGCGCGATCTTCAGCCCGACGGCCGGGCGCCTGGCCACCATGAGCAACGACGGTCGGCTCAACCTGATCAGCCTGGAAACCGGCCGGAACGAGCGACGCCTCACCGTGCAGGGTGCCCCCGTGTGGGCGATGGAGTTCAGCCCGTCGGGCAACGAGCTGGCCACCGCCAACGACGACGACACGGTCCGGCTCTGGTACCGCACCACCGGACGGCTCCTGCACACCCTCGGCGAGCACCGTGGCCGGGTGCGTTCCATCGCGTTCAGTGCCGACGGGTCACTGCTGGCCACCGGTTGCGACGACTCGAAGGTTCGGCTGTGGGATGCCTCGACCGGCAAGCTGCTGCGCACCCTCGAAGGACACACCGACCGTGTGTACGCGGTGTCCTTCGCGCAGGGCATGCTCGCCAGCGCGTCATGGGACAGCACGGCCAGGGTGTGGGACGTTCACACCGGTGAGCAGCTGCATGCCCTGCACCAGCACACGGACCGGTTGTGGGCGGCTGCCTTCAACCCGGCCGGCGATCTGCTGGCGACCGCCGGAGACGACCTCGCCATCCGGCTGTGGGACCCGGCGTCGGGTCGTCACCTGCACACCCTGACCGGGCACACCCGCAGCATCTGGTCGCTGGCGTTCAACCCGGACGGGACCGTGCTCGCCAGCGGCGGTGACGACGGGACCACCCGGCTGTGGTCCGTCGATGCCGACCGTGCGGCCTTGACGGCGGTTCTGCTCGGGTTGCCGGAAGGGTGGGCGGCGCTCACCCCGGACGGCCGGTACAAGCTGGAAGGGGATGTCGGCGGTCAGTTCTGGCACGTGATCGGGATGTGCCGGTTCGAAACCGGCGAGCTGGACGAACACGTCAGCGAGATCCGCCAGCTGCCGGCGGGCGAGCCGCTCTGACCGATCGGTGTGCTGCAGAAAGCCACCGACCGGCCGCACTCGCGGTAGGTCGGTGGCAGCCTGGCCCGCTATTCGGCCGTCGACCGCTCCGAGGCGCTCTCGGACCCAGCGGTGGAAGTCTTCGGTGCTGCCGCGCTCTGCGAACCCTGACCGGTCGACGCCTGCTGGTTGCCCTGTTCCAGCGGCTGCTGCTCGCCCTGGTCAGTGCGCATGGCGCGCGTCTCCGACCGGAAGATCCGCATCGACTGCCCCAACGAACGGGCCATCTGCGGGAGCTTGTTCGCGCCGAACAGCAAGACGAGCACTCCGACCACGATCAGCCAGTGCCAGGCGCTGAACTCACCCATCGCTACACTTCCGTTCACTCTTCGCGGCCCGGGCACGCCCCGCGCGAACACATTCGCTGGGGGTGTCTGGCGGACCTCACCGCGGCGACTCGATGTGTTCGGGTGCGTTGACGCACACAGCGAGCCCTCAACCCTTTACGCTCCACGAGCCTACCGCTACCGCTTCCCACTGAGCCACCAGGTTCGCTGCATTCCCCGACACCGGTGTGCGGGTCAGCGCCGTTTGAACCGTTCGGCCAGGATCGGGTCGTTCTCCCACCACAGGCCGGTCGTCGCAGTGTCCTCCTCTTCGGCCTGCTCGTCCAGAACCCGGTCGACCTCGGCCGCCGCCCGCTCGTCGTCCCGCTTCCAGCGGGCCATCAGCGCCCCCACGAACGGCAGCCCCGCGACGTCACCGCCGATCCACAGCACCCCGGCGCCGATGATCTGGTCCATGCGCATGTCGGGCCCCCACGGGCGCGCGAGCGCGGCGTAGTAATCGTGCGCGATGAGCGGGCCGAGCCACAGCGCGAGCCCCAGCGCGCCGTCGAAGATCACCTCGGTCAGGCTGATCCACAGCGACACCAGGTGGTGGTCCGAGCGCGGGGTGGGGTCGAGTTGCAGGCGGGTCCAGAAGTAGACGAACCCACCGCAGACCAGCCCGAGCTGAGTGAGGTCACCGACCAGCGGGTGCCACAGGCTCAGCTCGTACAGCGGCGTGAAGTAGACCCCGTACAGCGGGGCGATCAGGAGGAACGTGACGACGAGCGGGAACGTCACGGTCCTGGCGAGCGGGCTGCGTCCCCATCGGCGCAGGCGCTGCGCCAAGCCCGGTGGGGATGCGGACAGCACCAACGAGAAGGGTGCTCCCAGGGCCAGCAGCAACGGCGTGATCATGAGCAGCACGATGTTCTGCACCGCGCGGTCCCAGAACAGCGTGCCCGCGTACACCTCCAGGAACGACAGCTTCACCAGCAGGATCGTGGCCAATCCGGCGAAAAAGGCGACCGTGCGAATCCGGGGCCGCTCATCCGCGCTCCGTCGGAGCGCCAGCACGTACCCGACGCCGAGCAGGACCACCACCAGCGAGGCCGCGGGGTTGAAGGTCCACGAGGAGAACACTCGCTCGATCGTCAGCGGCGGTGGCCCGTGATACCCGAGCGTGGCCCACATGATCCGTCCTTCCTGCCCGTTCGCGCGTCGAGGTCAGCACTGCACGCGGGCGCCGTAGGGCAGTATCCACACCGCACGGTCACGCTCGCGCCGGGGCGCGCTCGGCGTGGTCAGCGTCTCTGGTACTCGCGGCGGACAGCCTTCTGCCCCGCGGCTGGCGGCCGGTTGGTTCGCTGCGGCGGGATCGGCCCCTTGGGCGGCCGACGCCGGCGAGCTGACCGCTCCGGCATCGGCATCGGCAGCCGCAGCCAGCGCTGCAACCAGCCCTGGCCCTGGGTGCGGAACGCGGCGATCGCCTCCGGCTCGTGCCGGGCGAAGTTGGCCAGCACGCCGAACACCACCATCGTGATGATCACCGACGTGCCCCCGGAGGACACCAGCGGCAACGGCAGGCCGGTGACCGGCAGGAGGCCCACGACGTAGCCGATGTTGATCACTGCCTGGCTCACCAGCCACACCGTCAGCGTCGCGGCCACCAGCCGCCGCCACGGATCGGTGTTGCGGGCCGCGATCCGCAGGCCGACATAGGCCAGCGCCGCGTACAGCCCGAGGACGACCATGCCGCCCAGGACGCCCAGCTCCTCGCCGATGACCGCGAAGATGAAGTCGTTGTGCACGTTGGGCAGGTAGCCCCACTTGGCCGCACCCTGTCCGAGGCCCTTGCCGACCAGCCCGCCCTCGGCCAGCGCGAAGCGGGCCTGCTGAGCCTGGTACCCGGCCGAGGCCGGGGCGGCGTTGGGCTGCAGGAAGGAGCTGATCCGGGCGAAGCGGTAGTCAGCGATCGCGGCGAGTCCGGCGGCTGCCGTGGTGGCGCCGAGCACCAGAGCGCCGAACAGCCGCACCGGCGCGCCCACGAACCACAGCAGGGCCATCAGGATGATGGCCAGCGTCGTCGTGGTACCGAAGTCGGGTTGCAGCATCACCAGCGTGAAGATGACCAGCCCCGCCGGAACCACCGGGACCAGCAGGTGCCGCCACTGGTAGAGCAGCGCCCGTTTCACGATCAGCACGTGCGCACCCCACAGGGCCAGTGCGAGCTTGGCCGCCTCGACCGGTTCGAACGTGAAGGACCCGAGCGACAGCCAGCGGTGCGCGCCGAAGGCGCCGATCCCGAGCGGGGTGAGCACCAAGACCAGCAGCAGCAGGGCCGCGAGGAACGCCGGTGCGCTCAACCGCCGGATCGTCGTGGGCCGAAGCCGCAGGGTGGTCCAGAACAGCACGAGTCCCACGCTCACGTACACCAGCTGCTTCTCGAACAGCACGTACGACGAGCCTTCGGTGGCATACGACGTGGCGGTGGACGCGGACAGCACCATGATCAGGCCGGTCAGCGTGAGCAACCCGAACACCGCCAAGAGCAGGTGAAACGAGGTCAACGGGCGCGCCAGCCAACTCGTCAGAGCGCTGGTGACACCCGAGCCTCGCCGGCTGCCCGGATCATGCGCTGGCATGCCCGAGATCATCCCCTTCTTGCCCCACGTGCACACGATCACCGATGGCGTGTCGGCAGAGACGTCCGACACGCTGAGGAAGCCGGAATTCAGTGTGTTCGGTGCCGCACTGGGCTCCCCGTCGATGGGCTCCCCGTCGACGGGGAGCCTGTCACTGGGGACGCTTGACCATCTCGGTGTGCGCTTCGGCCAGCGGCGTCTGCTGAGCCGGCCGCTGCGTCACGCGTGCGGGCTGCCGGGCGGCGTTCGAGACCTTCAACAGCAACGCGACGAGGATGGAGTTCGCCAGCAGCGACGACCCGCCGTAGGACAGGAACGGCATCGTCATACCGGTGAGCGGGATCAACCTGGTGACACCGCCGACGACGACGAACACCTGCAGCGCCATCGCGAACGACAGCCCGCTGCCGAGCAGCTTGCCGAAGCTGTCCCGCACGGACAGCGCCGAGCGCAACCCCCGGGTGGCGAGCACGAGGTAGATCAGCAGCACCGCCATCAGACCCACCAGGCCGAGCTCCTCACCCACCGTGGCACTGATGAAGTCGGTGTTGGCGAAGGGAACCATCTCGGGGTGTCCCAGGCCGAGGCCGGTGCCCAGCACGCCGCCGGTGCCCAGGCCGAACAGCGATTGCGCGAGCTGGAAGCCCGAGGTGTTGTACGACGCGAACGGATCGAGCCAGACCTCGACACGGACGCGGACGTGCGGGAACGCGTAGTAGGCGATCACGCAGCCCACCACGAAGAACATCAGGCCGATGAGCAGCCAGGACCCGCGCTCGGTGGCCACATAGATCATGACCAGCACGACGCCGAAGAACAGCAGCGACGCGCCGAGTTCCTTCTCCAGCGCCAGCACACCCACCGACAGTCCCCAGGCCACCACCAGCGGCGCGAGGTCACGCGCACGCGGAAGTTCCAAGCCGAGCAGACTCTTACCCGCCGTGACGAACAGGTCACGCTTGGCCACCAGGAAGGCGGCCGCGAAGATGATGACCAGGATCTTCGCGAACTCACCGGGCTGGATCTGCAGCGGCCCCAACCGCAGCCACAGCTTGGCGCCGTTGACCTCGGAGATGCTGGCCGGCAACACACCCGGCAACACCAGTAACACCAGACCCACCATGCCGGTGGTGTAGCCGTAGCGGGCCAGGCTGCGGTAGTCCCGCAGGCGCCAGAGCACCCCGATGAACAGCACCAGCGACAGTGCGGTCCACATGATCTGCTTCGGCGCGTTCGGCGAGGACGGCGGCGTGCCGAGGTGAATGGCCTGGGCGGCGTCGGCCAGGTCCAGTCGGTGAATCACCACCAGGCCCAACCCGTTCAGCAGCGCCACGCACGGGAGGATCAGCGGATCGGCGTAGGGCGCCAACTTCCGCACCGCGAGATGCGCGACTCCGAACAGCACCAGGAACCCGGCACCGAGATACAGCAACGGGAAGGACAACTGGTGCTGCTGGTCGGCTTCAACCAGCGCGACCGCGGCGGTCACCACGACCGCCACGAAGATCAGCAGGACCAGCTCCATCGTCCGGGCGGCGCCGGTCCCGGTCCCTTCGGCCTCCGCACTGGAGGACCCAACCATCGTTCACTCCCACTGCTCGTCCAACCCGATTGCTTGCCCAGGCGGTGCTGCAAGCCTGCACGACCGGTCATCGACCGTGCGGGCGCCCCCCGGTCCACGCATCATCTCGTGCGCGGCTGTGCGTCCCGACACGGCCCGTGCCTCCGGCCACCCGCTGGGCGCTATACCCGACCCCGCCGACCGGTACCGGTCGGTTCCGTGAACTCTTGCCGGGATCTCGGGCACACTCGCCGGAGATGACGGAGAATGACACCGGTCATCCTACGTGGCACTGCTGAGTTGAGTGTCGCTGTCACGCCGTGGCCTTTGCCCGCCTGGGGGCTGTGCGGGCGCGGATTCTGCTGGGGGACTCGCGCGTGCGAGGAAGGTTCGATATGCCGCATCAGGGTCGTGACTTACCCACGAAATACGGTCGACAACTACCACGGCGTCCTGGCCGTTCCGGTCGTGGGCCGCTGGCGCGGGCGGGTCGCGCGGCCATAGCCGTGGCGTCGGCGTTGGTCTTCATCGTGGTCGGGATGGTCTGGTGGCAGTACCGTGGTGCGCTGCACACGTCGGACGCGCTCGACGGGGGCACGCGGTCGGCTGGTGGGGAGATGAACATCCTGCTCATCGGCCTTGACAGCCGGAAGGATCAGGACGGCAACCAGCTTCCCCCGGAGGTCCTGGACAAACTGCACGCCGGTGACGGCGAAGAGGGCGGATACAACACCAACACCCTCATCCTCATGCACATCCCGGCCGGCGGGGGTCGCGCCACGGCGTTCTCGATCCCCCGTGACGACCTGGTCAACATCCCCGGCGAGCACCCGGACAAGATCAAGAAAGCCTACGGCTACGCCAAGAACAAGGCCGAACAGCAACTGGCCGACCAGGGTGTCACCGACCAGCACCAGCTCGAAACCCAGAGCCGCGACGCTGGGCGGCGCGCCACGCTGGACGTGGTCCGCCAGCTCACCGGCGTGCCCATCGACCACTTCGCCGAGGTCAACCTCGCCGGGTTCTACGACCTCGCCTCCACGCTCAACGGCGTCGAGGTGTGCCTGAACCACCCGGTACAGGACGGCTACTCGGGAGCGGACTTCCCCGCCGGCCGGCAGGTCCTCAACGCCTCGCAGGCGCTGTCCTTCGTGCGCCAGCGGCGCGGCCTGACCAACGGCGACCTCGACCGCACCCACCGCCAGCAGGCGTTTCTGGCCTCGGTCGCCGCGAAGCTGCGCACCAGCGGCACCCTTACCGACGGCGCCCGCCTGCAGGGGCTGATCCAGATCGCGCGCAAGGACGTCGTCATCGACTCCGGCTGGGACGTGCTCAACTTCGCGCAGCAGGAGCAGGATCTCTCGGGCGGGAACATGCAGTTTCAGACCCTGCCGATCACGGGCTACACCAAGAACGGCAACGGCGAGGACATCAACCTCATTGACCCGGACCAGCTCCGCGACATCGTGCGGACCGCGTTCGGTTACCAGCGGCCCGCACCACCGGCGCCACCAGCGCCGACCACCACCATCGACATGTTCAACGGCTCCGGCAGCACCGGCCTCGCGGGTCGCATGTCGGATCTGCTGAGTGCTCAGGGATTCGGGAAGGGCGAGGTCAGCAACACCGCCTACCAGAACCGCTCCGCGGTGTCCTACGCGCCGGGCCAGCAGGCTGACGCGAAGAACGTCGCGCGGCTGCTCGGCGGGCTCGCGGTGGTCCCGGACGGCACGGTCCCGTCTGGGCACGTCCGCGTGACCCTCGGCGCGACGTTCCACCCTCCACAGCCGAACGCGGCGTCTCCCGCAGCCGCGCTGCAGGCGCTGGAGCAACCCGTCCGGGGTCAGGACGACGACCCCGGTCCCACCGGAGCTGCCCCACCACCGCCACCTCCACCTCCACCCCGCGGCACCCCGGATGTCCCGTGCGTTGACTAGGTAGGGGCGTACGGCAAGGTCTCGTGCCGCCGACAACGACATACGAGATCCATTGTGGAAAGTCACGGGGCGCCACTTCGGGAAACGCGCGTGCCCATTGTGGACACCCCGCGTGCTGGCGCCGTTCGGCGGCCGAGCGTGTTCACGATCGTTTATCGGGCGCGCAACCAACTAGTCACTTGTTGGGCGCACGATCGTACCCGTAGCCGTTCTGCGAATCCGCTCGCTGACGTCGATACTGAGCTGACACGCATGGGACCACCAGGCGCGGGACACCGCGCCTCGGTGACCGGCGCCGACGAGCGGATTCCGGGCTCGCGCGGAAAACGGGGAGGTCGTTCGTGAGGCACGTTGTGGGCACGGTAGCCGTCGTGAGCGCTGGGCTGCTCGGCTTCTTGGCCGGCTACCGGCTGGACTGGGCCTGGAGAAAGCCGCGGACCGGCGCGGAAGGCGGCGAGGCGCACGCCGCTCGCGCCGCCTAGCCCGCCCGGTTGCGGACCGGCCCCGAAACGACACTGGAAAGGGATTCGGGGGCGCCCTGCCGCGATCACTCGGATCGCGGATACGAGTATCCGAAAAGCCGACATTAATCCACAAATCGGACAACGGAACTCATATCCGACAACGCTGTTAGTCAAACGTTGAACCATGCCGGCTAGCCCGACCATCCGTTTGGCGGATCGTCGGATCACAATCCAGCCACGGACCGCGCCGACCTCTAGTTTCCGCGTGCGAAACGTTGAACAGTCTACATGCGACTGCCCTACAACGGCGTTGAGGCGAAAGCGAGTACTATGACGGCACCACTGGATACCCCTGGGTCCGGTGTCGAGACACATGCCGGGACCACGCCCCCAGAAGGAGCAGGGTCACCAGCACCGACGGGTCCACCAGACGGAACCGGCACGGCGATCCAAGGCCGTTCGCTGCGTCGTATCGCGTGGACACGCCTGAAACGCGACAAAGCCGCGATGACCGGCGGATCTATCGTGATCCTGCTTGTTCTGATGGCCGTTTTCGCTCCGCTGATCGTGCGAGTGCTCGGCCATCCGCCGGACCAGTTCCAGCAAGATCTGATCGACCCCGACCTGCAGATTCCCAATTCGCCATTCGGGGGAATCAGCACGAAGAACCTGCTCGGTGTGGAACCGGTGAACGGGCGCGATCTATTCAGCCGGGTCGTTTATGGATCTCGTATCTCCATGCTGATCGCGTTTCTCGCCAGCATGCTGTCGGTCGTGATCGGCACCGTGCTCGGGGTCATCGCCGGTTATTTCGGCGGCTGGGTGGACACGCTGATCAGCCGGGTCATGGACATCTTCCTGGCGTTCCCGCTGCTGTTGTTCGCCATCGCGCTCGCCGGGGTGGTCCCGGACCACGCGTTCGGACTGTCCGGGGACAGCCTGCGGATCGTTCTGCTGATCGTCATCATCGGGTTCTTCAGCTGGCCCTACATCGGCCGGATCGTACGGGGGCAGACGCTGTCGTTGCGCGAGCGCGAGTTCATCGACGCGGCCCGCAGCCTCGGCGCCCGCAGTCACTACATCCTGTTCAAGGAGCTGCTGCCGAACCTGGTCGCGCCGATCCTGGTGTACTCCACGCTGCTGATCCCGACGAACGTGCTGTTCGAGGCGGCACTGTCCTACCTCGGTGTGGGTGTGCGCCCACCCACGCCCACCTGGGGCGGCATGCTCGCGGACGCGACGCACTACTACCAGATCGACGCCGAGTTCATGATCGTGCCTGGTATGGCGATCTTCATCGCGGTCCTGTCGTTCAACCTCTTCGGTGACGGCCTACGTGACGCACTCGATCCGAAGTCAAGGTGACCCCCGGATCTCACGGATTTCAGTCCCAACCCCCGGCTGAAAGGCATTCCCTCTGATGAAAAGAAAACGCCTCATAGCGGCAATTTCTGCCGCTACCGTCTTACCGCTGGTCCTGGCCGGCTGCGGTGGCGCGTCGAGTGGCGGCGCGGGTCAGTTCAATGCCGGAGTAGGCAAGGTCGCCAACGCCTCCAACACCAAGGGCGGCACGCTGCGGATGGCCAACTCGGGTGACTGGGACTCGCTGGACCCGGGTGACACGTACTACGCCTATGCCTGGGACTTCGCCCGGCTGTACGGCCGAGCGCTGGTGACGTTCGCGCCGGCGCCCGGCGCGCAGGGCAGCAAGCTCGTCCCGGACCTCGCCGAGAGCCTCGGCCAGCCCAGCGACGGCGCCAAGACCTGGACCTATCACCTGCGTAAGGGCGTGAAGTTCGAGGACGGCACGCCGGTGACGTCCAAGGACGTCAAGTACGCCGTCGAGCGGTCACTGGACAAGAACACCTTCCCCGACGGGCCGACCTACTTCAACGACTTCCTCGACCTGCAGGGCTACACCAGCCCGTACAACGACCCCGACCCGAACAAGCTGGGGTTGAAGGCGGTCGACACGCCGGACGACCAGACGATCGTCTTCCACCTCAAGAAGCCGTTCAGCGGGTTCGACTACTTCGCCCAGATGCCGGCCACCATGCCGGTTCCGGCGAGCAAGGACACCGGGTCGAAGTACAAGGAGCACGTGATCTCCACCGGCCCGTACAAGTTCGACACCAACCAGCTGGGCAAGCAGTTCACCCTGGTTCGCAACCCGCAGTGGGATCCGAGCACGGACCCGATCCGCAAGGCGCTGCCGGACCGCATCCAGATGCAGCTCAACGTCAACGCCGATGACATCGACAACCGCCTGATCTCGGGTGACCTGGACGTCGACGTCGCCGGTACCGGCGTGCAGCCGGCCGCTCAGGGCCGCATCCTCACCGACCAGACCATGCGGGGCAATGCCGACTCGGCGTTGGAGGCGCGCATCTGGTTCACGGCGATCAACGGGGACGTTGCCCCGCTGGACAACGTCCACTGCCGCAGGGCTGTCGAGTACGCCACCGACAAGGCCTCGTACCAGAATGCTTATGGTGGACGCACCGGCGGTGAGATCGCGACGAACATCATGCCACCGGTGATTTCGGGTGCTCAGCAGTTCAACCCGTATCCGGCGGGCCCGGACAACCACGGTGACATCGCCAAGGCCAAGGATGAGCTGCAACAGTGCGGTCAGCCCAACGGCTTCACCACCAGCGTCGCGTATCGCGCCGAGCGTCCGAAGGAGAAGGCGACCGCGGAGGCCCTCCAGCAAGCGCTCGCTCGCGTGGGCATCAACCTCAGCGTGAAACCCTACCCGCAGGGCGACTACCTCAAGCTCTACGCCGGCAAGCCCGACTTCGCCAAGAGCAACGGCCTCGGTTTGATGATCTACGGCTGGGGCGCGGACTGGCCGGACGGGTACGGCTTCCTCAGCCAGATCGTGGACAGCCGAGCCATCCGTCCGACCGGGGGCAACTCCAACCTCAGCGTCAAGGACCCCAAGGTTGACCAGGTGCTCGACCAAGCGACACAGACGACCGATGTCGCGGCGCGGGAGAAGATGTGGACCGACATCGACAAGCAGGTCATGGACGACGCGTACATCCTGCCCGGTGTCTGGGCGAAGGGCCTGCTCTACCGTCCGACTAACCTGACCAACGTATTCGTCACCGACGGTTACCAGATGTATGACTACACCGCGCTGGGCGCCAAGAAGTAGTCACACCACGAATCAGTTTGAAGGCAGGTGAAGGCTGCGGTCACCGGCAGGCCCGCGCTCGATCAGCGCGGGCCTGCCCGGTACTCAAGCCGGCTTAGGTGGTCACTTACATCATTCGACGCCTGATCGCGGCGGTGCTGCTGCTGTTCGTGGTCAGTGTCGTCACGTTCTCGATCTTCTTCCTGGTTCCCCGCCTGGCGGGCGCGTCCGCGGATGACCTCGCGTCGCGCTACGTCGGCAAGAGCGCCGACCCGGCGCAGGTGCACCAGATGGCGGTCAAGCTGGGCTTCACGGATCCGATCTACGTGCAGTACGGGCGGTTCGCCGAGGGGCTCGTGGCCGGGGCCGACTACAGCACGGGTCCGACGACCGTGCACTGCTCGGCGCCGTGCCTCGGCTACTCGTTCATCACCCAGAACCCGGTGCTGCCCGACATCCTCGACCGGCTGCCGGTCACGATGTCGCTGGCGGCGGGCGGGGCGACCATCTGGCTGCTGTCCGGGGTGGCGACGGGCGTGGTGTCCGCCCTGCGCCGGGGCAGCATCTTCGATCGTGCCGCGATGGGTGTGGCGCTGGCCGGGATCTCGTTGCCGATCTTCTTCACTGGCCTGCTCTCGCTGTCGATCTTCAGCTACACGTTGCACATCTTCCCCGGTGGCAGCAGCTACACGTCCTTCTTCGACAACCCCGCCGGGTGGGCATACGACCTGGTCCTTCCCTGGGTCACCCTGGCGTTCCTGTACGCGGCCGGGTACGCGCGGCTGACCCGGAACGGGATGTTGGAGACGATGGGTGAGGACTTCATCCGCACGGCCAGGGCCAAGGGCCTGGCCGAGCGCACGGTCGTGGTCAAGCACGGCCTGAGGTCCGCGCTCAGCCCGGTGCTCACCGTCTTCGGGCTGGACCTCGGGCTGCTGCTCGGCGGCGCGATCCTCACCGAGACCACGTACTCCCTGCCCGGGATCGGGCAGTACGCCGTTCAGGCGATCACCAACAACGACCTGCCGAAGGTGCTGGGGGTGACGCTGGTCGGTGCGGTGTTCATCATCCTCGCCAACCTGATCGTGGACATCCTGTACGCCGTCGTCGACCCGAGGGTGCGGTACTCGTGAGCCAGAATTCCACCGACCATCCACAAGAGACGGACAAGACACCGTTCCTCGCGGTTCGAGACCTGCGGGTGCACTTCCCCACCGACGACGGCCTGGTCAGGTGCGTCGACGGGCTGTCGTTCGGGCTGGAGCGGGGCAAGACCCTCGGCGTTGTCGGCGAGTCGGGCTCCGGCAAGAGCGTCACCAGCCTGTCCATCATGGGACTGCACCAGACCGGAGCACCTCGCATCTCCGGCGAGATCCTGCTGGACGGCGAGAACCTGGTCACCGCGAGCAGCGAGCGGGTGCGCCGGCTGCGCGGCAAGAAGATGGCCATGATCTTCCAGGACCCGCTGTCGGCCCTGCACCCGTACTACACCGTTGGCAACCAGATCGTCGAGGCGTACCGGATTCACAACGACGTCAGCAAGGACGTCGCCCGCAAGCACGCCATCGAGATGCTCGACCGGGTCGGGATTCCCCAGCCAGAATCCCGTGTGGACGATTACCCGCACCAGTTCTCCGGCGGGATGCGGCAGCGCGCGATGATCGCGATGGCGTTGTCGTGCAACCCGGAGCTGCTGATCGCGGACGAACCGACCACCGCGCTGGACGTCACCGTCCAGGCCCAGATCCTGGATCTGATCCGGGACCTGCAGAAGGAGTTCAACTCCGCGGTCATCATCATCACGCACGACCTCGGTGTCGTCGCTGAGCTCTCGGACGACATCCTCGTGATGTACGCGGGCAGGATGGCCGAATACGGGCGGGCCGAGGACATCTTCCGCGCACCGCAGCATCCCTACACGTGGGGCCTGCTCGGCTCCATGCCCCGCCTCGACCGGGAGCGGTCGAACCGGCTGCTGCCCATCAAGGGGACGCCACCGAGCCTGATCAATGTGCCCTCGGGGTGCCCCTTCCACCCTCGGTGCGCCTTCGCCGACCGGACCGGTGATCTGTCCGTCAGCGAGGTACCTGAGCTGGTCGACGTGGGTCAGGGACACCAGATCGCCTGCCACCTCTCCCCCGAGCAGCGCAGCAGCATCTGGCACAACGAGATCGAGCCGAAGCTGTGACTGAGGAGGACGGCAGGGTGACTTCCACCGAGATCGAATCGACCAGCTCCACCGAGACCGCCGCCTCGGACGCACTGCTGCAGGTGTCCGGCCTGCAGAAGCACTTCCCGGTTCGGCGGGGGATCTTGCAGCGCGCCGTCGGCGCGGTGAAGGCTGTCGACGGCGTCGACTTCGCCGTCTCCAAAGGCGAGACACTGTCCATTGTGGGCGAGTCCGGGTGCGGCAAGACCACGACCGGTCGGCTGCTCACCCGGCTGCTGGAGCCGACCGCCGGGTCGATCCGGTTCGACGACCGCGACATCACGCACCTCTCCCGGGGAAAGATGCGGCCGTTGCGGCGCAGCATTCAGATGATCTTTCAAGATCCGTACTCCTCGCTCAATCCCCGGCACACGGTGGGGACGATCGTCGGCGCTCCCTTCGAGCTGCAGAAGGTCAAGCCGCCGCAGGGAGTCAGGCGCGCTGTGCAGGAACTCCTGGAGCTCGTAGGTCTGAACCCGGAGCACTACAACCGGTACCCGCACGAGTTCTCCGGCGGGCAGCGGCAACGCATCGGCATCGCCCGCACCCTCGCGCTGCGGCCGAAGCTGATCGTGGCCGACGAGCCGGTGTCCGCGCTGGACGTCTCGATCCAGGCGCAGGTGGTCAACCTGCTGGAGGACCTCCAGGAGGAATTCGACCTGACCTACGTGATGATCGCCCACGACCTGTCCGTGGTGCGGCACGTTTCGGACCGGGTCGCCGTGATGTACCTCGGCAAGGTCGTCGAGCTGGCGGAGTCGTCCGAGCTGTACGCGCGGCCGATGCACCCCTACACGGTCGCGCTGATGTCCGCCGTGCCCAAGCCCGACCCGAAGCAGCGCCAGCGGCGGGAGCGTATCCGGCTCACCGGTGACGTTCCGAGCCCGCTGAACCCACCGGCCGCTTGCCGGTTCCACCCGCGCTGCTGGAAGGCGCAGGACATCTGCCGGACCAACGAACCGCCGCTGGTCGACCTGGCCACCGGCCACCAGGTCGCCTGTCACTTCCCGGAGAACACCAGCACCCCGGAAGCCGCCGCGTCCGGCAGCTGACCGCGATACTGGTGACGTGCGACCGCTGGCTGCCCGGGTGACGCTCGCTGGGCTGGGACTCGTTCTGAGCCTGGTCCCGGCGTGCGGCGGCCCCGGGCCGACCGGGATCGCGGATGCGCCCGCGGCCAGCGGTCCACGTCCGGCGACTCCGCCGGTGCCCGTGGCTGCCGGCGACTGGCCGACCTACCACCGCGACAACACCCGCACGGGTGTCGCCATGGTTCCGCCGGCCGGGCCGTTGAGCCGGGCATGGGCGGCACGGCTGGATGGCGCGGTGTACGGCCAGCCGGTGGTGATCGGTGACCGAGTGGTCGCGGCGACCGAGAACGACACGGTCTACGCACTGGCCCGGTCAGACGGGCACGTGCTGTGGTCGGCGCATCTCGGAGCGCCGGAGACCAGCTCGAACCTGCCCTGCGGAAACATCTCGCCACTGGGCATCACGAGCACGCCCGCCTACGACCCGGGGACCGGACTGGTGTTCGTCGTCGCGGAGACCCGCGGTGGCCATCACGCGCTGGTGGGGTTGGATCTGGTCAGCGGCGCCGCTGTGCTTCATCGACCTGTGGAGCCACCGCGCGGGGACCCGCTGGCCCACCAGCAGCGGGCGGCGCTGACAGTCCTGGGCAACGCCGTGTACATCGCCTACGGCGGGCTGTTCGGCGACTGCGGCGACTACGTCGGTTCCGTAGTCGCCGCGCCGACCTCCGGCCTCGGCCCCCTGCGCAGCTACGCCGTGCCAACGGCGGAGCGAGGCGGGATCTGGGCACCGGGGGGTGCAACCGTGGACGGCGGGCGGTTGCTCTACCCGGTAGGCAACGGGCAGTCCGACGCTGGCTACGACTACAGCGACTCGATCACGGCGCTGACCCCGGATCTCACCCGGGCCGACCACTTCAGCCCCTTGCAGTGGGCGGACGACAACGACAACGACCTTGACCTCGGGTCGATGAGTCCCGCGCTGGTCGAAGGCCACGTCTACGCCGATGGCAAGCGGGGCCTCGCCTACGTCCTCAACGCCGGCCAACTCGGCGGTGTGGGCGGGCAGGTCGCACAGCAGCCGATCTGCAGAGCCTTCGGCGGGACCGCGGTCGCGGGATCGACGGTCTACGTTCCGTGCCCGGACGGCACCCGGGCGGTGGACGTCTCGCCATCCGGTCGAGCGATGGCGCGCTGGAAGGCACCCGTCGACGCCGACGGCTCGCCGGTCGTGGGCGGCGGGGCAGTCTGGGTGCCCAGTACCTCGCAGGGTGTGCTTTATGCCCTGGACCCGGCCACCGGCCGCCCGCGTCAGCAGATCGCGGTCGGCTCGCTCCCCCACTTCGCCTCGCCCACATTGGTAGGCAACCGGGCGTACCTCGGCACTCGTTCAGGCGTTGTCGCCATCGACGGGATTTGACTGCCGCTGCGGAAATGCGGCTGCCCAGTTCGTCCCGGTGTCGCAGTTGCTCAGCTACCGGAACCGCGCGAGGCGACCGCGAGTTCTCCAGCCACCCGCAGGCCCTCGACGGCCGGGGCCAGGTCACCCGCGTACTCGGCGAGCACCGGCCGCTCGATCCCGCACCACGCCAGCGCCGCCGCCGTGACCGGTACCCGGGCGCGGTCCGAGCCGTCCGCGATCTTGACACCGATCGCGCGCCCGTCCGGCAGCGCGGCGACCTGAACGGCTTCGAAGCCGTCCTTGGCGATCAGGCCGGGAACCAGCCGCATCATCCGGGTCACGTCCCGGCCCGTGCCCCCGACCATCTCCGGGTGCTCGCGGAATGCCCGGGCCACCGCACCTTCCGGGGTGTCCGAGGCTCCCCTGCCGATCGCCGCGACGGCGCGGGTGAGCCCGAGCAGCGACACGGCGAACAGCGGAGCGCCACATCCGTCGACGGCCACGCGGGCGATCCGCGCCCCGGTGAGTTCTTCCACCGTCGTGGCGATTTCCCGCTGCAGCGGGTGATCCGGGTCCGTGTACCCCTCGGTCGGCCAGCCCCGCCGCCGGGCAGTGCGCAGCATCGCCGCATGTTTCCCGGAGCAGTTCTGGGCCAGCCTGCTAGCGGGCCTGCCCTCCACGATCCACTGTTCCCGCACCTCGGGGCCGTAGGGCAGATCGGCAGTGTTGCGCAGATCGGACTCGTCGAGCCCGGCCGAGTCGAGAATCCGGCGGGCGCCTTTGAGGTGGAACTCCTCGCCCGAATGGCTGGAGGCGCTCAGCGCCAGTAACGCGCCGTCCAGCGCGAGACCGGCACGCAGCATGCCCACCGCCTGCACCGGCTTCATCGTGGATCGGGGATAGAAAGCCACGTCGACATCGCCGGCCGCAAAGGTAACGGTTCCGTCCGCGGCAAGCACCACGACCGAGCCGTAGTGCGTGCCTTCGACCAGCCCGGCCCGGATGAGGTGGACCAGCGGCACGTGGCGGGGTTCACGGATAACGGGCGATGTCGTCATATCCATCGGCTTTCTGCGGTTGTGATGGTCAGATACCGCTGTGGCAGGGGCGTCGAACACCCCTGCCACAGCGCCGGTCAGCTCAGTCCGCGCCGACGGCGTCACCCTCCACAATGGTTTTCTGCTCCTGGAGTCGGGCCGTGACCCGCCTTCGCACGGCGAACCAACCCACCACGAGCAGAACCACCAGCACCGGCAGCGACAGCACCGTCATCCGGCCCTCGTCGTCGAACCACATCAGCACGACGACAGTGGCGAGGAAGGCCAGCGTGACGATCTCCGTGAGGGGCGAACCCGGCAGCCGGTAAGCCGGCCGGTCCACCTCGCCGGCACGCGCCTTCCGCCAGAACAGCAGGTGCGAGATCATGATCATGCCCCAGGTGGCGAGAATGCCGATCGAGGCGTAGTTCAGCACGATCTCGAATGCCTGCGACGGCCGGAAGTAGTTGATCGCGACACCGATCACGCAGACACCCGCGGTGAGCAGGATACCGCCGTAGGGAACACGGTTGCGGCTCATCACCGACGTGAACTTCGGTGCCGAACCCGCCATGGACATCGACCGCAGGATGCGGCCGGTGGAGTACAGCCCCGAGTTCAGGCTGGACATCGCCGCCGTCAGCACGACGAGGTTCATGATGCTGCCGGCAGCCGGCACGCCCAGGTGCGACATGACGGTGACGAACGGGCTCTCGCCCTTCGAGTACGCACTCCAGGGCAGCAGCATCGACAGCAGCAGCACCGACCCGACGTAGAACACCCCGATCCGCCACATGATCGAATTGATCGCCTTCGGCAGGACCTTGGCCGGCTCGCCGGTCTCACCAGCGGTGATGCCCACCAGCTCCACCGACGCGTACGCGAAGACCACGCCCTGGATGACGATGATCGCCGGCAGCACACCGGCGGGGAACATCCCGCCGTGCGTGGCGATCAGCTGCGGGCCGGTCACCTCCGCGCCCACCGGGTGGCGCAGCACCAGCAGCGCGATCCCGATGCCCATGAACACCACGAGCGCGCAGACCTTGATGATCGAGAACCAGAACTCGATCTCGCCGAACATCTTCACCGAGATCAGGTTCACCGTGAGCACGATCGCCAGCGCCGCCAGCGCGAGCATCCACTGTGGAACGTTGGTGAAGAGGCTCCAGTAGTGCGCGTACAGCGCGACCGCCGTGGTGTCGGCTACGCCGGTGGTGGCCCAGTTGAGGAAGTACATCCAGCCCGCGACGTACGCCCCCTTCTCGCCCATGAACTCTCGGGCGTAGGAGACGAACGAGCCGGAGGACGGGCGATGGACGACGAGCTCACCCAGTGCCCGAACGATGAAGAACGCGAAGACGCCACAAATCGCGTACCCGAGCGCCAGTGCCGGTCCGGCACTGTGCAGACGCCCGCCCGCACCGAGGAACAGACCGGTGCCGATCGCCCCGCCAATCGCGATCATGTTGACGTGCCGGGGCTTCAAGGACTTGCTGTAGCCGGTGTCGCCGGCATCAACGTGCCGCGCGGCCTTCTGCTGGCTGCCGCGCTGGAGGGTTTGCTCTGTCAAGGCGTTTTCTCGTCTTCTGTGCCGGGGGATGCGAAACGAACAATGGACGTCAAGGCCGATTCCACCTGTTCCAGGTGGGTCGCCATGGCCTGCCGGGCACGGTCTGCCTCACCCGCGGCGATCGCTTCCACGATCCCCCGGTGTTCGGCGTTGGACTGCTCGCGCCGGCCCGCGATCTGGTTCAGCACGGTCGACTGCCGTCCCAGCGCATCGCGGATCTCTTCGATCACCCGCCGGAAGGCGGGGTTGGCGGACGCCTGGGCGATGCTGATGTGGAACAGCATGTCCAGCGCGACCCAGGCGACGCTGTCGGTCTCCTCCTCCATCCGCTCGGTCAGGGACGTCAGCATGTCCAGATCGTCCTGGGTGTGCCGGATCGCGGCGTACCCGCAGACGGGGATCTCGACATGGCGCCTGACCTCGATCAAGTCGCGTGCCGAGTAGGAACCGAAGATCGGGTTCTCCGCGGGGCGGTCGGACGCGACGTAGGTGCCCTTGCCGGTGTGCGACGCCACCAACCCGAGTGCTTGCAGGCCACGCAGGGCCTCCCGGATGACCGGGCGGCTCACGCCGTACTGCTTTGCCAGGCTCGCCTCGGACGGCAGCTTCTCGCCGACAGTCAGGGAGCCGCCCTCGATGGCTTGACGAAGGTCGGCGACCACGGCCTCCATGGCGCTGACCCGACGTGGGAGCCCATGTCCGGCTGTCCGGCTGTCTGACAGGTTCATGGCACGGCATCCTGCGGTGAGCCACCGCAGGGTGTCAAGAGCCTGATTCGTTGACCAGCCGCGACAGTACCGGCAGATAGTCAAGCCAGGCGCCCGAGCTGCCACGAGACCGCAATCACGAGGCGCAGATCACATCGCGCCTGACCCGAGCCGGTGCCGGACTAATCCGGGCTCGGCCAGCACTCCCACTGACCGACGACGCCTATCGCGCCGCCGGCGCCGAGGTCGTCGACCACGACCCGGGCCCGGAGACGGACGCGGTGCTGCGCGATCGGGGTGTCACGGGATTCAGCCTCGACCTGGTCCCCCGGCTCACCCGCGCAAGGGCTTGAGCAGTCCAAGGTACGCCCGCGCCGGCAACATGCTCGGCGCCGCCGGCATGGTCCTCGCTCGCGGTGGTGTTCGCGGCGGCAACCGTCCACAATAGACTTCCCATTCTCGCCGCCGTGGTGGTCGGCACTGTCGGCGGGGCTTTCGCCGCGCGGTCGGTCAAGATAACCGCGATGCCGCAGATGGCGGCACTGTTCAACGGCGTGGGCTGTGCCGGCAGCGGCGATCGTCGCCTCTTCGGCGACGCGAAGGAGTCGCTGACCAAACTCGTCGTCGCCGTGAAGCAACTCTCACCGACCACGACCGAAACCAGCGACTCTCCCCGGTCTTGGCACTGGGCCTGCTTCCATGACGTGCCACTGGTACAGCCATCGACCCGCAGGACGACCCCGGGACCTTCGCCTCTGTGCGCCCCCATGAGCCGCTGCCATGGTGACGATGAGTCAGCTCCCGCTGCCTTCTTGACCGCATGACTGGGGGTCACCGTTATGTCAAACGCCGAAGCGACCGGCCCCGCAGCCGGTCATCCTCTCGGTAACCTCGCCCACTCGCGGGGCTGGACACTAGCGTTCGGGATCATCACCCTGCTGGCCGGCATCGCCGCACTGACCTGGCCGGGATCAACGGTCTTCGTCATCGCCATGATTTTCGGCATCCAACTGGTCGTGCTCGGGGTCTTCTGGTTCGTCAACGCGCTGGGGTCGGCGGAGAAGGGTGCGCAGATCCTGCTCGCGATCCTCGCCATCCTGGTCGGGGCGCTCATCCTGCGAAACCCGCTCGAAACCGTTCTGGTCTTCCCGCTGCTGCTCGGGTTGTTCTGGACCGTCAACGGGATCATCGAGACGTTCCACGCCATTGCCCGGCACGAGGTGCCGCACCGGGGTTGGTCGATCACGGCCGGCGTGTTGAGCCTGCTCGCGGGTATCGCGCTGCTCGCGATGCCGGTGATCGGCCTGGTGACTCTGACGGTGCTGCTCGGCGTGTGGCTGGTGATCTATGGCGCGGTCACCACGCTTCGTGGCGTCCTCATGCACACGCACGAGGCACCTGCGACGGCAGCGGGTCCGGCTCACGCCTGAGCGCACGCACGCGCGTGTCCGCGCTCAACACGAACAAGGAATCGACCATGACAACGCATGGAGCATCACCGGGCCTTCTCCGCGCGACATGGACGGGCTGGGTGCTGTTCGCGGGCGCCGTTCTCCTTGCCAGCGCCCTCGCGCACTTCATCATCGGACTACTCGCCGTGACCCGCACGGCCGGCATGAACCTCTCCAGCACGCCCGTCCTGGCTGACTACCGAAGCCTGGGATGGTCGTTCCTGGTAGTGGGCGTGGTTCTGGTCGCGACGACCGCCGGCGTCCTGCGGGGGAGGTTGTGGGCCCGCGCACTCGGGATCTTCCTGCTGGTGATCAGCGCGCTGGACAACCTCGCACTACCGGCCGGCGTCGCCCTGTCAGTGCTGATCATCGTCCTCGACATCCTCGGGATCTACGCGATCGCCGCACACGGGAAGGAAGCCAAGCGCGCCCCTCCTGAAAAGTGAAGGAGCGGCCTGATGGCGAAACAGGAATACCCGCCAGGCACTGCCTTTCCCGGGGTGATCGGTCGGACGACCGATGAGTCGACCCCGGCTTGGCCGCAACCGGTTCGGGCACGTCCGGGAGCACCGAACGTGCTGATCATTGTCCTGGATGACACCGGTTTCGGGCAGTTGGGTTGCTACGGCAGCCCGATCGCGACACCCAACATCGATGCGCTGGCCGCCGATGGGTTGCGGTACACCAATATGCACACCACGGCACTGTGCTCCCCGTCGCGCTCGTGCATCATGACCGGTCGAAACCACCATGCGAACGCGATGGCCGGCATCACCGAGATCACCACCGGCTATCCCGGGTACAACGGCAACATCCCGTTCGAGAACGGTTTCCTGTCCGAGATGCTCTTGCAGCACGGCTACAGCACCTACATGGTCGGCAAGTGGCACCTCACACCCTCGGAGCAGGAGTCAGCAGCCGGCCCGTACGACAGATGGCCGCTGGGCCGCGGATTCGAACGCTTCTACGGCTTCCTCGGCGGTGACACCAGCCAGTGGTACCCGGACCTCGTGTACGACAACCATCAGGTGGCGCCGCCCAGCACCCCGGACCAGGGCTACCACCTGACCACGGACCTGACGGACAAGGCGATCGAGTTCATCGCCGACGCCAAGCAGATCACCCCGAGTAAGCCCTTCTACCTGCAATTTTGCACCGGCGCCACGCACGCCCCGCACCACGTTCCGCGCGAGTGGGCCGACCGCTACCGCGGACGGTTCGACGACGGCTGGGACGCCTACCGCGAGCGGGTCTTCGCCAAGCAGAAGCAACTGGGCATCGTCGCGACCACGGCGGAACTGTCCCGGCACGACCCGGATGTGCCGGACTGGGACTCGCTCTCCGCCGACCAGCGCCGGCTGGCCGCCCGGATGATGGAGGTCTTCGCGGGGTTCCTGTCACACACCGACCACCACATTGGGCGCTTGATCGATTTCCTGCACCATATCGACGAACTCGACAACACGCTGATCATGCTCGTCTCCGACAACGGGGCCAGCGCCGAGGGCGGCGTCACGGGCACGACCAACGAGGCACAGTTCTTCAACAACGCACCCGAATCGCTGGAAGAGAGCCTGCGTGGGATCGAGGAGCTCGGCGGGCCGGGGTTGTTCAACCACTACCCGTGGGGCTGGACCTTCGCCGGCAATACACCGTTCCGGCGGTGGAAGCGAGAGACCTATCGGGGAGGCGTCAGCGATCCGTTCCTGGTCAGGTGGAGGCGTGGCTTCAAGTCCCGGGGCCAGGTACGGACCCAATACGGGCACCTGATCGACGTGGTGCCGACCGTGCTCGACCTGCTCGGCATCGAGCCACCGTCCACCATTCGGGGCGTGCCGCAGGCACCGATCCACGGTGTCAGCTTCGCCCACACGCTCGACGATCCGTCCGCTCCGACGGCCCACCGCACGCAGTACTTCGAGATGTTGGGGCACCGGGCCATCGACCACGACGGATGGCGGGCCGTATGTCCCTGGCCCGGTCCCTCGTTCGCGGAGGCCGACCAGCCCTTCGGCACGCCCATCACCGCCGAGACTCTGACGGCGCTCGATGCTCGCTACTGGGAGTTGTACTACGTCGATCGGGACATCGCCGAGAACCACAACCTCGCCGAGCAACATCGCGACAAGCTCATCGAGATGATCTCGCTGTGGTACGTCGAGGCCGGCAAGTACCACGTGTTGCCGATCGATAGCAGGACCTTCGGACGGTTCACACAGGAGCGCCCACAGATCGCCGAAGCACGCACTCGTTACACCTTCCGGCCAGGCACCCAAACCCTGCCGTCGTCCTCCAGCCCACGGGTGCTCAACCGCCCGCACAGCATCACCGCCGACGTCGAGATCCCGCCCGACGGAGCCGAAGGCGTGCTGATCTGCCAAGGTACCAACGCTGGCGGCTGGACCTTCTATGTCCAGGACCGCATGCTGTGCTATGCCCACAACTACGTAGGGCGCGGTGTTCATGGTCTGTCCTCGGTGGACACGTTGTCGCCGGGCCGGCACGAACTGCGTTTCGAGTTCGAGCCCACGGGCAAGCCAGACATCGCCCAGGGCAAGGGCTCCCCAGGCCGCGCGCAGCTCTACATTGACAACAAGCTCACCGCACAGACCGACATCCCGGTCACGACACCCGTCATCTTCAACCCGGGCGGCCTGACCTGTGGCGCCAATCCCGGTACCTCAGTGACAGCCAATTACGCGACGCCATTCCCGTTCACGGGAGTCCTGTATACCGTCACCATCGATCTCTCAGGAGACCTCATCACCGACACCGAGGCCGAGATGCGTCATGCCATGGCCAGGCAGTGACCCTGCCGGCATTGACCAGCGGT
>JBPYFK010000153.1:0-3918 GCA_051984675.1 Pseudonocardiaceae bacterium | reverse complement strand
GATCGTGGTCCCAGCCTTTGTTGAGCATGCTCAGCTCCAGGAATTCGTTGGAATGCGAAAGGAAAGGGTGGTGCCATGCGCTGACGGCGAATGGCGCTTCTGCCGGCAGCACACGTCCGAAAGCTGGCCGTGCAGCCCGCAGCCGTGGCCGCTCCTCGAACAGCGCTTCGGTCGGGGCGGAGAGTATTGGCGCCGTCACACGCCGAGGTGGAATCTAGTGGCGAGTGGATCTCACGCAATCGGGGAAGAGCCCCTAACGTCTCCGCCCCCTTTAGGGGCTGCCCCCTAATCCCGCCTGGGGATCACAAGCTCACCGGGAGGTCGATGCGAGCCGAGCGCGCATCGGTAGCTCCGCAGGAGCCGAAGGAGCGTCGCGCTGAGCGCCACCTACTACCTCTTGCGGCCTCGCCGACCGCATCACGCGTCCGGCGGCCCCGACCAAATGGTCAGACCGCGGCAAGACGCGGACGCCGGGTGCGGCGGGCGGGCCGGGAAACGGAAGTAGCAATCCCGGCACCGCACCTTGGTCCTACCCTGTTTCGGCTGCGCCGGGGCTCGTTCCGCTGCCGGACGCACCGATACCACCGCCTCCCGAACAGGCACCGGAGCGCGATCGAACACTGCGCTACGCCGGCCCGACTCGACCTTCAGACGGTAGGGTGCTCCCCCAGGACCGGGCGGCTCCGTGGACACACGTCCGGGACCGGGGCGGGAATGGACAGCGACCGCGAGCACGCTCAAGCTGTTCGGTTCCCGATACCGCGGTTATGCCGAACAGCACATCGCCGGGCGGCCTGTTATGACCCTGCACTTCACCGTAGAACGGGTTGAGATTACTGACCTCGTCGAGCGCGGAAACCTGGGCAACGGCAAGATCGTCCGCACGGCGAGTGGTCGGGTGACGTTACCATCGTTACACGCGGGCCCGGTGAGCTCTACACCCAACAGGTCACCGGCACGCTGACGGTCGCGAAATACCCGGTCGTGCCGGTCACATTGTCTCCGAAGTCCTTGTTGCTGCCGAACGTCGACCTTAGTTTCTTGCGTCTTGTCGAACTGACCTTCCGGAACGTCGTGGCGCACAACGCTGATCTCCATGGCGACACCGTGGTCATGCCCAGAGCACAGATCACCCTCGAATAATCTTCTCAGCATAAACGCCTGCCGTCTGCGCGCGGTTCGTCTCGGCGACTGTTGCACGGTCGAACCGGTGGACTGCCCGACTGCTTCGAGGGGAGGTCGCCAATAGGGCCCGGAGAGCGTGGGCGACGGATGTACGTGCCCACGTACGCGTCGCTACTGGGGCCGCTCGTGGTTCAGTGCACCGGGGTAAAGTCGCGTGCCGCAACGAAGCCCGGCCGCGCATGCTCTGCCGCGTACGGTTGGACCAGGGTGTTTTCTACGCTATTGAACACGACGAAGATGTTCGAGCGCGGGAACGGAGTGATGTTGTTGGCGGAGCCGTGCATGCAGTTGCAGTCGAACCACAGGGCCGAGCCCGCGGACCCCGTGAACAGCTCGATTCCGTGTTCGTAGGCGAGCCCGGTGATCTCCTCCTCGCTCGGCACGCCGACCTGCTGCTCCTTCAGCGAGGACTTGTAGTTGTCCTCGGGTGTCTCTCCGACGCAGGAGATGAAGGTCCTGTGCGCACCCGGCATGATCATCAGGCTGCCGTTGAACGGGTAGTTGTCCGTCAACGCGATCGAGACACTCACCGCGCGCATCGCCGGCATGCCGTCCTCGGCATGCCAGGTCTCGAAGTCGGAGTGCCAGTAGAACCCGCTGCCACGGTAGCCGGGCATGTAGTTGATGCGGCTCTGGTGCACGTAGACCTCCGAGCCGAGGATCTGGCGCGCGCGAGCGAGCAGGCGCGGATCGCGGACCAGATTGGCGATCAGGTCGTTGGTCTTGTGCACCTCGAAGATGGAGCGGACCTCGTCCGACTTCTTCTCGATGATGGTGCGCTCGTCGGCGCGCACCCAGGGATCTCTGGTGAGCCGGTCGAGTTCCTGCGAGTAGGCATGGACCTCGGCGGGTGATAGCAGCCCGTCGACGACGTGGAAGCCCTTGGCGTCGTGTGTCGCGAGTTCCTCACCGGTCGCCGGGCCGGACTCCGCACCCGGCCAGACGGTGGGATCGGTGCGTTCAAGCAGAGCCGAGCTGGCGCCGACCCGGGTCGGGTAGCGGTCACGGGTGCTCAGATCTGCGATAGTCATGTGTTGGGCCTCCTTTTCGAGTCTCCGTTTGAGTGGCCGGTGCCGTCGGCACCGCCGCCGTTCCCCGATACTTCGTCAAGCCGATTGTTCCCCACGCAGATCGGTTCAAAACCTCGCTACTGTCACTAGTTTCGCCGTCGATGTCGTCTCTGAGGTGGTACGCCGTGCACGGCAGAGCATCTGACCTTGTCGAAGACGGAACCTTGGGCAGTCGCACCACGGGCCGCCATGGTTTGTTTGCTACGTAGCAAGTTTTCCTCCTCTGAGCATATGACAGATCCGGTGGTTCCGCGTCCTGGTCTGCGAGCGATGATCTCCCCGAAACGGCTACCTTGGCTGTTGCGCGCATGTCCTGCACGAGCTGGATAGCCTCCGCTGCCGTTATCCTCAGAGATGGTCCGTACCGATCACCGCTCCACCCCAGTGCGGGTGTCGATGTCTTCCAAAGCGTTGTTTCGCCTTCTGTACAGCGCTTCCGGAGCCGACGACCTGGCCGTAGTTGAGCACGCTCACTATGAACACGCCGCCGACGATGTTTCCGAAGGTGGCTGCCAGCAACCACAGTAGATACTCGGCGGGCGAAATGACCTCCGCCAGCACGCGCACGAAGCGCTTCCGCGCTGCCGGCGATGCTGTGTGTAAGACCTGCCGCTCCGACGGTGAACGTCATGAGGTAGACGAGAGCGAGCTGACCGAGGGTGGAGCGAATCGCGGTCACAAGCCACGCCATCAGGGCGATAATCCACACTCCGGCGACACCACTCCAAAATATGGCCAAAACTGCCCCTGATGCTCCACCGGGTCAATCCAGTAGCCGGTGGAGCCTTCTTCTGATCATCTGGGGTCTGAGTAGGTGTCCCGCCCCACCATCGCCCGGGCGGCAGTGATCCTCACAGGTCTGTGGTGCTGACTCTCCTGGTGAGCACTAACGAGATTTACGGCCCGGTGTCCGGCTGGACGATCTCGCAATCACCACCGGGATACATCAACCGAAGATGGCCATCTTCGTGGAAGCGCACCCAGTAGGGAGGTCCTCCGTTGGTGCCCTGTATCGCGACGATGGTTCCGGTCCGATCGGGCAGGTTGGTCGTGCGACCGTGCACGAGGAGCTGGTCACCGATGCGAGCAAACACCGTGTGTTCCTCCCGCCCGGGTTGCTGGGTGGGGATCGAGCATTGCCACTGGCCCGCCGGCCCATCTGACCTTCCGGGATCACCGGGTCATGTGCGTGTCAAAACGAATGGCGTTCTGGTCAAACCATCCGGACCATCCGTGTCGATCAGCCAACTCGCGCCGGAACTGGGGTGGAGCCGAAATGGCCCAGTCCGCGTCCTCGACGGCATACAGCTCGCTCAGTCCCGCATAGATCGGAGACTCATCGCGCACGTTGGACTGGTCGACCATGACCCTCACCTCTTCGCAGCACTTTAGGCTGCACCGATCAGCAGCCTCCTGGTGGCTCGCTCTGGCCACAGACTTCATCCATGAAGTCGCGTGACGCATGCCACATCGTTACGGGTCGCGGGGCCTTGCCCCTTGAGTGTGGACATCTCGACACCTGGATCATGTGGTCCAGGGAGAGGAGTCCTCGTTGGGCACGTGGAAGTACTCGGCTGAGTTCCGGGCGGATGCGGTCGAGCTGGCGCGTTCGTCGGGCCGGCCGATCGCGCAGGTTGCCCGGGAGTTGGGCGTCAACCATGAG
>JBPYFK010000152.1:0-26225 GCA_051984675.1 Pseudonocardiaceae bacterium | reverse complement strand
GGGGTGTGGCCAAGGTTCTCTACGCCGACCACGCTCGTACCGTGCAGGCCGCCGCTCTGGTGCGCACCGACCTCGACCGGGCCAGCTCCGCGTGGGACGCCGGGCGCAAGGCGGAGGCCGAGGCCGAGCTGCAGCAGGCCGAGCAGCAACTGAGGACCATCGACCAGCAGTACGAGAAGCGTGGCGAGCTGGAAGCCGCGCACGCCTCGCTGACCGCGAAGTTCCGTGGCAACGGCGGCTCCGACGACGGATCCAGCAGCACGTCGTCGCACCCATCCCAGCAGCCGCTACCGCTGCCGAGCCAGTCGACCAGCCCGACCTCGCCGAGCAGCCCCAGCACCACGCCCGGCCCGAGCACGTCGACGCAGCCGAGCTACCCGGGTTCGACCTCACCGAAGCCCAGCGGCAGCCAGCCGCCGAGCACGACCTCGAGCAGCGGGTCCGAACTCGGCCCCTGGATGTCGCCGTCCACTGGCTGACCGGCGCCCCTGACACCAGATGCCTCTCACACCAGACGCCCTGGAAAGCCGACCAACAGGTTCCCAGGGCGCCGACGTTTTCCAGACCGTCAGCACAGGCGAATCTGTGGCCTTTCGACCTATACGCGATCCCGAACTCTCGGAACTCCCTGTCACCTCAGGTCAGCACCGGTTAGGCGTGTCCGCTACCCGCCGCAGTGTCCATGTGCTCCTGCGAGCAGGGCGTCAGCACAGTGTCGCGGCGGGCGAGCGGGTGCACGCCGATGCTTCACACCACCTCGGGGCGGTCGAGTTCCCGTCCGCACCACAAGCACGGTTCCCTATCGGCCCAACGCACTCAAGCGTCGTACGCGCCGGCTGTCCCCCACGAGCATCGAAAGCCCCGAATTGGGCGGAGTTGGCGGCGACCTCGCCAGTCGCACATCTGATCGCTCAGAACTCACAAACCGGGGGCTCCCACCGGTGCCGATCGTTGCACAAGCGGCAGGCCAGGGGCCTATCTACAGCCAACAGCCTCGATCCGACATGAAGCGCCGACGGTCGGCGCGACACGTCTCTGCCGGCTACGTACCGCGTCCTCGGGACGGGGCACTGGATGACCGTGACCGACTGGAACGAGTGCGGGCCCGGGAAGCCTCCCGTCCCCAACAATGGTCCAGACAATGACACCCCACCGGTGGTCATCGTCGGTCCCCTAAATCCGGACACCGGGACCCGCTGGCGCGCGGGCGAGCGCGACTGCTGGTTAGGATCCCGGCGGTTGACATCCGTGGCCTAAGCGCCGTTAGTTCGGCCGATACCCCCTGGGCGCCTGGAGACAGGAATCGTCGGAGGCGCCTGGGTACTCGCCCGTGTGCATCACGGCAGACACTCCGCGTGCGCTGTCGTGGATGGGCAATTGTGCCGCAGGGCGCTCGTCCGGCTGCGAAGCAAACGACCGGACGGTTACGAATTATGGTTGGCAAAGTTTCGGACAGGCAACGATTGAGTGCGATCGTGGTTCCGGATCGAGCAGGCGGCATTGCCGGTCTGCCACGTCAGCGGGCGGTGCGAGACCGCTGGATTTCCGTGTCATGGCGTCAATGGCCTTGCCTGCGGGAGCCGATTCCGAGGGCGATCAGCGCGCCCAGCACGCAGGTGATCGAGGTCACCAGGAAGATCTCCCGATACTCTGTCAGCAGCGCGTTCGAGATCGCGCCGCGGTATGCGGCCAGCTCGCGTGCAATCTCGGCTAGGGGCTTACCGAACGGGAGTGGTGTGGCGAGGTGCGCGGTGAGGGTGTGGAAGCGGTGCAGTCCCCACGCGGACAGCGCGGCTACTCCGATGAGCATGCCGGTCATGCGCGCCACGACGAGCGCGGCGGAGGCGATGCCGTGCTGCGCCGGCGGCACCACCCGGAGCACTGCTGCTGCCAACGGGGCGATCACTAGGCCGAGCCCAAGACCGGCCAGCGCCAGATCGGTGTCCGCACTGGGCAGCGACATCGGGCCGAGGACATGCTGGGCGGTCAGCGGGTTCAGCGGCCAAGAGGAGATCAACCAGTAGCCGCCTGCGGCGATGAGCATGCCGCCCACGGCCGGCCACCGCTCGCCCAGCCGAGCCGTCAGCACGCCGCCCAGCAGCGCACCGATCGGCATGGCCACCAGGAATCGCAGCAACAGTCCCACCCCACAGGCGTCATCGCACGGGCGTAGCAGGGTCTGGCCGAACAAGTCCACATCGACCAGGGTGACCATCAACGCGGCGCCCGCCGCGAAGCTCGTCGCCAGCGCGGCCACCAGCGGGCCGATACGCACACCGGCAAGGTCGATCAGTGTGACGGGAGATCGCAGCTGCCAGACCACCAACACCACCACTGCGCCGGCGGCGGCGATCAGCATCCCCATGCCCCACGGGGGCAACACGGCGTGCTGGGGATCTGGGTTGTACAAGCCCACGACGGCAAGGCCCAGTGCCAGGGCTAACAGCGCGCCACCGACGATGTCGACCTTCGCCGTGGGGGTAGGCGTCGGATCGGTACGGGGCAGACTCACGTGCACCGCGACCGCGGTGACCACGGCCAACGGCACGTTGATCCAGAACACGCCGCGCCAGCCGGCCAGCGCGGACAGGCCCACCCCGTAGACCGGGCCCAGCACGCTGCCCAACTCCTGGGCCGCACCCACTGCACCCAACACCGCCGCACGCCGGTCGTGCTCGCTCCACAAGTCGGCGGCGAGCGCCATCGTCACCGGCAACAACGCCCCACCGGCCACGCCCTGCACGAGCCGACCGGCGACCAGCATCGCCACCCCACCGGCCAGTGCCGTGATCGCCGAGCCGACCACGAACACGGCCAGGCAGCCCTGCAACACACGCGCACGACCCAGCCGGTCCGAGGCCTGCCCCAGCAGCGGCATCGCCGCCACGTAGCCCAGCAGATACCCGGAGACCACCGGGGTCAGCTGTTCCAGCCGGTTCACCGGAAGCTGCAGATCATCCATGATCTGCCGCAGCAAGCTGACCACCACGTAGGTATCCAGCGCCCCCAGCAACACCGCCAGCCCACCCGCGCCGATCGCGAGACGCCGCGCACGACGCGTCCGAATTGACGTGTCGCCGAACAGGGATCGTGGCGCCGTGGTCATCTCAGGCCGGAGGAGTAATCGTGACCGGCTTGTCCACATCGGACAGCGCCATATCCACCGTGGCCGGTGCCGCGCCCGGCTGGCTGGGCGGGATCTGAACGACAACCCGCACCGGCTGATGCGCACCATCCTGACGCAACCAGAACGTCACGTCCACATCAGACTGCACACCGGGTGCCAGGGCGGTCACAACGTCTTTGCTCGCGTGACCAGTCACCCGGTACGTCGCAACGCCACCGACGTCCTCGCGTCGCTCAGTCTTGGCACCCGACACACTCGACAGCAGCCGGGCCGCACCACGGTTGGGATCCAAGATCGCACCCGGATCGTAGAGCGCCGTACCCCCGGGAACCTGTTGAAAACCGCCGGTCGGGCCCTTGACATACAGCACGTGATCGACAACGACGAACGCGATTTGCAGACGCTGCCCCAACTCCTCCACCGTGGCAACACCCTGGGCGCGGCCGTCCTTGATCAGATCGCCTTGCGCACCAAGCACCGTCAACCCGGTGACATTCGTCGGTAACGCTCCCGTGACACCCATGGTGAAGTGTGTGCTGTTGATACCGCTGGTGGCCTCCGCCGCCCCACGTACCAACGAGGGCCCATCCGGTAACGGACTACCCGCACTCGTCCAGGACGACAACGACGAACATCCCGCGGTGGCCATGCTCGCCACCGTGAGCACCACAACCAGAAAACGGCGCCTCAGCATGGCGCGCATCGTAAACACAGCCGCACAGTAGCGGGAAGAGGCGCAGCGCAATGACGACAAGCCGCGCGATCGGAGACGAGACGAAACCTCCGATCGCCAAGGCAATCCAGTAACGCTATCGCGCACGAGACGGATCAAGCGGACGCACTCATCACGTGCCCACCGCAGGGTGCGGTCGCGTCACTGTCCTCCACTTCCAGAGCCATCAACGTCTGAAACGTGTCTGCCTCGGACGAATGGACCGGACAATCGGGAGCGGTGGACGCCTCTACCATCGTTGCTCCCCTCTGACCAAGATCCGAATTCCGAATGGCGACACCAAGAACGTCGGTCACCTCACCGCGGATCGAGTCGAACTCGCCTCTGACACCACAGCGCGATGACCAACGCCTTTCGCGCACCTATCGGCGAGGGCGTACCGCAGTCCACTACTGAGCGTCAGCGTGCAGGCACCACATGTGGTGAGCGTGGCAGATATGTCCGCCAACTCCTCGATCCAGTCGGACACCGAAATTACGTGCAGCTCATGCTGGGCGGTCCATGCCTCTGGTGCCTCACGTTCAGGGCCTAGTTGGCCTGGACAGGTTGGCCACCCAGGATCACGTCTACGTTTCTCCCATCGGCGAGGAGGAACCTGGCATGCTCCCCCGGATTCCGGGTGCGTACCGCGGCCACCAACGCGTCAGAATTCGGGATGCGCCGGTCGTCGATCCCGGTCACGACATCACCCTGCTTCAGCCCGGCCCGTTCCGCAGGACTGCCCGGCGTGACCTGCCGGATCAACGCCCCACCCCCATCGGGATTGTCGCTGACCATCGCCCCGATCAGCGTCTGCGTCGCCGTACCGGTCCGCAGCAGTTCGTCGACCACCCGATGGGCCTGGTCGATCGGGATAGCAAACCCGATGCCCACATTGCCGCCTTGATCCTGCCCCGGCTGCTGCTGCCGCCCGGGAGGGCCTCCACCAGGGCTGTAGATCGCGGAGTTCATCCCGATCACCTCCCCAGCCATGTTCGCCAGCGGACCACCCGAATTCCCCGGATTGATCGCCGCATCCGTTTGCACCGCATCCAACACCGTGGCCTGCCCACCCGAGCCGCCACCGGCACGCACCGGCCGATGCAATGCGGACACAATCCCCGAGGTCACCGTGCCCGACAACGCAAACGGCGCCCCGAAAGCCACCACCTCCTGGCCTACCTGCAAGCCCGCCGAACGGCCCCACGTCGCCGGCTGCACACCATGAACACCATCCGCGCGGACCACCGCGATATCCGTGGTCGGATCCCGCCCCACAATCGACGCCGACGCCTGCTGACCGTTGGCGAAGACCACCCGCAGCTGGCCCCCGTGCGCGGCCCCCTCCACCACATGGTTGTTCGTCAGAATGTCGCCGTCCGGGCTGAGAATGATCCCGGACCCCTCACCCGCGCTCGGCCCGCCAGTGACCTGCAACTGCACCACACTCGGCGACAACTTCGCCGCCACCGCCTCGACCGACCCCACCGGCGCCGGAGCACTCTGGCGCGCCGGCACAGGCGCGACCAACGACGTCCCAGCCGCTCCCGGCGCGTGTTCAGAAGCCATAAACCCGACCACCCCGCCGGCCGCGCCACCCAGCACCAGCGCCAGCACCCCAACGCCGGCAACGACCGACACACCCACACGGGAACCCCTGGTCTCCCCTGCACCTGGAGCCGCCTCAGGGAACGACGCCACCGGGCCGTACCCTCCCGCAGGCCAGGCCCCACCGCTGTCGCCCACAGTGGGTTGGACACTAGCGTCGCTACTCGAAGCAGCGCCGTCAGCGTGTGGGCCTTGCGCTGCCCACGGGCCTGCCGCCACCGGCTCGTCGCCGTTCTTATCCTGGTCACTCATCGTTGGGGAATCCTCATCGAAGCACGGACGCAGGGCAAGCCCCACGCACCCTTCACATCAACGTCACCCAAAGCGGCCGTGAATCAATCACCGATCCAGAGGACGGCCCGGACGCAGACCCTGTACGGCAGCGTCGTAGGTACACGGCAGCGACCGGATGGGCCTAAACTGCGGTGGGCAATTGGAGAACGGCACCACTGAGGACAGCAACACGCCGGTCGAGGTTCCGGTGGAGAGCACAGTTTGGCGGTGACCGGGCAACCCCCAAAGCCGCCGAAACCGAAGCCGGGTCAAGGCCATGCGCAAGGAACAGGCGAGACGGCTGACGGTGCCACCGCAACGGATTCTTCCGCTACGTCCGGCTGTTGAAAGGGTGAGGACCTGGGGGAGGTCACCGGCGTTGAGGGTGAGCATCCGCTCAACGGAAAATGTACGGTGATCTGCCCCACTGTACGTGGGACTGGCCGATGAGCTTGCCGCGCTCGAGGATGAGCGTGGTTCGATCCGCGATGCGTTGTGGTAGTGCGACTTAAGCACTACGCCGCTCGGGAACGTATCTTTGAGATCCAGCTACGCTACGGCCCTGAGCATCTGGTCACCGAGTTCATCACCGGCGCTGCCATCTTTCGGTGCGGGTTTCGCGGGAGAAACCGTTCACGCCGACATCGGCGGTGCCCGCACGGTGCTGGGACGTTCCCAGCACAACAGGCACTGAACCGACCGTAACCGTGAACACATCCTGACCGAGCTCGACAACCACTTCCAAGCCCGCTGGGGTCTGGGACGTGCCGACGTGGCTCAGCGACGGAACACCAGGGGCCACGAGTCGCACCCACGTCGGCTACCACAGCGACGCAAGCGAACGCGTTTCTACGCTGAGCGTGACTCTCAGTGTTTGCCGAGGAGGTTGTCGGCGACGTTGGACAGGTGGGTGCGCATGGCATGGTGGGCTGCCCCATACGGGGAGGCCGCGTGCGGTGTTCATGACGTCGAAAATGTTCATGAGTAGACCATTGCAATGCGCATCGGCCGCATCAATGACGCGACCAGCGTTCGCCGCAGCATGATGCGGAGAAGTACTCGGAGTTGATCCACCTCGGCCGGGTGTCGGTGCCAGACATGCATGCATGGACCACTGCCAGGGAATCGTGGTTTCCAAGCGTCGTTGAGCGTCGTGATGAGCGATTGAGGTCTGCTGCTCGGGCTTGGCCGGGCCGACCCGTCATCCGGGCCGCACACACGTCACGCGGCCATGTCCATTCGTCGGATTTTTGTCCGCAATTGGTTAGGTTGCTCGACACTCGAGAACCACCCATGGCGCGGCCTTGCCGAGTGGTGAGCCGCAGCGCAACAATGACCGGCTAGCGGACATGTGTCCGCGACGGCCGCGGTGGCTGCGACGGATCGAGGACGACCGATGGCTTTCGTCAATGAAGACAACATCACGGATCTCGCGGTGCAGCGCTGGGACACCGCGCACACACAACGCATGGCCGAGCTGATGACCGCCCTTGTGCGTCACGTGCACGCATTCACGCGGGAGGTGCGGCTAACGGAGCAGGAGTGGGCAACCGCGATGGACTGGTTGGCGGCGACCGGACGGGTTACCGACGACAAGCGACAGGAGTTCGTCCTCGCCTCCGACGTGCTCGGGCTGAGCATGCTGGTCGTCCAGCTCAACAATCGGTTCTCGGAGAATGCGACACCGGCGACGGTGCTCGGTCCGTTCCACATCGATGGGTCTCCCACAGCGGAGTTCGGTCATGACATGTCCGAGGGCCTGCTTGGGACACCTCTGTTCATCACCGGCACGGTCACCGACACCGACGGTCATCCGGTGCCGGGAGCTGTCCTGGATGTCTGGCAAGCGGATGCCGACGGCTACTACGAGTCTCAGCTCCCGGAGATCGACGAGGCCCGGCTCCGGGCGAAGTACCGTGCCCGAGAGGACGGCAGCTACTGTGTGCGGACGATCGCGCCGCGTGGCTACGCGATCCCGATGGACGGCCCGGTGGGCGATCTGATCCGCTCCACTGAGATCAGCCACTTCCGGCCGGCGCACGTGCACTTCATGCTCGAGGAGCCAGGCTACGAGAAGCTCATCACCCACCTGTTCCGCGACGGTGCAGACTACCTCGACAGTGACGTCGTGTTCGGCACCAAGGACGCGCTGGTGGTTCCGTTCGCCGAGCACCAGCCGGGTCCGAGCCCGGACGGTGGGCATATGGACCGGCCCTTCCTGCACGCCACCTTCGACTTCGCGCTCGAACCCAAGCCCTGATCGCCACCCGCGGCATGACGACGGCGGTTGCGAACGACGCACCAGGCGCGGCCCGGCTTCGCGAGTGGCCGAGCCCGCTGGGCGCAGCGCTGAACACCGCGCTGCCGATCTTCGAGCTGGCAATCGGTTGGTGTCGCGATGAGCCCTCGCTGCTGCAGTCGGTCACCCGAAACCGGGGCGCGGCAGCAGTTCGGAGCAGGCTATGACCCTCGGTGTGCTCCTGCTTCGGTTGCTGCTGGCCGGATTGCTCTTTGGGCACAGCGCACAGAAACTGCTGGGCTGGTACGGCGGCGCCGGCCCGGCCGGTACGGGAAAGCTCTTCGAACAGTGGGGATTCGTGCCGGGCGAGCGCATGGTGGTGCTCGCGGGGCTGTTGGAGCTCGTCGGCGCGGCGTCCATCGGCACAGGTCTGCTGACACCGGCGGGCTGCGCGATGGTGATCGGCACGATGACCGTCGCCGCTGTGGCCACCTCACCGAACGGATTCTGGGCGCAACGCGGCGGCTGTGAGGTGCCGTTGTGCTACGGCGCGCTGGCCGCTGTCCTCGCGTTCGCCGGCCCGGGAACGTGGTCGCTCGACTACGCGATCGGCACGCCGACGCTGTCCGGATACGGCTGGGGCGTCGCTGCGCTGGTGGTCGGTGTCGCCGCCGCTGCCGTACCCCTCGCCCTGCGCGCCCGCGTGCTGCGGTCGCGCGGTCCAACCACGATGAGGTGAACACTATGACCAGCACTCCCTTGCCGGACGAATTCGCTCACGGCCGCCCCATCCTGTTTCGCAACGCCACCGTGCTGTCCATGGATCCCGCGATCGGCGTCCTCAACGGTGGCGACGTGGTCGTGCGGGGACAGGACATCGAGCAGGTCGGGTGCGAACTGCCCGTCCCACAGGACGCCACCGTGATCGACGCCAGTGGCGGGATACTCATGCCGGGCATGGTCGACACGCACCGCCACATGTGGCAGACCGCGTTACGTGGGTTCGGTGCGGACTGGACGCTGTCCCAGTACTTCGTCTTCTACTACCTCAACTGGGGCAAGATCTTCCGTCCCGAGGACATCTACGCGGGAAACCTGGCCTCGGCGATCGAGGCACTCGACGCCGGGGTGACCACCACAGTCGACTGGTCGCACGGATTGCGAACCCCGGAGCATGGGGACGCTGCGGTGGAAGCCCTACGCGCAGTACCCGGCCGGTTCGTGCTGGCCTACGGCAACCTGTTGGGAGCCCCCTGGGAGTGGGCCAACGCGCCGGAGTTCCGGGACTTCGTGGACCGGCAATTCTCATCCCGCGACGACATGCTCGGCCTGCAGCTGGCATTTGATGTCACCGGTGACGCCGCGTTCCCCGAGAAGGGCGCCTTCCAAGCCGCTCGGGAACTCGACCTTCCCGTGACGACCCACGCAGGGGTGTGGGGCGCTACGAACGACCACGGCATCCGGCTGATGTGGGAGCACGGATTCATGGACCCGCGGGTCACCTACGTGCACGCGTGCAGCCTCGGTGAGGCCTCCTATCAGCGCATCGCGGCCTCCGGTGGCACAGCGTCCATCTCCACGGAAAGCGAGCAAAGCGCCGGTCAGGGATACCCGCCCAGCTGGCAGCTGCGTCGCTACGGCATCCCCGCGTCGCTTTCCATGGACACCAGCGTCTGGTGGAGCGCCGACCTGTTCTCCGCGATGCGCGCGACGCTGTCCGCGGACCGCTCCCGCGAGCACCTCGAAGCGCAGTCGGTCGACGAAACCGTGGTGCACAACAAGTTGCGTGCGGAGCACGTCGTGGAGTGGGCCACCATGGGCGGCGCGCGGGCGCTGGGATTGGACAACGTGATCGGCTCGCTGACCCCGGGAAAGAAAGCCGACGTCGTGCTGATCAAGAACGACCGCTCGCCGGTGATGTTCCCGGTGCTGCACCCGTACGGTCACGTGGTGTTCCAGGCCGGCCGCGGCGATGTGCACACCGTGCTGGTCAACGGCACCGTGGTGAAGTACCAGCACGAGCTGGTGGGAGTCGACCTGGCTCCAGCGCGCGAAGCCGTCGCCGGCACGGTCGCGTTCGCCCGCCGCGAGATCGGCGAGCAGGCGTGGCAGGAGTGCATGACCCCGGAGATCCCGGAAACCGAGCTGATTCCCAACCCGTACACCTACAGCGAGTACCGGGGCGAAGGCGTTGCGGTGCAGCGCCCACCACGGTAGGCGGCCGGATACAGTGACGGGCGAACCGTTTTGGCGGGACACGCCGGTCGTGCCGGTTGCCTGCCTTCTTCATGGCGTGGAGGGACGACACATGGGTCGGGATGCCCGACCGGACTTCATTGAAGCATTGGCGCGGGGCCTCGATGTGCTCCGGGGCTTCCGACCGGGCACACCGCGCATGACGTTGAGCGAGGTCGCCGCCCAGGCCGACCTGGCTCGGCCGACGGCCCGCCGCATCCTGATCACGCTCGAGCAGCTCGGGTACGTGCGCAGCGACGAGTCCGGGTTTTCACTCACCCCACGGGTGCTCGAACTCGGCATGGCCTACGTCGGCTCGCAGCACGTCTGGGAGCTCGCCGAGCCACACCTGCGCTGGCTGGTCGACCAGACCCACGAGTCGTGCTCGATCGCGCAGATGGACGGCTCTGACATCGTCTACGTCGCGCGCGTCGCGGTGCCGAAGCTGGTCACGCTTGCGGTGACCATCGGTACCCGCTTCCCGGCGGTGCAGACCTCGCTCGGCAAAGTCCTGCTGGCTGCGCTCGACGCCGGTGAGCTTGACGGCGTGTTCGCCGCGCCGAGCAGGTCCGGCCTGGATCCGCGATGGACGCCTGAGCGCGATGAACTCGACGAGGTGCTACGTGATGTGCGTGCCAAGGGCTGGGCGGTCACCGATCAGGATCTCGCCCCGGGAATCCGATCCATTGCGGCGCCGATCCGTAACGGGCAGGGCCGCACGGTCGCGGCGGTAAACGTGAACGCGCATGCCGCGGAGACCTCGATCGATCACTTGGTGGAGCACCACCTGCCAGCGCTGCTGCGCACCGCGAGTGCCATCAGCGCTGACTGGGCCGCGTGGGAGTCGCGCCCGATCGCCACCGTCAGCCGGCCGGCCAGCTGAGCAGCGCCGTGCTGGCCGGTTCGTCGGCGCAAACGCCCGTGGGCCACCGAGTCGCTGGCACATGCGGCTCGGGAAGGTGTACGACCGAACGCACAGTCTTGGTCGACCGTTCAAGACCACGGCGCAGACCGGCACGGCCTTGACCGACTCGGCGCTACCGACCATCGCGTACCGTCCGCCAGCGGTTCCTCATAGGACAGACCGAGAACGGCTTCAGCTTGGTTGACACCACGTGCCACCCAACTCATTATCAAACGGACACTTGTCCGCATTGCGGTCGTCCCGTCCGTACGTCGTTGAGCGAAGGGTGACGTCCTCCGATGCCCGACCCCGCCGAAGCCAACGCACCCGGACCGCTCGATGGCCTGCTGGTCGCCGACTTTTCCCGGATTCTCGCCGGCCCGTACGCCACCATGTTGCTCGCCGACCTCGGCGCCGACGTGATCAAGGTGGAGTCCCCGGGCGGGGATGACACGCGGACCTGGGTGCCGCCCGATCGGGACGGAGTGTCGACGTACTACTTAGCGATCAACCGCAACAAGCGAGCCATCAGCCTGGACCTCAAAGATCCCGACGACCTAGCCGTAGCCCAGGAGTTGGCCAACCGGGCCGACATCATGATCGAGAACTTCAAGCCCGGCGGGCTGGGGCGGTTCGGCCTGGACTACACGTCGGTCAGCCGGCGCAACACCGCCATTATCTACGCCTCGATCAGCGGGTTCGGCACCGCCGAGGGTGCCTCGCTGCCCGGTTACGACCTGCTCGTGCAGGCCGCTTCGGGGCTGATGAGCCTCACCGGAGACCCATCGGGACCGGGCTATCGCGCTGGTATCTCGGTGTTCGACGTGATGACCGGCATGCACGCCGCGATCGGCATCCTCTCCGCATTGCACCATCGCGACGCCACCGGCACCGGGCAGCACGTCGAGGTGAACCTACTGTCCTCGGCGCTGTCGACGCTGGTCAACCACACCTGCGCCTATGTCGCTGGGAAGACCGTGCCCACCCGGATGGGCAATGCGCACCCCAGCCTGTTCCCGTACGAGCCGCTGCCCACCGCGGACAAGGACCTCATCGTCATCGCTGGGAACGACCGGCAGTTCCGACTGCTGTGCCACGAACTGGGTCTGGACGAGCTGCCCGAGGACACGCGCTTCGCGCACAACGAGGAGCGCACTCGCAACCGCGAGCAGCTGCGCCCGCTCCTGGTGGACAAGCTTCGGCAGCGCACCGCCGACGAGTGGTTCGTCCAGCTGTCCGCCGCCGGCGTACCGTGCGGTCCAATCAACCATGTCGACGGCGGCGTCGCGCTCGCCGAGCGTCTGGGGCTCGACCCGGTCATCGAGGTTGGGGATGGCACCAGCCTGGTGCCCACAATCCGCAACCCGATCACTTTCGGGACCACACCGGCCAGGCACACCCTGCCTCCACCCAGATTGAACGAGCACGGCGAGGACATCCGAGCGTGGCTGGCGAGCCCGACCGAGGGCGAGGACTGACCGGCAGAGGACAGAGATCACAAGGAGAGCAGTGCGAGGCGAACCGGAGCATTACCCCACGTCCTTGGGCACCAGCGACGCCAGTAGCATCCGGCTGCTTGGCCACGACCTCGCCGGCGAGCTCATGGGTCAGGTCGGGTTCGGCGAGCTGGCCTTCTGGCTGGTCACGTTGCGCCGTCCCACACCAGGCCAAGTGAGGCTGTTCGAGACCGTGCTCGTCGCGCTCGCCGACCACGGCTTCACACCCACCGCGATCGCCGCGCGGCTGACGTATCTGTCGGCGCCGGAGTCCCTACAAGGCGCGCTCGCCTCGGGGCTGCTTGGCGGTGGCTCACGCTTCCTAGGTGTCACCGAGGACACTGGCACATTCCTCGCCGAGGTACTGGCCGGCACAGACGGCTCGCCGCCGGCCACTGAGCAGGGATGGGACGAGCTGGCGCGCCACGCCATCCGGGAATCCTCGGCCGCCAACCAGCGGGTGCCCGGACTCGGGCACCCGGTGCACAAGCAACAGGACCCCCGCACATCCGCAATCGTGCGCATTGCCCACGAAGAAGGGCTCTACGGCCCGCACCTGGCGCTGTTCGAGGCGATCGGGCGCGTTGCCCCGGAGGTTCTCGGCCGCGCACTTCCGCTCAACGGCGCCGGCGTGTGCGGCGCCGCGCTGGCCGACCTCGGACTGCCCGGCCAGCTGCTGCGCGGGTTCGCCCTGCTGGCCCGCACTGCTGGGCTGCTCGGCCAGCTCGCGGAGGAGATGCGCCGGCCGATCGCGAACGACGTGTACATCGCTGTGGACCGCAACGCGGAGTATGTGCCGCCCGGCAACGATCCACCATCAGCCGGTTGACCTGGTTGCCAGGGCAGTCCCCCCTTTATTGATCATTAGATGTGTGGTGAAAGTTTGAGCAGCGACCTTCGCACGAGGGGGCGGATTAGCGGCATGATAATCCGTGCCGGAAGCGGCGGGCGGGAAAACTTGATCACGTATTCCATGATCTCGTCAAAGCTGTGGCGTTGGTAACGCAGCACGCGTTGGCTTTCGTGGTGTCCAGCCAATCGGTGCAGTAAGGCGTGGTGCTGAACGCCTTCTCGGGCAGCTCGGCGATGCCGAGCGGGGCCAGTGACCGGTTGAGCAGGTCGCGGTAGCGCACCTGACAGTCGCCTCCGCCGCCGATCAACCAGGTTTGACCCCAGATCTGATCGCTGCTGATCCCGTTCGCCACGGCCAGACCTACGTCATCCACGTGCACGACTTCGATCCGTTGCTCCAGCGGAATGGCGAACATCAACGGGTGCGGGGACCGTCGCTGCTTCGGCGGCACGTCGGCGAACCGGTAGATCGCCCATGGGTGCGGCGATTGACGCACCAACTCCTCGCACTTGATCTTGTGCTTGCTGTACTCGTCCGTCGCAGCTACAGAGTCGGTGACCTTGCGGGGCGGATCCAGGTGCTGTGTCCTACCGAAGACATCCAGCGTCGAAGCGAACAGTATCCGCGACGCGTGCCTGCGGACGGCGTTCAGCACGACCGTGGTGCCATCGATGTTGACCTCAGACGCGGTGGCTGGATCGTCGTCAACGTGCGGCGGAATAATGAACGCCAGGTGCACGACCACGTCCTGACCTTGGACCGCCGCGTCGACCGCATGGACGTCGCGGATGTCCGACCAGATAACCTCCACCGTTGCGGCCAGTGTCCGTGCCTTCTTCCGATTGGCCGCGGTAGGCAAGTCCAGACAGCGCACCAGGTGACCCTGCCGGCGGAGTTCCTCGACCACGCTAGAACCGATGTTGCCGCACGCCCCGGTTACCAAGATCTTCATTTTGCTCCATAGCTTGTCTGCGGAACACCCGCAAGGATCTGCGCGCTACGACTTTTTGATCAACACCTTCACCCCCATCTACGGCGAGGACAAGCTGGCCCGCTACATCGAACTTTCCGGCCCGCCCATGCATGCCTCCTGCGGCCGTTTCCTGACACGCGGCAACCCCGCGCACACCTTCGAAGGCGCAACGACCTTGCTGACGACGCTGACCGAGTTCGATAGCGTCGAACAAGCCGTGGCCGCGCGTATCGCAGTACGGACTACCAACGTGCACTCGCCGCCCTCGGCGACGGCGCGGAGCGAGAGACCCGCATCATCGAAGCGATGGAGTGAGCCCGAACGCGGATACCGGGCTGCGTTCGTCGGTATGGACGCGAACAACGAGTTTACAAGCCGAGGGCGGCAAGGACGGCGTTGGCGTAACCCTGCTCGCCGAGCTCATTGGGGTGCACCGGAGCTGATTGCGTCGTGAGTGCACCGTCGACCCAGGCGGTGCCGGATGGCTGACACAGATCGTGTCCGATACTGTCGGAGTAGGCGTCGACGAAGGTGGCGTTGTTCGCGGCGGCTTCGTTGCCGAGCATCTGGTTGAGCTGTTGCTCCTTGTTGTTGAGGTAAGGATAGTCGCCGGGAGCGATCGTATTGTTGGGTCCGTAACAAGAGCCTTTGAGAGGAAGAATGTCGAGGTAGTCCACCACGAGCACCTTCGCGTTCGGCGAGTGCTGGTGAATACCTTGGATCACGGACGCGACTTTCGGTGCGGTGGCTTGGATGCGCTGAGAGATCTGATCGGTACCGCCGGAATTGTAGTAGTTTGTGCAGGGCGTGCCGGACGGGTTTGTAGCACCCATCGAAGCACAGGTGGCGACGATGCTCGCGAAACCGATGTCATTGCCACCGATCGTCAGTGTCACGAGGCTAGTGTCGCTCTTCAAGCCGTCGAATTGCGGTGGATTATCGGTGCCGCTCTGGGCTTGGGTCATGTCCGCAGTCGTGGCGCCGCCGCAAGTCATGTCGGTCAATCCAGCACCGAGCGTCTTGTTGCTCAGATGGGGATAGTCGTGGTCCGAGCGGCCGCACGAGACGTCGATGGTGTTCGGAACGCCATATCCGGCGGCGTAGGAGTCGCCGAGTGCCGTGTAGGAACCATAGGTCGTGGCCAGTGCGGTAGGAGCGCTGAATGCCATGAGTGCGATAGTGCTCGTGGCGGCTAGCCCGGCCGCCAGGGACCGAGTTTTCCCGCGCGCCGGTCGCAATAGGAATGTCGATGAGCTTTTCGCAATGCGCGCCTGGAAGCGACGTAGCGGCACCATGAGAAGGTCCCTTCCCGCAAGGAACCGGCGGTCTACGCCACCGGCTCTCGACTTTTGGCTACCGAACGGTAGCTTTGATGTGTTACGGGCCACAATGCTCCATTCGGTGCAGTCGTGGATGCTTCTACTACGCCGTTTGTTGAACCTTCTGCTACGCCATTTGTTGAACTATGTGTCGGGAGTGACCTTGATCGTCGCGGTGTGCACTGCCCCTCCGGAGATGCTGCACTGATGCGCTCGCGTAATCGGAATCGAAGCCATCCTGTATGACGGTCGCACGCCCCATCTGGTCCAATAAGCGACGGATCAGCGCTGCGCACGGTCGAGCGCGAGGGTGCTTTGCGAGCACCCCTCGACGTACTCGGTGCCGTTGTAGAGGTCGAGCGCGACGTGGTCCTGCCCTGACTCAGGATTGGCGATCTCGCGACGCTGTTTTCGCACGCCGAGGCCAGCGCCGTGAAGATATGTGGCCAGCCGTCGGCTGCGATCCGTCAGGCCCACGTAGGTGAGTCGGTGGTCCCGCCACACCAGCACTTCGCGGTCGCGCAACGCCTGGCTGATCGCGTCGTGGGCGCGGGCTATGTTGAACTCAGTCGCGGCCATTTGTTGCGCTCTCCCAGCGGTCCCGGAACACGGGGGAGCGGTTCTCTTGCCGGGCTCGTACGGCCTCTTCGAAATTCGTGGTCGTCAGCCGCATGAACAACTGCGCGATGCCCTCGTAGCTTAGGTGTGATTCAAGGCTGCTGGCGTCCAGTCCGAGCCACAACGAGCGTTTGGTGAGCTCCACACCCGCGTGGCTGAACGCGAGGATCCGCTCGGCGGTCTCGTAACACGAATTCATCAGATCTTCTTGCCGAACCGCCCGCGACACCAACCCGATCCGTTCGGCTTCCGAGCCGTCGACATCTCGCCCCGTCAGCATGATCTCAGCGGCCCGGGTGGAACCGACCGCTCGGGGGAGCAGATAGCTGATGCCGAGTTCGCTGGCCGTGAGACCGTTGTTTATGCCAGCGGCGCGGAAGTACGCGCTGTCCGCGGCGATTCGGATGTCCGTCGCCAGTGCGAGGCAGAAGCCGCCGCCGATGGCGGGCCCATTGATCGCGGAAATGACTGGCTGATGCATGTTTCGCAAGGCGCGGATCACATCGTCCAGCAATTCGAGCGAACGCAAGGCCTTGCCTGGTGTACCGAGCCCGTCCATCCCGGGAACCTGTCCGGCGTCCACGAGGTCCGCACCCGAGCAGAATCCGTCACCAGCGCCGGTAAGAACGACTACGCGGGTGTCGTTGTCATGGCTGATCTCCTCGAGCGCCTCACGTAGCGGGATCATGACGTCGAAGGCCATGGCGTTCATCCGTTCCGGACGGTTGAGCGTCACCCGAGTGATATGCGGCCGTGGCTTATCGGACAAGATGAACGGCATTGTGGTCGCTACCTTCCAGTTGACCCGGGTCGACTTCAACGCTTTGAACCTGCGCCCGCCGACCTCACGAATTCAACCCGATACCGGGCAGCGCTGTACCTCTCCGGCTGGAGCAGTAGTGCTCGAACGCGCGCAGGATGTCAGCCCGGTCCAGCCGCCCGTCGTCCGGGGAGTGCGACCTTGCCGCCGCCGGTTGGGGATGTGAAAGGCCGCCTACCACGCCGCGCCGCCTCCCTCTGATCACAACTCGTTCTACCTCGAGCACAATATTTCCTGGTAACAGGATTAGATACATACAGTTGGACTCTATGTGTATGAACCCCGTCGGGCAAGGGCCCGGTAGCGGCGGCCGGCGCCCGGAGTAGAACCGGGCGATCCCACGGAGGTCAGCTCGAGGTAACGGCCAGCGTGCCGGAAGAACCGACCGACACCGGCGTTCAACTCGTCACGGCGACCTCCCGCGCTATGCGGGGCGTTGCACCCCAGCGAATCGGCTGCCGCCACATCGGTTCCCAACAGCATCGCGGGTCTTCCTGGACGTGTTGCGTTCCATTATTGGTCGTGCTCGTGACCTGCGACGATCGACGTGTCGCGAACATCGGGGAATGATCGTGTCCCGTTGGCGGCGAGCTCGTGTCCCGGTCGTCGTCTTTCCATCTGCACAACATCCGCCAACTCCGCGACCAGGGCCTGCCCGCCAGCGTGGCCGCGCACGAAGATGTCCTTGTCCTCCGCAAGCCACACACCCGGCCCGTCGCGACCGCCCGTTCCTGTTTTCTGCCAAACCTGCGGCAAACGGAGCTACCACAGCCGCAAAGAGGCCCGCCGCGCCACGCGTATCGCTCATCCGGCGATCACCTCACCGGCTACCGATGCCCAAGCCGACCAGATGGCGGGCGTATAGGTCACCCCCGACGCGCTGTCCCGGAGTCGCCACAGCCAGCGGAGCGCTCGGCATGAGCGTCGACCGTAGGCCGACCCAACGCAAACCACCAGTGCGTGGGAACCGGAATCACGCGGCCAAAGGACAGCGCGGTGACCTCACTGCGGAAGAGCCTGAGCTAATCCCCATGACTGATCAGGAACACCGTGCTGGGCACAACGCGCTCTCCCCCCTCATCGCTGAACTTCTGGCCGACGAGACTTTCCTGACCTTTGCCGAGAAAAACGCCCATCGCAAAGCGTCTCCCCCATCGACGCCGAACCGTCGCGGACGCTTGCCCTCCGGCGACGAGTCGAGCTGAGATGTGCGGCCCCGCGCTGTCATTGCCGGGTAGCACATCTTTTGAAAGGACCGACTCGATATCAGCACACTTCGGCCGAACCATCGGCGCACCGGCACGTACCCGGTCGCCGCGCACCAGCGAGATCCCACCACACTGATGATCCAGGCGGTACAGTCACCGGTCCTCCCCTGCGGGTGGCAATCTACCTACAGATCTCCACCGATGAACTCAACCAGCCGTTCTCGTTGGAGGCTCAAGAACTCAAACTCACGGCATACATAGGCCAACAAACGCATACTGACAACGCCAACTAGCTCCGCATCTATGAACCTCGATCGGTCTATTGATCATCATCGGTAGCAGGTTTGGCATCCTGTCCTCACGTGTTGAACGTTGCTTGACGCGGCACTAGCCACGAGATCTTAGGTCGACCTACTTCGTCAATGTTGATCAATGTCGCAACGCAGCCGTTCTTGAGCCCCGTCGAGCTGGCAGTCGAGTTCACGGAGCTCCTGCCGGAGGAGATCCGCCCGGATGGGATCGGTGGACTCCTCTAGCTCGGCCGCCAATGCGCCATAGCGGGTTAGCAGCGCGACGAGGTCAGGGTGTTCACTCATGCCGGTCAGGCAGCTTAGAAAGCATTCTTTGGTTGGTCGGCGAGGGGCCGGGGTTAGAGGCCGCAGGAGCCGCGATCAAGGTGGAAGAACCTAGCGTTGGCCCAGCGGCAGAGCCAGATCCCGACGATGACACCGGCGATCGTGACGAGGGCGGGCACGTAGCCGCTGGCGACCTGGATGATCGGAATGGCCGGGCAGCCACCCGAGATGGCCCAACCGGTGCCGAACAGCACGGCGCCGGGGACCACGCCAGCGTGGATGCGTCCAGGTGTGCGGCGAACCTGCATCACGGCGAAGACGGTCACGATGATCGCCACAGCCACGCCGAAGGTCAGGAACATCCGCAGGTCCTGGAAGGTGAACATGCGGTTCAGTTCGCCGTAGTCGCCGAAGCCGATGTTGGTGACGACGTAGCCGAGCGCGAGTCCGGTGATGACGTTGGCGACGAGGATGGCTCCCTTGGTACGCATCAGATCACCCTCCACAGCAACAGCATCGAGACGAGCACGGCGGTTCCGAAAAAGACGGCGGTCGCCAGCAGGCTGACCGGGCGCAGCCGGCCGCAGCCGCTGAGTCCGTGGCCGGAGCTGCATCCGCCCGCAAGGCGGGTGCCGAAGCCGACAAGGATGCCGCCGAGGAATAGGACCCCAATCATGGTGATCGGGTCGCTGGCAACGAGCTCGCGGTAGGTGTTGCCCATGTCGAAGCGCAGCTGGAATCGGCCGGAACTGATGGCGGCTACCCACCCGCCGAGGAAGATCGACAGGAGCAAGGCGGCCTGGGTGACCAGCGGCGCCGGCAGCAGGCTCGCGGCCGCGGATCCCTCTTCTTTCGAGGGCTCGAGGTCTTCAGCGGGTGCCGGTGCCCTGCCCACCGGGATGCTCGGCACAGTGGCCTCAGGGGCGTGGGTTCCGAATTCCTCGGCTGTCGCCGCGGCGAGAGCGCTGGCGAGGGCGCGATCGTCAGCGAACTGGGCGTTCGCCCGTTCGAGTCGGCGCTCGGAGCGCCAGTGCACAACACGGTCCCAGGCAGACGACACCCCGAAGGACCGGTCTGTGGCGAGGGTGTAGTTGATGGTGACAAGGGCGAGTGCGATAGCGCCTTCCCACCAGGGCCAGTAGTTGCTCATAGGGAGTCTTTCATCCAATCGGCGATTCGTTTCCACCAGCGCCGCTTGGGGGCGCGTTGTCGTTGCGCAGCTTGAGGCGGTCGTGCCGCTGGGTTGTCTGAGGGACGGGGGTTCTGCGTGATCGGTGAGGGCTCAGGGAACCGGTGCTGGCGTTGCGGCGCAGCTTCGAAGCTGGCTCCCGTTGCTTCGGACGGGTGTGGGCCGACCGGTGGGTGCTCTGGTCCGCTCCCGGCAGCCCGGTTGGCGGCCCACCGGAAATGACCCACGTCCTTGCCGTTGGGCAGCAGCGAGATCGGCACGAGCTGACCTCGGGAGGCCAACTGATGGCGAGCGCAGTCGCGCCAGCGGCTGTCGCTGTCGCAGTAGGAGGTGCGCCAGCCACTCAAGCTAGCGTTGAGCAGGGGAAACAGGGGACATTCCCCGACATGGGAACAGCCCACATCGCTCCAATCTGACCGGCGACTACCGCCTGGTCGGTCGTCCATGTCGGTGTGCCGCTGGCAACCGGCGGCCCGTCAAAGTTGCGCGGAAGCGTATCCGAAACTGTTTCGTTCCCCAACTAACGGGTGACGTCGACACTCGCGCTTCCGCGTTGGACCAGGATGTCTTCGGATTACTCGATCACGACGCTGGCGCTGCAGGATCGTCATCGCGGTTAGGCTCCCGCTCGAATCCATCACCCTGACCTCCCGGAATGCCATGCCACCGGACCTCCAGGTCAACCGACCTGGATCGATCCAAAGCGGACATACGGTGACCAACCAGGCACGACACGCCGGGTGGTCCCATTAGTGGCAACCGGGGTGGGCCCACGCTCACGGCAGAAACTTGCTCACGGTGGTCCCTCACCCTGGCAGGCAACACTTGACACGGCTCAGGTCTTTGTGGAAGGCGTTGCTCCGATCAGGAGGCTGATAAATAGGGCCTGGTCGGGTCACTCCTCTGACGCCCATCCCGTCACCTGATCGCTTCCTCTACACTCCTTCGCATGCGTAATAACGGAACCCGCGCGTTCCTATTATCGATCTTGTTGGCCGCCCCGATTCTTGGCGCGTGTGCCGGCCCCGACGTGAACATGAACGGCATGCCTGGCATGAACGGGAAGCCGACGACGATGCCGGCAACTATGGGAGAGCCTTCGGCTCCGCCGGCCTTCAGCTTGCCCGGTGCGCGGCTGCGGACCGCCCGGCTGACGTTGCTGAATACCCGCCCGCCCGGCCTGGACGGCGCAGTTGGTACCGCCTGGCTGGCCACGCATCCCGGTGGCACCACAGTAACCGTGGACATGATGGGACTGAAGCCAGGCGACCGGTATACGGCACACCTGCACGCCCAGCCGTGCGCGCAGAACAACGGCGGCGGGCACTTCAAGTTCGACCCGCACGGGCCGGCGGCGCCTCCCAACGAGGTACACCTGGCCTTCACCGCTGACCAGACCGGACACGGCATCATGACCGTGAACAACCCACAGGCCGCGGATGGCGCCAAGTCGCTCGTCGTCCACCCGGCGATCACACCGGATAACCGGATCGCGTGCGCTGATTTCTGATCGGCGCGCCGTTTATGGCGCTGAAGCTCAACACCCAGGTCGACGACACCGCCGTGGCCACGAGCACCAAGGCACGCTGTATGTCACCGACACCGCTGCGAACAAGGTCGTCGCGGTGAAGGGCTCGTTCACTGCCGGGGCGGTGTTCACCGCGACGCCCCGCAATCCCATCCGCAGATTGCGGGGCACCTGGGGCACATCTGGTGCCCATGACGCCAACGTGTCGAGGGCGGTGGGCCGATTCTCAAGGGGATGGTGCAGGTTCAACGATCCGCTCGGGCCGTGGGCCAGCACGGTCGCTGCGTTGGGTCGATCAGCAGACGATGACCCGCCCCGAGTACCGGCCAAGGGCCGTTACCTGCGAAGGGGCCGTATGCCAGCCGGGTGGACGGGCACTATTGCCTGCTGCCTGGTCAACAACGGTGTCCGGGTCCTGGCCGCGACCGAGTCCAAGTCGGTGACGTTCCGCCAGATACTCCGCGTTGACCGGGAGATGTCGGTTGACGAGAAGTTCGTCAATGGGTGTGCGCGTGGGTGCGTTGTGGGCCGCCCGTACTGCCGCCGCCCAGCTCGGGTGTCCCGGCGTCCGGCGAGGCGACCATGACCGCGGGCGCGACCCAACGGCGAAGAAACCTGCGTAGTTGGTCGCCGAACCGGTACGGAATCGGGTTGTCGATGAGTGACAGCATGACACGCAGTAGGAACTCGATGAGCTCGGTGAGTCGATCCCCGGTGTAGCCGAACGCTGCCCAGTCGACGTCCGTACGGGCGAAGGCGGCACGGCATGCTTCGAAGGCCGCAGCGGAAGTTGCCCCGCGGGAGAAGGCATCCGGACGGCCGGCGGAGAGGAACAAACCGAGATAGGGGTCCTGGGGCACCTCCTCGAGCGTGTAGGCCATGGCCTCGACCACCATCTCGCCTGGCTCGGTGATACCGGCCACGTGTGCGACCAGCCGGTCCACGTAGTTGTCCCGCGCGGCGTGCCCCACGGCCGCGAAGAGTTCCTCGGTGCTTGGAAAGTAGCGGTACACGGTCTGTCGGATCACACCGAGCTCGGCCGCGACATCGGAAAGGCTCGCCTTGGCCGGGCCGTATCGGTCGATGCACCGCATGGCCGCGTCGATGATGCGGGCTTTCGCCTCCCCACTGTTGCGCGGTGGTGACCCGTTCCAGGCCGGTCGTCTCATGCTCCGAGTATGCGACACGAGCCCTATGGGTGAGTGCGAGGAACCGCAGAGCCGCGCTGCCCGGGCTCGCCTCCACGTCTGGACGCCCCTTTTAGTGTCGCTCCGTCCGACCGGGATCTTGTGCTGCACAACACATACAGCTAAGGTTTCCATGTATGAGCATGGCTCGATGACCAGCATCTATGTATTTTCTTCTAGAACGAGTTATGACATCCGACAGGGCAGAAGGATAGCAGCGGAGTGAGTCAGGGTGCCGACCGTGATCGAACGGGAGAGCTGAGGCGATCGAGGTAAACAGGTGGCCGTACGCGTAGCCGAGTGTGCTGGACAGGCCGTCGCTGGAGCACGGCACCACCCGAGCCGACTGTTGATGTTCGGACGCATCGAGCAGCTCTCACTGCGCAGGGCAGCACTGCTGGCAAGACACCATCCGCACAACAACCGATCGACGACATGGACGCCGTCCAATTCGTACCGATCGCACCGCTATGACGCCGCGTGCTGCGAGGCCTCGAGGAGGTAGCCGTGCCCGAGTCGACGAAACCGGTAGGACTTGATTTCTCCGACCCCGACCTGTGGGCCGCCAGGACACCAGCTGACGAGTTCGCCGCACTGCGACAGACGGCGCCCGTGTGGTGGAACGCGCAGACAGCGGAGATGTCGAGCCCCTATCGCGATGGCGGCTTCTGGGTGGTGAGTCGCCACGAGGACATCAGGGAGATTTCGCGCAACCCCAACGTCTTCTCGTCGCACGAGAATGGCGCGATCATCCGTTACCCCGGTGAGCTGACCCCGGAGATCTTCGAATCCACCAAGACCATGTTGGTCAACATGGATCCGCCCAAACACACCAAGACCCGCAGCATCATCAACAAGGGATTCACGCCCCGAGCGGTGGAAAGTCTGCGGGCTGCCCTTACCGCACGTGCCGAGGAGATCGTCCATACCGCCAAGAGAACCGGGGGCGGCGACTTCGTGGAGCAGGTCGCGTGTGAATTGCCGCTGCAGGCGATCGCGGAGCTGTTGGGTGTCCCGCAGGACGACAGGCGAAAACTCTTCGACTGGTCCAACCAGATGCTCAACTTCGACGACCCGGAGTACGGGGACCCGACCGTGGCCTCGGCCGAGATTCTCAGCTACGCCTGGCAGATGGCCGAGGAACGGCGTGCGTGCCCGGTAGACGACATCGTGTCACGGCTGGTGACCGCTGACATGGACGGCGAGGGACTCACCTCGGACGAGTTCGGGTTCTTCGTCATTCTGCTGTCAGTGGCCGGTAACGAGACGACACGCAACGCCACGACCCATGGTATGAAAGCCTTTCTCGACCACCCCGAGCAGTGGGAGCGGTACAAGGCGACCCGTCCGCGCACCGCGCCGGATGAGATCGTGCGCTGGGCCACGCCCGTTATTGCCTTCCAGCGCACCGCGACCGAGGACGTCGAGCTGGGTGGTCAGCTGATCAAGCGGGGCCAACGTGTGGGGCTGTTCTACAGCTCTGCCAACTTCGACGAGGATGTCTTCGACAACCCGTTCAGCTTCAACGTGGACCGCGACCCCAATCCGCACCTCGGATTCGGCGGGACCGGCGCTCATTACTGCGTCGGGGCGAACCTGGCGCGGCTTCAGCTCGATCTGATCTTCAAGGCCATCGCCGATGTCCTGCCAAATCTCCACCAGGTCGCGGAGCCGGAGCGTCTGCGCTCGAGCTTCATCAACGGCATCAAGCACTGGCAAGTCCGATACGAATGAGTCTTCCGTGACATCGGACCGACGAGCCGTGTCACCGTGCGGACTCCCATCCCGAACGCCCCGAGGAGGGCAACATGGCCATTGTCCAATCATTGCCGCACGAGGCCGACGGACGCCGCCGCTTGCGCCTGGACAGTCCCGTAGACGGGCATCCCGTCGATGAGATTGACGTGAGCAGCAAGGCCGATGTGGCAGGCGCGATCGAGCGTGCCCGCGCCGCGCAGTCTGCGTGGGCGGCGCGCCCGATCGGTGAGCGCGCGGCAATCGTGCGTAGGGCCGTGGATGTCCTTGTCCGGCGTCGCGACGAGATCATCAAGACTGTACGGGCCGAGACCGGCAAACCACACGCCGAGGCTCTCGCGATAGAGATCGTCCCCTCGTGCGACTTCCTCAACTACTGGAGCCGCCGAGCGCGCCGTGATCTGCGCGACGAGCGTCGACGCCTGCACGGCTACCTCCGTCCGCTGAAGAAGCTGCGCATCCACTACCAGCCCCTCGGTGTGGTCGGGGTGATCACTCCCTGGAACGGGCCGTTCGTACTGTCGCTGAACCCCGTCGCCCAAGCACTGCTGGCTGGCAATGCGGTCATCCTCAAGCCCTCGGAGGTGACACCACGCTCGGGTGAATGGGCGGTGACCATCCTCCGGGAAGCCGGCGTACCGGAGGACGTGGTGCAGGTGCTCCACGGAGACGGAGAAACCGGCGCCGCGCTCGTCGACGGACCGGTGGACAAGATCTGCTTCACCGGCAGTGCGGCGACCGGCCGCGCCATCGCCGCCACCTGCGCGCAGCGACTGACCCCCTTCACCCTGGAGCTGGGTGGCAAGGACGCGATGATCGTCTGCGCCGATGCGGACCTGGAACGCGCCGCCGCGGGCGCGGTCTACCTGTCGATGTTCAACACCGGCCAAGTCTGTCTCAGCATCGAACGAATCTATGTGGTCGACAGCGTCGCCGACGAATTCATTCGACTCGTGCGGGAGAAGGCCGCCGCCGTCACCTACGGCGAAGGCGACACCGATATGGGGCCGCTGTTCTTTGACCGCCAACTCGACGTGGTCACCCGGCACGTCGAGGACGCCAAGAACAAAGGGGCCGACGTCGTAGTCGGCGGACAGCGCGGTTCCGGCGAGGGCCTGTACTTTCAGCCCACCGTCATCGTGGGCGCCACGCACGAGATGGATCTCATGAAGGAGGAGACCTTCGGGCCGGTGGCAACCATCATGCGGGTACCCGACGAGGACGAGGCCATCCGTCGGGCCAACGACAGCAGCTACGGTCTCGGCGGCAGCGTCTTCACCAAGGACGCGAAGAAGGCTCAACGCATCGCGGCACGGCTGACAACGGGATCAGTGGTTCACAATGATGCCGCCGTCATCTACGGCGTTCCCGAGGCGCCGTTCGGTGGCCGCAAGGACAGCGGCCTCGGACACGTCAACGGCACCGACTCACTGCGCGACTTCACCCACGCCCAACCGGTTCTGATCAACCGGTGGCAGTTGAAGAAGGAAGACCTCTGGTACCCCTACACGGCCAAGACCATCCGGAACCTTGACTCCGTGGTTCGATTCGGATTCGGCAACCGCCTTCTGCGACGCCTGATGTCGTAAACAACGGTGAGCACGGG
>JBPYFK010000151.1:0-23045 GCA_051984675.1 Pseudonocardiaceae bacterium | reverse complement strand
GAACAGCACCGACCAGGACCAATCGGTCGACGACGGCAAGAAGGATAAGGACTCCGACGACTAACGGATCACCAAGGATTCCTCCACGCAAGCGTGGCCTGGCCCCCTTCAAGGGGTCAGGCCACCTTTTGCGCAGACGGACCGCTCTACCTGCGTCTTACCGGCCTGCGACGCGGAAGGCGGTGCCTATCGTGTTCCCGTCGGTCCGAGCCGTCCCGCCTCGGTGCATGTGGTGCGCTGTCCCTACGAGGGGGCGTGACCGGCGGTTGACCACGAGGCCACGTCGCCGTCGAAGGACAGGACGCAGTGCCGTCCGCACTTCGACAGCGACACGGCCTGCGGCAGGCGCGCGTCAGTCCGCCAGCGGCCCGCGTGCACCAGCCCAAGCGCGTCCAGGTGCACGATCAGGTGCTCAAGGTCGCGGGGCATCATCGCCGTCCCGTCCGGCGTGGCCAGGAACTCCAGCGGATCGGGGTGGTGCGCCTGGCGGGCCAGCCAGGCGAGAAACGTGGGGCTTGCTGCCTGCACGTCGATCATCGATGCCTCAGCCACTGCTCGTCGTCGCGGGGGCCAGCTCGGGAAGTTGGTCGGCGACGGCTGCGGCCAGCGCCGCCCCGAGCTGGGCGCAGCCGTGGGCATCCACCAGGTCATGGAACTGCGTGAGCGCGGTGTGTTCGTCGTGGCCGGCGAGGGTGCTCAGCCGGCGGATCTCGGCCACCAGGTCCACGGGCACGGCCTGCGGCATCAACTCTTCTCGCATGGACATGACCGCTAGCCGAGCACGAACCCCCGGTGTGGCCAAGGCGCTCGCTTCGCATGCCGGCCCACGCCACCCCATCGTGTGTCCGAGGGGCTAGGTGGCCGGCACCCACATCGGCCGGGAGCGCCTCGGCTCGTGTCTTCCAAACGAGTGTCTTACGTGGACGGACCCTCGACCTGCGCCTTGAGTCCCTGGAGCATCGTCTGCCAGTTCAGGCTGAATTGCTCGGCCTGCGCCTCATCGGTGCAGTTGTCCTGGGTCAGGGAAACATGGGTGATGTCGCCGTCGGCGGTGAGGCTGTAGACGAGTGTGTGGTAGTTCTCCGGTTTGTCGTCCTGGCCCATGAGGGGGCTGTAGTGGGTGACCGACAGGATGTGTGCCTCGTCGTAGGTGAGCACCGTGCCCTTGTCCTGGTACGCATGGCCGTCGTACTCGCCGCTCCAAGTGATCGGACTGCCGACTTCCCAGGTCGTCTCGACTTTGGAGCCGCCCATGTATGTCGCGATCTGGTCCGGTTCGGTGAGTGCTGCCCACACCCGCTGGGGGCTGGCGTGGATGTCGACCTCGGCAGTAGCGACGCTGCCAGTCACGCTGGTCACCTCCTCGTCAATATATGACTGACTCATATAATAGCGGGCATGACGTTTCCGGTACATCCCCGGCTGGGCAACCTGCTGGCGTCGCTTGCGCTCAACCTCACCGACGAGACCACAACCGCATTGGAGAACGCCTCGGGCCTCACCGGCAGCGCGACACAGGCCTTGCTGGCGCTCGACGAGTTCCTCGGTGGTGCGCACGTCGGTCGCCTGGCCGACGTGCTCGGGCTCACGCACTCCGGGGCGGTCCGGCTGGTCAGTCAGCTCGAGGAGGCCGGGCTCGCGCTACGCAGGGCCGGAACCGACCGTCGCCGGGTCGAGGTGCGATTGACCGCTCGCGGCCGCAGGCGGGTCGCCGCCGCCCGAGCCGCGCGTGACGCCGTGGTGCGCCAGGCAACGCACGGGCTGGACGAGTCCGAAGCGGCAGCGCTCGAGGACCTGCTAGCGAAACTGGTCGAGGCCAGGGTGACCGCGCGCGTCGAGGCCCGGAGAGCGGGCGAGTTGGGCGCCTGGTGGTGCCGGACCTGTGACTTCACCGCGTGCGGACGCCCCGAGGGGCGCTGCCCGGCCCAGATCACTGCCCGCAAGCACGGGGCGCTTGGGTACTCGGGCAGCGGCGGCGAGGATGCGGCCGGTGGTGTGCGCTGACGGTGTTATTGAGGTTGACGACCCTGGTTGGCCAGTTTCGGCGCGCAGGTGGGAGTTCTCGGTGGTGAGGCTGCGGATGTGTTCCTCGTAGAGACCCCAGGCGGAGGCGGAGCTGCTCGTTGTTGGCGCGCGTGGAGGGAGGCTGCTGTCCAGCGAGGGGATGTGTGAAGGGCGCGTGGGGCCGATGCTGCCTCGGTGCGGTAAAGGGTCGGCGGGGTGAACCGGTTGCTCGGTGATCGTCCTGACCGTGGCACGGATGCCGCGTGCGCGAGCTTCGGCTAGCACTACGTCGGCCTACGGGCGTCGATTAATCATCCGTCCCGGACGCGCGCGAGATCGGAGACTCCCTCGTGACACGTGGGGTCAGGCATCGCTGGGCGGGCAGATCTACGACCCCGCCGACCCGATCGGCAAGATGTTCTTCAACATCCTGGCCACCTTCGCGGAGTTCGAGACCATCACCGACCTAGCCGAGAGCTTCGAAATCTCCCGTCCCACCGTCCACCGCGTGCTGGGCCGCGTACGAAACCAGAGCGCTGATAACCAACGATGAGCACGGTTAGCGAGCACTCAGCGCTCGTTCGGCTGGTGACCGACGACTTCGACGAGCCCTCACGGACTTTCTGTCTTGAAGCACAGCCAGGAGCGACAACCGAGCATCACTGCTGCGGGAGGTACCAGGACAGCGCATCGTGTCTGATCAGGTAGAACACGTGCATGAACCACGGTCTGGAAAGCGGTGAGTCGCCGCGTGTTCGGCGGTCCCGCGCGCGGCGGTTGGCAGCGTTGGTGTACGCGTCGGTGTACGCCACGCTCATCCTCATGTCGGAGTTGACCTATCTCGGTGATAAGGGAGCAGACCCTGTTACGGCCGTCACGGTGGTCGCGGGTACGGCCGGAGTGCTGTACCTCGCACATGTCTATGCCGACGTCTTGGCGGATGTGATCGCTCACGGCCAGCGGATTCGAATGACACGACTGCGCACCATCGCGCTAGATTCCCTACCGATGTTGGTGCTGGCCGTCGTGCCCACTGGGCTGCTGGCGCTGTCCGCAGCCGGGATCTTCCGCTTCGACCCGATGATCAACACATGCCTGTGGGTGGAAACGGGGGGCCTAGCACTGTCGGGCTGGGCTGCGGCGCACCTGGCTTCTGCCGGCCGGTGGGCAACGCCAGTGATCGCGGCGGTGACGCTGGCGGTGGGGCTGCTCATCGTGTTTCTCAAGTATGCCCTGCACTAGGGCTGCCGGTAAGGAACGTGCCAGCAGGTACACACGAGCTGGGTTCTTGCTGGTCCGATGAGGTTTGGTCCTTGATTTGTGACCTTGGGGTCGGAGGTTGCGCGCCTAATGGCGCGCGAGACGGATCAAAACGAGCTGATTGATCGATGGAGCTGATCGGCAGCGAGCTGGAGCTGGTGACGGGTAAGCGCGGTGCGACGCGGTTGAGGTTCGCGTTATTGCTGCGCTTTTGCAGCGAATGCTCGAATAAGTTCTACCGCACAGTGCCTGTCCCAGCGACGCTCGTGGTACTGCTTCCACCTTCAGGATAGGGCACAGGTGGGGGCTTGCGGCAAGGCCTGGCTGGTGCAGCAGACTTGCGCGTCCGACCAGGTAGGCAGAAGGGTTTCAGGTGTCCAGACCGCTCGATGAGGGTCCGTTCTTCCATGGCACGATCGCGGATCTGAGCGTGGGTGAGTTCCTCACGGCAGGCCGCCCATCGAACTACCGTCCCGAAATCGTGATGAACCACATCTATTTCACCGCTCGTGTTGATGGAGCCGGCCTCGCTGCAGAGATCGCTGCAGAACTCGCAGCGAGTGAAGCGATTCCGAGGGTATATGAGGTAGAGCCAACCGGGCTGTTCGAGAACGATCCGAACGTGACCGACAAGAAGTTCCCCGGTAACCCCACTCGGTCGTACCGCAGTAGCGCCCCACTGCGGATCGTCAGCGAGATCACCGAGTGGACGCGGCTGACACCCGAACAGCTGCAGACATGGCGGGAGCGACTGTCGGCGCTTCTCTCAAGCGAGCGTGGCGAGATCATCAACTGAGGTGCGCGTTGAACCGAGGTTCGTATTCCTGGGTTCTTGTTGCTGGGAGGACGCGCCACGGACCTGTTGTCTCGACGCAGCGTCTTTGTCTGGGATTCGTAGTATTCGCCGGCTCGTCGCTGATCGGCGGCCTGGCCCCTAATGCGATCACCCTCGTCCTGGCACGAGGCGTTCAGGGACTGGTCGCTGCGGTACTTTCTCCTGTGTGAGCTGCGGGTTCGCTCCTTGGGGTTGCGCGCGGACCCTGCGTTCGCTTCCCAAGAGGCGCCGGAAGGCTGCCGGCCCTTTCCTGGCGTCGTCGCAATAGTCGGGGGCTGCGACGGCGCCACATCCTTAGCGTCCATCCGGTCCGCTGTGAATCCATACGCCACGCTCGCACGAGGAACACCAGGCCAGCCCGGGCCAGCCACCGGGGCTGAACACATACACCGGCCGCTCACCCCGCCTGCGGTGCTCGTCGCCGTGATCGGCCCAGGTCAGATGCCACGGCCCGGGTGCCATGCCGCTGTCGGCCATGCCCCCATCGTGGCGGCGTGGGCTTGGCACCACTCGGTGTGGAGAAACGCTCGCTCGGCGTGCCTGCCTAGGCAACCCGTTTCGAGGGCCGGAGGCGATGCGGCACCCCGGGAAGTTCACGATCTTGTCCAGCCAATCGGCCCGAGGGGCCCACCATGACCACTAGCCTACGACACCCGCCGTCGACCGTCGTGGAGCTGGATCACACGACTGGATTTCCGATCGCCAAGGTGTGCGAACGCTGCCACGTGTCCGAGGAGTTGGCGTTGATCACCGTCGACGCGTCCCTCGGGTTGGCGTGCCGCCTCGGGTGGGCCTGCCGCGCTGGCGGCCATGACCCCACGGCCGGAGTCGATGCCGCCGGTCGTGCCTAGATCGTCTCCCGATTTTCTCCCACTAGGGGGTTCCAAACGACCGAAGGGCCTGGTCGGAACCTCGCTGTGAGGCTCTGACCAGGCCCTTTGCCTGTCGGGGTGGCGGGATTTGAACCCACGACCTCTTCGACCCGAACGAAGCGCGCTCCCAAGCTGCGCCACACCCCGAGTGCTACCGGCAGCGTATCGGGTCTTGGCCGCTGCCGGAGGAAAGTTTAGCGGACGTCCGTCTCGGCTCCGAAAGGGGGCCGGGCGAAGGTCATCTCGTCTTCGCCGGGTGACGTCGACTCCGCCGGCACCAGCGTCAACAGCGTCGCTTCCGGCGGGCAGGCGAACCGAACCGGGGCGTACGGGGACGTGCCCAGACCCGCGGAGACGTGCAGGTGCGTGTGCTCACCCCAGGTGGAGGCGCCACGGGCGCGCGAGCGATCCAGGTCGCAGTTGGTCACGAGTGCGCCGAAGCCCGGCACGCGCAACTGCCCGCCGTGGGTGTGACCGGCGAGGACGAGGTCGTAGCCGTCACCGGCGAAGCGGTCCAGCACCCGGGGTTCCGGCGAATGCGTCACCCCGAGCCGCAGGGCCGGCTCGGTCGGCGCGCGGCCGGCGATCTCGGCGTACCGGTCGAGGTGCAGGTGCGGGTCGTCCACGCCGGCCGCGTGAATGTGGACGCCCCTGACCGTGAGTTTCCGGCGCACGTGCGTCAGGTCCAGCCAGCCGCGCTCGCTCATGGCCGCGCGCAGATCACCCCAAGGCAGCGCCGGTCCGTGGACGCGCTTCGTCTTCGATGGCGGGAGCAGGTAGCGGGCCGGGTTCTTCGGTTTCGGCCCGTAGTAGTCGTTGCTGCCGAACACGAACACGCCCGGGCGTTCCAGCAGCGGGCCGAGTGCCCGGAGCACCGCCGGAACCGCCTGCGGGTGGGCCAGGTTGTCCCCGGTGTTGACCACCAGATCCGGGTCGAGCTCGTCCAGCGCGGCGACCCACCGCTGCTTGGAACGCTGGTTGGGTGTCATGTGCAGGTCGGAGATGTGCAGGACGCGCAACTGGGGGCTGCCGTCAGCGAGGACGGGAAGGGTCGCGCGGCGCAGCGTCCAGTGGCGCCTCTCGATCCCGATCGAGTAGGCCAGAGTTGCCGCGCCGAGCGCGCCGGTACCGAGCGTGATCCGACCGAGCTTGTTCACGCACCCCACCCTACGGGCGCCCGCCAGGGTCGGACTGTAGGGGACGCGGGGCCGGACCGATACTGGTTTCCGTGGCGGAACTCAAGGACAAGCTGCGGGCGGACCTGTCAGCAGCGATCAAGGAACGGAACTCGCTGGTGACCGGTGCGCTGCGGATGGCGCTGGCCGCGGTCGGCACCGCGGAGGTCGCGGGCAAGCAGGCCAGGCAACTCAGCGACGAGGAGGTCCAGCAGGTCCTCGCCAAGGAGGTCAAGAAGCGGGAGGAGTCCGCGGAAGCATTCGCGTCGGCGGGCCGGCAGGACGACGCGGACGCCGAGCGGGCGGAGGGGGACGTTCTTCGCGCGTACCTGCCCGAGCCGCTGGGGGACGACGAGCTCGATCAGCTCGTCTCGGAGGCCGTGGCCGAGGTGGCTTCGGAGCTGGGTGAGCAGCCCGGTGCGAAGCAGATGGGCCAGGTCATGAAGGCGGCCAAGGCCAAGGTCGGCGGTCGGGCCGAAGGCGGTCGGGTGGCCGCCGCCGTCAAGGCCAGGTTGGGAAGCTAGCGGCTGTTCTCCGCCGCGCCCCGGCGCCAGTAGGCCAGCGCGTAAACGCGGGCGCGATCGAGGCCGAGTTCGGCGTAGCAGTAGTCCCGGATCTCGCGCGCCGTCGCCGCCTCGGCGCCGGCCCACACGTGTGGGCCGGCGCCGAGGTCGGCTTCGCGCACGGCGTCCACCAGCAGCCGGCTTTCGCCGGCCGGGACGCCGTCGCGGTGCAACCACGTCCACTGCACGTCAGCGGCGGTGTCGACGCGTTGCTGCTCCCCGGCGTCGGCAACTTCGACGAACACGCTGGCGCGCGCTGCGCGCGGCAGCTCTTCAAGGATCGCGGCGATCGCCGGCAGGGCCGTCTCGTCGCCGGCGAGGACCAGCGGGTCGGCGTCCGTGCTCGGCTCATACGCCGGGCTTGGCCCCACGGTGACGACCTGGTCACCCGGGCGCACGCTCGCCGCCCAGCTGGCGCCGGGCGCCTGGTGCTGGTGCAGCACCAGGTCGATGCTGAGTTCAAGCCTCTCCGGGTCGAAGTGCCGGACCGTGTACGTCCGGTGCGATGGCTGCTGCTCGCGGGGCAGGGCGAAGACTTCCGCCCGGGTACGCCCAAGCGGAGCCGGGTGCCCGGGCTTGGGCAGGCACAGCTTGATGCGCTGGTCGCTGCCGGCACTGACGAAGTCCGTCAGCTCTTCGCCGCCGAGAACGATCCGCACCATGCCCGGTGTGACCCGTTCAGTGCGCAGGACGTCCAGCAGCCGGTACCGCGACCGGGCGCGCCTTGTGGAGGTGGGCTGCCTGCTCGTCACAACCAGCCAGTCTAAGAGCGCCCTTCGGGTGACCTGCGACGCAGACGTCCCCGCCCGGTCAGCGCTGTGGCGGCGCGGCGGGCTGACCGGGCGCGGGTGGCGGCGGCTTGGGGGACAGCGTCACCGGCGGCGGCACGAACCCGGTACTGATGTAGATCGTCACGACCTCGCCGCGCTGCGTGACGCCGCGCGGTGTCTGGCCCGTCACGGTTCCCTTGAAGCGCTCGCTGCTCATGTTTCGCTGCTCGACCCGGTAGCCAGCCTTGGTCAGCACGTCCACCGCCCGGGGCGCCTCCATACCGACGACGTTGGGCGGTTCGAGGGCGGCGGGGCCGCCGTCGGCGTACCTCGGCGACGCCGGTGGCAGCGGAACGACCGGTAGTCCCTCGTGGATCGGGTTCATGGCGTCGAACCAGGTGCGCGCCGGGATCTTGCCACCGAAGATGTTGCCGTTGTCCACCCCGCACAGCTTCGGCGGATCGCTGTCGCAGATGCCTTCGGGGTGCGGGCTGTCGGTGAACGTCAGCACGGCACCCGCGAATTGCGGGGTGGCGCCCAGGAACCCGGCCGACTGGGACTGCTCCGTTGTCCCTGTCTTGGACAGCATCGGGCGGGTCCAGTGCGCCGCCCCGGCGGCGCCAGCCGCCGTACCACCGGGCAGCGGGTCCTTGCTCATGCCGACGGCCAGGGTGTTGGCCAGTTGCTCGTCGACGGCCTGCTCGCAGGGCTCCTCCGTGATCGACACCGGATTGCCGTGCTCGTCGAGGATCTGCTCGATCGGACTCGGCGGGCACCACCGGCCACCGCTGATCAGCGTCGCCGCGACGTTGGACAGCTCCATCGGACTGACCGGCCCGTACCCGAGGGTGAACGGGCCGAAGTTGCTCTGCTTGATCGCATCGCCCTGGGACGGCCCAGACGCGCCGCTGAGGTCGATGGGGTCGCCGGAGGCGCTGACCGCGTTCAGGCTCTTGCGCAGCCCGAGGCGGGTGGCCATGTCTACGGCGTTTGCCAGACCCACTTTCTCCTGCAGCGCCACGAACGTGGTGTTCGGTGAGGTGGCCAGCGCCATCTCCAACGTCCGTGGACCAGGGCTTACCCCCTCGGCGTTGTGCACTGTGTACGGATGACCGTTGTTCCTGTAGACGCGGGAGGTGAACGACGGTGGTGCGTCGACGATGTTGTTGATGCCCATGCCCTGTTCGAGCGCCGCCGCCGAGGTGAAGGTCTTGAAGATCGACCCGGCACCGAACTTGGCTACCCCGCTGGGCAGCGAATACGCGGTCTCGCCGGCGCTCGGGTCGAGGCCGAAGTCCCGGTTGGCGACCAGCGCCCGCACCAGGTGCTTGGTGCGCCCTGGCTGCACGATGGACATCACGTTCGCGATCCCCGGGGTGTTCTTGGGAACCTGCTTCTCGGCGGAGGCTTTGGCCGCCGCCGTCGCCCGCTGGTCCAGCGACGTGCGGATCGTGTATCCGCCGCGCCGGAGTTGTTCCTCGGAGAACCCGGCCTCGGTGAGGTAGTCGATCACGTACTGGCAGAAGAACCCGTCCGACGGGCCGGCGCCGACGCAGCCGTTCTGCAAGGTGTGCAGCGGAACGGAGAGCCCCAGCGGCTCGTTGCGCGCCGCGTTCGCGGCTTCCTCGGTGATCCGGTGCTGTTGCGCCATCGCGTTGATGACCGTGTTCCGCCGGTTGAGCGCGTCCTGCGGGTTGACCTCCGGGTTCAGCCCGGTGGGGCTGTTGACCATGCCCGCGAGCAGTGCCGCCTGCGCGATCGTGAGCCGGTCGGGCGTGGTGTTGAAGTAGGTCCGGGCGGCCGAGGCGACACCGTAGGCGCGGTTGCCGAACGGAACGAGGTTGAGGTAGCGGGCGAGGACCTGCTCCTTGTTGAGCTGCTTCTCCAGCTGCAGCGCGATGCGGATCTCGCGCAGCTTGCGTGCCGGGGTCTGCTCGATGGCCTTCTGCTGCTGGACCGGGTCGTCCCCGGCGACCACGTGCACCATGTAGTTCTTCACGTACTGCTGGGTGAGCGTGGAACCGCCCTGGGAGATCGACCCGGACGCCTTGTTGGTCAGCGCGGCCCGGATGGTGCCCTGCCAGTCCACGCCGTGGTGGTCGAAGAAGCGCTGATCCTCGATCGAGACGATCGCGGCCTTCATGGTGTCGGCGATCTGGTTCGGCGCCACCGGCGTGCGGTCCTGCTTGTACAGGTAGGCGATCGGCTTACCGTCCCGATCCGTGATCGTGGTCACCAGGGGTGGATCGGTGGTGAGGAGGTTGGTCGACAGCGCCCGCACGGTGTCGCTCGCGCTGTTGGACATCACTCCCAGTGATCCCGCGACCGGAAATAGCATTCCAGCCACTAGGACTCCGGCCAGCACACACAGGCCGAAAAGTTTCAGCAAGCCATCTCGCACACGCACTCGGCCAGCCTAAGAGCCGGGACATTCGTGACGCTGAGTTACGGACGAGAAACCCACGATGTGATGATCCTCAAGGCAACCAAAGATAACGGAGAGACAAAAGCTTCTTGGCGAGGGGAACCGAGGACCTCTAGAGTTCGTCCACGTTCAGCGACAGGAGTTGTTCACTCGTTTCGCCCATTCGGGTTAGACGGGTACAACGCCGGTGCCGGGGAGCGCTGGTGGAAATGAGTCGCCGACGATCCAGTGAGGAGCTGGGGGAAACCTTATGTTCGAGCAGGGGGACTGGCGGGTTCGTGCTGCGTGCCGGGACGAGAATCCCGACCAGTTGTTTGTACGCGGAGCGGAGCAGCGCAAGGCACGGATGATCTGCTTCGGGTGTCCAGTACGGACCGAGTGTCTCAGCGAGGCGCTCGACAACAAGATCGATTTTGGCGTGTGGGGCGGTATGACCGAGCGGGAGCGGAGGGCGTTGTTGCGCCGCCGTCCCGACGTCCGCTCCTGGCGCGAACTCCTGGAAGCCGCGAAGCGGGAACATGAGCATGAGCTGGTCGACTCCTACGATCAGCAGCTCACCGCTTCGTAAGTGCCGGTCGTGAGTTCGGGCGGCTTTCCGTGCCGCCCGAACAACACCACCTATTTGGCGGTATACATCCGGGTATCTTTCTATGGCTCCGTATTTGGTGACGTGCGACTGGCGATAATCCGCCAGAAACTCGTTGTCTATTCAACGGTTCCGTTGTTGAACAACTCTCCGCTGGTGTGCTGTTCAACAAACGGCCGCGGTGGCCGCGCAAAAACATTCTCGGTTGCTGGTTTTTTCACTCGCCGGCGAGCCGCCGTCCGATCTCGCGCAGCCCTTCCAGGTCGTGCACATCGGAAGGCAGTGCGGGAACGCCGACCATCGCCACCTCCGGGTGCGCCCGGGTGAAGCGGGCGAGCATGCGCCTCTCGTGGTCAGCGATGGCCACCCGGTCGCCGTGCAACCGGAGCACCGCCGCGGCCAGCGGCGCGTTGCCCGCGGACTCGATCTCGTCGGCGGCGGCCAGCGCCCGGCTCGACGACAGGTCGGCGTACACCGGGTGCGTACGGTTGGCGACGAGCCCGGCAAGCGGCATCCGGTCACCGGCCAGTCGTTCCACGAAGTAGGACGCTTCCCGCAGCGCGTCCGGCTCCGCGGCCGCGACCACCACGAAGGCCGTGCCGGGTGAGCGCAGCAGCCGGTAGGTGCGGTCGGCGCGTTCCCGGAACCCGCCGAAGGTGGAGTCGAAGGCCTGCACGAACGCCGAGGCGTCCGCCAGCAACTGCCCACCGATCACTGTGGACACCGCCCGGGAGAACAGCCCGAACCCGGCCCCGACGATCTTGCGCAGGCCCTTGCCGCCCACCCGCGCCGGGCTGGACAGCATGCGGAACACCCGGCCATCGAGCACTGTGGACAGTCGCTGCGGTGCGTCCAGGAAGTCCAGCGCCGATCGGCTCGGCGGGGTGTCCACCACGATGAGATCCCACGTGTCGCTGGCCGCGAGCTGGCCGAGCTTCTCCATCGCCATGTACTCCTGCGTGCCGGAGAACTGCGTGGAGATCGTCTGGTAGAAGGGGTTGGACAGGATCTGCTCAGCGCGCTCCTCGCCGGCGTGGGCCAGCACCATGTCGTCGAAGGTGCGGCGCATGTCCAGCATCATCGCGCTCATCCCGGCCGGCGGGTCGAAGTCGTCGAGCACCACCGGGCGCGGCTGGTTGGTCAGCTCCGGCAGCCCGAGGGCCTGCGCGAGCCGCCGTGCCGGGTCGATGGTCAGCACGACGGTCTTGCGCCCGCGTTCGGCCGCGCGCACCGCCAAGGCGGCCGAGGTCGTCGTCTTGCCCACGCCGCCCGAACCGCAGCACACCACGATGCGGGTGTCCGGGTCGTCGAGCAGACCGTCGACGTCCAGCCGGGGCGGGCGGCGGACCGACTCACTCGTGCTGTCGCTCATTGCGTGAAGCTCCCGACGCCATGGCTGGTGAGGACTTCGGCCAGCTCGTAGAGCGCGGCCACGTCGATCCCCCCGGTCAGCTCCGGCAGGGCGATCGACGGGAGGTCGGCGCTGGCGAGCTGTTGCTGCGCGCTTTCCTCGGCGCGCACGCGGATCGCGTGTTCCACGGTCTCGTCCACCAGCCCGTCCAGCACGGGCGCCGACACTTTCAGGCCGGCAGCGGCAAGCCCCTCGCGGAGGCGGTCGACATCCACCCTGCCCTCGGACGCGGTGGTGATCGAGCGGGCCGGCAGGCGGCCGGGCCGGACCCGGTTGAGCAACACGGCTCCCGGCCGAAGGTCGGCGGCGTCGAGTTCGTGCACCGCTTCCAGCGTCTCCCGCGCCGGCAGCTCCTCCAGCAGCGTGACCAGGTGCACCACCGTGTCCCCGGAGTGCATGAGCCGGATCACGCCCTCGCTCTGCTCCCGGATCGGCCCGACCTTTGCGAGGTCGGCCATGCCGCGGGTCACGTCGAGAAACCTCACGATCCGGCCGGTCGGCGGGGCGTCAACGACGACGGCGTCGTAGACGTGCCGCCCACGCTCGTCGGTGCGGCCCACGCATTCCTTGATCTTGCCGGTGAACAGGACGTCGCGAAGCCCGGGAGCGAGGGTGGTGACGAACTCGATCGCCCCCATCCTGCGCAGCGTGCGCCCGGCGAAGCCGAGGCTGTAGAACATCGACAGGTACTCCAGCAGCGCCTCCTCGGCATCGATCGCCAGCGCCCGGACCTCACCGCCGCCCGGGGCCGCCGCGATCCACTCCTCGGCGTAGGGCAGGGGCGCGGTGTCGAAGAGCTGCGCGATGCCCTGGCGCCCCTCCACCTCGATCAGCAGGACGCGGTGCCCGCCGGTGGCGAGCGCGAGAGCCATCGCGGCGGCGGCCGTCGTCTTCCCGGTCCCGCCTTTACCGGTGACGACGTGCAGCCGCGCGCGGTCGAGTTCCTCGTCCCACTCGTGGGTCGCACTGGTCACGCGGTCAGCGTAAAGGGCCTCGGCCGGGGAGCGGGGGCTGACCAGCGGATTGACAAGCCTTCCGGCTGTTTGGCGCGAGTCGGCTCACTCCCGCTACCGGCCGGCGACCCGGCCGTTAGGGTGATGACCATGCAGAAGTGGGAGTACTCAACGGTTCCGCTGCTCAGCCACGCCACCAAGCAGATTCTCGACCAGTGGGGCGAGGACGGCTGGGAGCTCGTCGCGGTCCTGCCCGGTCCGACGGGAGAGCAGATGGTCGCCTACATGAAGCGTCCGAAAGAGGGCTGAGGAAGGTCGGCATGGGCAAGTGGACGCAGCGGCTGGCTGAACTGGGGATGGAACTGCCGCCGGTGGCGGCACCGGTCGCGGCCTACGTGCCGGCGGTGCGCAGCGGCTCGCAGGTGTTCACCGCCGGCCAGGTGCCGCTGGTGGCGGGCAAGCTCGCCGCGGCAGGCAAGGTCGGCGGCGAGGTGAGCCCGGAGGATGCCAAGGGCCACGCCCGTACCTGCGCGCTGAACGCGCTGGCGGCGGTGGACGCGCTGGTCGGGCTGGACTCGATCGTGCGGGTGGTCAAGATCGTCGGTTACGTGGCGTCCGCCGAGGGGTTCACCGCCCAGCCGGCAGTAGTCAACGGCGCTTCGGAGCTCGTGGGCGAGATCTTCGGTGAGTCGGGCCAGCACGCCCGGTCCGCCGTCGGCGTCGCGGAGTTGCCGCTGGGCGCTCCGGTCGAGGTCGAGCTGATCGTCGAGATCGAACCGGACAGCCCCGCCGCCAACTGATCCCGGCGGATTTGTCGATATGCGACGAACGGCGGCCCGGCCGCACGTACCCTTCGCGTAGCTCTGCTTCAATGTCATCACCCCGCTTCCACCCGGATGGATGACAAGGTGGTCGGGATGCTGCTGTCGGTGAGTATCCGAACGGCTGGCTGGTGCGGGGTTGATCCGCGCTGGACGGGCTAGCAGAGTGCACCGCGACGGATGAGAGGGCCGAGACGTTGCCGGAGGACCCAGTGGGAGACGCCGAGCTGGTGTGCCACGAGCTGCTGCTACGGCTGGCCGGTCGGTTACCTGACAACTACCTGTGGCGTTATCGCGACTGGCTGGCCGGCGGGGCCGCCGACGTGATCGCGCGGGCGTTACCTCGAACCCTGCTGCACGAGGGCATCGCCCTGGCCCACGACGAGTTCCGGCTGCTGTCCCAGGCCCTGCTGCCGTTCGGTGCTGACCCGGACGTGGTGCACGCCATCCTCCCCGGCTTCGAGCCCGCTGCCGAGCGGTACACGTTCGTCGCCGAATCCCCGTTCCACGGCGCGGTCGACAACGAGTCGCTCGTGCTGGGCGCGACTCTCCGCGGCCGGCAGGGCGTACGCGAAGTGCGGTCGAGCTGGCGGTTGCCGACTACCGGCGACCAGCGGCACAAGCGTGTCCTGCTGGTGCTCGCCAGCAGGGATTTCATCGCGCTCACCGGGGAAGTACAGCGGATCATGCGTGCGCTCGGCGACCACGAACCGAGCGTCGAAGTGTTCACGCCACAGGCAGAGCGCACCGCCTACCACCGGGCGGCGATGAACCAGTCGGTGCTCGTATGCGCCGGCGCCGAACAACTCGCGGGACATCATGTCGGCTGACACACCCTGGTCCAACACCGGTACCAGCGGCGAAGGAGGCGCAGTGGACGTGGCTGAAGGAGCCGGTCTCACCGATCGGCTGCACAACCTCCTGCTGGCCATGACGGGGCGCATCGACGACGATGCGCTCAACACGGCACGGGAACTGATCGCAGTGGGCCAGCCGGTGGGTGCCGCCGAGCTGCTGTCCGGCTGCCTGCTGGCCGGCAAGATCCCGGTCAGCGCCAACGAGCAGTACGCGCTGCGCCGGATGTTGGCCGAGACCGGGTCGAACACGGAGTTCGCGGACCGTTTGGTGGTGACCGGCGCCGTGCCGGTCGACGAGCACCGGTTCAGTGACCAGGACCGCCCCGAGGACGGGGTCGCGGAGGCGCTCGCGCCGGTGGTGCACCGCCTGGCCGGGGTGCGGTCGCTGCGCTGCGTCTGGCGGGTCACGCCCGCCGGCGTGACCTACGGCGCGGTGCCGAGGCGGGTGCTGCTGGTCGAGGTGGGCGCGGACGGGTCGGTGTCGGCGGTCAGCCGCCAGCTGCTGGAAGCCCTGCGCCGGGCCGGCGTGAGCTGCAGCGTCGAGGCTTACCGCAGTGGCGCGGAGCTGCCGGAGCACCATCACAAGGCGCTGGCCAGCGCCCGCGAGGTCCGGCTCGACCTGGCGGCGTCGGTGCCGGACCTGCCGCCGGCCGCCGCCAACCGGGAGAGCAGTCTCGCGCAGGCCCGGGTCGAGCCGCCGGGGCCTGTGGTGGAGCACATCGCCCCCGAAATCCCGGTCGCGGACCCAACGCCGGTGCATCGGGTGCACTCGCCGGAGGCGACCGCGGAGCCCGAGCCCGCCGAGTGGTTTCCCAGCCCGGAACCCGTCCCGGAACACCCTGAACCGGTGAGCGAGGAGGAACATACCCCTCCGGCGGCTGGGCAACGGACGTCGAGCCCACGGATGCCGGCGGCGGTGGACGCCAAGCTGACCGACCGCGAGCGCAACCTGCTGCGCAGGTTGCACGACGAACTCGCGCAACGGGAGCACGACCGGGGTGGCAGCCGGTGGCAGTCGAAGGGCGGCTCCGCCAGCAAGGACGCGACCCCCGCTCCTCACTCGAACAGCTGAGCCTCCGGCGTCATCCCGGCGTCCCGGCACAGGGCTAGGACCTGCTGCAGCCGCAGGCCGCGCTGGGCGTCGCACGGGTGCTCGGTGTGCCCGCCTTCGACCAGCGTCAGGAACTCGTCGAGCATCCGTCGGTAGCACGTCTGCGCGGTGGTCCGCCTGCTGCTGAGCGGGCGGTACCCGTGCTCGCCGTACACCGCGAAGTCCACGAGCGCCGGCTGTACTGGCATGCGCAAAGACAGCGCGAGGGTGCTGGTGGCCCCACTCGCGTGGCCGAACATCAGGTGCCACAGGTCCGGTGTGCCGTGCTGGGCGCAGCGCACGCGCTCGATATCGCCGAGTGCGGCTTCCAGCAGATCGATCGCGTGCGGTCCGCTGTCGAGCAGCGAGCCGTGTTGCTGGCGCCACGGCGAGTCCGCGTAGTCGCCGCTGAGCAGCCCACCGGCCAGCCAGCGTCCCGCACCGCCGGTCCAGCCGCCGACTTCGTGCAACTCGTCCAGCCACTCCCGCACCTCGGACCCGAACCGGCGGGTGAGCATCAGCAGCGTCGCCACTCCGGCTTCGCGGGCCGCGTCCGCGATCGCGGAGGCCCCGGCGACGTCCAGCGCGAGCGGCTTCTCCAGCAGCAGGTGCCGGCCGGCGTGGGCGGCGGCGGGCGCGAGCGCGGCCTGCACGCCGGGCGGGACCGCGAACGCGACGGCGTCGACCTGCTCGAACAGCGCCTCGGCGCTGGACGCGGCCCGGGTGCCGTGCGCTTCCGCGAGCGTCTCCGCGGCCTCGGGACGTCTGGTCCACACGCACGCGAGATCGGTTCCTGGGTGTGCGGCCAGCCCGGGCGCATGCACCCGGTTCGCCCAGGGGCCAGCCCCGATCAGTCCGACACGGAGTGCTTCACTCACTCGATCATGATGCCGGTGCCCGCCTGAATCGCTGTTCAGCGGGGGTCGTTCGCTCTACGGTGGCCTGCATGCGACTCCCCGAGGACTTCACGCTGCCGGAAGGGCTGTTCCCGGAAGAACCGCCCGCCGAACCGGCGCCACCGCGTGACGCGGCAACCGTGATGCTGTTGCGCAACACCCCCAGCGGCCCCGAGGTGTTCCTGCAACGTCGGGTCAAGGCGATGAAGTTCGCCGGCGGGATGACCGTGTTTCCGGGTGGTGGGGTCGATCTCCGGGACGCCGACACGACGGTCGCGTGGAGCGGTCCAGAGCCGCAGTGGTGGGCGGAGACCTTCGCGTGTGCGACCGAGGTCGCACGCGGGCTCGTGTGTGCCGCGGTGCGGGAAACGTTCGAGGAATCCGGCGTGCTCCTGGCCGGGCCGGATGAAGGCACGGTCGTCCGGGATACGGCGGTGTACGCCGACGCGCGAGCCGCGCTGGTGTCGCGGGAGGTGTCGCTGGCCGAGTTCCTCACCGATGCCGGTCTTGTGCTGCGCGCGGACCTGCTGCGGCCGTGGGCGAACTGGGTGACTCCCGAAGTCGAGAAGCGCCGCTACGACACGCGATTCTTCGTCGCGGCGTTGCCGGACGGGCAGCACGCCGACGCTGTGACCAGCGAAGCGGTCGAGGCGTACTGGCGCCGTCCGGAGGACGCTCTCGCGGACTGGAAAGCCGGCCGCTGCGGGCTGATGCCGCCGACCTGGGTGAACTTGACCGAGCTCTGCGCGTACGACAGCGTGAACGCGGCGCTGACCACCGAGCGGACTGTCGACAAGATCATCCCGAAGGTGATGCGTCAGGGCGGGACGTTGCGTCTGGTCCTGCCGGACGAGCCGGAATACGCCACGGAGGGATCGGCACGGTGAGCGACCAGCCGGTGTTGGAGCACCCCGCCTACGGCCAGTTGCGTGCGGTGACGCCGTACGCGTCGGTCCTGCTGGCGGACAACCCCACAGCGATGACGCTGGACGGCACGAACACGTGGTTGCTGCGCGCTCCCGGCGTGCGGGAGTGCGTGGTGATCGACCCCGGCCCCGACGACCCCGAACACTTGGGCCGCATCGCCGAGCACGGTCCGGTAGCCCTTGCGTTGCTGACCCACCACCACCCGGATCACGCCGGTGGCATCCACCGGTTCGCCGAAACGACCGGCGCCGCGGTCCGCACCTGGAACCCGTCGCTGTGCCTCGGGGCCGAAGCGCTCTCGGACGGTGAGGTGCTTCAGGTGGCGGGCTTGGAGATCCGGGTGCTGGCGGCTCCCGGCCACACCGCGGACTCGGTGTGCTTCCTGGTGGATCACGACGGCGTGCCGGCGGCCTTCACCGGCGACAGTGTGCTCGGACGGGGGACCACCGTCGTGGCATACCCGGACGGGCACCTGGGGGCGTACCTGGAGTCGCTCCGTCGGCTGGAGCAGTTGCCCCCGGGAACCGTCGGCCTGCCCGGACACGGTCCAGAACTGCCGGATGTGGTCGCCGCTGCTTCGGCGTACCTGGCGCACCGGCAGCAGCGCCTCGACCAGGTGCGGGAGGTCGTCCGCCAGCGCGGTCCCGACGTCACCCCACGCCAGGTCGTCGAGGTCGTCTACGCCGACGTGGACCGGGCACTGTGGCCGGCTGCCGAGAGCAGCGTCCACGCCCAGCTGACTTACCTGCGTGAGTCCGGTGAGCTCTGATCCGGCGGGGAAACCGAGCGCGGTGCAGGGGGACATGCGGAACTTGCTGGAACGGATCGCGGGGGAGGTCGAGTCCAGCCGTGGCGCCGGATCGGTCGCCGACTACATCCCCGCGCTGGCGCGGGTTGATCCGCGCCGGTTCGGTATCGCGGTCGCCGACGTCGACGGCGCGGTCTACGGGACGGGGGATTGGGAGACGCCGTTCTCGCTGCAGAGCGTGTCGAAGGTCTTCACACTCGCGCTGGTGCTCGCCCATGCCGACGCTCCCCCGCCGGGCGACCCCCCGCCGTCGGACGGCCCCCTGTGGTCTCGCGTCGGCCGCGAGCCGTCCGGCAACCCGTTCAACTCGCTGGTGCAGCTCGAATACGAGCAGGGCATCCCGCGCAACCCGTTCATCAACGCCGGTGCCCTGGTCGTCACCGACCAGCTCGCCAGCCTGGTAGGCGACGCGGCAGACGCCCTCCTGACGTTCCTGCGCGCCGAGACCGGCAACACCGCACTGGCCTACGACGACGTCGTCGTCTCCTCGGAAGCCGAGCACGCGCACCGCAATCTGGCACTGGCGCACTTCATCGCCTCCTACGGCAACATCCACACCGACGTGCCGGCGCTGCTCGACCAGTACATCCGGCAGTGCTCGATCGCGATCACCTGCCGCGACCTGGCGTTGGCGGGTCTGTTCCTGGCACGGCACGGCGTGCGCAACGACGGTTCGCGGCTGCTGAGCCGCAGCCAGGCGAAGCGGATCAACGCGATCATGCTGACCTGCGGCACCTACGACGCGGCGGGGGAGTTCGCCTACCGCGTGGGTCTGCCGGGCAAGAGTGGTGTCGGCGGCGGCATCCTGGCGGTGATCCCCGGGCGGTGCACGATCGCGGTGTGGGGACCGGGTCTCGATGACCGCGGCAACTCCGTGGCGGGCGTCGCCGCCCTCGACCGCTTCACCACGCTCACCGGATGGTCCGTGTTTTGAACGTCCCTGGCCAAGCCCGCCAGAACTAGAGGCTTGAGCCGGCAAGTTCCATGTCGCTGCGGGGACGTGACGGAAGGAGCGTGCGTCGGCGCAGCCACAGCAGTACGGCGACGGCCACACCGGCGGCGCCTCCGGTGGCGAACGCCGTCGGAGGGCCGAGTGTCTCGACCAGCGAGCCGCTGGTGGACTGGCCGATCGCCGCGCCCAGCGTGACGGCGGTGATCACCCAGCCGAACGCCTCGGCAGCCGTTCCTGCCGGCGCGGTGACCTCGATCGACATCGAGTGCGCCGTGGACTGCGGCGTGATGAAGCTCCCGACCGCCAGCAGCACCATGGCGAGCCCGACCAGCGTCGTCGGTAGGACCAGGAAGCACGTGAGCGCGCCGAACCCGAGCAGCAACGCCGGCATGCGCAGGTGCATCGGGCGCGGCCACGGGCGCGTCCCGTAGACCATGCCCACGAGCACCGAGCTGATCGACAGCAGGCTCAGCAGTAACCCGCCCGCGGTCGGGTAGCCGGCACCTGCCGCCGCAGCGGGTACCGCGACCTCGACAAAGCCGATCACGGTGCCCATCCCGAGCGCGGCCAGCGCGACCGTGCGCATCCCCGGGCTGGCGATGGCGCCGAGCGGGTTGCCATCGGGACGCTCGCCGCGCGCCGGGCGCCAGCCCCGCACCGCTCGCGTACCGGCGAAGCCGACGCTGCCGACGATCATGCACAGCGTCCCGATCACCAACCCGGTGCCCGGCCAGGGCAGCGCGACCAGTATCCCGGCGAGACCGGGACCGAGGACGAAGAACATCTCCATGCTGATCGCCTCGTACGAGTACCCGGCGTCCCGCACGGCCCCGGGCGGGAGGAGCCTGCCCCACAGGGCACGCGAAGCCGGCCCGACCGTGGGCTCGGTGATCCCGTCACCGAACGCCAGCGCGACCAGCACAGCTTCCGGGGCGCGCACCTCGATCGCCACGATCTCCGCGAGCACGAGCACGCCGAACACGGCGGACATCACCCACAGCGGGCGGCTCGGACCGAAGTGGTCCATCACCCGCCCCTGCACGACCGAGCCGCAGGCGACGCCGAGCAACGCACCCGCCGAGACCGCCCCGGCGGTGGCGAACGACCCGGTTGCCCGCTGGACGTAGAGCAGCAGCGCAAGGCTGATCATGGCGATCGGCATGCGCGCCAGCAGTGACATGAGCACGGGCGCCCGCACGCCTGGGACGGTCAGCGCGGCGCGGTAGTCAGCAACGGAGATGGATTGGGACACGCGTACCAGTATGGTCAGATTGGTACGTCAGTACCAGTTATTTATCGCTCCGCCGAACGTGGCATGCGCCACTACGGAAAGAAGGTGAAACCGTGCAACGGAATACCGATTCACAACGTCTTGAAGAGTGAAGGGCCTTGAGAGCGGCGCCAGCCTCCGTGCATGGTCTGAGGCAACCCTTTTCGGGCAACGCCGTTAACAACTGAAGCTGCCGGCTACCTAGGGCCGGCGCCAGACCTCCGGCGCATGGTTCGGGGCCGACGCGCTGGAGGATCGGGGAGCGTGGTTGGTCGGGGGACGAACCGCGCACGAAGTGAAGAGACTAGAACGCTACGTCGGGGGTGGCGTCTAGTCTCTTCACTTTGTCGAATCCTGATCACTGCTGGCACGCGCTTGCGTACCAGCAGTGACGCCCCTCACGTAGACCGATTCAGCTCGGTCCCGGCGAAAAGCCCCGCTCAGCGCGCGCGGCGAGCCAGACGCTCGGGGTCGAGGATCAGCACGCTCTTGCCTTCCAGGCGCAGCCAGCCGCGGTGCGCGAAGTCGGCCAGAGCCTTGTTGACGGTCTCCCGTGATGCCCCGACGTACTGGGCGATCTCCTCCTGCGTGAGGTCGTGAGTGACCCGCAGCAGGCCAGCCTCCTGGCTGCCGAACCGCTGCGCGAGCTGCAGCAGCGCCTTGGCCACCCGCCCGGGCACGTCGGTGAAGATCAGGTCCGCCAGCATGGTGTTGGTCCGGCGCAGTCGTCGGGCGATGACGCGGAGCAGCTGCTCGGCGATCTCCGGGCGAGTGCTGATCCACTGCCGCAGCGCGGGCCGATCCATGGTCAGCGCGCGCACCTCGGTGACCGTGGTGGCGGTCGACGTGCGCGGACCCGGATCGAAGATCGACAGCTCCCCGAACATGTCGGACGGCCCCATGATCGCCAGCAGGTTCTCCCTGCCGTCCGGGGACTTGCGCCCGAGCTTCACCTTGCCGGTTTGAATGATGTAGAGCCGGTCGCCCGGCTCGCCCTCGGCGAAGATCACGTGACCGCGCGGGAACTCCGATGGTTCCAGCGACTGCGCCAATGCCTCCGCCGCTGCCGGCTCAACTCCCTGAAAGATGCCGGCTCGGGCTAGAGTCTCGTCCACCTCGTCCCTCCATGTTGAGACGCGGCGGCTGCCTTTGTTGCCGGACCCGCATTGTGCGGTCGCCGGACTGTGCCGCCGATCACTACCAGTAGTCTAGGACCGGTCACGCGATCGGCGCGTGCGCAGTCGGCCGGCGCGTCCCACCCTGCGTAGCTGGAACAGTTCCAGCGCGCGTCCAATTCCCTGCTTGAACAACGCCCGCACCTCGTCCGGCCGGGCGTTCTCCAGCAGCTCTTCCACCTCGTTCTCCTGCACCGCAACGTGCCGGAGTCTCGCCTCCACGCGCTCCATAAAGAGCGTGAAGAACATGATCACAAGCGGTACGACGATCACGAACCAGGCAGTCATGGTACTTAGATCCTCGCTCATGCCTTCGAAGGGCGTGCAACCGGGGTACCCGGAAGAGTGATCTCACGGGTCTGTGACGGTTGTAACCAGGATGGTCGGGGCTGTCCGTAGGCTGGTGTGGTGCCTGCTCAACCGTCAAACAACCCCCGTGGGAAGACCGTTACGCGACAGGCCGAGACACGGCTCGGACTCGTCCGGCGCGCGCGGCGGATGCTGCGCGCGCTGGCTGAAGCGTATCCAGACGCGCACTGCGAGCTGAACTTCAACACGCCGCTCGAACTGGCGGTCGCCACGATCCTGTCGGCGCAGTGCACCGACAAGCGGGTCAACGAGGTCACCCCGAAGCTGTTCGCCCGCTATCCCACGGCCGCCGACTACGCCGGAGCGGACCGCGCGGAGCTGGAGGAGCTCATTCGGTCGACGGGGTTCTACCGGAACAAGACGAACGCGCTGATGGGGCTGGGCGCGGCGCTGGTGGAGCGGCATGACGGGCAGGTCCCGAAGCGGCTGGAGGACCTGGTCAAGCTGCCTGGCATCGGGCGCAAGACCGCCAACGTGATCCTGGGCAACGCGTTCGACGTGCCGGGGCTGACGGTGGACACGCACTTCGGCCGGCTGGTGCGGCGCTGGGGATGGACGGCTGAGGAAGATCCGGTCAAGGTGGAGCACGCCATCGGCGAACTGATCCCGCGCAAGGAGTGGACCATGCTCTCGCACCGGGTGATCTTCCACGGACGCCGAGTGTGCCATTCCCGCAAACCGGCCTGCGGTGCCTGCCTGCTGGCCCGGGACTGCCCGGCGTTCGGCACCGGACCTGCCGATCACCTGCAGGCGGCGAAGCTCGTGCGCGGCCCGGAGGCACCCCGACTGCTGCGGCTGGCGGGGATCGAGGAGGAGATCCCGGAGGAAACGATCGCGCGGGCCGCGGCGAAAGAACCGGTGAAATGACCGGGCGACTTCGCGAGTTCCGCAACGAGATCCGCTGGACGGTGGTGGTGGTCGTGCTGGCCGCGATCGGCGTGATCGCGCTGTGGCCGCGCGGCGGCGGCCCGAGCGCGCCCGCGCCGGAGCAGGCGGCTGCGCCGCCCGCCCCCAGCGCCGTCGACC
>JBPYFK010000150.1:0-31840 GCA_051984675.1 Pseudonocardiaceae bacterium | reverse complement strand
CTCGTCGACCAACGCGTTGGCCTTCAACCTGATCCCGGCGTCGGCACCCGACTGCATGGCGGCGATCTCGCGTTCGATCCGCTCGATGATGCCCTTGCGCACTCCGTACGGCGCGACCAGCAGATTGCGGTAGGACTCCTTGCGGGAGTAGCCGGTCAGCGAGTTGAACAGGTCGGTCAGGTCGGCGCCGATGTCGGGGGCGGCCGTCAGCAGCCCGATGTCCTCGTAGAGGCGGGCGGTCTTCGGGTTGTAGTTGCCGGTCCCGATGTGGCAGTAGCGCCGGATCGTCGAACCCTCGCGGCGCACCACAAGACACGTCTTGCAATGTGTCTTCAATCCGATGAGCCCGTAAACCACGTGCACACCGGCTTGTTCGAGGGCTCGGGCCCATTTGATGTTGGCCTGTTCGTCGAACCTCGCCTTGATCTCGACCAGTGCCACCACCTGCTTGCCGCCCTCGGCGGCGTCGATCAGCGCGTTGACGATCGGCGAGTCACCGGAGGTGCGGTACAGCGTCTGCTTGATGGCCAGCACGTTCGGGTCCGCCGCGGCCTGTTCGATGAACCGCTGCACGGAGGTGGAGAACGCGTCGTAGGGGTGGTGCAGGAGCACGTCGCCCTCGCGCAGGGTGGCGAAGATGCTCTTGGACGTCTGGCCTTCGGCGAAGGCCGGGTGTGTGGCCGGCACGAACGGCGGGTCCTTGAGCTCGGGACGCTGCAACCTCTCCAGCTGCCACAGGCAGGACAGGTCGAGCAGGCCGGGTACTTCGACCACGTCGTGCGGGTCCACGTCGAGTTCGCGCAGCAGCAGTTCGAGCATGGTCTCGCTCATGGTGTCGGTGACTTCCAGGCGCACCGGCGGTCCGAACCGCCGACGCACCAGTTCCCGCTCCATGGCCTGCAGCAGGTCCTCGTCGCGGTCCTCTTCGACCTCCAGGTCGGCGTTGCGGGTCACGCGGAAGACGTGGTGCTCGGTGACGTGCATCCCGGGGAACAGCTTGTCCAGGTGTGCCGCGATGAGTTCCTCCAGCGGCAGGAACGTCGCGCTGCTGCTCTCCCGGTCCGCGTTGTCGGATTCGATGCGGATCAGCCGTGACACGTTGTCGGGAACCTTCACCCGGGCGAACCGCTGCAGTCCCGCGTCCGGGTCCGCGACCGTCACCGCGAGGTTCAGCGACAGCCCGGAGATGTAGGGGAACGGGTGTGCCGGGTCCACCGCCAACGGGGTGAGCACGGGGAAGATGTGGTCCTCGAAGTACCGGCGGAGCCGCTCGTGGTCCGCCGCGCGCAGGTCCGACCAGCGCAGGATGCGGATGCCCTGCTCTTCCAGTTCGGGCAGCAGCTCGTCCAGGAAGATGTGCGCGTGCTTCTTGGCCAGGTCCTGGGTGCGCACCGAGATCTGGGTGAGCTGCTCGTGCGGGGACAGCCCGTCGGCGCTGCGGACGGACAGACCGGTTTCCTCGCGCCGCTTGAGCCCGGCGACCCGGACCATGTAGAACTCGTCCAGGTTGGAGGCGAAGATCGCCAGGAACTTGGCGCGCTCCAGCAGCGGTTGCGAGCGGTCCTCGGCGATGGCCAGCACCCGGGCGTTGAAGTCCAGCCAGGACAGCTCGCGGTTGAGGTACCGGTCCTCGGGCAGGTCCGTACTGGCGGCGGCCCTGGTGACGGCAGGCGGCGCAAGCGGAATCCGGGCGCCGGCCTCGTGCGCGTCGTCGCTGCCGGGATGACTCGGGCTGGCGTGGTTCGCGCCGGTGGGCGCTGGCGGGGTCCCCGACTCCGCCGACTTCGCGGACGGTCGCACGGCGGGCTTGGGAGTGGCCGACCGTGCGGTCGACTTACGGGAACCCCGGCGGGCGGACCTCGCCTGGCGGGTGCTCGCGGAGCGCGAGCCCTTGGCCCCTGACGTCCTCCGTTCAGTGGGTTGCGTGGGTTCCCGATCATCGCTGTCCGTACTCACATCGCCATTGTCCAGCATCCGGGGCCGGATGGCTGCCCTGCGCAAACCGTGAGATGGCGCGCGACCCCAGGCGCGCGGTCGTGCGCGGCCCCAAGCCGATCTCCGCTGCTCGCCGCAGGTCCTCTTCGGTGTCGACGTCGCAGCGCAGCGACGGCCACGGGCCACGCAACGCGCGTGCACCGCTGCACGTGTGGGCGTCCGCCGAACGGGGACCGAACCGGGGGCCCAGGGGCGCGCCTTCGGCGGCGACGAGCAGGGTCGTCCCCGTTCCCTGGCGATCCGGGCAGAACGCCCGGGCACTACCGGCTTCCGCCAGCGCCGCGCCCAGCTCCGAGGGCCGCAACGCCGGCAGGTCCGCCTGCAACGCGCCGACGCGCAGCCGATCATCACGCTCACGAAGCACCCGCTCGCCGTGCGTGAGCGCGGGGTTGAGCCCGGACGCGGGGACGTCGGGAAGGACCCGCACGCCTTCCCCGGTGAACAGCGCGGCCAGCTCGGGGTCAGACGTGATGACCACCACTTGCCGCACGCCCGGCGCCTCGCTCGCGGCGGTCACCGTGTCCACGGCGGCTGCGGCGACCAGCGCCGCGTGCGCCTCCGGTTCGCCGCGACCGCCGTCGGCGGCGCCGAGCAGGCGCGACTTCGCCACCCGCAGGGGCTTGATCGGCACGAGCAGGTGTAAACCTCTGGTCACCGTGCCATCTTCGCGTGAACCCAGCGAGGTAGTTTGGTCACCCACGCGAGGCGATGAGGAGTGTGGCGTGGCTGACCAGAACCGCACTGAAGGCATTCCCCCCGAGAAGACCGGCCCACACGAGAAGACCGGCCCGCACGAGAAGAGTGGCCCAGACGAGAAGAGTGGCCCAGACGAGAAGAGTGGCCGCATCCCACGAGAGAAATCCGCGACGTTCGCCGGACGCCTGTGGATCTCGTTCGCGGCGGTGCTGTTCTACCCCGTTGTCTACCTGCTCGCCCGGTTCCGGCTCAGAGGCCGGGAGAACGTGCCGGCCGAAGGTCCCGTGCTGCTGGTGCTCAACCACGTGTCCCACCTGGACCCGGTCTACGACGCGGTCGCCGTGCACCGGGCCCGGCGCCTGCCGCGGTTTCTGGCCAAGAACACGCTGTGGAACATCCCCGTCGTGCGCAACCTGCTGACCGGCGCTGAGCAGATCCCGGTGTATCGGGGCACGGCCGACGCCCAGCAGAGCCTGCGCGATGCGCACCAAGCGCTGGCCAACGGCAAGATGATCATCATCTACCCGGACGGCACGATCACCAAGGACCCGGACGGTTGGCCGATGACGCCGCGCCCGGGGCTGGCGAGGCTGGCGTTGGAGCACGACATCCCGGTGGTTCCCGCCGCGCGCTGGGGCACGCGGGACATCCTTGACGGCTACCAGAAGAAGTTTCGCCCGTTCCCGCGCAAGACCGTCACGATCGTCTTCGGCGAGCCGATCGACCTGTCGGAGTACAAGAAGCGGGAGATCGATACCGCTGTGCTGCGCGAAGTCACCGAGGTGACGATGCGCCGGGTCCGCGAACTGCTCGCCGAGATCCGGGGTGAGACCGCACCTCAGGAGTTCTACTCGCCGGCCCGGCAGAAACAGCGCGGCGGCGCGTAACAGCCCACGGCGGCGTACAGCGAGGAAGGGCGTATGAGGAAAGTCACGGTCCTGGGTGCTGGGTCCTGGGGAACGACCTTCGCCAAGGTGCTCGCCGACGCCGGGGGCCACGTGACGCTGTGGGCGCGCCGGTCGGAAGTGGCCGACGCCATCAACCAGCACCGGTGCAACGAGCAGTACCTGCCGGGAATCGTGCTGCCGGACGGGCTGCGGGCCACCGACGACGCCGCCGAGGCGGTGCATGGCGCGGACGCGGTCGTGCTGGCCGTGCCCAGCCAGACACTGCGCGAGAACCTCGCCGGCTGGCAGCCGTTGCTGCCGGCGGACGCGACTCTCGTCAGCCTCGCCAAGGGCGTGGAGCTGAGCACGTTGAAGCGGATGAGCGAGGTCGTCAGCGAGGTCGCGTGCGTACCCAGCGAGCAGGTGGCCGTGGTGTCCGGCCCGAACCTGGCGCGGGAGATCGCCGCCGGACATCCCACCGCCACGGTCGTGGCGTGCGCCGACCACGACCGCGCGGTCGCGTTACAGCGCGCCTGCTCGACCGGTTACTTCCGCCCCTACACCAACACGGACATCATCGGTGTGGAGTTGGCGGGTGCGTGCAAGAACGTGATCGCGCTCGCGTGCGGGATCGCCACCGGGCTCGGTTACGGCGACAACACCACGGGTGCGCTGATCACCCGGGGGTTGGCGGAAACTACCCGGCTCGGGGTGGTTCTGGGCGCGGAACCGATGACGTTCGCCGGCCTTGCCGGGCTCGGTGACCTGGTCGCGACGTGCGCGTCACCGCTGTCCCGCAACCGGAGCTTCGGCGAGCGGCTCGGGCGTGGGGAGAGCCTGCAGCAGGCGCAGGCCGCGGCCAACGGCCAGGTCGCCGAAGGCGTGAAGTCGTGCCAGTCGATCCGGGAACTCGCGGCACGCCAGTGCGTCGAAGTGCCGATCACCGACGTCGTGTACCGCGTGTGCCACGAGGGCCTGGAACCCGGCCCGGCCGCCGTCGAGTTGCTCGGGCGGGAGCACAAATCCGAGTGAGGTGAGCCGAGGTGGACCCAGAGGATGGCATGGCTTTCGGGGACGGCACACGGTGTGTGCACGGGGGTGACCCGCCGGCGGCGCCAGGTGCGGCGCTGACGCCCGGTCCGGTCTTCGCCGCGCCTTACCACCTGGGCGATCCCGCGGAGCGTCACGACTTCTACGGCAGGGCTGGGAATCCCACCTGGCGCGTGCTGGAATCGGCGCTGGCCAGCCTGGACGGGGGCCACTGCGTCATCTTTCCGTCGGGCATGGCGGCCATCAGCAGGCTGCTGCACGCCGTCCTCCGGCGAGGTGACACGGTGATCCTGCCCGCGGACGGCTATTACGCGACACGGCAGTTCGTCCGCGACGAACTGGGCGAGCTGGAGCTGACCGTCCGGGAAATCCCGACTCCGGGGCCGTGGCCGGCGGACGCATTCGACGGTGCACGCCTGGTGCTGCTGGAGACGCCGTCGAACCCCGGTCTCGACGTCTGTGACATCGCCGTGCTCACCGAGCGCGCGCATGCCGCCGGAGCGCTGGTAGCGGTGGACAACACCACGGCCACGCCGCTCGGCCAGCGCCCGCTGGAGCTGGGCGCGGACATCGTGGTCGCCAGCGACACCAAGGCGCTCGCCGGGCACAGCGACGTCCTGCTCGGGCACGTGTCCGTGCGGGACGGCGACCTCGCCGAGCGCCTGGTACGCGCTCGAACGCTGTCCGGTGCGATTCCCGGGCCGTTCGAGGCGTGGTTGGTGCGTCGCGGGCTCGGCACGCTTGATCTGCGGCTGTCCCGCCAAGCCGCGAACGCGGAGGCACTGGCTCGGACGTTGCGGGAGCATCCAGCCGTGCGGGACGTTCGCTGGCCCGGGCTGCCGGGCGACCCGTCACACGACGTCGCACGCAAGCAGATGCGCCGCTGGGGCGGGGTTTTCTGCTTCCAGCTCGCGGACGCGCACGCGGTCGACGAGCTGCTGCGGCGCAGCCAGCTGGCGCTGGCGGCGACCAGCTTCGGCGGCGTGCACACCACGCTGGACCGGCGCGCCCGCTGGGGAGACCCCGTCGCGGACGGTTTCGTGCGCGCGTCCGCCGGCTGCGAGGACACCTCGGATCTTGTCGCGGACATCCTCGCCGCCCTGGGTTAGCCGGATCACCCACAGTGTGAGATCTTGAGCCGGAAGCGGCATTCGGCTTGACGTGCGAGGTAGCTGCTGGTTCAGTTCCTCGCATGGTTCTGCGCGCGATGAGGGATCGACGGGGTCACATCGACCTCCGCCGGGTCGCCAGCGCGCTGTGTCCTTCGTGTTGATCGTCGGTTTTCCGGGTTCTCTCCTGCCGATCCATGCCGATCCCGCGCGGTGGTGACCGCGCGCCGGTCGCTGTTGCCTACGAAGGACACCTTTTCCGTGTTTGCCGTTCCCCCCAACACCGTTGCCCTGCCCGCGAACCGGGCCATCGCGCATCCGGTTCGCATCGCCCGCGAGTTCGCCGCCGACCGGCGCCGCTGGGCACATCAGCTGCGTTACGACCCGGACCAACGCTGGTTCGGGCTGCTGGAGCGCACCGACGAGCATGAGGCGTGGTTGCTGAGCTGGCTGCCCGGCCAGCGCACCGAACTGCACGACCACGGCGGCGCGACCGGTGCGTTCACGATCGTCTCCGGCGCGCTGTCTGAACGCGTCGTGCGCGCCGGCGCGGGCGGCGGCGCCGTGCAGGAGTTGCACGTTCTGAACATCGGACAGTCTCGGGTGTTCGGGCCGAACTACGTGCACCAGGTCCGCAACGACGGCCCCGACCCGGCCGTGAGCATTCACGTCTACCGGCCAGGTAGGACGCGGATGAACGTGTACTCAGTGGACGGTGGACGCCTCAGCGCGTCGTGACGTGCCGAGGAATCGGGAACCCGGCGGGCAGGTCCGCGCTCGGCTGCGGAGCGCCCCAATCCCGGTGCAGTGGCAGGACTCCAGCCCACCGGCCACCCGCCGCGATGTCTTCGGGGTCGTCGTTCGGGCCACCGGAGCGGATCTTCACCGCGGCTTCGGTGAGATCCATCGCTATCAGTGCGGTCTGAGCGAGGTCCCGCTTGTTGGGCTGCCGGGTGTGTTCCCACGAACCGGGCAGGAGGTGCTCGGTGACTGCCCGCAGTCCCGCCCACTTCTCGTCCGGGTCGGTCACCAGCCGTCCCTGGCTGTGGATCACCGCGCACCGGTAGTTGACCGAGTGGTGCAGGACCGCGCGGGCGTGGACTATCCCGTCCAGTAGCGTCACCGTTGCGCACAGTTCGGCTCCGGCGGCGGCTTCCCGCAATCCGCGAGCACCGGTGGAACCGTGCAGGTACAGAGTGTCGCCGGTCTGGGTGCCGCCGGTCTGGGTGCCGCCGGTCCAGCCGTACACCATCGGCAGCACGCGCGGCGCCCCGTCGACCGGCACGCCGAGGTGGCAGACCAGCCCCGCGTCCAGGATCGCGTGCAGCTCGGCGCGGTCGGTGCGAGCGCGCTCCTTACCGCGCCGAACCGTGCTGCGCTCGGTCGGGGACAGATCGGCCGGGGAGCGGGAGGTCTCGCTGGATGACATGACCATGCGGCCCAGCCTTCAGGTTCAAGTGGCATCATCGAAGTGCCAATCGAGGAGAATCTTGAGATGCCACCTACGTCAGCCGAGTCCTCCGGCCCCCTGCTGGAGCTGCCGATCGAACTCACCCGGGACAGCGGTCGCCCCCTCGCGGTCCAACTCGCCGAGGCGCTGCGACACGCGGCGGCGATCGGCCAGCTGCGCGGCGGCGACCGGCTGCCGTCCACCCGCGCGCTCGCCCGCCACCTCGGCGTCAGTCGCACGGTCACCGCTGCCGCGTTCGAGCAGCTGCACGCCGAAGGCTGGATCGAGGGCAAACACGGCTCGGGCACCTACGTGACGACCACGCCGCCCGGAGCGCCCGTACGGCCCATGTCACACGGCCACCTGCAGCCCGAGCCGGAGCTGGTGAGCCTGACGCCCGGAGCGCCGTGGGTGGACGGCATCGACCGGGTCGCGTGGCGGCGCGCATGGCGCGCGGCGGCCGACGCCCCGCCCGCGTCCAGCCCGCAGCGAGCCGGGCTGCCGGAATACCGGGCGGCCGTGGTCGAGCACCTGCTGCGGCACCGGGGGCTGGTCGTCGGCGAACCGCACGCCGACTCCGTGCTGGCCACCGGCGGCACGACCGCCGCCGTGTCCGAGCTGGCCGCCGCCGTCTTCTCCGCCGGCGACGTCGTCGCCGTCGAGGAGCCCGGCTACCAGCGGGCCGTCGGGGCACTGCGGGCCGCGGGTCTGCGCGTGCTGCCGGCGCCCGTGGACCGCGCGGGCATCGTCGTCGACGCCGTCCCGGCCGGTGTGCGTGCCGTGTACTGCTCGCCGGCCCACCAGTTCCCGATCGGCGGCAGGCTGCCGGCAGCACGCCGGGTCGCGCTGGTCGAGCGAGCGCGTGCCGAGGGCTGGCTGATCATCGAGGACGACTATGACGGTGAGCTGCGCTACGACATCGCGCCGCTACCGGTGCTGGCCGCGCTCGCCCCGGACGTCGTGGTGCATCTGGGAACCACGAGCAAGATCCTCACGCCGACGCTGGGCGCGGGCTGGATGCTCGCCCCGCCGGAGGTCGGCTCCGCCGTGCTCGACCACCGCGACCGCACCGGAACCCGACCCGCCCCGGCTGGCCAGCGGGTGCTCGTCGGGTTCGCCCAGCATGGTGACCTCGGCCGGCACCTGCGCCGGCTGCGCCGGGAGATGTCCCAGCGCCGGGCCCTGATCGTGGACCGGCTGACCGCCGAGCGGATTCCGGTGTTCGGTGACCACGCGGGCGCGCACGTCGTGCTGCCGCTGCCGAGCGTGCGGGCCGAGCGCGCGGTGCTGGCCCGGGCGGCGGATCGCGGGGTCGTCCTGGACGGTCTCGAACGGCACCACGTCCAGCACCCGCAGTGGCACGGCATCCCGCTGGGCTACGCGGCCTGCTCCCGCGCCGAACTGGAGCAGGTGCTGCCCACGCTGATCGAGTTGCTCGCGGATGCCGGTGTCCAGACGGGCGCGGGCCGCAGCGACGAGGGCGAGCCGGTATCGTCCCGCTCATGACTCAGCGCAAGACCCGGGTGGCGGTCGTCTTCGGAGGGCGCAGCACCGAGCACGGCATTTCCTGCGTTTCGGCTGGCAGCGTACTGGCCCACCTGGACCGCGAGCGGTTCGACGTGATCCCGGTGGGGATCACGCCCGAGGGTGCCTGGGCGCTGGCGTCCGACGACCCGAAGGCCCTGGAGATCCAGGACCGCCAGGTCCCGCGGGTCGAGGGCGGCAGCATGGCGCTGGCACTGCCCGGCGATCCGACCCGGGGCGGGCTGGTCGTGCTGGAAGCCGGGCGCGCTGGCGAGGTGTTCTCCGGGGTGGACGTCGTGTTCCCGGTGCTGCACGGCGCTTTCGGTGAGGACGGCACCATCCAGGGTCTGCTGGAGATGGCCGGAATCCCGTACGCGGGCGCGGGAGTGCTCTCCAGCGCGGTGTCGATGGACAAGGAGTACACCAAGAAACTGCTCGCCGCCGAGGGCATCTCGGTGGGCCGGTTCGAGGTCCTGCGCCGCGACCAGACCACTTTGGACTCCCGGCAGCGCGCGCGGCTGGGCCTTCCGGTGTTCGTGAAGCCGGCGCGCGCCGGGTCGTCGGTGGGCATCACGCGTGTCACCGACGAGGCCGACCTGGACGCGGCGATCGCCGAAGCCCGGCGCACCGACCCGAAGGTGATCGTCGAGTCGGCGGTGGTCGGCCGCGAGGTCGAGTGCGGGGTGCTGGAGTTCCCGGACGGCCGCGTCGAGGCGTCGCTGCCCGCCGAGATCCGGGTCACTGGAGACGCCGGCTGGTACGACTTCGAATCGAAGTACCTCGACGACGTCACCGAGTTCGACATCCCGGCCAAGATCGGCGACGACGCGATCGACCGCATGCGCGACACGGCCGTCCGAGCCTTCCGCGCGCTGGAATGCCAGGGCCTGGCGCGGGTGGACTTCTTCGTCACCGAGGACAGCGAGCTGATCATCAACGAGGTCAACACCATGCCGGGGTTCACGTCGATCTCGCTGTATCCGCGGATGTGGGAGCAGACCGGTATCGACTACCCGACCCTCCTGACGACGCTGGTCGACACTGCGGTCGCCCGAGGCACCGGCCTTCGTTAGTGCCCGAAGGCGTCCTGCCTGGGCAGGGTCCGGCGCAGGATCGCTGAAAGGTCCTGCAGCGGCGCCGTGCCCGCGTCATTGGGCACGGTGAAGACCACGAACACCGGCCGGTCGGCGCTGATCCACGTTGTGCTGGCAGGAGTTTGGTTACGACCCGGCTGGCTGATCGGCAACCACTCGACGCCGGAGACGTCCTCCAGCTGCGACGTGGGGGTCAGCTCCGCTGGCCTGGGCACGCCGCAGCGCAGCGTGACCGGATCGTGCCGGGCATCGCCCCACGCGACCGTGGCAGGCGGTGCCGGGCTTGCCAGCGCGCGGTGCGGGACCCGGTCCCCGCCGACGGAGAGTTCGGCGGGCAGCGCCGCCAGCACCGCCGCGCACTCCGATGTCCCGGCCTGCGGCGCGGGCGCGGGCGGCACCGCGAGGGGGCCGCCGCGACGGGCCTGCTGCGCGGCGACGGCCGCGTCCTCCGCTCGCCGACCCGCGAGGCTGGTCACGACGCCGACAGCCGCCACACCCGCGGCCAGCAGAAGGGTCAGCGCGATCGCCAGCACCAGCACGGGCCGTGGCACCCCGCTCACAACAGCACGATTCATGCGTCAACGACCCAGCGATGTCAGGATTCAGCGATGTCAGGATTCGGTGATGTCAGGACTCGGTCACGTCAGATGTGAACCACCGGGCAGGTCAATGTCCGGGTGATGCCCTCGACGTTCTGGATGTTGGCGACGACCATCTTGCCGAGCAGGTCGACGTTCTCGGCCTCCGCCCGGACAATCACGTCATACGGTCCGGTCACGTCCTCGGAGCTGATCACCCCGGTCATCCTCGCGATCTCGCCCGCGACCGTCGCCGCCTTACCCACCTCGGTCTGAATCAGGATGTATGCCTGGACCACGGCGTGCCCCTTCGGTTGGATCAACATGCTCGGGTAGGAAACTAGAAAGCTACCCCACCAAGCTGAGTGAACCACGAGGAACGGAGGTCCCCTGTGAGCACGGACTCGCAGGATGCGGCCCAACGCACATCGACCGTCTCCCAGGTGGGTGAGTTCGGTCTGATCGGCAGGGTGACGTCCGGCCGGGCGCAGGCCCCGGGCACGCTGCTCGGCCCGGGGGACGATGCCGCCGTCCTCGCCGCCCCGGACGGGCGCGTCGTCGCCACCACCGACGTGCTGGTGGAGAACGTGCACTTCCGGCTGGACTGGTCGACACCGCGCCAGGTGGGCCGCAAGTCGGTGGCTGTGAACCTCTCGGACATCGCCGCGATGGGCGCTGTGCCCACTGGCATTCTGGTCGGCCTGGGCTGCGCGCCGGATGTGGCCACGTCCGTGGTGGACGAGTTGGCCGCCGGCATGTGGGAGGAAGTGCAGCAGGTCGGGGCCGGGCTGGTCGGCGGCGACATGGTCACCGCCCCGGCGTTGACGATCTCCGTCACCGCCCTCGGTGACCTGCAAGGCCGCGAGCCGGTGACGCGGGCGGGCGCGCGGCCCGGCGACGTCGTCGCCGTCGCCGGCCGGCTCGGCTGGGCCGCCGCCGGTCTCGCGGTGCTCGGGCGGGGCTTCCGGTCCCCGGTCGCTGTCGTCGGCGCGCAGCGCGTCCCCGAGCCGCCGTATGCGGCCGGGCCGCAGGCCGCGACCGCGGGCGCGACGTCCATGGTGGACACCTCTGACGGGCTGCTCGCGGACCTCGGTCACGTCGCGGAGGCGTCGCAAGTGGCCGTCGATCTGCGCACCGACCTGCTGGAAGTGCCGCAGCGGCTGTCCGAAGTGGCCTCGGCGCTGGGCGCGGACGCCCGCCACTGGGTGCTCACCGGCGGCGAGGACCAGGCCCTGGCGGCGACCTTTCCGAGCGAAAGCAGCGTGCCGGAGGAGTGGCGCATCATCGGCACGGTGTCCGAAGGCAGCGGTGTCACGGTTGACGGCGAGGTGTATGAAGGCCCCACGGGCTGGCAACACTGGCGGTAGGACTCCCGCAGCCGTCGGTGTGCCGGCCGGGGATACAGTCTTCCGCTGTGACAGGACGTTCGTTGCACGAGAATGTGGAGACCGGCTGGGCCCACGCGCTGGCGCCGGTCGCGGAACGCATCCAGGCGATGGGGGATTTTCTGCGCGCCGAGGTCGCCGCCGGGCGCAGCTACCTCCCGGCGCCGGACAAGGTGCTGCGGGCGTTCCAGCAGCCTTTCCACGACGTCCGCGTGCTGATCGTCGGACAGGACCCGTACCCGACCCCCGGCCACCCGGTCGGGCTGAGCTTCTCCGTCGACGAGAACGTCTCGCCGCTGCCGAAAAGCCTCATCAACATCTTCCGCGAGTACCGCGACGACCTGGGCTACCCGGAGCCGTCCAACGGTGACCTGTCGCCCTGGACCGAGCGTGGGGTGCTGCTGTTGAACCGCGCGCTGACGGTCCAACCCGGGCGGCCCGCCTCGCACCGGGGCAAGGGCTGGGAGGAGGTCACCGAGCAGGCGATCCGGGCGCTGGCCCAGCGGCCGGAACCCATGGTCGCGATCCTGTGGGGCCGCGACGCGCGCAACCTGCGGCCGCTGCTCGGCGACGTGCCGTGTGTCGAATCCGCGCACCCTAGCCCGATGTCCGCGGACCGGGGATTCTTCGGATCGCGGCCCTTCAGCCGCACGAACGAGATGCTGCGAGCGCGCGGAGCGGACCCCATCGACTGGAAACTGCCCTGACGGCGGTGGTTCCAAGACAGTGCTGAAGTCCCCCGGTAGGCTCCCGCCCTTTGTGGGGAGGCAGCCCTTTGTGGAGGAGCAGCCCTTTGTGGAGGAGCAGCCCTTCGTGGGTGAGTACCGGGGGTGTTTTCGTGCGCGCAGAAATGAAGACCGGGCTGGTGTGGACACCAGCCCGGTCTCGGGAAGTCGATACGCCCGCTGGCGGCTTCAGCCCCGGACGACCTTGCCGGCCTTGAGGCAGGAGGTGCAGACGTTCAGGCGCTTGCGCCGGGCACCTTCCAGCTTCGCGTGCACGGTCTGGATGTTCGGGTTCCACCGGCGCTTGGTCCGCCGGTGGGAGTGCGAGACCGACATGCCGAAGCCCGGCCCCTTGCCGCAGACGTCGCAAACGGCAGCCACGTCAGACACCCCTCACTGTGTGTAGGCACGCCCGGTCGGACCGTGATCCGCGGGCGGAAATCGTGCGATTCAAACCCGGGACTCCGCCGGGCAACCTCCCCAGGATAGCGGGCCACGTTCCCGAGGTTCCCACCGGCCGGGGACTAGGCTCTCCCCAGCAGCAGTGCGCCAGCCGCGGAACGTGGTGACGGGAGGTCCTCGAAGCATGCCAGACCCGGAGGCGGCGCTGGACGCCGCCGCAGCTCGCAGGTGGGCGCAGGAAGCCGCGTCCGCGCTGGCCGCGGACCGGGACGCGATCGACCGGATCAACGTCTACCCGGTCGCGGACGGCGACACCGGAACGAACCTGCTGCAGACCATCCGCTGCGCGGTCGACGCGCTGCCTCCCGCCGCCGAGCACGAGACCCTGGGCGGTGTGCTCGCGGCCCTGGCCAAGGGCGCCGTCAACGGGGCGCGCGGGAATTCCGGGATGCTGCTGTCCCAAGTGCTGCGCGGGCTCGCGGAGACCCTGCGGGATGCCGACAGCGCGCGAGGTGAGCTCGTGCGACGTGCGCTGCTACGGGCGGACGAGTTGGCGAAGCAGGCCCTGTCCGAGCCGGCGGAAGGGACGCTGCTGTCGGTGTTGCACGCTGCCGCCGTCGCGGTGGCGCTGTGTGACACCGACGACTTGGCCGTCGTCGTGCGCGAGGCGACGCTGGCGGCGAGCCGGGCGCTCGCCGAGACGACCGACCAGCTTCCGGTCCTGGCGGAAGCCGGCGTCGTAGACGCGGGCGGGCGCGGGCTCGTCGTGCTGCTGGACGCGCTGCATGCGGTGGTGCACGGCGGGGTCCGGCTGGCCAGGGAGGCACCGTTCTGCCCACCTGGGGTGGACTTCGTGCGAGACCGGACGCCGGTGACCTCGAACGGCTACACCTACGAGGTCATGTACCTGGTCAGCGGCGCGGACGAGGCGCGGATCGCGACGCTGCGCGAGGACCTGGGACGGCTCGGTGACTGTGTCTCCGTGATCAGCGACGGCGACGGCTCGTGGGCGGTGCATGTGCACTGCGACGACATCGGTGCGGCGCTCGAATCAGGGTTGCTGGCCGGCCGGGCCCACCAGATCCGGGTGACGCCGCTGCCCGCTGGGGCTCCTGCCGCTGCCCCGCGCGCCCGTGCCGTGCTGGCCTGCGTGCGCGGCGATGCGTTGGCGGAGCTGTTCCGCTCCGAGGGCGCGGTCGTACTGGCCGTCGATCCGACCCGGCCGCCGGACGCCGGTGCGCTGCACGAAGCGATCGAGCGCGCGGACGCGGCGCACGTGCTGGTCCTGCCCAACGGTGAGGTAGCGAGCGAGGTCGCCGAGGACGTGGCTGGCCGCGCGGAGGGGGACGGCCGGGACGTCGTGCTGCTGCCCACCCTGTCCCCGGTCCAGGGCCTGGCCGCGCTGGCGGTGCACGACCCGCACCGGCGAGCGGCCGATGACGCGGTCGCGATGGCCGAGTCCGCCGCGGCCACCCGGCGGGGGGAGCTGCTGGTGGCCGAAGCGGAGGCGCTGACCTGGGTCGGGCGGTGCCAGCCCGGCGATGTGTTGGCCATGGTCGACGGCGACGTCGTCCTCATCGGCGCGGACCTCGTTGAGGTCGCCCGCGAGCTGGCGGATCGGATGCTGGGGGCCGGTGGTGAGTTGCTCACCGCTCTGGTGGGTGACGACGCGCCGGACGGTCTCGCCGAGGTGCTGGAGCGCCACCTTCGGCGGACCCACCCGGAAGTGGAGTTCACCTGCTATCCGGGTGGATCATTGGGTGCGGTGCTCCTGCTCGGCGTCGAGTAGGGGAGGCGCCGAGCCGGCCGAGCAACGCATGCATTGGGGAGCGGTATGCCGAACGTGACCACGTCGTCCGCCCTGGACACGAGGCTCGACCGCGTGCTCGGCGCCAAGACGGCGAAGGCGCTGGACTCGGCGCTGGGACTGGCCACTGTCGGTGACCTGCTGCGGCACTATCCCCGCCGGTACGCCGAGCGAGGCGAACTCACGGCGATCTCGGGGCTGGAGATCGGCGAGCACGCCACCGTGCTGGCGCAGGTGGAGCGGGTGAGCAAGCGCACCATGCGCTCGCGTCGGGGAACGATCCTGGAGGCGCGCATCACCGACGGTCACCGCTCGCTGCTGTGCACGTTCTTCAACCAGGCGTGGCGCGAGCGCGAACTGCTTCCCGGTCGGCGGGGGCTGTTCGCCGGCAAGGTCACCGCCTACCGGGGCAAGCTGCAGCTCGCCCACCCCGAATACCAGCTGTTCGAGACGGATTCATCCAGCGAGGGGGCTGCCTCCGGCGCGGGAGCATCCGCCTCGACGGCCGAGGAGTTCGCGGGTGCGCTGATCCCGGTGTACCCCTCGGCGCAGGGGTTGCCATCCTGGTCGATCGCCCGCTGCGTGCGCCAGGTCCTCGACACCTGGGACGGCACCGACGATCCCCTTCCGGCCGAACTGCGCGACCGCAAGGGCCTGGCCGGGCTGGAGGAAGCGCTGCGCAAGATCCACCAGCCGCACGGCCACGAGGACGTGGAAGGCGCGCGCCACCGGCTGAAGTGGGACGAGGCCCTGGCGGTGCAGCTCGTGCTGGCACGGCTGCGGGACGCGACCCAGGCGCGTCCCGCGCCGGCGTGCCCGCGGCGGGACGGCGGCCTCCTGGAAGCCTTCGACCAGCGGCTTCCGTTCGAGCTCACCGAAGGTCAGCGCGAGGTGGGGGAGCACATCGCGGCGGACCTCGCCGGCGAGCATCCGATGAACCGGTTGGTGCAGGGCGAGGTCGGTTCGGGCAAGACCATGGTCGCGTTGCGGGCGATGCTGCAGGTCGTCGACGCCGGCCGGCAGGCGGCGATGCTCGCGCCGACCGAAGTCCTGGCGGCGCAGCACGCGCGGTCGCTGACCGAACTGCTAGGCGATCTCGCTCGCGCCGGTGAACTCGGTGGTGCGGACAACGCCACCCGGGTTGCGCTGCTCACCGGGTCGCTGCCGGCCGCCCAGCGCAAGCAGGCGCTGCTGGACGCCGCGTCCGGCAACGCCGGCATCGTGGTGGGCACGCACGCCCTGATCCAGGATCGCGTGTCGTTCGCGGATCTCGGGCTGGTCGTCGTTGACGAGCAGCACCGCTTCGGCGTGGAGCAGCGGGACGCGCTGCGCGCACGCGCCGGGGACGAAATCGCGCCGCACGTGCTGGTGATGACCGCGACACCGATCCCACGCACGGTGGCGATGACGGTGTACGGGGATCTGGAGACCTCCGCGCTGCGTCAGCTTCCCCGCGGGCGTTCGCCGATCAGTACGAATGTCGTGCCGGTCGCGGAGAAACCCGCCTGGCTGGAGCGGGCATGGCAACGCGTGCGCGAAGAGGTCGCCGGCGGGCACCAGGTGTATGTCGTGTGCCCGCGCATCGGCGATGACGAGACCCCCGCGTCCCGGAAGTCCGGGGCGAAAGCGGTCAACGCCGAGGAGTCCGATGTGGACTGCCTGCTCGGGGCGTCCGAAATGGATGACCGGTCCGAAATGGATGACGGGAGGGAGGAGCCGCCGAAGGACGCCGAGACGGACAAGCGGGCCCCGCTGGCGGTGGTGGACGTCGCGGCGCAGCTGCGCGATGGCCCGCTGTCCGACCTGCGGTTGGGTGTGTTGCACGGGCGGCTGAGCCCGGAGGACAAGGACGGCGTGATGCGCGCGTTCGCCGCCGGTGAGCTGCAGGTTCTGGTCGCGACCACGGTGGTCGAGGTCGGTGTGGACGTGCCGAACGCGACCGTCATGGTGATCATGGACGCGGACCGGTTCGGGGTCAGCCAGCTCCACCAGTTGCGTGGCCGGGTCGGGCGGGGTTCCGCGCCGGGGTTGTGCCTGCTGGTCAGCGAGGCGGTGTCGGGGACGACCACGCGGGAGCGGCTGGACGCCGTCGCGTCGACCACGGACGGGTTCCGGCTGGCGCAGCTCGACTTGGAGTTGCGCCGCGAGGGCGATGTCCTCGGTGCGGCACAGTCCGGGCGGAGGTCGGGGCTGCGGATGCTGTCGCTGCTGCGCGACGAGGACGTGATCGCCGAGGCCCGCGAGGAGGCGCTGGCCGTCATCGCCGCCGACCCGAAGTTGCGCGAGCACCCCGGCCTGGCGGCGATGGTCGCCGAGTTGGTGGACGACGAGCGCGCCGAGTTCCTGGAGAAGAGCTGACCGCTCTCCGGTCTTCGCGGTCAACAATTGACCGGCGCTGGAAATGATCCTGTTTCTTCGGGATCGATCACGAAACTTTGCGGAGGAGCCGTGAGAGCCGTTCTGGAACCCCGGTGCCAGTTTCCTGATGAGAAAATAGGGAGAAAATTCTCGTTGGGTGAGTCTTGTATCGCGAAGCGATCTCACCAGGTCAAAATGGGTGGGAGTGCGCAATCATGACGTGCGTCACCTGAGGGGGCGCTCACCTTGATCGGAATTTTCGCGGTACTGTTTTTTGATCGTCCGACACCTGCCCACAGGAGGTAGCCGGCAATGTTCCGGAAGGTTCTCGTCGCCAACCGCGGTGAGATCGCAATCCGCGCGTTCCGTTCTGGATACGAACTCGGCGCGGGTACGGTCGCGGTGTTCCCGCACGAAGACCGCAACTCGCTGCACCGGCTCAAAGCCGACGAGTCCTACGAGATCGGCGAACCGGGCCATCCGGTGCGCGCTTACCTGTCCGTTGAGGAGATCATCAACGCGGCGCGCAAGGCCGGCGCCGACGCGGTCTACCCGGGTTATGGCTTCCTGTCCGAGAACCCCGAACTGGCCAAGGCGTGCCAGCAGGCGGGGATCACGTTCGTGGGACCGCCGGCCGAGATCCTCCAGATGACCGGTAACAAGGCCACCGCGGTGGCCGCCGCACGCCGGGCCGGCGTGCCGGTGCTGGACTCCTCCGCGCCCTCCAGCGACGTCGACGAGCTGATGGCCGCCGGTGAGAACATGCGGTTCCCGGTGTTCGTCAAGGCCGTTGCCGGTGGTGGCGGCCGGGGTATGCGCCGGGTCAATGAGCTCTCCGCGCTGCGCGAGGCGCTGGAAGCCGCGATGCGCGAAGCCGAGTCCGCCTTCGGGGACCCGACGGTCTTCCTGGAGCAGGCGGTGGTCAACCCCCGGCACATCGAGGTGCAGATCCTCGCCGACGCCGCCGGCAACGTCATCCACCTCTACGAGCGGGACTGCTCGGTGCAGCGCCGGCACCAGAAGGTCATCGAGCTCGCGCCCGCGCCGAACCTGGACCCGCAGCTGCGCGAGCGGATCTGCGCCGACGCGGTCGCGTTCGCCCAGCAGATCGGCTACGTCAACGCCGGAACCGTGGAGTTCCTCGTCGACGAGCAGGGCCGGCACGTGTTCATCGAGATGAACCCGCGCATCCAGGTCGAGCACACGGTGACCGAAGAGGTCACCGACGCCGACCTCGTGCAGTCGCAGCTTCGGATCGCCGCCGGGGAAACGCTGGAAGACCTGGGCATGACCCAGGAGTCCGTCCGGTTGCGCGGTGCGGCCCTGCAGTGCCGGATCACCACCGAGGACCCGGCCAACGGCTTCCGCCCGGACACCGGCATGATCAGCGCCTACCGCTCGCCCGGCGGGGCCGGCATCCGCCTCGACGGCGGTGCCGCCGGTGCGGGCACGAGCATCAGCGCGCACTTCGACTCGATGCTGGTGAAGCTGTCCTGCCGGGGTCGGGACTTCCCGACCGCCGTGGCTCGGGCGCGCCGCGCCGTCGCGGAGTTCCGCATCCGCGGCGTCGCCACCAACATCCCGTTCCTGCAGGCCGTGCTGGACGATCCCGACTTCGCCGCAGGCCGGGTCACCACGTCGTTCATCGAGGAGCGCCCGCACCTGCTGACCGCCCGGCACCCGGCCGACCGGGGCACGCGGCTGCTGAACTACCTCGCCGACGTGACGGTCAACCGACCCAACGGGGAACGCCCGAACACGGTCGACCCGGTCCACAAGCTGCCGGAAGTGGATCTGTCGGTCGCACCGCCGGCGGGCTCGAAGCAGCAGCTGACCGAACTGGGACCGGAGGGCTTCGCCCGCTGGCTGAAGGAATCCACCACCGTCGGCGTCACCGACACGACGTTCCGGGACGCGCACCAGTCGCTGCTGGCCACCCGGGTACGCACCCGTGACCTGCTGACCGTCGCCCCGCACGTCGCGCGCCTCACCCCGCAGCTGCTGTCCCTGGAGTGTTGGGGTGGCGCGACCTACGACGTGGCGCTGCGGTTCCTCGCGGAAGACCCGTGGGAGCGGCTGGAGGCGCTGCGCGAGGCCGTGCCGAACATCTGCCTGCAGATGCTGTTGCGTGGGCGCAACACCGTGGGATACACGCCGTACCCGCGTGAGGTGACCGAGCACTTCGTGCAGGAGGCCACCGACACCGGCATCGACATCTTCCGCATCTTCGACGCGCTCAACGACGTCGAGCAGATGCGTCCCGCGATCGACGCCGTCCGGGAGACCGGTCGCTCGGTCGCCGAGGTCGCGCTGTGCTACACGGCGGATCTCTGCGACCCCGCCGAGAATCTGTACACAGTGGACTATTACCTGCGGCTGGCCGAACAGATCGTGCGGGCCGGCGCGCACGTCCTGGCGATCAAGGACATGGCCGGTCTGCTGCGGGCACCCGCCGCCGCGAAGCTGGTCAGCGCGCTGCGCCGGGAGTTCGACCTTCCGGTGCACCTGCACACGCACGACACCGCGGGCGGGCAGCTCGCCACCTACCTCGCCGCGATCCAGGCAGGTGTGGACGCGGTCGACGGTGCGGCGGCGTCGATGGCCGGCACGACATCGCAGCCGCCGCTGTCGTCGGTCGTGGCGGCCACCGACCACAGCGACCGTCCCACCGGCCTGGACCTGCAGTCCGTCTGCGACCTGGAGCCCTACTGGGAGGCGGTCCGCAAGGTCTACAGGCCGTTCGAGGCGGGGCTGGCGTCCCCGACGGGCCGCGTGTACCACCACGAGATCCCCGGCGGCCAGCTGTCGAACCTGCGCACCCAGGCGGTCGCGCTCGGCCTCGGCGACAAGTTCGAGGAGATCGAGTCGATGTACGCCGCCGCCGACCGGATGCTCGGCCGGCTGGTCAAGGTCACCCCGTCGTCGAAGGTGGTCGGTGACCTGGCGCTGCACCTGGTCGGAGCCGGCGTCGACCCGGCCGACTTCGAGGCCGAACCGTCCAAGTTCGACATCCCCGACTCGGTGATCGGCTTCCTGCAGGGCGAGCTGGGCGACCCGCCGGGCGGCTGGCCGGAGCCGTTCCGCACCCGCGCCCTGCAGGGCCGTTCCAGCGAGCGCCAGGTCGCTGAACTGTCCGAAGAGGACCGCAAGGGGCTGGCGGACGACCGGCGGCAGACCCTCAACCGGCTACTGTTCCCCAAGCCCACCAAGGAGTTCACCGAGCACCGCGAGGCGTACGGGGACACGTCGAAGCTCCGCAGCAAGGACTTCTTCTACGGCCTGCGGCCCGGCGAGGAGTACTCGGTGGACCTGCGACCGGGCATGCGGCTGCTCATCGGGCTGGAAGCCGTCGGCGAAGCCGACCACCGCGGGATGCGCACCGTCATGGCCACGCTCAACGGCCAGCTCCGCCCGATCCAGGTGCGGGACCGGTCGGTGGCCTCCGACCTGCCCCAGGCGGAGAAGGCCGACCGCGCCAACGCTCGCCACGTGCCCGCGCCGTTCTCCGGCGTGGTCACCCTGGCGGTGTCCGAGGGCGACGCGGTGGAAGCCGGCCAGACCGTCGCCAGTATCGAGGCGATGAAGATGGAAGCCGCGATCACCGCGCCGGCCGGCGGGACCGTCAAGCGGGTCGCGATCGGCAAGGTACAGCAGGTCGAAGGCGGCGACCTGATCATCGAACTCCACTGATCGGTCAAGATCAGCAGGGCACCCGGCTGTTGTCGACAACGGTCGGGTGCCCTCTGTGTGCTCAGGGTCGATCTGTGCTCAGGGTCGATCTGTGCTCAGGGGGCGCAGTCGTTCCCGCCACGGCACTTACGCGAGACCTACGTCAGTACTCCTGTTCGGGTTTCCCGCGCAGGTCACACAACCTGGTGGTACCCCGGTGCGTCTCCTGGAGGTAGCGAGAGACGCGCCGACCTTGGCTGGGCCGGCGCTCGCCGAGCCAGTTCACACGAGGTAGCCAGTTCACACGAGGTAGAGGGTGAGGAGACACCAGGTGGGTAACAGGAAAGCGCGCGTGCTGACGATGACGGCCCTGGCGCTCGGCGGCCTGATCGCGGGCACCGCCACGGCTACTGCCGCGACCCCGACCGCCCATCCGACCGTGCGCGCGTCCGATCAGTCCGAGCGCACGCCCTGCGAGCCGCAGGCCAAGGCGTGCGTGAGCCTGTCCGCGCAACGGGCGTGGTTACAGAAGGACGGCAACGCCACCTACGGGTCGGTGCCGATCACGTCCGGCCGCAAAGGTGAGGAGACCCCAGTGGGCATCTTCCACGTGCAGTGGAAGGACCGCGACCACAAGAGCAGCGAGTTCAACAACGCGCCCATGCCGTTCTCGGTATTCTTCACGACCACCGGCGTCGCGTTCCACGAGGGCAGCCTCCAGAAGGAATCCGCCGGTTGCGTCCATCTCTCGCACAGTGCGGCCGAGCGGTTCTTCGACACCCTCAACCCGGGCGACGAGGTGCAGGTTCTGCCGTAACCGGGCGCTGGAGTCCGCCCCGCCGCATGCCGGTGCCACGATGGTGCGGTGACGAGGATCGTGGCCGGCACGGCGGGTGGGCGGCGGATCGAGGTTCCGCAGCGCGGCACCCGCCCCACTTCGGAGCGGGTGCGGGAGGCGCTGTTCAGCGCCCTTGAGTCAGCGATGACGCTGCCCGGCGCGCGGATTCTCGACCTGTACGCCGGCTCCGGCGCCCTCGGGCTGGAGGCGCTGTCCCGAGGGGCGGCGCACGTGACGTTCGTGGAGTCCGATCGCCGCGCCGCCGGCCTGCTCCGGCGCAACGTCGCCGCGCTGGGCTTCGCGGACTTCCGCGTCGAGCAGGGCAAGGTCGAGACCCTGCTCGCCGCGGCCTGCGGCCAGCCGTTCGACGCGGTGCTGGCCGACCCCCCGTACGACGTGGATTCCGGGCGGCTGCGGCACATGCTCGACCTGCTCGTGGCCGGCGGCTGGACGGACGTGGACAGCGTGGTCGTCGTGGAACGGGCGGCGCGCAGCGGCGAGCCCGACTGGCCGGCGCCACTGGCCGCACTGCGGTCCCGCCGCTACGGAGACACCGCGGTGCATTGGGCCAAGCACGGTTGACGGGCGGGCACGGTTGACGGGCGGGCACGGTTGACGGGCGGGAACAACGGCAGAGCTGCCGGGAGGTTACGAGCAGGTGACCCATGCCACGTCGTCGCTCCTGGTCAGCCGTTCGGCTGCTACCGTCAATGACCATGAGAAAGGCCGTTTGTCCAGGCTCTTACGACCCGGTTACCAACGGTCATCTGGACATCATCGGGCGAGCTGCCGGCCTCTTCGACGAGGTCGTTGTCGCCGTGCTCATCAACAAGAACAAGAAAAGCCTGTTCGATGTTGAGGAGCGGCTGGACATGCTTCGCGAGGTCACGGCCGTGTGGCCGAACGTCCGGGTGGACGCCTGGCACGGCCTGCTGGTGGACTACTGCCGCTCGCAGGGGATCAGCGCGATCGTCAAGGGACTGCGGGCGGTCAGCGACTTCGACTACGAGCTCCAGATGGCGCAGATGAACCAGCGACTGTCCGGGGTGGAGACGCTGTTCATGTCCACCAACCCGGAGTACAGCTTCCTGGCCAGCTCCCTCCTCAAGGAGGTCGCCACCTACGGCGGCAACGTGTCCGGGCTGCTGCCCCCCACGATCGAGAAGCGGTTGCTGGAGCGGCTCGCCGAAACTCGGTGACCAGACCTGGCGGGTTCCCGTCAATCGCACACTGTGACCGGACGGTTACGCTACCGTGCCGGCCATGCGCAAGCTGCCGTCGAACTCTCTCCGCATCGCCACCGCGCTGGCGGCTGGCCTGGTCGCGTTCCTGGGGCTGCTGGGATTCCAGGTCTCCGGCCAGTCCCTGGCCAACTACCCGCTCTCCGCGACGAACGCCGCCGTCGCGCCGCATCACCTCAGCGCGCACCATGTCGACGCCAAGACCGGTGCCCGGACCGAGCAGGCCCCGTGCGGTGACACGTCCGGGTTCAAGCAGGTCAACCTGTCGTCGTTGCCGAAGGAAGCGACCGACACCGTGAACCGGATCAAGTCCGGCGGGCCGTTCCCGTACCCGCAGGACGGCCAGACGTTCACCAACCGGGAAGGCGTGCTGCCGGACTGCGCGGAGGGTTACTACAAGGAGTACACCGTGGTCACCCCGGGCAGCCCGAACCGTGGTGCGCGCCGTTTCGTCGTCGGCGAGCACGGTGAGTACTTCTACACCGGCGACCACTACGCGAGCTTCCAGCTCACGAACATCAATGCGTGATTGGCCTGACTTGCGTGATTGGCCTGACTTGCTTGATGGCCTGATGTGCGTGATGGCGTGACCTGATCGGGCGTCTCGGACACGCGGAGTGCCAGATCCCCGCCAGTGGTTGCTCCTGCGGGCAAACTGATCCACGGGCAGTCCTGCCAGAATTTGGGTGGATCGGGGATCGCCGCTGGCGCCAGGGTGCTGGTGGCCGGCTGCCCGCAGCGGCGATGGGCCCCAGGGGCTACGACGGCAGGGAGACCGAGGTGTACCGGGTATTCGAGGCGCTCGACGAGCTCGTCACGATCGTCGAGCAAGCGCGCGGAGTACCGATGACCTCGGGGTGCGTGGTACCCCGAGGTGACGTGCTGGAGCTGCTCGACGACGTGCGGGACTCGCTCCCGTCGGAGCTCGATGACGCCCAGGACGTGCTCGACCACCGTGACGAGGTGGTGGCCGAGGCGAAGGCGCAGACGGACAAGAGCCTCCACGACGCCCGCGACGAAGCCGAGAAGACCGTGGCGTCCGCGCGTGCCGAGGCCGAGGACGTGCTCGCCGAGGCGCGCGAGCGCGCGGAGCAGATGCTCGCCGACGCCCGCTCGGAGGCCGAGAAGACCGTGTCGCACGGTCGCCGCGAGTACGACGACTACATCCACCGGGCGCAGGCGGAGGCCGACCGCATGGTGCAGGCCGGTCGCGCCTCGTACGAGCAGTCGGTGCACGAGGGGCGCGAGGAGCAGGCCCGGCTGGTCGCCGAGACCGAGGTCGTCCACGCGGCCCAGAACGAGGCGAAACGCATCGTGGACGAGGCCAACTCCGATGCCGAACGGCTGCGCGGCGACTGCGACGCCTACGTTGACTCGCGGCTCGCGGAGTTCGAGGACCTGCTGAGCAAGACGTTGCGCACGGTCGGTAAGGGGCGTCAGCAGTTGCGTAGCCCGGTCGGGGCGCCGTTTGACTACGAGGAGTGGACACCGGTCGGCAACGGCTCGTCCGCCGGGTAACGTCGGCGGGCTGGGCCGGGGCGATGTGACCCGTGGGGGTTGGCTCGCGTACTCTGGAGCGGCTGATCCGAGCGGCCGTGCCGGTCGGCTACCGGTGGACGTGACAATCCGGCTACTCGAAAACGTGTGATGGCACCGAACCACGATGTTGCGCGCCCCTCGCACGCCGGTCCCTGGGTGATCGACACCCGGGACATCGGGCGACGAGCGGGCTACAGCCGCGCTTACCAGCGTCAAGCGCCGGCACCGGCGGGGATGGGCTTGGACCTGATCCGGGTGCCTGAGGGCGGGACCGTCGAGCTGGACGTGCTGGCCGAGTCCGTGGTGGAGGGCGTGCTGATCTCGGGGACCGCTGTCGCGGCGGTGCGGGGGGAGTGCGCCCGGTGCCTGGACCCCGTCTCCGACGAGGTCGAGGTCGAGTTGCAGGAGCTGTTCGCGTACCCGGACAGTGCTACTGATGCCAGCACGGACGAAGACGAGGTCAATCGGATCGTGGACGATCTGATCGATCTCGAACCGGTGGTGCGGGACCTGTTGCTGACCGCGTTGCCGTCGTCACCGGTGTGCTCCCCGGACTGTCCGGGGCTGTGCGCCGGCTGCGGCGCCAAGTGGGCCGAACTCGACCCGGATCATCACCATGAGACCATTGATCCGCGCTGGGCCGCGTTGCGTGAGCGGTTCGGCGGGACCGAGGAGGAGAAGTAGTCGTGGCAGTCCCGAAGCACAAGATGTCGCGGTCCAACACCCGCAAGCGCCGTTCCCAGTGGAAGGCCGCCGCGCCGACCCTGGTGACCTGCTCCAATCGGGGCTGCGGCGAGCAGAAGCTGCCGCATGTCGCCTGCCCGTCCTGCGGCACCTACGGCAACCGTCAGATCACCCGTCCCGCCTGACAGGACCACGGTAGTGGGGGGAAAGCAGCGGGCTCGCGCGGTCGACCGGACACCGTTGATGAAGACACTCGGCGTCGAACTCGACGACGAGCTGCTCACCCTTGCCCTGACGCACCGCTCGTACGCGTACGAGAACGGTGGCCTGCCACCGAACGAGCGGCTGGAGTTTCTCGGTGACTCCGTGCTCGGCCTGGTGATCACCGACCACCTGTACCAGAACCACCCGGAGCTGCCCGAGGGGCAGCTCGCGAAGCTGCGGGCCAGCGTGGTCAACATGCACGCGCTCGCCAGTGTCGCCCGGCGGCTCGGCGAGGGCGGGCTCGGTTCGTACGTGCTGCTCGGGCGCGGTGAGGAGCTCACCGGCGGCAGGGACAAGGCGAGCATCCTGGCCGACGGCCTGGAGGCGCTGCTGGGGGCGGTGTACCTGGAGCACGGCATCGACGTCGTGCGGGACCTGATCCACCGCCTGTTCGAGCCACTGCTGGACGAGGCGCCGCAGCGCGGTGCCGGACTGGACTGGAAGACCAGCCTGCAGGAGTTGACGGCGGCGGCGACGCTCGGCGTCCCCGAGTACCGGGTGGACGAGCAGGGGCCGGATCACCGCAAGGAGTTCAGCGCCCACGTCCTGGTGGGTGGTGAGGAGCTCGGCACCGGCGACGGCCGGACGAAGAAGGAGGCCGAGCAGAAGGCCGCCGAGGCCGCCTGGCGCACGCTGTCCGACCGGCTCAAGGAGCAGGAGGCGGCCGAGGAGCCCGACGCCTCCGGCGGGAAGTCCTCGGCGTGAGCCGTGCCCGAGCTGCCTGAAGTCGAGGTCGTTCGTCGCGGAGTTCATGAGCACGCGGTGGGACGCACCGTGTCCGCCGTGGAGGTCCTGCACCCGCGTGCCGTCCGCAGGCATCTGCCGGGTGCTGACGATTTCGCTGGTTGCTTGGCCGGGCGCAAGCTGGTCGCGGCCTGCCGGCGCGGCAAGTACCTGTGGCTGGAGCTGGGCCCGCCGGCGGTCGCCGGTGGTAGCGGGTCGGATGGCGAGGCGCTGCTGGCGCACCTCGGGATGAGCGGGCAACTGCTGGTCCAGCCCGAGGACGCTCCCGATGAGAAGCACCTGCGGGTGCGGTTCCGGTTCCACGACGGCGGACCCGAGTTGCGGTTCGTCGACCAGCGGACCTTCGGGGGGCTGAGCCTGGCCGAACTGGTGCCGGCGGCCGGGGTGGACGTGCCGGGTCCGGTGGCGCACATCGCTGCCGACCCGCTGGAACCGGCGTTCGACGTCGAGGCCGCGGTGGCGGCGATGCGGGCTCGGCGCACTGGGGTCAAGCGCGCACTGCTGGATCAGACGCTGGTCTCGGGCATCGGCAACATCTACGCGGACGAAGCGCTGTGGCGCGCGAAGTTGCACTGGGCGCGGCCCACCGCGACGCTCAGCCGCCCGGACGGGCGGGCGTTGCTTTCCGCCGTCGCGGACGTCATGACCTGCGCACTCGACGCGGGCGGGACGTCGTTCGACGCCTTGTACGTGAACGTGAACGGGCAGTCGGGCTACTTCGACCGGTCGCTGGCGGTCTACGGGCAGGACGGGTGCCCGTGCCCGCGTTGCGGAGCCGCCGTTCGGCGGGACGCGTTCATGAACCGTTCTTCGTACACCTGCCCGCGTTGCCAGCCCAAGCCGCGCAACGCACATTCGTGAGGGCGCCGGTTCTTCGGCAGCCCGGTCTCTCGGGGATGGGCCTTACGCTGGCACTGTGAATCTGCTGGAGCAGCAGCGATCCTTTTCGGTGTACGGGACATCGCACTGGGCCGTCGTGGTCCTGCTGACCGTGGTGGCGGTGCTGCTGGGCTGGTTCGGGCACCGGTACCGGGACGGGCAGCGCGTGATCTTCGGTGCGCGGGTCTTCGCCATCGTGATCGTCGTGTTCCAGGTGCCGTTGCAGATCTACGCCTTCACACCGGGGAAGTGGAATCTCGGCTGGTCGTTGCCGTTCCAGCTCTGCGACCTCGCGTGGATGGCGGCCGCCTATGCGCTGTGGTCGCGGCGGCAGTGGGCGTATTCGTGCACCTACTACTGGGGATTCACGCTGGTACCGCAGGCCATCATCACGCCCGCGCTGACCGGCCCGGAGACCGACTTTCCGAGCGCGAGCTTCATCATGTTCTGGGGCCAGCACTGCCTGGTGCTGTGGGCGGCCGTGTACCTGACGTTCTGGTTGCGGATGCGACCGGGCTGGCACAGCCTCTGGACGGCGGTGTGGATCACGCTGGTCTGGGGAGCGTTCGCGTTCACGTTCAACGAGCTGGCCGGGACGAACTACGGCTTCCTCAACACCAAGCCCACGAACCCGTCGATCCTGGACCTGATGGGCGGCTGGCCGGGGTACCTGGCGGTCGAGTTCGTCGTCGGGCTGGCCGGCTGGGCGTTGGTGACCTGGCCGTGGACGCGTGCGCGCAGCCGCCGTGAGATGGCCGAATCGACGGTACGCAGCTGAGACACGGTCAGCCGTGCACGGTCGTCAGTGAGACGTTGGCGACGCGGCCCGCGCCGGTTTGCGGCAGTGCCTGAACCAGGGCGCCGGCGAGGTCCTCCGGGCGGATGATGTAGCCGTCCTGGGCCGGACTCGTGACCCGCCTGCCCCGGACGATCTGCGTGCTGGCGTGCTTGGGCGACACCTGCAGCGGCCCGAGTTCCGCGCCGGCGTCGTTGAGGACACCGGACCCGTCCACGGAGGGGTGCAGAACGCCGTTGCTGTCGGGGGACACGCTCAGGTGCGCGGCGAACGTCGACGGCGGTAGCGACACGCTCTTGCCTTGGACGTTGACCGTGACCGGCCCGGAGACGGCGGGCTCGGCGAAGTCGTGCATCTCCCGCCACACCTCGGCGGTGCTGACCTTCGGAGGCAGGACCACGACCGGAAGCGGGATGGTCGCTCGGTGGAGGTATTCGTCCTCCACCGTGGTGATCGACCGCGGGAGGTCGATGGTCTGGCCGTCCTGGGCGGCCACCGCCTGAGGCGTGCCGGAGGCGAACGCGATGGTGCCGTCTGAGGGATTGCGGTGCACCTGGCGCTCAACCTGCCCTAGCGCCGTGCCCAGGAGCACCGGGTCCGCGCCGGTGTGGACGGGCACTTGCCGGGGTGCGTAGACGAGCACGTTGAACAGCTGGACGGGATTGAAGCTGCGCCGACCGGTCGCCGCGACCGTCGCGCGCGGGTCCATCCGCAGACCAGCCGTACGCGGGTCCAGGGTCAACCGCTGGCCAGCGGCTTGCAGTGGGACCGGGGCATTCGCCATCGGCGTGAGCGTCACCGCAAGCTTCTGCTCCGCCTCCGCCGGTGGGAGTCCGCCGATCGGCACACCCGCGACCGTAGTACCCCGCAACACGCCAGGACCCGCGTACAGCAGTCCGCCGCCGTAGCCGGACACCAGGAGCGCCAGGAGCACGCCAGCCGCGATGGCGAGGCGGCGCCGAGTGATCCACTGGCGCCGGGGGCGAGCTGGCCGTACCGGACGCACCCGCCGAGCAAGGGGAGCTGCCGGCACCGGTTTGGGCGCGGGTTCCGGCGTTCGTGGCGTGATCACGTCGGGTGGCTTGGGCGCTGGTTCCGGTGCTCGCGCGGGTCGGGGAGCTAGCCGGGGTGCTGCGGGCGCTGGGGCGGGCCGGGGCACCACAGGCGCCGGCGCGGGTTCCAGCTCGCCCAGCGTCACCGCGTCGCGGAGCGGGACCACCTTAATCGACATGCTGACCAGCAGCGCGACCGTGGCCATCGCGGCCGCTGCGAGGAAGACCCACACCAGACCCTGGCTGAACGCGGCGAGGATGGCCGTGCGGTCCGGTTCGCCGATCGAGTTGAGCGTCGCGGGGTTCAGCCCGGCGGTGTTGAGCAGGTCAACCGGGAGTGGGGCGCCGAGCCGGGTCGCCAGCACCGCACTTCCCAGCGTCGCACCCGCCGCGCCGCCGATGATCTGGAGGAACACGCTCGCCGCGACGGCGCTGCTCGCTTCGCCGTCCGGCGCGGCGCTGACCGTGAGGCGCAGGGTGACCTGCCATGCCGAGGCGAGGCCGGCACCCGCGAGCAGCAGTGCGAGCAGGAACCCGGAGTCGGTGATGTCCGGCTGGCGTCCACTGTCCACCAACGCGGCCAGCGACAGCATCGACGCGATCACGGCTGCCGCGCCCACGACCAGCAGCACGCGGCTGACCCCCGAACGGCGTACGAGGATTGCCGTCGCGACACCTCCCAGCAGGGCGCCGGCGGCCAATGGCGCGGCGAACAAGCCGGACCACGTCGCGGAGGCGCCCGTGACCACCTGCGCTTGCAGGGGAAGGAGCACCAGGACCCCGAAGATCGCCGCGCTCAGCGCGGCGGCGGTCACCATCGCCTTGCCGGCGGTGCGCTCGCGGAGCAGCCGTAGCGGCAACAGCGGTTCGGCGGCGCGGGTTTCCCAACCGAGGAACAGGAACACCGCCGCCAGCCCTTCGGCGAGCACCACGAGGCTGACGCTGGCCGTCCATCCCCGTACCGGCCCCTCCCACGAGAGGTAGTCCAGGAGCAGTCCGATCCCGAGCAGCAGCAGCACCGCGCCGAACAGGTCGAGATCGCGATCCCGGCGACGGCGAGGAAGGCGCAGCGTCACCGCCAGTACCAGCAGGATCGCGGCTCCCACGGGGACGTTCGCGGAGAACACCCAGGGCCAGCCGAGGCGTGCGGTGAGCAGCCCACCGACGACAGGTCCCAGGAGGGTGCCGAGGCCCCAGACCGCCGCCAGGAAGCCGCGAGCGCCCGCACGTCGTGGGGGTGGGAGGACGTCTCCGACGGTCACGAAGGCCAGCGCCAGGAGCCCGCCAGCCCCCACGCCCTGCAGAGCGCGGAACATGATGAGCTCGGTTATCCCGGTGGACGGGACGGCGAGCTCGGAGGCGGCCAGGAAGATCACCATCGCCAGCACGTACGCCGCTCGCCGGCCGTAGACGTCGGAAAGCTTGCTGTGCAACGGCATCGTCGTGGCGGCGGCGCCCAGGTAGGCGGTCAGCGGCCACGCGAGGTAACTCAGCGAGCCGAGCTGGCCGGTGACCGCCGGCAGTGGCACCGCGATCGCGGTCTGCCCGACCGCCGCGAGCAGCACACCGGCCGCGAGGGCACCAAGAACCGTCGCGGTTTGCCCATCGAATCGCCACCGCGGCCCGTTGCTTGACGCGGGCTGCGGTTGTGCGGCCAATCCGGCACCCATACTCCGATCTCCCAAGCAGCAGGGCCGACGCTACGCCCGGCCTGCCGAGGCGAGACAGTGCCGAAAGGCCGGGTCACGGGTCACACGCGCCTGAACCTGAGAAATGCATGAGAGCCAGCTGAGAGTTTCCTGGCTGAAGACCTCGATCGAGGGAATTCTTGTACCAAAATGGCTGGTAGGCGCCCTGCGGGCGCGAGCCCGGGGTCGTGGCCTCCCAGGCTCCTCACAGCGATCGCGCACCTTCTTCGCACGTCAAAAGGGCTTCATACGGTGGGAGGCCGCACACGGTGGGCGAGCCGACCATACAGGCGCGGCAGCGACAGGGGCGGTGATCATCGGTGGTTCGGGCGCCGCACCCGCGGAACTGGACGCTGCGGACGCGGTTGGTCGTCGTCCTGCTCGTGCTGTCCACCATGGGTCTGTGCGTGGTGGGGGCGTCCAGCGTCCTGCTGCTGCGCCACCAGCTGATATCCAGAGTGGACGGTCAGTTGGAGGGGATCGCCCGATCCTGGCGGGAAGGGCGCCTCCCGCCGCCACCGCCCCCGCAGCAGCACGCACTGCCGACCGACTTCCGCGTGCTGTTCTTCGACCCGAACTACCAGTTGGTGGGCGTGGAAGGTCGGGTCGCCAGCGACTCCAGCATGCCGGCGGTGAAGTCGAGGCAGATGCGCGCGATCTGTTCGGCGACGACGTCGCCGGGACACGGCGCGCACCCCGTGACCACGGTGCCGGACAGCGCTGGTGGTGCGCCGTGGCGGCTGCGGTGTGACCCGTTGCCGGGGGGCGGTGTGATCGGTGTGGCGTTGTCGTTGGGCAACGTCGAGTCGGCGGTTGGGCAGCTGCTGCTCATCGAGTCGCTGGTGGGCGGCGCGGTGATCGTGTTGTTGGGGGTGGTCGCGGCGGTGCTGGTGCGGGTGGGGTTGCGCCCGTTGACGCGGATCGAGGCGACGGCGGATGCGATCGCGGCGGGTGAGCGGGATCGGCGGGTGGAGGACGAGAACCCGGCGACGGAGACGGGTCGGTTGGGGTTGGCGTTGAACACGATGCTGGCTCGGTTGGCGGCGGCGATGCGGCAGCGGGAGGACTCGGAGCAGCGGTTGCGGAGTTTCGTCGCGGACGCGTCGCATGAGTTGCGGACGCCGTTGACGTCGATTCGTGGGTTCGCGGAGTTGTACCGGCGGGGCGGTGCCGAGGTGGGGGCGGATGTGGGGGATTTGATGGGGCGTATCGAGCAGGAGTCGGTGCGGATGGGTGCGCTGGTGGAGGACTTGTTGCTGCTGGCCCGGCTGGACCGTCAACGGTCGCTCGAAGTCGCTGAAGTCGACCTGACGCCCTTGGTCGATGAGGTGGTCCATGGTGCGCGGATGCGGGCGCCGGAGCGGGAGATCCGGTGGTCGGCACCCG
>JBPYFK010000149.1:0-6253 GCA_051984675.1 Pseudonocardiaceae bacterium | reverse complement strand
ACCTGGCTTCAGCCCGATCAGGTCGGGTCACGGGGGCAAACCTCCGAGGCCAGCTGTGACGCTCGCTGCCAAGCTTGCCCCCTTGATGCGACCTGCGCTCCTGCAACGGCTGTCCGGCCCCAGAGCTAAGCATGGGTCGGCGCGCGATACCCGCCTTAGGAGAGCGTTTCAGGCGACGTGTCTATCTGCGCTTATATCGGAAAGACCAGGTGGCAGGGCGATTTTGTTTGTCGTCGTTTGTCATCAACAAGCATCGTCTTCTGACGTGATGTGCCCCAAATGTGCCCCACGTATTTCGGGTCCTTGGCGCTTCACGACGAGTAGGTGTCGCCCTGAACGGCGGGAAGTGATGCAAGCGCGCTCACACGTTGAAGCGGAATCACTGCCTGCGGATTTGTGACCTGCGGCGATTGTCAACACTTCGCCTCTGACCTGCTAAGACGGTGTTCTTAATTTTTCGTCGTTCGTTGATCGTTTTTGGTGTCCTGACGAATAACTGACGAACGGAGGCTTGGTGTTCCCTGTGCCGGTGTATCCCGCGCGGAGTAGCAGCGCGGGACACACCGGCATATGCGGTCTCAGGGTTAAAAGCAGCGGGGTACGGTGCTGGGGCTTCCACAGTTGTTGGGCTGGTTACCAACGACGGGGCTAAGGCTTAGCGTCACCGTGCCGCTGGCGTTGAAGATGCCGCCGCCGTTTGCACCCGTTCCCAGCGCCTGATTGCGGACGACTGGGCTCGCCGTGAGAGTCGCCGTGCCGCCGCCCGTATTGAACAGGCCGCCGCCGCGCGAGTTCGTGCCGTTGGCGGTGTTGCCGACGACCGGGCTGGTGGTCAGCCTCAACGTGCCAACTGTGTTGAAAATGCCACCACCCTGCGCATTAGTACCGGTGGCGGTATTGCGGGTGACCGGGCTGCTGTTCAACGTCATGGTTCCGGCTTGCGCGATGCCGCCGCCCTGCGGATTAGTACCGGTGACGTCGTTGCCGGTGACTGGGCTTCTGGTCAGCGTCACCGTCGTGCCGACGGCTGCGGCGATCCCGCCAGCCAAGATGCGTGCGTGGTTGCCGATGATGTTGGTGCCGGTGAAGGTCGCCGTGCCGGAACCTCCGAATGGGCTGACAAACACGGCCCCACCCGCACTCCCTTGGTTGTTGCCGAGGTTGCTGCGGCTGCTCGTCACCGCGCCATTGTCGTTGTCGATGGCCCCGCCAAAGCTGTCGGCGATGTTGCCGGTGAGGTTGGTCGTGTTCAGCGTCAGTGCGGGACCGCCGCCACTGAGCCAGATGGCGCCGCCACGGCCGTTGCCTAGGCCGCCGGACGCGTGACCGTTGCTGAGGGTCAGGCTGTTGAGTGTGAGATTTCCATTGGGACCATTGATTTGGAAGAAACGGAAATTGGCCGCGGTTGGGGCTCGGGTGATGGTGTCGCCGGCTCCGTTGATCGTGACGGCACTGGTGATGACCGGAAGTCCGTTATCGTCGTTGGGCGGTGCCGCGTCGGTGAGGGTGTAGGTGCAGCCGGGCCTGAGGTTGACCGTGCCGCCCACTGTGGCGACCGCGGCGATCGCGGCTTGCAGGTCGCTCTCGCTGCAGCTGGGCACGGTCACAGTCGCCTGGCTGTGGGCGCCGTCAGTGTGGGTGCCCGATAGCGGGTTGATCGGCGGCGGAGCCGACTGCCCCACGCCGAGTAGGTCTGGACCTGGTGCGGCTTCTTCCGCGATAGCGGGCAGCGGGGCGACGCCAAAAGCGACAAGCGCGAGTCCCATGAGGATCGGGGCAACACGAGAAATGCTCAAACGCATCGAGGCTCCTACGAAATCGAGACTCCTTCGAATGGATCACGAGTGTCGGTTTTCCAGTAAGTGGTACCGGAACACCAACAGGACATGATCCATGTCAGACAATTCAGAAGGAAGGCAACTCGCCCCAACAGCATCAAATTCAGTCGATAGATCTTCACCCGAAAAACCGCCGGTGACACTTCGCACACGCATTCACAGGCAGCAGTTAGTCTCGCGCACGACATTATTCGCTGGGTGTGCACTCGGAAGCGCTGAGCGCTGCTTGCCAGGTAACTGCGAGTAACTCCGCGCCAACCGTAACCCAAATTGAACGCAACCATGGGCGACGCTGGGATTGAACCAGTGACCTCTACCGTGTCAATCCGGTGATCTTACGCTTTGTGGGTACTGGACAGTACTGCTGAGCTGGGCGTTCGTGCTTTGGGGTGCTGCGCGATGATCTCTGGTGATGAGGCTCCTGCTGGCTTTTCGCTGCCTCCACAGGGAGACCAGGTGGCACGCTGCACATCCGCTCGTTGATCCTTTATGGCGCTGTTCAGGGGGAGTTCAGGATCGAGCGAACTCTTGGACGTCACCAACCGCAACGACGCAGCGGCTGGTTTGATCTTGAATCGGGCGTCGCGTACTTGGCTCAACGCCCCGCTACCAGGTGGCGGTAGGGCTCGTTGTCGAACTCGGCGGGCCTGGTTCGTCGGGCTCTGCTACGGCAGCGGAATACGGGGCCGGCGTGTGGCCTTGTGTCTGTTAGGCAGAGATTGACTTCGATCGGGAGGCGTGCGTGCGGTTCGGCGTGAACATCCTCAACTTTGGTGCGGGCACGGACCCATCGAGTCTGCTGAGCTGGGCACGGTATGCGGAGGATCGGGGCTTTGACTTCGCGATGATCTCCGATCATGTCGCGATCACGCCGGATGTGGCCGAGCAGTACCCAGCGCCGTTCTACGATCCTTTTGCCACGCTGGCCTGGCTGGCCGGGCAGACCGAACGGATTGAACTCGGTACGACCGTGGCGATCGTGCCGTACCGGCACCCGCTGCACACCGCTCGGCTGGCGGCCAATATCGATCGGTTCACCGGTGGGCGATTCATCCTCGGCGTCGGAGTGAGCTGGCCGCGGCAGGAATACGCCGCACTCGGCCTGCCGTTCCACGCCCGCGGGGCGATGACCGACGAGTACCTCGAGGTCATCACACGGGCCTGGACCGAGGAGACAATCTCCTTGCAGGGCAGGTTCGTCTCCATCGACAACGTCTCCACCGGTCCGCTCCCACTACGCCGTCCACCGATCTGGGTCGGCGGTGCTAGCAAGGCCGCGATCCGCCGCAGCGTCCGATTCGGCGACGCCTGGCACCCCCTCAACCAGCGCATGCCCTGGCTACGCGAGCACGGCATTCCCGAGCTGCGCCGCGCAGCAGAAACCACAGGCCAACCTGCGCCAGCGTTCGCGCCGCGGCTCCCACTGCGACTCACCGACCACTCACTCGACGATGAGAACCGCCTCGCCGGTCAGGGCAGCCAAGACCAGGTGCGCCGCGACCTCAACGAACTTGCCGAACTCGGCGCCACACACGTCCTATTCGACACCTACGCCGGCGCTCCCGACCAACTACGTCCCATCGCCGAGTACCATCAGCAGCTCGATGTGCTGGCGGAACATATACTCCCACCGCAACAAAGCTGAAACCCGGGCGCGCTTAGCCACACCAAAGACAAGCGCCTTGCAAAGGCGGGGCAGCCGGAAGCGCTACCAGCACCGTTGCGGAAAGTCCTGGTCAAGGGCCGATCTTGTCCGTGAGTGTCTATGGGTTTTTGTGCCTCTCGATCAGTGCCGTGTGCCCCAGATGTGCCCCACGGCTAGCGCTGAGCTGACGACTGGCCAGTAGCACGAAGAGCGCAGCCAGCAGTAGCGAAAGGATCCTGGTCGGTTCCCACCAGGTCTGCTGGAGTCCGGGCATGCCGCCCAACTCCTGGATGACGTACAGCACGCCAGAGGCTGCGGCTACCGCGACGCCGAGCAGCCAGCCCGCGCGGCGGTTACGAGCGATGGCGACTGCGGCAGCCAGCGCTGCGATCATGGTGGCGATCAGAACCGGCCCCGGATAGGTCGCATAGTTGGAACGTGCCGGGGCTTCGCCCAGGTAACGCGGAAGGTGCAGCTGGAGCAGTCCAACGACAACGATCAGTGTGATCCCGGTCCATCGTGTGGACTTCGGCGAGGCGACTGCTCGCATGACAGACTCCCTTTCGGCAGGAGTAGGGCTTGATGATCTGGCCCCTGGCCGTCTATGCACAAGTCATGCATCTCGTCAGCTGCGGCGCCGGCTCTGTGCTGACTTCGGCTGGTGCTCCAGCCGCCCACAAGGGAGGGCTCTGTCCTCATCCCGTCGACCTGGCTTCAGCCCGATCAGGTCGCATCAAGGGGGCAACCTCCGAGGCCGGCTGCGACGCCCTATACCAAGCTTGCCCCCTTGATGCGACCTGATAGCCCTTGGGAGGTCGTCGGGATGAGGACAGACCCGAGCGAACCGCACGCTTGTTCGAGACTCATCCCGGAGACCTGCCCGTCCGGCGAGGACATCTCTTCCATCCCCGCGGCCCCTCCGTGGTCTCGGCCGCCTGCCTTCCGTTTGCGCCCGGCGGCCGGGCTCGCACACCGCGGGGCGGCGGTCTGCGGCCGGGCCTGCATACAGCAGGCAGGCGGCCCCGGAGGGGCCGCCCTTGATGAAGAGAAGAAACTCTGAACACAGCCGCTCTGTGTGTGTTGTCCTGTCACGGTGGATGCTTGACAAGGCGCTCTCTGCGGGCTTGTCACCTCAGCGCGTTCCGGTCACCGCAGACAGCACTCAGCGGGCGCCGACAATCGCGGTGACGATGCCCGTCAAGGTCAGCACGGCGCCCAGCACGAGAACGATCTTGGAACCCGGATTCCGCCGCAGGCCGAAGACCCCGAGAACAATCCCTACGGCGATCCACAGTGGAACAGCCCAGAAAAAGAAGCCCAAAGCTACGAGCTGACCGTCGATTCCCCTGGCTGGGTACCCGTACCTTGCAGTGTTTACGACAAATGGCCACCAAACCACGAAGACACTGAACACAGCAAGCAGAGCTGCGACGATGCTGCCGATGATTTGAGCGACGCGCCACCCGACGCCCTGACGGGTGCGCTCACGGACTTGCTCAGGCTGATCCATCGTCATGCGCTCCTACAACTTTCCAACGGTCAAGCGAGCCAAGCTATCCAGCGACGTTGGGTTAGTCCAATACGCCGAGTGGTCACCCGGGTCGGTCGGCAGAATCCTGCCGCCGAAACTCGGGTTGGAGGGATCCTGCCCGAACCATTGCGGATGACCCCCATGGAGATAATCTATGGGGTTCACCGACGGCGTCGCGTAAGAGATTTGGTCTCCCTGCGCGGTTCCGGCGTATACGTGATCAGCGGGTATGCCCAGTTCATTGGCGTGATCCACCCCGACGCCGGGGGAACCGATGAAACCGACGTTGTCGGCATGCAGGCCGTAGTCGCGTGCGGTGTAGCCGACTGTGGTGCTGCCGTAGGAATGACCGATCACCGTGTTATGCGATGGTGGGCCGTCATGGGTAGCTCGTAGCCCTTCCTGGAAGTCCGATAGCCCCTTCTCGGCGTTCTCGGCATAGCTCGAGAGGGATGCCCTGGGCAGATCAATCGGCGCCTCGTAGTTCCCGTACATGACTGCCGCTACCTTCTGCCCTGGTGCGATCTCGTGGGCGCGGTGCAGCATCACGTCGTTGCGACCGACATAGTCAGCAGCGTCGTGAAGGTCGTAGAAGGTGCCCGGGACAAACGTGGCGACATGATCGGCGTCGTCGGGATTGCCTGACGCCACGATGGTTTGTCCTCGCTCCGCTGCCGTGGAGTTCAACGCGATGAGGTACTTGTCCCCACCGTTCAGGGTTTGCTCCAGACGGTCCAGCCCCCGAAGTGAGTCCTCCATTTGGTCGATCTGGGTGGGCTGTGGCGCGAATTCGCTTCCTCTTGTGCCGGACTGGCGATTAGCCGCCCACTTGTCACGGAGTTCCTTGATCTTGTTGACCAGGGACATCCGTTGGAACGCCAGCAGTGCCCGATTGGCCTTGTCCCGGGCCATGGTCGGGACGCCGTTGGTGTTGCCGACCATTTGGGGATAGCGGCTGATCAGGTCGGCTTGCTGCTCGGTCGTCAGCGACGCCCACATTCCGTGCACGGCGGCGGGGCCGCCAGCCATGGCCTGCTCGAACGCGCCCTTGGTGGCGTTGGCCGCCCAGTCCTCCATGCGGGCTGCCGCCCCGGCCAGCGCCATGGCGGCCGGGGTACTCGCGGTGGCAGCGGCCTGCTCCCACGCGCCTCGCTCCCCGATCACATCGAGGCCAGAGCTATTGCTTTTCAGCGCGGCTAGGAGCTGGTCGTGGGCAGCACGCTCCTTGGCCCGCGCATC
>JBPYFK010000148.1:0-11578 GCA_051984675.1 Pseudonocardiaceae bacterium | reverse complement strand
CTCCGGTGCCGGGATCGGCCCGGTTGCCGCGCTGCTGTCGGTGTTCCTCCTCGTCGCGACCCTAGTCGGATACTTCTTCATGCCAAACACCTCCGGGAAATCACTGGAGGACATCGAATCGGAACGCGCTGTCGTTTGAGCTGTGTGTCCCAGCTGTCCAAGATTCGTGCGGTGACGCCCCCTCTTATCAGCAGCCTCGACACGACAGACGGCGTTGAGGTTGCTGCCAGCTCTGAACACCGCGACGACCACCCTCGTCGTGGACCTCGACGACGTCGACTTCCTCGGCGTGGCCGGATTGGAACTGCTGACCCGGGTGCACCAGGCCGGGTCAACTTCCGCGAGCCACGAGATCGGCCACGTCACGAGCGCATCCCCAGGACAGGGTTACGCCCGCACCTCCGTGGCCATAGCAGGAAACGATGGACCGATCGCCGAGTGTGTGCCGCTCCAAACGAACGGAGTCGCGAACAGGACGAAGTCCCACAGCGCGACTCAACACTGGTGCCGTACTCAGAGCGGGCACGAGTGCCTTTGTGCGCTGAAGGATCGCCGCTTCGATCGTTGGGTCGACGCGTGTGTCCGTCGCGCCGACGTCCGCGGTGCCGCCGCAGACGACGTCCTCGCCGCGCGGAACCACGTAGGTCAGACCTTCGGGGTTGTCGTCATCGATGATCCACTCCGTCAGTCCAGGATTGGCCAGCCGTACGACCTGGCCTCGTACCGGCACCAACGACGTGTCGCCGGTCAGCTCACCCGAGCGCAGACCAGCTGAGACCACCACGGCACTGACGTCATCGGTGAACTGCTCCAGGTCGGTGATCCGCACCGTGCGGCTCCGCACGCCCGCAGCACCGGCCTGCTCGATCAGCCAGGGCAGGTACCGGTTCATCTCGATGACGGGCAGCGTGCACCGGGTCGCGCTCGTCGTTCCGGGTGGCAACTCCTCCGGGGCCGCTGGGCGATGGTCGGCGACAGCCGAGGTCCACGACAGATCAGGGTCGTGATCGCGGTGGATCACCAGCCCGGACCGCACCGAGACACCGGTGGCCGGGTCGTCGGCGAGCCCGGTGAGGACCTCGAAGGACGTGCTTGCCCAGCGCATCACCGCCGCTGCCGGCGCGGCGTGGAACGGGAACCAGATCGCAGCCGCTACCGCGGAGACGGTCTTCTCTGGCGGGTCAGCCGTCAACACCGTTACGCGGTGGCCGCTGCGCGCAAGCTCCAGGGCGCAGGTGTAGCCGATCACTCCGCCGCCGACAACGGTCACACTCCGCTCCCGGTCCCGGGACGTCCGCATCTCCTCGGCTCCTTCCTCGGACCGGTGTCAAGATAGTCGCGAACGCCCCTCGGCGGTACCAGGCGCGAATAGCACCTGTTCGGTCAGTGGTGCGTCAGCGGCCGAGTCCTGATCGGACTCGGCCGCTTTCCCCGCCAGAAGCGCGAACTCATTCGCCGGCGGCTCGCTTGATGGCGTTGCGGATCCGGGCGTAGGTGCCGCACCGGCACACGTTCTCGATCTTGTCGATGTCCGCGTCCGTCGGCTTCGGGGTCCGCTTCAACAACGCTGCCGCAGCCATGATCTGGCCCGGCTGGCAGAAGCCACACTGCGCGACATCCTCGTCGAGCCATGCCTGCTGCACCGGATGCAGCCGATCACCCTCGGCCAGCCCCTCGATGGTGGTGACCTTCTTGCCCGAGCAATCCGACACCGGCACGAGGCACGGCTGGACCTCGGCGCCATCGAGGTGGCTGGTGCACGCCCGGCAGACCCCTACACCGCAGCCATATTTCGGGCCCGTGATACCAAGTTTGTCGCGCAACACCCACAGCAGTGGCATGTCCGCGGGCGCGTCGACGCTGACGGACTCGCCGTTAACGAAGAACCTGTACGTTGGCACGAACGAAACTCCTCAGAAGTTGATCGGGAACTGGCGCGGGGCCGTGCCGGTGGCGCGGGCATAGGCGTTCGCCACCGCACCCGCTGCCGCGGGCACACCGAGTTCGCCCGCGCCGCCGGGATCGCCGGTGGCGGGCATGACGTGGACTTCGAGGTCCAGCGGGGCGTGCCGTTGCCGGGCGTAGTGGTAATCGCTGTAACTGCCTTCGCGAATCGCGCCCTTGTCGAAGTGCACACCCGCCTGCAGCACGGTCGAGATCGCGTCCATCAGGCCGCCCATCATCTGCGCCTGCAGCCCGCGTGGGTTGATCGCACGACCGACGTCGACGGCGATGACGGCCTTGGTGACACGCGGCGCCTTCGGGTTCGTGGCGTTGATCTCGATCAGGCACGCGGTGCGGGACCGGTACTCCTCGTGGTAGCCGAAGCCCTGCGCCCAGCCCTTGGGCATGGGTCGGCCCCAGTTGCCCTCCTCGGCGGCCTTCTGCACCACCCGCGCGCCCTTGCTCTTCAGGAACTCGACCCGGAACTCCACCGGGTCCTTGTCCATGTTCTTGGCGAGCTCGTCGATCATGATCTCTTCGGCGGTCCGCATGGTCCCCGAGTAGACCGAGCGGAAGCTGCTGGTGGGGATCGGCAGCGAGATCTCCCGTAGCGTCTGGTTCACGACGCCGAAGTTGTAGGGCACGCTCTCGGAAAGGTTGAAGTACACCTGGCCGGTGGTGGTGTCGGAGATGCTCGCTCCGCCTGCCGACAGGGCCTCGCCGAGGCCATGCCGGAAGTCGACCTCGACGCTGGCCATCCGGTGGTCGAAGGACACCACGTTTCCGAGGGCGTGCTTCGCGCGGATGATGTGATGGGTTGGCGGGCGTAACCGGCCGTGGCGCGTGTCATCGTTGCGCGTCCACATCAACTTGACCGGCTTGCCGACAGCTTTCGAGATCTGCGCTGCTTCCAGCCCCACGTCGTAGAACAGCCTGAGCCCGAACGAACCCCCGGCCCGCGTGACATGCACGGTCACCGCGTGCTGCGGCAGCTTGAGCTCCTTGGCGATGGCCTGTTGCGCCACGATCGGCGTTTGTGCCGAGAACCACAGCTCCGCACGTCCGGGGCGGACGTCGGCGACCGCGCTGAGCACCTCCATCGCCGCGTGGGGAACGAAGGCGAAGTCGAAGGTCGCGTCCACGTGTCCGGCCAGTGAGGGCGAGAACGACTCGATCGACGACGCCAGTCGCTGCCGGATGTCCGAATCAGACAGCCCGTCGGCGGGACCGGCAGACCACTTGAGATGGAGTGCGTCCCGGGCCTTCATCGCCTGGTCGAAGGTTTCGGCGCAGACCGCCACACCCGTGGGAATCCGAGTCACCGCGACGACCCCGGGCATCGAGCGGGCGGCGGAGTCGTCGACCGAGGCGAGCTTGCCATCGACTGTCGGCGGCCGTGCCACGACGGTCGGCAGCGCGCCCGGCACGCTCAGGTCCATCGCGTACTTGGCCTTGCCGGTGACGATGTCGCGAGCATCGATCCGTCGCGTCGGCGTCCCGACCACCTTGTACTCCGAGGCCGGTTTCGGTGCGCCGGAAACCGCGGGCAAGGTCACTCGCGCCGCATCCGCGGACAGCGAGCCGTAGCTGGCGCTGCGGCCGTCCGGGGCGAACACCGTGGAGTTGCGGGTGGTCAGCCGTTCCGCAGGCAAATTCCAGCGCTGCGCCGCCGCCGTGATCAGACGGGCACGGGCAACGGCGGCCATCGAGCGCACCGGCTCCCACAGCGTGCGTACCGACGTGGACGCGCCGGTGAACTGGTTGAACATCAGTTCCGGCCGGGCGTCGGAGAGGGTGATGTCGACGTCGTCGAGGCGGGCGTCCAACTCTTCGGCGACCATCATCGCGGCGGTGGTCGTGATGCCCTGCCCCACCTCGGCGCGTGGAAGCTCGAACCGCATGCGGTTCTTCGCGGTGATCTCCAGCACCATCAGCGTGCCCGTCGGTGCGCTCGCGACGCCCATCACATCGCCGAGATCGAGCGCATCACCTGCCTGGGGCACGTTCGGCACGCCGGGCTGCGCCTCGGCGGCTGGGTCGGCATCGAAGCCGAGCCGCGCGGCGACGGTGAGGGCCGGGGCGGCCACCAGGTAGGTGAGAAAGCGCCGCCGACCCATCCCGGCATCCCGGCCAACCGGCTTCGTGCGGTCAACCATCCGAAACTCCTCCTGAATGATTCCGAAATGCAATAATCGCGGGATCGGCGTCGTGGCTTCCGTCCCGCACGTTCGGTTACTCGACTGGGGGCGCCCGAATAAGCATCTCTGGCAAATCCGCGCCTGAGACCGCAACACTGCGGCTCACCCTGCCGAAGAACTACGTGAGGTGACACAAAATGACGATCCGACTCCGCATGACCGATGAAAAAAGTTCGTATCGAGCGTACGGCGCGTGACATTACGTTCGCCCACATGGGTGGTCTAGGGGCCATGTGGACGCTTCAAGTGTACTCCATTAGGGCTATCCATGTGCTCAAGCCGAGTTTTTGGGATGCATAAACAAGAAAGGTTGTGGTTTTTATCATCGGGACCACAAACTTTGCCTCCAAAGGGCATCGGATAGTCTCCGGTCGGCTGATTCGGAGTCGTTCGAGCGGTCATGGCAATCCAGCTGAGGAGGCGATTGACTCGGTACAGAACCGCCCCTACGGTGTTCTCCCATTCATCGGGTCATAACGCCGGATTCGGTCGGTAGCGGCAGCATCATCCGTGGATTCCCGCCGCGAACACGCCAGCGAACACGGAGAACGTTCCACAGCCAACAATGACGGGGAAGGTCCTGGGACGACGTCCATGCGAAGACTCACACGCCAGCTCGGCTCCGGCACGGTCCAGGGCCAGGTACTGACTATCGCGCTCATTCCGAGCATCGCGATCCTGGCCGTCGGCGCGACCGTGTCCGGCGTGCTGATCAATAACGGGCTCACCGTGCAGAACTCCACCTCGAAGCTGAACAGCGCCGCCGAACCGTCCACCCGCTTTCTGGCCGACATCCAGAACGAGCGCAGGCTGACGTTGCAGTGGATGAGCGACCCGAGGCAGGACCGGTCTGCGCTCGACCAGCAACGCGCACGGACCGATGCCACACTGTCCCAGATCGGCTCGGTGGTCGACGACTTCGCCGACGGCGGATCGGACGAAGTCGTCAAGGACGCCGGCGCGTTGCACCAGGAGATCAACTTGGTGCCGGCCACCCGCCGGCAAGTCGACGGCGGTATCGCCGATACGAACGCGATCTACGGGGCCTACAACGACCTGGTGGGCTCGCTTGGTGCGACCCTGCGCGCCTACGCACGCTCCTCGCCCGACGCGGCCGTAGCGTACGAGGAGCTGATCGCGGTCGACCTGTTCAGCGCCGCAGACTCGGGGGCTCGCGGCCACGCGCTGGCTGCGGCGCTGTCCTCCCGGGGGATGAGCCAGACACAGTTCCATCAGTACATCCACCAGATCGGCGCGTACCACGAAGATCTGGACAAGCTGCAGCCCCGGATGACGCCGCAGGAGCAGGCGCTCTACGAGCAGATCAACAACAGTCCGGCGTGGAAGCGGCTCACCGAGATCCAGAACTTCCTGCAAGCCCAGGGCTCCACGAATATCGCTGGGCACGTCGCCACGCCGTTTACCGAGCAGGAGTGGCAGGACGTCGCCCATGACGTGTCTCTGCAACTCGACAACCTCTACCGCGAACACGCCGAATACGCCGCGCAACTCGGCGCTAGCAGCGCCCAGACCACCCTCACGACGTCGGTGGCCGGCGGTGGCGTCATCCTCGTCGTCGGGTTGGGCGTGATGGTCGTCGCGCTGCGGATCTCGCGACGGCTGGTCCGACGTCTGGCCGCACTGCGCCGGGACACTCTGCAGCTCGCCGAACGCGATCTACCGAGCGTCGTGGAGCGGCTACGCGCCGGCGAGAGGATCGACGTCGAATCCCAGGTGGCCTGGCTCAATCACGGTCATGACGAGATCGGCCAGGTGGCTGATGCGTTCAACAAGGCCCAACGCATGGCTGTCGTGTCGACCGTGCACGAATCGGAGACCCGGCAGGGTGTTCGCTCGGTGTTTCTCAACATCGCCCACCGGAGCCAGGTGATGGTGCACCGCCAGCTCAAGGTGCTCGACAAGGCTGAACGCTCCCAAGAGGACCCGGACCAGCTGGAACTGCTGTTCCAGCTTGATCACCTGGCGACGCAGTCCAGGCGCAACGCCGAAAACCTGATCATTCTTGGCGGTGAGCGACCGGGTCGCCAGTGGCGCAATCCCGTGGCACTGCTTGAGGTCGTGCGCAGTTCCGTGTCCGAGACCGAGCACTATGCCAGGGTGAACACGGGCAAGCTGCCCGAAGTGTCGCTTAAGGGCGCCGTGGTAGCCGACCTGATCCACCTGTTCGCGGAACTGGTGGACAACGCCACCTCGTTCTCCCCACCTGACTCGCGCGTCGACGTGCACGGCAACCTGGTCGGCAGCGGCGTGGCGGTCGAGATCGAGGACCAGGGCCTCGGCATCGAGCCGGAAAAGCTGAACGAACTCAACGCGATGCTACACAGTCCGCCCGATTTCGGGATGATGGCGCTGACCAGCGAATCCCGGATCGGCCTGTTCGTGGTGTCCCAGCTCGCCGCTCGGCACAACATCAGGATCACACTGCGGGACTCGGTCTACGGCGGAATTAGCGCCATCGTCGTGATTCCCAACGACCTCATCGTCGAGGAGGCTGCGGAAGCCGACGAGTTCGCCGGGGACGCGATGGAGATACCGCCTGGCCCACCTAACGGAGTTGAGCCGCAGCTGCCCAGAAGATCCAGCAGCAGCGCGAGAAATCAAAAGCAGACCACGATGAACGGACAGCTTCCGACAACCGTGCCGAGCGCGAGAGCCGACTCCGACGGCGGAGCAGCGGCTCCGCCGGTCCCGCCGGCTCCGCGCAAGGAAAATCAAGTGAGCAAGCGGCCCACACCGCCGATCGAATCCGGCGCTCCAACCCGATCGTCTACAATGGACCAGGGGCAGCCTCGCCAGAACGGCTCGCAGCCGACTGGCCAGTGGCCCAACGCCGAAAAGATCCAGCCGCGCAGCTCGCACAGCAACCCCAACAGCACCGAAGCCTTGCAACCACCAAGAACCCCGACGCAGCCTGGTGCCACCCGCGCCAGCGGCGCTGGTGGCACCTCTGGCGGGGGGAAGCCGCCGTTGCCGCAACGCAAGCGGCAAGCGAACCTGGCTCCCCAGTTGCGGGACAACGTGGTCCCTGGCTTTTCCGAACCCCAACAGACAGTGTCCGGCCCCGACAGCGCGCCACCGACGGCGGAGCGTTCGCGCAACAACATGGCGGCCTTCCAAAAGGGCACCAGACAAGCACGCGCCGCCGATGTGGACGCGAATCCGCAGGCAGGCCGGCCGAGAGGAGACAAGCGATGACGGGCAGGCCCACCGTCAGTGAGATTGACTGGCTGCTCGATGATCTGGTCGAGCGAGTTGTCGGCGCCGAGCGGGTGGTGTTGCTGTCTGCGGACGGCCTGCTGCTGGGGCGGTCCAAGAATCTGACCCGAGCGGACGCGGAGCATCTGTCGGCGGTCGCGTCTGGCTTCCAGAGCCTCGCGCGCGGCACCGGGTGGCACTTCAGCGGAGGTGATGTGCGCCAGACCGTTGTGGAGATGGAACATGCCTTCCTCATGGTCACCGCAGCAGGCCACGGCGCATGTCTAGCGGTGCTCGCGTCTGAGGACTCCGATCTCGGCATGATCGCTTACGAGGTCAACCGCATGGTGGTCCGGGTCGGCGCGTACCTGGCGTCGACGCCGAGGGCTGCTTCCTCCGGCGCGTCGACCGTCGACACGTCGCTGTCATGACAGACAAGGGTGAGGCATGGTTTGACGAGGAGGCGGGCCCACTGGTCCGCCCCTACGCCCTCACCCGGGGCCGAACGCGGTCGGCAAGCTACGACCTCGATCTGATCACACTGGTGGCGACGGGTCCGAATGGCAACACCCGCCGGCTGCCGCCCGAGTACCAGCGCGTCCTCAGCGTCTGCACCTCCCCCCAGTCGGTCGCTGAGATCGCCGCTAAGGTCGACCTTCCGTTGGGCGTGGTGAGAGTACTCCTCAGTGATCTGATCGAGCAGAACTACCTGGTATTCCGGTCGAGTTGGGCACCTTCGGACGTGCCCAGCATGGACATGCTGCAGAAGGTGTTGGATGGTATCCGCAAGCTCTGAACAACACGGCGGACCGTCGCTCGACGCGGTAGCGGTGAAGATTCTCATCGCTGGCGGCTTCGGAGTCGGCAAGACGACGCTGGTCGGGTCGGTGAGCGAGATCGTTCCGTTGCGCACCGAAGAGCGGCTGACCGAGGCCAGTGCCGGAGTGGACGACCTGACCGGAGTCGAGCGCAAGACGACCACGACCGTGGCAATGGACTTCGGCCGGATCACCATCAACCCTGACCTGGTGCTGTACCTGTTCGGCACGCCGGGCCAGGATCGGTTCTGGTTCATGTGGGACGAGCTGGCGCGGGGTGCGATCGGCGCGATCGTGCTCGCCGACACCAGACGTTTGGACAGCTGCTTCGCGGCGATCGATTATTTCGAAAAGCGTGAGATTCCCTTTGTTATCGGGGTGAACTGTTTCGACGGTGTGCAGCCCTATCACCCCGATGAGGTGCGTCAGGCCCTGGATCTGGACCCGTTCGTGCCGGTCCTGCTCGCCGATGCGCGGCAGCGTGAGTCGAACAAGCAGCTGCTGAGCACGCTGGTGGAGTTCGTGATGTCGGCGTCGCGGCTGGCGCAGCGACCCGCGGTCAACCGCTGACAGTGAACGTCACCGGCGCGCATTGTGCGCGCCGGTCGGACTTTCACGTCCTCGTGGACCGGTCACTGCTCGGACGGTCTCCTCTGGCTGAGGAGACGTTCCGAGCGCAGGGCGATCTCGATGCTGAGCCGTTCATCAGGATCGCACAGACGCTCACCGAAGATCTGTTCGAGCTGATTCATCCGGTAACGAACGGTCTGGGGGTGTACTTCGAGCTTTTGGGCGAGTTCGGGTGCGCTGCCACGCAACTGCAACCAGGAAAGCAAGGTCTCGGCTAACCGTGCGCGTTGCTTGACCGTGAGGTCGCACAGTGGCGCCAGACTACGTTCACACAGCTGGCTGATCAGGAACTCGTCACCGAGCAACCACAGTGTCAGCAGGTGGTCCGTGCAGTTCGTGACGGGTGCTTCTGGAATGACACCTTGTTGCACCAAAGTCATCGCACGCCGCGCCATTCGCAAGGACTCGCCCGCATCACACAGCGGAACGTGGGGACCGACAACCACTCTCCACTCCCGAAGCGCTGGCTCGAACTCGGTGAGATAGCGCTCGGGATGAACGGCCAGAAGGCAAGGCTGAGCGCTGTCAAAATCCACCAGCGCATCGCAGTGCACTGCGGGGATTTCGGGTTGATGCTGGTCAGCGCGCGGTTCCAGCGCGATCATGCTGACCGACTCCGGCAACGTCCAGTGCGCGGCCTCGGCCAGGCTGGCGAGCTTCTGTGCCGACCGGGGTGGGTCGCTGAGGATCTGTGTCAGGAGTTGCCGCCTGCGCAGTTCGATCGTCCCGGCCGCATGCTCGTGCGCCGCGCAGTAACCTTCCACGGACAGCGCGGACATCTCGTCGACGACCGCGAAAATGGCTTCCGCGCAGGTGTAGAGGATTTCCGCCGACACGTCGTGTGCCGGACCGAACTCGGCGATATACCGCCATGCGACACGTCCACCCACCCGATAAGCGGCCTGCAGACTGTCCAGACTGCGGCCCTCGGCGAATTCCGCCTCGCCCAGCGCGCGGAAAATCTTGCACCAGTCCCGGTGACTGCCGTGCGAATTGGCCACATAGCCGTAACAGTGCTCGAGCGTGTACTCGATGCTGCGGAGGATGCAGTCGCGCAAGGCGACCTGGTGTGGTTGAGCGTACTCCGGTACGGCGTGCTGGATCTCCTGCAGGATCGCCTGGGTCAGAGGTTCGCAGTGCGGGCGGAACTTTTCCCCCGCTTCCTGGGGAATCGAGGCCCACAGCCGGGCCGCAAGGCTGAAGTCGTGAGGTGCGTCGACGGCACGCGACTTCGGGTCGGCTGAGCGCGATCGAGCATTGCGAGACATACCACGGTCCGCGAGCGTGACATCAGTGTCGCGTGCGATCGGCTTCCTGCTCTCGGGATGCCTGGAAGCGACGTCGATCGTCACGGTTTCCCCCGCTCCATGCACACCGAAGGCATCAAGCCGTCACGTTGGTATGACACTTGTTTCACTCTGAGTTGTCAACAAAGTGACTCGTTGTATTAGCGGAACAATATATACGGTACCGGCCATTCTCACAATGGACATTGCCAAATCTTAGCCGCCAGCTCATACACGCGTGACAAATCCTATGACCGCCTCACCACCCCTTTGTTGTCGGTCGGTCCGCTCCCGAGCAATTCCGCAGAGATCATCCGAACCATGGCGGGAAGCCGCAGACCAGGGTCAGCTCCTACCTCGGCCGGGAGCTGGGGAGCACGCGTCCGAGCCGCCGCGCACGGCAACCGATCGGTGGAAGATCGTACTGCGGTGTTGTGCCGACCCCCTAGGATCGGAAGCCGACGGCCATGACGTACGGGTCGTTCGTGGACAGCGTCACCAGGAGGGCCAGCACATGGCACAGGGAACGGTCAAGTGGTTCAACGATGACAAGGGATTCGGGTTCATCGCGCCGAACGACGGCGGCGCGGACGTGTTCGTGCATCACTCGGCGATCGATGCCCGCGGTTTTCGTAGCCTCAACGAGGGACAGCAGGTCAGCTACGAAGTCACCCAAGGCCCGAAGGGACCGCAGGCCAGCGGCGTCCGTGCCCTTTAGACACAACGGTGCGGTCGTGGCGCGTACGTTCAGGCCCGACGACTGAGACGATCAGGTACAGGCTCGCCAGGACTGCGTTCGTCGTGACCACGGTCGCCGTGTCGTCGCCGGCCGGCGGGATGCAGCAAGGTGTCACCCCATCGGGTCGGGCGTCAGTCCTGTCAGCCAACCTCTGATCATGTCTGGTCGAACGCCAGCAGCGCGCAGACGGGTAGCGAGTCCAGGTCCGCCGCGTGGCGGACCGTGGGCTCCCCCGATCTCCAGCGCCACACCCACGACTGACGGCTAGGCTGGTGCGGTGATCCCGCAGGAGCTCAAGTCGGCATGTCTGGCGCTACCTGGTGCGCGCGAGGAATTCCCTTTCGACGAGGCCAACAGCGTGTTCAAGGTCGCCGGGAAGATCTTCGCGATCAGTCGGCTGGCACACACCCCGCTTCAGGTGAGCCTGAAATGCGATCCCGACTGGGCGATCCATCTGCGGATGACCTATCCCGCCGTTGTCGCCGGTTATCACCTCAACAAGCGGCATTGGAACACGGTCGTCCTGGACGGCTCTGTACCGGACGAACTGGTGATGGACATGATCGAGGATTCCTACGACCTCGTGGTCGCCGGGCTTCCCCAGCGCGAGCGGGAAAAACTCGGGTGGATCGCGCGCAGCCGCGAATCGTGAGCCGTCGGCACCCGCACAGTTCGAGCAGTCGCAGCGTCAGCCCTTTGATCGGGATCGGTCGCCTGCTACGTCGACCGCAACAACTCGTCATGAAT
>JBPYFK010000147.1:0-6046 GCA_051984675.1 Pseudonocardiaceae bacterium | reverse complement strand
GTCCAGGGATGTGTGCCCAGAGACATGTACTCGTCCCGGGGTGCGTGCTGGTTGGTTGTGTATAGGCGGTCAGTGACCAAAGCTATTGAGTGCGCTGGGACAGCATCGCTGCCTGGCGCATCAGCTCCGGGGGTCTTGATTTCGAAGATGCTGCTGGTGGGACGTTCGGCTGTGTTGGGGGTTGAAGGAAGGAAACAACTCAGGCTGAGCCCTCGGACGTCAGGTGAGTTGGCGACGGTGTGATCAGCGGCCGGTTGTAGTCCTGCGATGGTGCACTTCGCAGCCGTCTAATGGCTCAGGTTGCGCCGCCGGGAGGTGCGTGGTGGCCGGCGATCCAGGAAGCGATTTGGGCGCGGCTGGTGAAGCCGAGCTTGGTGAGAATGTGTTCGACGTGGCCTTCGGCTGTGCGTTGGGAGATGACGAGGGTGGCGGCGATCGCCTTGTTGCTCAGGCCTTGGGCAACGAGGTCGGCGATTTCCTGCTCGCGCCGGGTCAGGTGAGTTTCTGCGGCGGCTTCGGCTACTGGGGTTGGGGCGGGCTGCTTGGCTTCGAGCGCGAAGGCGATCGCCTCGTCGGTGGGCATCTGTTGGCCGTGGGTGAACGCTGTCTCGAACGCCCGATCACCGCAGGCCTGCCGGGTGCGGCTGAGGTGATCGTCATGCAGGTTCGCCGAGAGCGCGTAGTTTTCCGGCGTCGACCCGGTCGCGCGCCAGGCAGTGTCGGCGGTTCCGAACAGGGTCGCCGCCCGGGAGTGCTCGCCGCGGCGGGTGGCGATCCACGCCAGCGTGTCCAGGTTGAACGCGACCGCGAGGCGGTGGTCCAGGGCGTGCTGTATGCGCAGGGACGTCCTGGCGCTGGTCTCGGCCCGCTCAAGTCCCTCGTCGTGCAGCACTTCGATGCGCGCGGTGGCCCACAACGCCAACCCGCGCCAGAACTGCTCGCCCAGTCGTGAGCTCACCTGCAAGCATTCGTCGAGCAGGGCCAGTGCCTGCTCGCGCTGTCCCTGCACGCCCAACGACAGTCCCAGAAAGCCCAGGGCTTCCAACTCCCCCTCCACCTCGCCGGCCGCCCGGAAACCGGTCAAGGCAGCGCGGAGCAGGGTGACCGCCTGCGACGGATCTCCGGTGAACAGCGCAGTCATGCCCCGGAGAAGGGCAAGGTAGGCGCGTTCGGTGTCGTCGTCGAGCACTTCGGCGAGCTCGGTCGCCTCAGCCAGCAGTGCGTGACTCGCCTCCGTATTGCCCCGCATCAAGGCGAACTCCGCGTCTATGCGCAACCCGGACAAGCGTTCTAAACACGGCTGCGGCACGGACCCCAGGAGGCGGTCCAGCCAGTAGGCCGCTTCGGCGTACAACCCGCGCAGCAGCCAGTACTGGTTGATGTCCGCGGCCATGCGCAGCCCGATGATCGCCTCGTCCGGCTGGCTGGCGCAGTAGTCCAGCGCGACGCGCGCGTTGGCCTGCTCGTGACGCAGCCGGCGCACACAGGCTAGTTGGTCAGGCCCCATCCACTCAGCCGCGAACCGCTTCGCCAGCTGGGCGTAGTAGTCCCGGTGGCGATGCCGTACGTCGAGGACCTCGCCGGAGTCAGCGAGCTTGTCCTGGCCGTAATCCCGCACGATCTCCAGCAACCAGTACCGCGGGTCGTTCTGTTCACCGTGCCGCGACACGATCGACTTGTCGATCAGTGCCTCGACCAGCGGGAGTATTTCCGCGCGGTCCACGTCGCCGCCGACAGCGACGGACTCGGCGGCGTCGAGATCGAAACCGCCCGCGAACACCGACAGCCGCGCCCACACCAGCCGTTCCAGCGCCGAGCACAGCTCGTAGCTCCAGTCGATCAACGCCGACACGCTCTGATGCCGGGCCGGCGTACCTCGTGCGCCGTGGAGCACCCCGTACGACTGGCTCACCCGCTGCGCCACCTCCTGCACGGACAGGCTGCGCAGCCGCAGCGCCGCCATTTCGATCGCCAAGGGGACACCGTCGAGGTCGTGACACAGCCGCGCCACACACCGGTAGGTGTCCTCATCCAGGCGAAACTCGGATTGCACCGCCGTGGCCCGCTCGACGAACAGACGCACCGCCGCAAACCGCATGGCCCCCTCCGGCGAGTGCAGCCGCTGCGGATCGGGCACGACCAACGGCGGAACCACATACACGCTTTCACCCATCAGTCCCAGCGGCTGCCGACCGGTGACCAACACCCGCAGCTGGTCGCAGGCCTTCAGCAGCGTGTCCACGAACGTCGCGCAGGCCTGCACCAGGTGTTCACAGTTGTCCAGCACCAGCAACCCCGGGCGGCCACCCAGATACTTGATGAGCGCGTCCATGGTGGGACGCCTGGACTGGTCATACAGTCCCAGCGCGTCGGCGACCGTGTTCGCCAGCAGCGCGGCCTCGCGCAGCTCGGTGAGTTCCACGAACCACACCCGGCCACGAAAACCTCGGGACATATCACGGGCGAGGCGCACGGCCAACCGGGTCTTGCCCACCCCACCCGGCCCGGTCAGCGCGACCAGCCGGTAGGCAGAGACCAGCCGTTTGACATCGGTCAGCTCCCGCCGACGCCCCACGAGACTGCTGACCTCGGCGGGCAGCGTGCCGAGCACCTCTCCGCGAGGAGGTGCACCCCCCGCAGCCACAAAACCAGTCTACGATCGCCTGCACCACCGGCACCTTGTTCATCCGCAGCGCCACTCAGATGTTTTACTGCCCCATCTAGGGGTACTCATTGGGACTTTCGGCCCTGGCTTTGATCACATACAGTGGCTACACGGACGCAGTCAGTCCGTAGGACGATCATTTGTAGCGACCGAGGCGGGGTGCCGCCATGCGCACCCAGACATATGTTGCGACGCGGGGCACGGCCCGTCAGCGCATCCTGGACACCGCCTACGAGCTGTTTTCCCGCCGCGGCATCCGGGACGTGGGCGTGGAGGAAATCTTTGAGCGGTCCGGGGTGACCAAGGCCAGTTTCTACCGCCACGTCCAGTCCAAGGACACGTTGGTGTTGGCGTTTCTGGCCGACCGGGAAAAGCGATGGACCCTCGGGCTGGTCCGCAACGGGGCCTGGCGACGCGGACACGACAGCCCCGAGACCCAGCTGGTCGCGATCTTCGACGTGTTCGACGAGTGGTTCCGGGATCGCGCGGCCTTCGACGGGTGTTCGTTTATCAACGTGCTGCTGGAAATGGGCCCGGACCATCCCGCCGGCCGCGCCGCGATCGACCACCTAGCCCACATTCGCCAACTCGTACGGGAGTGGGCCGAGCAAGCCGGCCTGCGGGACCCCGAGGAGTTCGCACATGCCTGGCACATCCTGATGAAAGGGTCGATCATCGCCGCCGCCGAAGGCGACAAGCAGGCCGCCCGCCGGGCCCAGGACATGGCCCGCCGTCTCATAGACGACCACCGCAGTCCCCCAGACTCCGACCGCGATGCGGCACCGGCTAACACCGACTGAGTCTGTGCTCCTGGCACCACCGCGACGAGCCGACCACAGCGCCCGAAGGCTGCGCCCACTCGCGCCGCGCTCTGCTGACCGGGGATCGCTGCCAGTAGGGTCTGCCGAGCCGCCCTGGGAGCGTGAGCGAGCGCACCGCGGGCGAGTGAGCGACCGACGGGAATCCGTGCGGCCGTGCGCTCCAACATCTAGATGCTGCTGTTCCACAGGGTCGCGCGGCGGCAGGAGACCGTGTCCCCAGGCGGGGTGGTGGCTGGCTGCTGTGCTCAGCCGGGGAGTCTGGGAAGACGGATATCGCGTCTGGACGTGCCACTGCGCCAGACGTTTGACAAGCCCAGAGTGCGGGGTAGTTCAATGACGCTTCAAGCTCGATACACAGGGTGGCAGCCCCTTAGGCCCTGCGTAGGTGATCAGAATGATGGGCTCGCCCGAGAGCGGGACCGGCTCCGCTAGTTCCGTCGGGCAGGTCGCTTGGCAGGCGGTGTGCGATCAGGCCCTGGCGCCGATGGCGTTGTTGGACATGCAAGGTCGTTATTGCTACGTCAACCAGGCCCTGTGCGATTTGCTCGGCTACGACCGCAACGAGCTACTGCGCCGCAGCGCCCGCGAGTTCACACACGCGGGCGACCCAGTCCTGGATGACTACATCGCGGATGCCTTCGCGGGCCGGTGGAACGGCGGCGTGGTGGAAAAGCGCTATGTGCGCCGCGATGGCCAGGCGGTGTGGGTCCTGCAGTCCGGTTCGGTCATCAGGGACGATACCGGCACACCGTGCTTCTTCCTGGCACAGTTTCAGGACATCACCGCTCGACGCGAGTCAGAGCTGTTGTGGCAACGCACCTTCGATAACGCCCCCAACGGCCTGGTAATGGTGGACCTCAACGGACGGTGGACCAAGGTCAACGACGCCTTCTGCGACCTGCTGGGCTACGACCGCGACGAGCTGGTCGGGCGCAGTTTTAATGAGTTCACCTATCCCGACGACATCGAACACGGTGACGCGCTGTTCGACGACCTGGTCTACGGACGGCGACAGGTGGGGAGCCTTCAGAAGCGCTACCGTCATCGAGATGGTCACCCGCTGTGGGTGCTGATCCGAGCCAGCACCGTGCCAGGTCCTACCGGGGAGCCCGCCGTCTTGATCGGCCAGATCGAGGAAATCGGAAATGGACGGATGGCACATGCCGATCTGGCGCACCTGGCACTGCACGACCCGCTGACCGGCCTAGCCAACCGGGCATTACTACAGGACCAACTGGAACACGCCCTAGCCAACCTCGAACGCGACGGCGACACCCTAGCTGTGCTCGTAGCCGATCTCGACCACCTCAAATCGGTCAACGACAGCCTAGGCCACGCAGCCGGCGACGCACTGTTAACCGCAGCCGCCCATCGACTGTTGCTGTCGGTACGCGCCGGTGACGTGGTCGCCCGCTTGGGCGGAGACGAATTCGTCGTTGCGAGCAGGGTTTTCGATGAATGGGCCGCCGGACGGTTACGCGAACGCGTGATCCGGGGCTTGGAAGACAACGTCCAATTCGATGGTCACCTCTTACCACTGCGCGCCAGCGTCGGTCTTGCCACGACCAAAGACCCGACCACCGAGTCGCAGGTGCTATTACATCGCGCCGACCGCGACATGTACCTACACAAACGCCACCACCCGCCCAACCGCCCTCAGTGAGCGCACTCGTCGGGTCGGCGAGCGAACGAGCGAGGTGTCTACTGTTTGGTCGATCAGTCGCACTGCCGATGATCATGACTTCGCGCGGCCGAACATCGATTACTTGACAGGTTGATTGGCATTCCCACGCGGACGTACGAACGCATGTTCGGGGACGTCCAGGAATGTGTGCCCAGCGACCTGTACTCGTTCCCGGTCGGGTGCTGGTTGGTTGTGCATAGCCGGTCAGTGACCACGGCACCCTGTTCCGATAATCGCTGCTGGTTTCGCCTGCGTCTTCTCGGCTTGTCCAAGTCGCCGCCCGTGGAGCCGCGCCGACACCCCTTGTTGTCGGAGGCGATGTCTGCCCTGCGTCCACGTTTGCTTCGCGCGGTTCTAGCGCTCTCTGCTGCCTCCCGAAGCGCTTTGCTCTGTTCTACGAGCGTGTGGGCGTCGCGAAGCACTTGGCGCCCCATCTCACGTACACGCGCGGCGCGCTGTGTACGAGGGTCTTCGTCATGCTCACTAGCATGCTTGGCGTTCACGTCGCGTTGTTCGCTCCACGCCTGCTCTGATCATCGGAGCCTCGCTGCATACCCACATCACGAGCCTGCGCCTGATTGGCCGAGGCAACAAGGCCGCCGATCTTCCGTCATCACACCGGCGCGGTCGCGCGGGAACCCGAGTTCGGTGAACTTGCCGGGCGAATGGATCGGCTTCTCGCTTCGGATTGATGTCAACTGTGGATGTCAAAGGGGGTACCGGGAACTTCCGGTACCCCCTTTGAGCTGGGCGCGCTCGGCAGGATTCGAACCTGCAACCTTCTGATCCGTAGTCAGATGCTCTATCCGTTGAGCTACGAGCGCAAGGTCTGTTCATTTGTCATCGCAATCCGGTGTTGCCACCGAACCTCGGCGG
>JBPYFK010000146.1:0-3653 GCA_051984675.1 Pseudonocardiaceae bacterium | reverse complement strand
GGAGGAAGTCGGAGGTGACGCCGAGCATCTCGGCCGCGCGGCCGGTGGTGTAGGCGGGGTAGTCGGCGTCGTCGAACGCGCTGGGCGTCGCATGGACCGGAGGCTGCTCGGCCACGGCGGTACTCCTACAAGGTGCGGTCAGGCCCGGACACCGGTCGTGGCGACGGGATGTCCGGGCCTGAAACGGGTGCGGTTGTTCGTCTGCCGGCCGCCGGGCCGACACGTGGCTTAGCCGGTGGCACCTTCGATGGTCTTGCGACTGGCGCCCCGACCCACTTCGATCTTGCGGGGTTTGGCCTGCTCGGCGACCGGCAGCGTCACCGTGAGCACGCCGTCGGTGTAGTCCGCCTTGATGTTGTCCAGATCAAGGCCCTCGCCCAGCGACAACTGCCGGGAGAACGTGCCCCGGGGCCGCTCCGCGGTGAGGTAGGACACCCCGCGACCGTTCTCGCCGCCGGCGGTGGCCTGGCGGCCCTCGCGGTGGGCCCGCACCGTCAGGGTGTTGTTCTCCGCGCTGACCTCCAGCGAGTCAGGGTCGATGCCGGGCAGGTCGAACTCCACGACGTAGTTCTCTCCGTCGCGGTAGGCATCCATGGCCATGGTCTGCGGGGCGCGGGCCGAGCCGAACACCTCACTGGCCATGCGGTTGAGGTCCCGGAAAAACGGATCCAACGCCAGGGTCATCTCCGAACTCCTTTCCAGCTGCGTCCCTGGTCGGTTCACGTGTCACGACACCCGTGGTGGGTGGGGGTTGGCGGCGCGGCGCCGTCCTGTTCGTCTTCGCCCGTTTCAGGGGGCGCGCCACCACCCCCACTGATCGCGGAAGGAAGGGTCATGGCTTGCAGTGAGCGGTGCTCTCACCTCCTCGAATCTTGCTTGCCAAACCCGTCACAGCACATATTCTGGAACAGTGAGACAAGCTTTGCAACTACTAGGATATGGGTTTTTATCGACTATCCGCGTGAAGAAGGTGATCCTGTAGAGAGGAGGATGTATGGCGGCGCTGCACGTGGTCTACAGGTGTGAGCCGGATGGCAGCTGGCGGGGCTGGGTGGTCGCCGATGACGCCACGGTGGAGGCGGACTCGCTGCCGGCGGCCCGGTACCGGTTGTGGGAGCAGGTCACGCATCGGGTGGAGGCGTGGCCGTTCGACGCTGTGGTCGAGCACGCCGAGCACCGCCTCGGCGGCGGGCTGTGGGTGCGGGAGGCCCTCGACGCGCGGGCCCCGCAGCGCGCCCGCACGGCGCGCGTGCTCTACGAGACGTTGGGCGACCACCGGGTGCGCGCCGAACTGGCGGGGTTGCCCCCCGCCGCCGCTGGCGGGGTGGTCGTGGTGGCCTGCGTGCCCGGGGATGCCCTGCGGTGGGTCGCCGAACAGCATGACGGGGCCGGCGCCTTGGTGGTGGCCGCTGCGGTGTCCAACCACCGGGTGTGGTGGAACGCGCTGGTCGAGCCCACCGTCGCCGAGGCCCAGGGGCTGGCGCCCGCGTTGAGCCTGACCGACCTCGGCCTGCTCGAACGCGAGGCCGCCATCGACGAGTGGATGGCCCACAGCGTCTGCGGACAACTGGCCACTCTCGCCCAATTGCCCACCGACAGGGCCCGCCCTGACGAGGTCGCCTAATCACCCAGCGGAACGCGCACGCATGGCCCGTGAGGTGATCGTCGATACGCCGGTGCCCGGCGCCTCAAGGTGGCCCGGGCACCGATTGCGCAGGAAGAAGGCCGTTGCGGAAGCCATCGCACCCAGTACACCGGCACCCCGACCGAGCCGTCAGGTGCTACTGCCCCGCGTGCGCTTTCTGCAAAGCGGCAATGTCGAGCTTGACCATCGACATCATCGCCTCGGTCGCTCGCCTGGCTTTCTCCGGATCGGGGTCGCTGATCAGTTCGGGGAGAACGGTGGGAACGACCTGCCATGCCACGCCGTACTTGTCCTTGATCCAGCCGCAGGCGACCTCCTCGCCGCCCTCGGAGAGCTTCGTCCAGTAGTAGTCCACTTCGTCCTGGTCGGCACACAGGATCTGGAACGAGACGGCTTCGTTGAACGTGAACTGCGGCCCCCCGTTGAGCGCGAGGAATTTCTGCCCACGCAGCTCGAACTCGGCGGTGAGAACGGTCCCGGCGGGCCCGGGCCCAGCTTCGGTGTGCCGGACGACCCGGCCGAGTCGGGAATCAGGGAAGACGCTCGCGTAATACTTCGCCGCCTCTTCGGCCTGCCCGTCGAACCACAAGCACGTGATCAACCCATCCGTGGTCATAGCAACCTCCTCGCACGCCACGGACCTGCTCGTCCCGCCGAAACACCTGGCGTGCTGGCGCTGACGGGCACCGCGTCGCGCTCGAACCTAGTCACGTCATGGACCGCCGTCTTCTCCGATCTTGCGACATCAGCGGTTGGCCTGGCCCGAGGGAGGGTCATCGTCGTCCCTTGTTCGACTGGCGACCCGGTGGGTCTTCCGCCCCCGGGCTCAGGTCGCTGGGCTGGGCCAGCGCTCCCAGGATCAACCGCCGTCCGGCGCGGGCGGGAGAGACGAAGGACCCGACGGCCGCCGTTCATGCAGTCCAACCGCCGGGCTCATCCTGCTGATCTTCGGACTGGCTCGCACCGGTCGCGCGAACTTGGCGCCGGTCGCGGTGGCCTGCTTCATCGGTGCGGCCTACTGGTTCACCTCGTCCATGTCGTTCGCGAACCCGGCGGTGACCATCGGTCGGGCCTTCTCCGACACCTTCGCCGGGATCGCTCCCGTCTCCGTCGCGCCGTTCATCGCTGCCCAACTTGCCGGCGCCGCGATCGGCGTGGGCCTGGTCGTGGTGGTGATGGGCCGCCCGACCCCGGGCAAGGCCGACGTAGTCACCCCGCACCACGAACCGGACCTCGCTGCTGCCTCCGCTCGCTGAAACCACCAACCGGGAGACACCTGCCGTGACCAATTCCCCGCGCCCCTCCGTGCTGTTCGTTTGCGTGCACAACGCTGGTCGCTCGCAGATGGCCGCGACCGGACGTGCCGCTGATCACACAGTCCCTGGACGTTCCCCGAGTAACACCCGTTCGGGTTACAGCGATACAGACGATTGATCACAGCCGCCGTGCAGATCGGAGCGACGTGGGCTGCTCGCACGCCGAAGAATGTCCCCTCTTCCCACTGTTGAGCGGAAGCTTGGAGAGCTGGCGTCGCTACTACTGTGACAGCGCGGACCGCTGGCATGACTGTGCTCGCTACCGGCTGGCGCGCAGGGGTCAGCCCGTGCCGATCTCGCTGCTGCCGAACGGCAAAGACGCAGAGCACATCAGACGCGCTGCGGACGAAGCCGGTTCGGTCGGGCCGACGCAGGCACCGCCTGCACAGCCCTCCCCGGGGCCAGACGTGGCTCGGTTCGAACCGGCGCCGGGGGAGCACTCACCGGCGTGGCCCGTTGCCGAGCCATCGCGTGCCACCCCGACTCCCGGGCCCCCAGAAAGCGCCCCCGCTCGCGGGGCGCGGCCCGCTCCCGCTCCGAAGCGCCGCTGGTGGACCCGGCTCGCCGATTGGATGAGAGGTCCCGCTTGAGTAACTACTGGCCGTGGTGGGAGGGCGCTGTTGGCCTCGCCCTGGTCACCATCAATTACACCCTGGCCACTGACCGGTCCTTCGGCGTGTCGACGGCCTGGG
>JBPYFK010000145.1:0-10566 GCA_051984675.1 Pseudonocardiaceae bacterium | reverse complement strand
CGAAGATGATGAACGACGACAATGACCGGAGGACTGAGCCGAGCGTGCGGGCGCGCTGCCGGCGGCGCTCGTTGAGCACTGGGCCTTTGAGTTCGTTCGCCCGTTCCCGCAGTGGGCGCAGCAGTTTGGGGGTCTTGCCGTTACCGTTGCCGCGGGTGAGCCCGTTGATCGCGTGGTGGACGAAGTAGCGCACGATGATCGCTACCAGCACGATCACCACGATTTTCAGTGGAATCGCGATCAGCATCTGCGAGTAGTCGGCCAGCCACGCGTTGTGCGTCCAGTCGTAGACCATGGTGCATAACGTGCCCGGTGCGTTGACGCAATGGGGTTGCATGAAGATCGGAAGGGTCATGGGTTCGGGGGCTTCCATGTCGGGGCCATGCTTCGATTCGGGGGATATACGGGCGTGCCCGCTCGGGTTTCTTAGAGTTATCGGGCGGTATTGCAGAGTTATCTAGCTACTGCGTAGCAGCACTGGGGGTTCGGTCCGGGGCGAGCTCTTGCGTGTGGGTTCGGGGTCCACGCGCGTGTCCGATTCAACACCGTGAACAACGCGGACGGCTAGTCCACCTGCTCGGCGACGTTGTAGTTACGGCGAGTCCTTCGAAATTATCGGCCGTACTGTTCTTCTCGTTACAGGTGGTCCCAGTAGGAGCTTCTCGTAGCGCACCATGCCCAGCGGTGACGGGATCCCTACTAAGGGTGAATGAGGCCCACGGGCGGTAGGTGAGAGCCGTGCCAACCAGCAATCGCTGTTAGAGCCTGTCCTTGATCCTGATTGCAGACGTGAGATGGGCCTCGGCTAGTGATCGTGACAAGATATCGTGATCATCATCCGCAGGGGCGTGAGTCAACGGGTCGTGTCCGCCGCTAGAGAAAGGCTTGTCCCCATCCCGATAACGAGGCGTGAGCTCGCGTCTGACGGCGACTGGAACAAGCGCGCTGTAGTGGGATAGGTACGCCGAGGAAACGACGATGGCTCAAACCCGCTGGTCTGCTAGCAACGCCTGCCATGACGACTTCGTTCACTGTATTTGTCCTGGTTGTGGCGCTGGTGGGTGGATCAGCGGCGGCCGGTTGCCCACGTGGCCGCCGAGGCTGGGATTGCCCGCCAAACGCTGAGCAAATGGATCGCTGGGTATCGCAGCGAGGGCGAGGCGGGCCTATGCGATCGACGCTCGGTGTCCGAGAGCAGCCCGAACCAGACTTCAGAGCAGACCGTGCGGCGGATCGAGCAGCTGCGTCGGCGGCACAAGCTCAGTTCGCGCCTGATCACCGCCGAGTCGGCCACCGAGGGGCGCCCGATCGTTTCTTGGCGGTAAACAAACTGGAGATGATCTTGGCCGGGCTAGGTCAGCTGTTGCATTCAGCGGGGCCTGGCCCTGTGGCGTCGACCATCCTTCCCTACTGCCCCGAGACGGCAGACTCGCCGATACATAACCACGTACATCTTCCGGGTCGGCGTGGCTGCCAGTGGCGTGACCTGCTGCGATGACCCACGGCGGGTTGACACTGTCCCTGTCCATGGGGAACCCCTCATCGTACGGTAGGTGCGGGGCCGGTCAAATGAGCGGGCTCGGCCACCTAACCAGGGTTGGGCAAGTGAGGATGGGCTGATGGCTCATCAGACACAGCAGGGCTATCCGGGAGGCTTGCTGGCCCGTTTTGATCGGTATCAGCGGACCCATCGGTGGGTGGGGCTGCCGGTGGCGGTGGTCTACAAGTTCGTCGACGACCAGGGTGGGTACCTGGCCGCGTTGATCACCTACTACGGATTCCTGTCGGTTTTCCCACTGTTGTTGATTTTGGTGACGGTGCTGGGGTTCGTCTTGGCTGGGAGCCCCGCTTTGCAGCAACAGATGCTGCACACGGTGTTGAGTGAGTTTCCGCTGGTGGGCGAGCAGCTCGCCGGCAGCATCCATACCCTGCACGGCAGTGTTCCCGCGTTGGTGATTGGCATCCTCGTCAGCGGCTACGGCGCCCTGCGCGTGGCGCACGCCGGGCAGTACGCGCTGAACCAGGTCTGGGCCATACCGCGGTGGGCATGGCCCAACCCGGTCCGGGCCTACGGCCGTGCCCTGCTCTTGGTCGCCGGGTTGGGAGTGGCTTTGCTGGCGACCACTACGTTGTCCGGGCTGACGACCGCCGAACACGCCTTCGGAGGGTTGTTCGGCGTGGCGCTGGACGTGGCGATTCGAGTCGTGGCCACTCTGCTGGCCGTGGCCATCAATGCGGGGGTGTTCGTTCTAGCGTTTCGGATATTGACCGCCCATCAGATTCCGCTGCGTGACCTCCGTGATGGGGCGATCGGCGCGGGCATTGCCTGGCAGGTACTGCTAGAGGTCGGTACCTACTATGTCGGCCGCGAGCTCAGCGGTCTCAGCGCTGCCTACGGCATATTCAGTGTCGTACTCGGCTTGTTGGCCTGGATCTATCTCGGGGCGTTTCTTGTCGTGGTCGCCGCCGAGCTCAACGCTGTGCGCGCCAACCGCCTGTGGCCGCGGTCGCTGCTCGTTGCGTTCACTGAGACCACCGATCTGACCCGGGCCGACCGCCGTGCCTATGCCTCCTACGCGACGGCGCAGCGTCACACCGCGGCGCAGACCGTGGATGTACGTTTCGACACCACGAACGTCCCAGGAGAGGAAACGGAACTGGAACGCACGGATCCCAACCTGCCCCGTATCGACTGAGCTCGTCGCCGCGCACGGTGCCGACGCTCGACGTCCGCAACGAGGTCAAACGGGTGCCTGGGGCGGTGTGCAGTATCCGTCGATGGCGGTGGCTCCTGTATTCGCGCCGCGCGAACATTGAACCTGCTGATCCGTAGCTGAGGACCGGAGCTGATCGACTACATCCCTGCGGAACGAGTCTGTCCCGCAGGGATGTAGTAGGAGAGCGACCAACAGCATGGGGACGACGGCAACCCAGCAGAACGGTCAACTGGGCCGAACCGACTTACTCTGCTGAAATTCGCGCATGATCGATTCACTCCCCCTCGGGCGGCGGGAGGTTCAACTCCAGGCCTGCGCCCCAACACCAGGGGCACAATTGGCGGCTGGTGGTGAACTCAGGCTCGCCGTCGACGGTGGGGTATTGTGCGCGCACTGTGTCGACCTCGCGCTCGCCCCGGCAGTGCTCGCACACCGCACGAGGCGAGAGCGCCCGAGGCAGCGCCTCGGCCTGTCGGATCACTTCGATCCGCAACGCGCTCAGGTGCTCCCAGGTTTCCTCGTCTGAGCGGGCGTGACGACCGACGGCCACCGTGGCGGCAAGGGCGTGCTCGTAGGCGCGCACCGCCCGTTCGAGTTCGTTCCCGACTCCATTGAGGGCCGGTGTGTGTTTGGTCATGACGGTTGTTCCTCCAGCCGGGGCCTGCTGGATGGCGGTCGGGCGGCGCTGAGTGCGGAGAAACCCGGGGTGCGTTCGTCACCGGCAGCAAGCCGGCCCTGGCCGCGTCCCGCCTGGGGCGCCGAGATGCCGTCCTCGCTGCGCCCGAGATCGTCCCAGTAGGCCAGCCCCAGCACCACCAGGATCAGCACCCACAGCACCATGAGGACCGCGCGGCCGGCATATTTCACGTGTGCCGAGGGGCGCCTGCCACGCACGGGGTATTCCGGCGGTACGTCGTTGAGCGGGGTGCCGAGGGCATCCTGGAATGGCTGGACGATGTTCATCTCTGCGCCCCCTTTCCTGGTGGCGGTTGCTCTCGGCGGACGCCGGATCGTTTCGAAAAGTTGCGGGCCGTGCTGTGCGACTTTTGGTCGCTATGCTGCGTCCCTTATGACAGCTGGACCCTTATGACAGCTGGACCCTTATGACAGCTGGACGCAGCACACGGGCACCGACCAGGAGGGATACCGGCGGGCTGGCATGACAGAGCACGCTGACGCGCAGCGCACGGCCACCGCCGGGGACGAGATCGTCGCGGCGATGGTCGAGCAGCATGGGACGGCCGTCTACCGGCTGGCCATGTCGATCGTGCGTGATCCGGCGCTGGCCGAGGATGTGGCTCAGGAGACCTTCATCCGGGCCTGGCAACGTCGGGATACCTATCGAGGTGAGGCGCCGCTGCGGCACTGGGTGCTGCGCATCACACACAACGTCGCCGTCTCCACGCTCCGTAGCCTCCGTGAGGAGGTACGCGATCCGGCCAGCCTGCCGGAGCGCCACGCCGACTCGGTGGCGCCGGCGGTGGAGAACCGGATGGCGATCACCGATGCGTTATCCCGGTTGGATCCGCTGAGCCGTTCGATCGTGATCCTGCGCGAGATCGAGGGGCTCAGCTACGCGGAGATCGGCGAGATTCTCGACGCGCCGCTGCCGACCGTGAAGACTCGCCTGTTTCGGGCACGCGCCTTCCTGCGGGAGACCATGAGGGAGGTCGAACCATGAGCTGGAGTCATCCCTCCGACGCACAGCTGGTCCGCTGGGCCAAAGACGGCACCGGACAGCGGGCAGCCCACCACATTGGCCATTGCCCCTGGTGTGAACACCGCCTGGAGGCCATCACCGAACTCGGACCACAGCTGCGGGAGCAGTTGGGTGCCGCGCTGGAACCGACCGAATCGTTCGAAGACCAGCTCCAGGAACGCGTGAACCAGTGGCTGCTGAACCAGGAGACGTTCGCTGTGCTGTCCGACCTGGTGGACACCGGACCCGAAACCGCCCGCCTGCTCATGACAGGCGGCGACGGGGCAGCCGAAGAAAGGGATACAGACGATGAATGAGCACGCGCTATACGCCGCCATCGCCGTGATCGGCGGGGTCGTGGTCGGTACCGTCGGCGGTGGGCTGATCCGACGGTTCATCCAACAGCAACGGCGCGGCCCACAGCTGCGCGTGGTGGCCGCGCCCGCGGCGGCCTTCGTGTTCTGGGTTGCCCTGGCCGTCGGGATCGCCATCGGCATCAGCCTGCTCTCCCCGGACACGCTGCGCCCCATTCCCGGGCAGGTGCTGGCCTATCTTCCTCGCGTCCTGATCGCTGGGCTGCTGGTGATCGTCGGCTACGCCGCAGCCGCCGCCACCGGCGGGCTGCTCAGTGGCGGCCTCGCCCGCGCCACTGGGCGCACCCGCCGGGAGGCGGCGCTGAGCCTGCGCATCGCCATCATGACCACCGTCACACTGCTCGCCCTTGGCCAACTCGGCGTGGACACCACCATCCTCACCATCGCCGTGGCCGCGCTGCTGTTCGGCGCCGCCGCCGCGGGCGCGCTGCTCATTGGGCTCGGCGGGCGGGAGCTGGCCCGCGAGGTCGCCGCAGGCCGTTACCTGCGGCGTCTCGTGCGTCCCGGCGACCACATCGACATCGGCGATGTCACCGGCCGGATCGCCACCCTGCACCCCGCGACCACTGAAGTCGAAACCGGCACGGCCAGCACCCTGCACGTCCCGCACAGCCTGCTGCTGTCCGCACCGATCCGCGTGCAACACGGATCACCGCGCCGTCAGCAGCGCCCGTCCGGACTTGACGACGTCAGCGACCCTGGATCATCGACCGGATGATTCCGCACCGCGCCCGGATGCCCGGTCCTAGGTGAACAGTCCGAACGGACGTCGAACCCGTGCAGGCACTGAGCTGTTTCATCATGGTCGGGATGTGGTGTTGGGAGGCAAGAGCTCTGGCTGGTCACAGCCTGGCGCTCGTCGGCGTGTCGGCGCCCAAGATGGTTGATTCCGTGAAGATCACGTGAGGCTGGGCGTGCTGGAGCACCCGAGTCAGCGGGTACGGCGACGGCCTCCCGCTCGCGTTGCGGCGGAGAAGGAGGCGGCGCCGGAACGGCGATTCGACGCCGCGTCGGCGGCGGATTGGCCACGACGCGCGCCCGGCCTGGCCTCCGGCTTCGGTTCGGCTTGTGCGGAGGGAACTCGCTTCTTGGTGGACTTGGCGCCACCGCCTCGGCGCGGCGGGCGGTTGGCCGACGGTTGCTTGGCCGGAGGTGGCGTGAAGGAACGCTCACCGGGCGCGAGTTCGGCCAGCAGCGGATGTCCGGCGCCGAGTTTCGTGGTGGTGGCCTTGATGCCCGCCTTGCGGGTCAAGTCTCGCACGTCGGCGAGTTGTTCGTTGGTCATCAGCGTGACCACGGTGCCCACCGCGCCGGCTCTGGCGGTCCGGCCCGAACGGTGCAGGTATGCCTTGTGCTCGGCGGGCGGATCGGCGTGAATGACCAGTGTGACGTCATCGACGTGGATACCGCGGGCGGCGATGTCGGTGGCCACCAGCACCGTTGCGGTGCCGGTGGCGAAGGCGTCGAGGTTTCGGGTTCGCGCGGACTGGCCAAGGTTCCCGTGCAGCTCGACTGCGGGCACTCCGGACGAGACGAGCTGGCGGGTGAGCGCCTTCGCGCGGTGCTTGGTGCGGGCGAACACGAGGGTGCGTCCGGGCGCCGAGGCGAGATCGACCAGGACCGGGAGTCGCTGGTCGGCGCGCAGGTGCAGCACGTGGTGTTTCATTGCCGTCACCGGGGACCGGTCGGAGTCGACGCTGTGGGTGACCGGGTCGGTCATGAATCGCCGTACCAGCACGTCGACGCCGGCGTCCAACGTCGCCGAGAACAGCAGACGCTGACCGGTCGCCGGGGTCTTCGCGAGCAGGCGCTGAACGGTAGGCAGAAAGCCGAGGTCGGCCATGTGATCGGCCTCGTCCAGCACGGTGATCTCGACTGCGTCGAGCCGTACGTGACCGGAATCGAGATGGTCGGTGAGCCTGCCGGGGCAGGCCACGACGATGTCCACACCCGCGCGCAACGCGGAGATCTGCGGACGGGCGCTCACCCCACCGAATACAGCGAGAGTACGCAATGAGAGCGCCTTGGCCAGCGGGGTCATCGCCGCCTCGATTTGGGTGGCGAGCTCGCGCGTTGGTGCCAGGATCAGTGCGCGCGGGCGCCGCGGTTGGGGCCTGGCGGTATTCCCGGCGAGCCGGGCCAGTACGGGCAGGACGAACGCATAGGTCTTGCCCGAGCCGGTGCGCCCGCGGCCGAGCACGTCAAGACCCGCAAGCGAAGACGGCAGTGTCGCGGCCTGGATCGGGAACGGTGTTTCGATGCCCTGTTCCTTGAGTGCGCGGGCCAGCGCCGATGGCACGCCGAGTTCGGCGAAGGATGAGGTGGGGCGTGTGACCGCCATAAGTGCTCCGAAAGTAGAAGGGCCGTCCTGCCCGGCGCAGATCCGCTCGCGGACCGCGGCGCGTGGTGGTCGACATGAAACGCGGCCCGAGGCAGAACTAAGCGGACCGCTTCACAGACTGTACGCGAAGCAGCCATGCGCTGTCCCATCGCGGGGGAGAAGTCGACTACCGGCGGGGTGGAGACAGGCTGTGCGGTCCCACCTAAGTGCTTTGGGCGTGAGCGTGTTCCCGTTGTAAAGCAGCCATGGAGCCGCCTTCAATGGCTGTGTTTTCGTCACTTGTGCGCTTCGTCATAGCGGGGAGAACGCTTCGGGTCCGTTGAGTCGATGAGCTGCCATCTCTGCTGGGCGGCGTCGAACCCGAGACTGACCCGAGGCGCGCTCTGTCTGTCTAACGGCGGGGTGCTTCGCAGCGATCGCTGTGCTGCTTGCACCGAACCATTGGTGGACGTAGCAGGGCGATCGCTTTGAAGATCTCGTGACGGTGTGGCCGGCACGGCTGCCCTAGTCGGCGGATAGGTGCAGATCAGGGTTGATTACGGGTTGGTGTGGCTTGGTGGGCTGCTCGCACGTCGCCGACCCGGAGTCCTGTGCCGCCACCCTTGAGCTTCTCGCCGTGCAGGTTGCTTTCGTCCTTCAATTGGGCGCTGAGGTTCCTGGCTGGCGCGCGCTTGTCCTCGCCGTTTTTGACCAATCCCAGCAACTCGACAAGGTCGCCATATTTGACGTAGTCGTCATCGCCGTAGTCTTGGGTGACGAACACGATCGAGGCCAACAGCGGCTGATCGCTGGCATGTGGTTCGCTCGGTAACGCCGACTCGTCAGATCCGTCTGGCTGGCTGCGCTGCCCGTCCCGGTTCGCGTCGGCGGAGGGGGTGTGGCCGCTATCAGCGGAACCGGAGGTGGTGGCGGTGAGTTCTGGATGGGCCGCAGGCGAGATGATGTGTGGCGTGTTCGTGGTGGCTTCGTCAATGTCCCTGCGGGCCAGTTTTCCGATCCACGTGGGGACGTCGACTCCGGCCCCAAGCGCGCGGGCAGCAAGCATGCGATAGTCATCTTGCGAGATCTGGATCTCGACAAGGGTCATGTGATCCTCCTCTGGAGGGACGGAGCCGTATCAGACAGCAAGGTTAGCGGGTCACTCACGCCCCGTTCGCGGTTGCCTGGTAAGACACGGCCACTGCGGTTCTGGCTAGTTGTCGGTGTACTGCGCCAAAACGGGAGCAATCCGCACATCTTTCCGCGAGCCTGTGCAAGGCAGCGCCGAAACGTCACAGGTTGGCCCGGGCGAATGCGGGTTTGTGTCGGCGATCGGGTGGCCCACCTGGTCGACAGGCGTCGGTCATGCGTCGGGCTCTACCGTTGTAGCCCAGGGCACTTTAGTCGGGTAGCAGTGGCACCGAGGGGCTGTCCTCGCGACCGAGAAGTACGGCGCGGGTGATGGCACCCGAGCCGAACCGGTCGCGAACCTCGTCGAGTGCAGAGTCGAGGGCATCGGCCTGGTGACCGTCCAGCGGCAGCGCGAGCTGGACGACGCCCGCATCGTCCAGATTGGACAGGGACAGGCCGATGAGCGTCAATCCCGAGACCTCGATCAGTGGCATGGCCGTGGCCAGCAGCTCCCGGGCAATGACCAGGATGGTCCCGGTGTGCGCGGTGGCCTGCGCCCATGTGCGCGACCGCGTCGCTCGTGTGAAGTCAGCGAAACGCATGCGCAGCGTGACGGTATGGCACATGCGGCGAGCTTTCCGCAAACGCCGAGCCAGGCGATCGACCAAAGCGGTGAGAATGGCCTCGAGTTCCTCCGGCGATCTCCGGTAGGAGCCGAGGGCACGCTGAGCGCCGATCGAACGCCGTCTCCTGCCCACCCGCACCGGCCGCTGATCCTGGTTGTTCGCCAGAGCCTTGATGTGCCGGCCCGCTGCCCGGCCCAGCATCGCGACCAGGTCGGCCTCGTCGAGCTGCGCCACCTGGCCGACCGTGGCAACGCCGCAGGCACGCAGCTTGCCCGCAGTCACACGGCCCACACCCCAAAGCCGCTCGACCGGCAGCGGATGCAGGAAGGCCAGCTCACCGTCGTGCGGCACGACCAGCAGCCCGTCCGGCTTGCCGACACCGCTGGCCACCTTCGCGAGGAATTTCGTCCTGGCCACCCCCACCGTGATGGGCAGCCCGACCTGTTCGGCGACGTCACGGCGCAACTGCCCGGCGATCTGCCCGGGCGACCCGGAAATCCGGCCCAGGCCACCGACATCGAGGAATGCCTCGTCGATCGACAGCCCCTCGACCACCGGCGTGGTCTGCCGGAACACTTCGAAGACCGCCTTGCTCGCCGCCGCATAAGCTGACATCCGGGGCGGCACCACGACCGCATGCGGACACAGTCCTCGGGCCTGCCCGCAACCCATCGCGGTGCGCACCCCAGTGGCCTTGGCCTCGTAGCTCGCCGCCAGCACAACCCCGCCCCCGACGATCACAGGGACGCCACGCAGCCCAGGATCGTCGCGCTGCTCGACCGACGCGTAGAACGCGTCCAGATCAGCATGCAGGATCGGCCCCTCACTCGACACGAACACATGTTCGCATCTACTTCAAGTGTTTGCAGGATCTATTATTTCAGTATTTACTGAAATTAATCTTCCTTCACCCCACCCCACGCAGCCGGCTCACCTCTCGGCTGCGCAGAGCCGACTTGAGCAGCCTGTCCTGGTGCGGCGACAGTGCAGCGCGTTCCCGGAGTGCAGGCAGTGTGGTTCCCGGCGTCGCCGCTGCGTGCAGCGGCGACCCGCTGCAGTGAACATCTGCTGCTCAGGGGCGGGCCGTGTCCAGCGGCGGGATCGAAGATCGCCGATAAGGCCACCCGAATGGGGTAGTCGGTGGGCTGGCGGGGCGCGACCCCATTTCGCCCGGGGGAGACCCGATCCTCCCGAATTCCTCCGAAAAAGAGCCTTCCTGCCCATATCGTGGGTGGCAAGACTCCCGCTCGACCTGGATCAACCAGCCGGGGTCAGGCCAGTCGGACTCCCGAACGGGAGGAGCCTGCTGCAGCTGACTCATGGTGTGATGCCGAGGAGCCGGGGTACGACGCCGGTTTTGATCAGGATGGCAGTGCCGATGGCCATGAATACCACGGGCACGAGCCAGCGTCCGACGCCTACGAGCGTGGACACGACCTTCTTGTTGCCTCCGAGTAGCCGCGCAACGGTGCACCACACACCGACCAAGACCAGGAACACGGCGATGGTGACCGCGATCCTGTCGGGCGTGAGCACGGCAAACAGTGGGATGTACACCGAGATGTTGTCCGCACCGTTGGCGAGGATCACTCCGACCACGGACGACAGAGTTCCCACCCGCGATGGACTGTGCCCATCACTCACGGTGTGGGCGTGCACCAGCCCCCACACGCCCAGTGCTAACGGGAGGAGCCCAACC
>JBPYFK010000144.1:0-6582 GCA_051984675.1 Pseudonocardiaceae bacterium | reverse complement strand
GTACTGCGTAAACGCACATCAATCGTGGACGAAGCTCGGTGGGGCAACAGCCCCGTAGCGGGCAATTGCTTACTAGACACAGTGGACGCCGACCTCGAGCTCGGAGAACCGGCCGACGCGCGCGAGTACGGCGCCGCCACAGCGGTGCTACGCGACCTGGAGGTGACTCACGTCCGGCTGCTGACAAACAACCCCGCCAAAGTCCGAGCCCTGGAAGCCGGCGGAGTATCGGTTGTCGAGCGGATACCGTTCCACTGACCAACAAACAATACCGGATGGGCCATCTGCTCGACCAACGCCAGGTTGCCTGAAACGCGTGGTCAACCAGTTCACCCAAGCGACGGTATGCAGCACCGGTTGCCGCCTGTGTTGAGGCGACGGCGCCTCTTGTCACCACTGGAGGTATTCAGCGGCGCAGTACCGACGTCGGTGTCACGCTGGCAAGGACACCCCCGGCTGGATCGCCATAACTGATCCGCCATCGCGCGGATCAGTTATGTCTACACCCATGACCCATGCATGGAATGTCGCCAGTGCATGAGGCTCGGGTCACGAACGAGGTACGGCTAGTAGAGAAGAAACCGGCGGAGGCAACTGGTCCAAGACATGTTCATACTGACCGGACGTGACATGATTGCGTACTACGGCGGCGACGGCGCGGGCAGCCTCCGCAGGCTCATCGTGGCTGGTTAGTTGAGCCCGGTCGGAGAACGTGGCCAGGAACGTATCGGCGTCCCGGTAGTCGTGCGGTGTCTCGGCCGGTCTCCATCCCTCGTAGAACGTTCCTCGCAGGAAGACCGGCAACTGGGCCGCGAAGTCGGCCATCTCGTCGACCGACAAGCGATCGCGTAGCGTTTGAAGGAATCCGCGCAAGACTCGGTAAGGGGCTTGCTCGTCGCCCGTCATTCCCAACCGGGTTTGCAGTTCGTGCAGCCATTCCTCGGTTTTTTGGGTGCTTCGCACCAGCGCATCCGCCATGGTCGTAGGCATCGTGATCCTCCTGAGCAAGAGCAAACAAGTCCAACGAACTTGGAGCGTCTTTTCCGCCACCGCAGATATACCCATTCGTTTGAGGCCACACACGTTCGTTTGAGGCCACACACCGTTGTGGGGCCCTCGGGGAGGTGGGCATAAACTGGATCTCACTGCTCAGAACCTGAATCACATTCGACAGCTTCGGATTCAACGGTGCCTTCGTCGCCCGCACCTTCGCTTGGCTCCGACGTACGCAGTACTCTTTGCCGTTTCCCTTGATTGTCCCGCCGGGCCGGCATCGACGAAGAGAACGAGAGGACCAGCTGATCGGCGATCGCGCTGAGCGGACGACCCTCGCTTGCCGGCGCCCCGTTGCTCCTACCGAGCTCAGACATGATCGACCTCGCAACCTCGACAATTCCCCAGCCAGATTAAGTCAATCAAGGTTCAGTCGCCTGATGGTGCACGAGCGATTCGCTGAGCCGGTGTGACGGCATGTCAATCAGCGTGATGCTGCCCACTGGGGAATGGTGTGGGAGTGGTTGGTGTCGCGTTGATGATCGTCGCGGCGTTGCTCAACGCTACGGCGTCCGTGTTGCAGCGCCACGGCGCGCGCGGAGAACCCGAGTCGGCCGCCTTTTCACTCGAGCTGATTGTCGACCTGATCCGGCGACCCGTATGGATATTGGGCATCCTCGCCATGGTCTGCGGATTCGTCTTGCACGGTGTCGCCATCTCACTGTCCCGCATCTCGCTCGTGCAGCCGCTGCTGGTGACCGAACTGCCGTTCACGTTGATCCTGGCGTCCCGGGCGCTGGGCCTGAACATTCCGAAACGGGACTGGCTCGCCATCGCATTGCAGTCGGTCGGCCTGGCAGCGTTCGTCGAGTGTCTTGACCCGGTCGGCGGTGATCCTCGCGTACCGACCACCGCGTGGGTGTTGGGTGTGGGCATCACGTTGATCGTGATCGCCGCTCTGGTCGCGCTCGGCTACCTCGGTCGGGCTGAGCATCGGGCGGCCATGCTGGGCACCGCGACCGGCGCGGCATTCGGGTTGAACTCCGCGCTGATCGCCGGCGTCGGTGCCACCGTCAGCCACGGCGGCGGGCTCTTCACCGCATGGCAGACGTACGGTGTCGCGATCCTGGGGCCGACATCGTTTTTCTTGCTGCAGAATGCCCTGCACGCCGGCAATCTGGTCGCCTCGCAGCCCGGGTTCACCCTGACCAACCCGTTGGTGTCGGTGGTGTGGGGACTGTGGGTGTTCGGCGAGCACGGCCGTCACGGAGCGTTCCTGGTAGGCGCGCTCGCCGGGGCCGGGTTGATCACCGCCGGGACGTTCCTGCTCGCACGTTCCGACCTACTCGACCCGAACAGAAGCGAGCGCAGAGCACAGCAGCGGCAGTGAACACTCACCAACGCACAGCGCAGAGATGTGTGACCAGGACTTCGAAGCTGGCCGCTGCCTGACGGCTGGTCGGTGGTGGTGGTCACATACCAACGTCGGAATGCATACGCGTGCGGACAGCTGAACACCCTGGGCAGTAAGGAAGTGCGAGCTGCGGGTCTGTCCTCGGGGCTGTGGACGGACCCAGCGCCGCTTCCTAGATGCGCCGGAAGGGCTGGCCGGCGTGTCGATTGCGCCGTCGCGGCTGTCGGGGGGCTGCGGCGGCGCCCTCAACGCTTGGTCGTCAGCATGCTGGTCTCACCGACGTGGTAGTGATGGGGGCGGGTGCCCTGGGCGCGGTGGTGCACAACGAGATCCCCACCTTCGTACCTCATCAAGCTCATCGCAACCATGATCGCGTCCTGCTGGGTGCTGGCAGGCGCGCACGCTCGGGTCCCGCCCGGCATAAGCACCTGCCAACGTCCATCGGTACGCGGGTGCACCTGCCACGTGCCCAACCCACATCCGTCCTGTGCACCCTGGCCTCTCACTGTCATACCGGTGGACTACCCCCTCATCGGCAACGTCCAAAACGATGGCTTGCCGTAAGACCATTGCTGACGCGGACCGACCCGTCCCCACTTGCCGGCCTGATACGGTCGGGCGAGACGAGATGTTCAGGACGTTCGGTCTCGCCTACGCCTAAACCTCGCCGGCCCTACCCGGCGGTAGTGCGTCCTTTTCCTGCGGCGTGCCCGAACTGGGCCGGCACCCAAATACAGGAGGGACGAGTGACCATGTGCGCCGGCCTCCGCACTTCCCCTTCCGCCCCCGACGACCGCACCTCGCGCTCGCCCGGCCGCATGCGTGCCTTCGTGGTGCACCCGCGCCCTGACACCGTCGTTGTCCGCGTCACGGGAGATGTCGACGCGGCCACGTCGGGCGAGTTGGCGAAGCTGGCGCTGCCCGCGCTGGCGACCGCTGCGACCGCCGTCATGGACTTGGGCGATGTCGACTTCCTCAGCGTGGACGGCCTGGAACTGTTGGCCCAGGCCCGCAAGCGCGCCGCATCACTCGACACCGACTTGTTCCTGGTCGTCGACTCCACCCCAGTGCGTCGAGCGCTGGAGGTCAGCGGGTTGACCCCGCGATTTCAGATCACCTCCAGCACCAGCGAGGCCCTGGAACTCCCGGTGGGGCACGAAGCGCCGGTGGCTGCCGCCTTGTCCGTGCTGTAAGTCGGCTGTAGAGCGCCGCCGTGCGGCGACGGGTCCGTCAGCGCCCGCTGGTCAGGCTCGTCGCCGCCTGCTGCATACGCGCGCCGTAAAGGGCACACCTTTCCCCGTTGGCCACACCCAGCCAGGTTTCCATGGAGCGCGCGCCGGCTACCCCCGGGTCCGCTGGGAGGTTCTCCCGCGTGCGGACGGCAGGCTCTTTCGCTGACACGTCACTCCGGTAACAACCCCTGCGTCGCCTCCGCCTCGCCAGAGACCTGTTACGTCCGCGTCCCGCCCGGGTAAGCGGGTGAGTGAACGTTGTGGACCAATTCGGAAGGTTTGTTATGACGCTGCAGCATCAGGACTTGGTCGAACTCGTGGGCCAACGGGCGGCTCTGGACGATGCCGAGCAGATCGGGACGGTGGTGACCTCCTCGTTGGAGGCGGTCGCCTCGCGGCTGGATGACGCCGGGCGTTCCCATCTGGCGCAAGCCCTGCCCCCGCTGGACCGGAACAGCGTGCAGTGGGATCGAGCCCGGGCTGGTCCCAGCAGCGTCACCGACGAGAAAGGACTCATCAATGACGTGGCCCGTGCGACCGACCGCCCGCCCGAACAGGCTCGCACGTGCGTTGAAGCAGTGCTGGCCACCTTGGTCGAGTCCCAGCCGCGACTCGGTGACACGCTCCGGGAGCAGCTGGGAGAGCAGGTGGAAGCGCTCTTCCACTCACCCGCGCAGAAGGCGCGGGAAGAGGAAAGCGCCGCGGCTGCGGATCAGCCGCGTGCGCTGACCTTCGATGAGATCGCCAGAGCACTGGAGGCCCTGCCGGAGTGGGTGGGAGAGACGCACCAGCTTTCCCGCAGCATCAGCATCCCCTCAGACCGGGTTCGGCCGCTGCTGAACGCGGTGCAGCGTGCCGAGCGCGAGCTCGACCACCGTGCGGGAGTCGAACAAACCTCGGACGGTCTGACATTCACCCTGCGCACGCGGTCAGTGGACGGTGTGACGGAGCGTGACCTGCGGCTGGCACGCGGCATCGAAGCCGCATTGATCCAGGTCAGTTCCGGCGGGTAACCGCAAGAACTCGCCGGCAGCCGAGTCAAAGTGTGGACGACGCGTTTACCAGGAGGCCACAGGCGATGTCTGATCCTTTGGAGGGCTCGACCCCGTCCCCGGAGGAGGTAGAGCCAGAATCTGAGTACCCGGAGGACCCTGCGACGCTCCAGTCCGCGCAAGGACTCGACGAGGACGAACTCGACCGCGATCCGCTGGAGCGAGGCGTCGAACCGCCGGAGGAATGGTCGGAGGTCTCCCAGAGCAGGCCGACTCCCAGAAGCCAACGCGAAGGCGAGACCGTCGAGGATCGGTTAGCCGAAGAGCGTCCAGATACCACGGGCGTCAATGTCGACGCTTCGCCGCTGGCGGCAACCCGCATGCACGAGGTTGACGAGAGCGTGGACGAGTATTCGGACGAACGATTGGCAGGCGACGAAGACGAGAGGGACACATGAAATCCGGGGTGCTCGGTCGACACGGATCTGGCTGGCCGTGAGAGGACGGTCGTTGTGGCACGCGGGAGGGGGAGTCCATGTTCGAGAGGTTCACCGACCGCGCGAGGCGTGTGGTTGTGTTGGCTCAGGAAGAGGCCCGAATGCTCAACCACAACTACATCGGCTCGGAGCACATCCTGCTGGGACTGGTCCACGAGGACACGGGGCCAGCGGCCGCAGTACTCGAACCCCTGGGAGTGACCGTTGAGCGCGTGCGCAACCAGATCGTGGACCTGATCGGCCGGGGCGATACGGAAGCACCAGAGGGTGACATCCCGTTCACTCCGCGCGCCAAGCGGGTGCTTGAGTTTTCCTTGCGCGAAGCGCTGCAGCTCGGAAGCAAAGCCATCGGAGTCGAGCACATCCTGCTCGGTGTCATCCGCGAAAGGGAAGGCGCGGCCGTGCAGGTGCTGGTCAATCTGGGCGCCACCCCGAGAGCGGTGCACGACCGGCTGCTGCTGCAGCTGCCGAGCGTGGAGGAGCCCGACGACCAGGGTAAGGAGCCGGCCGCGGCAGGCGCTCGCGGCGAAGGCACCCCGCCCTCGTCACGGCTGTTGGATCAGTACGGGCAGAACCTGACGCAGAACGCGCGTGCGGGCAAGCTCGACCCGGTCATCGGCCGGAGGCCCGAGATCGAGCGCACGATGCACGTGCTGTCCCGGCGGACCAAGAACAATCCGGTCCTGATCGGTGAGCCCGGCGTCGGCAAGACGGCCGTCGTCGAGGGGCTGGCTCATGGGATCGCCACAGGCGATGTCCCGGAAGGCTTGCAGGGCAAGCAGTTGTACACGCTGGACCTGAGCTCGGTGGTCGCCGGGGCACGCTACCGCGGCGATTTCGAGGAGCGCATGAAGAAGGTGCTCAAGGAAATCACCACGCGCGGGGACATCATCCTGTTCCTCGACGAGATCCACACGCTGGTCGGCACGGGTGCCACCGAAGGCGCGCTCGATGCGGCCAACCTGCTCAAGCCGCTGCTGGCGCGCGGTGACATCCAGGTCGTCGGTGCGACGACGGTCAATGATTACCGGAAGCATGTCGAGAAAGACCCGGCGCTAGAGCGTCGGTTCCAGCCCATCCAAGTGGCCGAGCCGACGGTCGAGGAGACCGTGCAGATCCTGCGGGGATTGCGGAACCGTTACGAGACCCACCACCGCGTGACGATCACGGACTCGGCGCTGGTCGTGTCCGCGACCCTGGCGGACCGCTACATCAACGACCGGTACCTGCCGGACAAGGCGATCGACCTGATCGACGAGGCCGGCGCCCGGTTACGCATCCGCCAGGCCACGGCCGCATCACCGCAGGAGCCCGAAGAGCAGCTCCGGGTCGACGATGAGCAGATCGCGGAGGTGCTGGCCAACTGGACCGGTATCCCGGTGTTCAAGCTCACCGAGGAGGAGACCACCCGTCTGCTCCGCATGGAGGACGAGCTGCACAAGCGGATCATCGGT
>JBPYFK010000143.1:0-4128 GCA_051984675.1 Pseudonocardiaceae bacterium | reverse complement strand
ACACAAGGGTGAGGACAACGAACGGCATTCCGAGTCGTAATGAGACGTCGGCGTTCTCGCGACATTGTGCCCCGGGCTCACTGGGTGGTGCTGGCGCTGGTGGTGCTGACAACGTGGTCGGCTCTAGTGCTGCAGGGGTACGTCCGCAATGAAGTGGGTATCTCCAGCACCGGGCACCCGCACGGCTCCGCGCAGCTGGTTCCCGAGACGCTGCGCAGCGGTGGGCCGGGCATTGACTTGCGGCACGGTCCACCGCGGGGACTGGTGCCGCGGTGGCGTACCGTGGCGCTGACCTTCGACGACGGCCCGGATCCGGTGTGGACGCAGCAGGTTCTCGCTGTTCTGCGGCGACACCATGTGGCGGCGACCTTTTTCGTGATGGGCGCGCATGCGATGGAGCACCCGGAGCTCGTCCGTGCGGAGGTGGCCGAAGGCCACGAGATCGGCGGGCACACCTTCACGCATTCCGACCTGGCCAACATGTCGCCGTGGCGGCAGCGCCTTGAGCTGTCGCAAACTCAGGTCGCCTTGGCTGGCGCGGCGGGGATCAAGACCTCGATGCTGCGCCCGCCGTACTCCTCCAACGCTGATTCGCTCGACAACCAGGACTGGACGATGGCCAACCAGGCCGCGGCCCAGGGGTATCTCACCGTCCTCGCCGATCACGACACCAGGGACTGGTCCCATCCAGGTGTCGATCGGATCGTGCGCAACGCGATGCCCGAAGGTGACGCGGGCGCGGTCGTGTTGTTGCACGACTCCGGCGGTGACCGCACCCAGACAGTGGCGGCGCTGGACCGGCTCATCGACACGCTGCAACAGCGGGGCGTGCGCGTGACCACCGTCAGCGGCGCCTTCGGCTTGCCACCCGCGGACACACCAGCGCCCACAGTGGAACGCTGGCGGGGCGAGGCGATCGTCTGGGCGGTCCATGCCGCAGATATGCTTGCCCGCGCCCTCGCGGTCGGGTTCGGGATCGTCGGGCTGCTCATGATCGGGCGTGTCGTGCTGCTGCTGGCACTGGCCTGGCGGCACGCTCGACGACGCGGCCAAGTGCGCGGGAGCCTGCCTGATCAGCCCGTGTCGGTGATCGTCCCGGCTTACCAGGAAAAGGAGCACATCGAACGAACCATCCGTGCCCTGGCAGCCAGCGACCATCCCGAGTTGGAGATCATCGTCGTCGACGACGGCTCCACCGACGGCACGGCCGACCTCGCGGAAGCGTTGGATCTGCCGAACGTCCAGGTCATCCGCAAGGCCAACGGGGGCAAGCCGTCGGCGCTGAACACAGGAATCGCCCACGCGCGGCATGACGTACTCGTCCTGGTGGATGCCGACACGGTCTTCCAGCCCGACACGATCAGCCGTCTCGTGGCGAGGTTCGCCGATCCTGATGTCGGCGCGGTCTCCGGCAATGCGAAGGTCGGCAATCGTCGTGGCCTGCTCGGACGCTGGCAGCACATCGAGTACGTGGTGGGGTTCAACCTGGACCGGCGCGCCTACGACCTGCTGGGGTGCATGTCGACTGTTCCCGGTGCTGTCGGCGCGTTCCGCCGGGGGGCGCTGAGCGACATCGGGGGCATCAGCACCGCCACGCTCGCGGAGGACACCGACGCCACCCTGGGCATCATCCGGGCCGGTTGGCGGGTGGTCTACGAGGAGCACGCCATCGCGTGGACCGAGGCACCCGACTCGTTGGAACAGCTCTGGAAGCAGCGGTACCGCTGGTGCTATGGCACGTTGCAGGCGATGTGGAAGCACCGGGCCGCAATGCTCGAACGGGGCCGAGGGGGGCGTATGGGCCGTCGCGGTCTTGTGCTTCTGGGACTGTTCCACGTGCTGCTGCCGCTGATCGCTCCGGTGATGGACGGCTATCTCGTTTACGGCACGGTCTTCCTGGACCCGGTGCGGACTGCGGTGCTGTGGGGCGGGTTGCTGTTATTGCAACTTTTCTCGGCGGTGTACGCGTTCCGGCTCGACCGCGAACGACTTGGTCCATTGTGGAGTCTTCCGCTGCAACAGCTGATGTATCGCCAGCTCATGTACTTCGTGGTGATTCAGTCGGCGGTCACCGCAGTCACGGGCACCCGGTTGCGGTGGCACAAACTCCAGCGTTCAGGGGTCCTGGAGATTCCTGCGGCAACGGTCGGCAAGAAGTAGTCGTGGACGGTGGAACGGCAATGCCCGAACGCAACACCCTCGCGCACCGGCGCGGCGTGGCCGTGCTCGCACTCACCTCAGCGCTGCTGACCGGCGGTTGCGGATTCGTCGTTCCGGACAGTCCCGACCGGCCAGCGCAGCCCCCATCGCTCCCGGTGGCGGGGTCAGACGCGTTCGCGCCGTACATCGATGTCGGCGTGGGCGAGCCAGCTGATCCGGGCCCGGTGGCCTGGGACCACCGGATCAAGCACGTCAACCTCGGTTTCATCACCGATCACGGCGGGTGCACCCCGCAGTGGGGCGGCGTGAATACCCTGCACGACCGAGCAACCGACGGCCGGCTGGCGTCCTTGCGGTCGATCGGTGTCGAGCAACGGATCTCCTTCGGCGGAGCGGCTGGCACCGAGCTTGCCGCTGGCTGCGCCGATGCCGACGCCTTGGCCCGGGCGTACCAGCAGGTGATCGACGCCTACGGAGTCACCCGCATCGACTTCGATCTAGAAGCACAGACATTGTCGGACCCGATCGCAGTCGAACGGCGCAACCAAGCCATCCGGAAACTGCAGGACGCCGCACGCGCCCAGGGCCACCCGCTGGATGTCAGCTACACGCTGCCGGGCACCCCCACCGGGCTGGATCTCCCCGCCGAGCAGGCGGTGCGCGGGGCCGCCGCCGCTGGAGTACAGCTCACTGCGGTGAACCTGCTCGCCATGGATTACGGCGGTGGTGTGACCGGAAACCTCGGCAGGCCGGCCGTCGACAGCGCCAACGCCCTCCGCGCGCAACTGGGCACCATTTGGCCTGCCGAGTCCGACGCCGCACTGTGGAAGAAAGTCGCCGTGACCGTGATGCCCGGCCGCAACGACGATCCCGCAGAAGTGTTCGACCTCACTGATGCGCGTGGCTTGGCCGACTTCGCCCAGCGCCAGCACCTCGGCTGGCTGTCGCTATGGTCGCTGTCCCGGGATGCTCCCTGCGCTGAGGAACACCACGATCAAGAAACCTGTAGCGGGATTGGTCAGGCCCCGTACGAGTTCAGTCAGATCTTAGCCAGCTACCGGGGGTGATGCGGGGTGAATCGTTCGCGGAGTCATTGGCAGCGCCGAGCCTTTCTAAGCTTGATCGGCCTGGCAGCGGTGGATCTCACCAGCATCGCCTGCACCCTGCCAGGACCAGGTGGGAAGGACAATGGGAAACGTCAGAAGGGCGATGGGAAACGTCAAGCGAGTATCGCGTGTGGGAGCAGCCCAGCGGAGATGGACGCGACGCAGAAAGAGATCGCGCAACGATTGGTGTCCAGTGCGGAGAACTCGTCGCTGGACTGGCGGGCCCAGTACGGTTACATCGAAGACATCCGTGATGGCCGCGGGTACACCGCCGGGATCATCGGATTCACCACCGGCACCGGCGACCTGCTCCAAGTGGTCGGCCGGTACTCCGAGCTGGCCCCCGGAAACCCGCTCGAACAATTCGTCGGGCCGCTGCGACAGGTCAACGGCAGCGACTCGCTGAACGGGCTGGAGGACCTGCCGGACGCTTGGCGCGCAGCCGCCTCCGACCCGCGGTTCCAGCATGCCCAAGACGAGCAGCGGGATCGGATGTACTTCGATCCCGCGATGGCGCAGGCGCACGCCGACGGTCTGCGCGCGTTAGGCCAGTTCTGCTACTACGACGCGATGGTCATGCACGGCCCAGGCAATGCCAAGGACAGCTTCGGCGGCATCCGCGCCGCGGCACTCGATGGGGCCGAGCCGCCTGCCGGCGGCGGCGACGAGACGAAATACCTCAACACTTTCCTCGATGCTCGCACGGAAGTCATGAAAACCGAGGAAGCCCACTCTGACACTTCGCGGATCGACACGGCACAGCGGGAATTCCTCCGCACCGGAAACCTCGACCTCCACCTCCCATTGCACTGGGCCGTCTATGGCAACTACTACGAGCTCACGTGCGCCGACGGCGGCTAGC
>JBPYFK010000142.1:0-14799 GCA_051984675.1 Pseudonocardiaceae bacterium | reverse complement strand
CGAGGACTTCACCGAGGTCGCGGACGTCATCGCGACCGCGTTGCAGCCGAGCTTCGACGAGGCCACCAGCAAGCAGTTGCGCAGCCGGGTGGAGGCGCTGGCCGCCAAACACCCGCTCTACCCGAACCTGAACGGAGGTCGCTGATGACACCGCGCACCCCGGGGGCAGACCTCCCCGAACACCCCGACTGGCTGTGGCGCTCCCCCGAACCGAAGCGCTCCTACGACGTGGTGATCGTCGGCGGTGGTGGACACGGCCTGGCCACGGCCTACTACCTGGCGAAAAACCACGGCATCACGAACATGGCCGTGCTGGAGCGCGGGTGGCTGGCCGGCGGAAACATGGCCCGCAACACCACGATCATCCGCTCCAACTACCTCTGGGACGAAAGCGCCGGGCTCTACGAGCACGCTTTGAAGCTCTGGGAGGGGCTGGAGGAGGAGCTGGACTACCCGCTGCTGTTCAGCCAGCGCGGCGTGCTCAACCTCGCGCACTCCCTGCAGGACGTGCGCGACTCGGTGCGCCGGGTCAACGCTAACAAGCTCAACGGAATCGACGCCGAGTTCCTGGACCCCGCGCAGGTCAAGGAGATCTGCCCGATCCTCAACACCTCGCCCGACGTCCGCTACCCGGTGCTGGGAGCGACGTACCAGCCGCGCGCGGGCATTGCCAAGCACGACCACGTCGCATGGGGATTCGCGCGTGCCCTCGACCGGATGGGCGTCGACCTGATACAGGACTGCGAGGTCACCGGCATCGATCTGGTGGATGACCGGGTGGCCGGCGTGCGGACCACGCGGGGACGCATCGGCGCGGGCAAGGTGGCGCTCGCGGCGGCTGGCCGCACGTCCACCATTACCGACTCGCTCGGCCTTCGCCTGCCGATCCAGAGCCACCCGTTGCAGGCGCTGGTGTCGGAGCTGTTGGAGCCGGTGCATCCGACCGTGGTGATGTCCAACGCGGTGCACGTCTACGTTTCCCAGGCGCACAAGGGAGAACTGGTTCTTGGCGCCGGGGTCGACGCCTACAACTCCTATTCCCAGCGCGGCGCGTTCCACTTGATCGAGCGGCAGATGTCGGCGGCGGTGGAGCTGTTCCCGATGTTCTCGCGGGCGCACGTGCTGCGGACCTGGGCCGGCGTCGTCGACGTGACACCGGACGCCTCGGCGATCATGGGGTTGACCCCGTTCGATGGCCTGTATGTCAACTGCGGTTGGGGCACTGGCGGGTTCAAGGCCACTCCGGGGGTGGGGTGGTGCTTCGCGCACACGATCGCCCATGACCGGCCGCATCCGCTGAACGCGCCGTTCAGTCTGGAGCGCTTCACCACCGGCGCCCTGATTGACGAGCACGGCGCCGCTGGCGTTGCGCACTGATGTCAGGGCGCAACTGATGTCAGGGCGGAACTGATGTCAGGGCCCGACTGATCCCCACTGACGGCCCCGCACGACGTGCTCCTGCTGAGGAGGTCTCCACCATGATGCTGATCCCTTGTCCGTGGTGCGGTCCGCGCGACGAGAACGAATTCCACTACGGCGGGCAGGCGGATGTTCACTACCCGGCCAACCCCGAGCTGGTGTCCGACGAGGAATGGGCCAGGTTCCTGTTCTTCCGCGACAACCCCAAGGGCGTCTTCGCTGAGCGCTGGTCGCACGCGTCCGGGTGTAGGCGGTGGTTCACCGTGCACCGCGACACCGTGACCAACGCGATCCGACCGGCGCAGACCAGCCGCGAGCACGCGGGCTCTGACTCCAGGACGGTGACTCGATGAGCAACGACTTCAGGCTCCCCACCGGCGGCCGCATCGACCGCGAGCGCCCGGTGAGCTTCCGCTTCAACGGCGCCGATCTCGTTGGGTATGCCGGGGACACGCTGGCATCCGCCCTGCTGGCCAACGGTGTCCACCAGGTCGGCACGAGCATCAAGTACGGCCGGTCGCGCGGGATCTTCAGTGCCGGCACCGAGGAACCGACCGCGCTCGTGCAGATCGAACGGCCCTTCCCGGAGCCGATGCTGACCGCCCCGACGGTCGTCCTGCGGGAGGGCCTGGAGGCCACGGGACTGCCGGGACAGGGGCGCCTGGCTACTGAGCCCGACCCGGCGCGCTACGACACCATGCACGCGCACTGCGACGTCCTCGTCGTTGGTGGCGGGCCCGCCGGCCTCGCGGCGGCTGACGCGGCGGCGAGCAGCGGCGCCCGCGTGATACTCGCGGACGCGGACACCGAGCTCGGCGGAACCCTGCTGGGACGGACCGACGCGCTCGACGGCGCGCCGGCACAACACTGGATCGACCGCACGGCGGCTGCGTTAGAAGCCCAGGAAGACGTTCAGATCCTGCGCCACACCACCGTGTTCGGCTACTACGACGACAACTACCTCGTAGCCGTCGAACATCGGGGTGAGGGTGCCAGCAGCCGGCAACGCGTCTGGCGTATCCGTGCCCGCGAGGTCGTGCTGGCGACGGGGTCCTACGAGCGGACGTTGGTGTTCTCGGGCAATGACCGGCCCGGCACCATGCTGGTCGGGGCCGCCCAGACCTACCTCCACCGCTACGCGGTCCACGCTGGCCGTCGCGCGGTCGTGTTCACCACGAACGACAGCGCCTACCCAGCGGCACTGGACCTGCACGAAAGTGGTGTCGAGATCGTCGGGATTGTCGACGTTCGCGACACCGTCCCGGCGCACTGGAGCGCACTGTGCGCTGCCCAGGCCATTCCGATCCATTCGGGCAGCGCCGTGATCAACACGTCCGGCGACGAGCGGGTCTCCGCCGCGCACGTCGGCGCGCTCGATTCGGACCGCACCCGCATCGTGGGCGTACCGCAGGAGCTGAGCTGCGACCTGCTGCTGGTGTCCGGCGGCTGGACGCCGGCTGTCCACCTGCACAGCCAGGCCGGCGGCACGCTCCGGTTCGATGAGCGGATCGGCGCGTTCCTGCCCGCCGGCGTACGCCAGGCCGTGCGCTCGGCCGGAGCGTGCGCGGGACTGTTCAGCACTGCGGAATGCCTGCGCAGCGGAAGCGCAGCGGGCGCGGACGCGTGCCGGTCGCTTGGCTTCGAGCCCGAACCGGCGGTCCGTCCCCGGACCGAGCGGGCACGCGTCCTCGCGGGCACGAACCTGTGGCGGGTCCCGGACCCCGATGCGGAGAACGCTGGGGCTACCCAGTTCGTCGACTTGGCCCGCGACTCCACGGTGGCCGACGTGTACCGCGCCACGGACGCTGGACTGTCCTCAGTGGAGCATGTCAAGCGCTACACGACGATCGGTACTGCTCACGACCAGGGCAAGACCTCGGGGATCGCTGCCACCGGGATCATCGCAGGCGCCCTCCAGCGGGACCTCGCGGACGTGGGTACCACGACGTACCGCGCGCCGTTCGCGCCGGTCTCGTTCGCGGCCCTGGCGGGTCGTGATCGCGGTGATCTCTACGACCCGATCCGGGTCACCGCCATGCACGACTGGCACGTGGCTGCCGGAGCGGACTTCGAGAACGTCGGCCAGTGGAAGCGTCCCTGGTACTACCCGTGCGCTGACGAGGACATGGAAGCCGCCGTGCTGCGGGAATGTCGCGCGGCGCGGCGGGGCGTCGGTATCCAGGACGTGTCCACACTGGGCAAGATCGATGTCAAGGGGCCGGACGCGGCGGAGTTCCTCGACCGCGTCTACACCAACATGATGTCGACACTCAAGGTTGGTCGCATCCGGTATGGCTTGATGTGCACCTCCGACGGCATGGTCTTCGACGACGGCACCGTGGTCTGCCTGGACGAGGGCCACTACCTGATCAGCACGACCTCCGGTGGTGCGGCGGGCGTGCTGGAGTGGCTGGAGGACTGGCTGCAGACCGAGTGGACCGACCTGCGGGTGCACCTGACTTCGGTCACCGAGCAGTGGGCCACGGTCGCCCTGGTGGGTCCGAAGTCACGGGACGTCCTGGCACGGGTCTCCAGCGGACTCGAGCTGGACAACGACAGTTTCCCGTTCATGTCCTGGAAGAACGGTCGGGTGGCCGGACAGGAGGCCCGCGTGTGCCGGATCAGCTTCTCCGGCGAGTTGGCCTACGAGATCAACGTTCCGTGGTGGCACGGACGTGCGCTCTGGGAGGCGCTCATCGACGCCGGGCAGCCGGACGGCATCACGCCCTACGGCACGGAAACCATGCACGTGCTGCGCGCCGAGAAGGGATTCCCGATCGTCGGCCAGGACACCGACGGCACGGTGACCCCGCACGACCTGGGCATGAGCTGGGCGGTGTCCAAGAAGAAGCCCGACTTCCTCGGCAAACGCTCGTTCGCACGTGCGGACACCCGGCGAGAGGACCGCAAGCAGCTCGTCGGCCTGCTGCCAGAAGACCCCGCCCTCGTGCTTGCGGAGGGCGCGCAACTGGTCGAAACATCGCAGCTCCCACAGCCACCCGTACCCATGCTCGGACACGTCACGTCCAGCTACCGCAGCGCGACGCTCGAACGCGGTTTCGCACTGGCACTGGTGAAGGACGGGCGCAACCGCGTCGGCCAGACCATCTACAGCCCGATCGGTGACCAGCTCGTCCCGCTGACCGTCACCGACAGCGTCTTCTACGACAAGGAAGGAGCCCGGCGCGATGGCTGAGACGTATGCCGAAAGCCCGCTGGCCGCGCGCGCGGACCAACTGGCCTCGGCAGCTACCCCGGAGCGGCTTCGGCTGCGCGAGCGCGCCTTCACCACCCAGATCAACCTGCGCGTCGACCCCAAGAGCAGCGAAGCGGAACGCATCGGGACCGCCATCGGCGTCATGCTGCCGCACCAGCCAGGTGAAGTCGCCATCTCCGGTGACATGACCGTGCTGTGGCTGGGGCCGGACGAATGGCTGGTGGTGGGGCCGGAGAGCGAGTCCGCACGGATTCAGAACACGCTCAACGACGCCTTGGGCGAGGAATTCGGCGCTGTGACCGATGTTTCCGCACAGCGCACGGTCATCGAGGTCTCCGGGCCGCGCGCCCGAGACGTCCTGGCCAAAGGCTGCGCGATCGACCTCCACCCCCGCGCGTTCGCGCCGGGGCAATGCGTCCAGACACTCCTCGCGCGGGCACAGGTCATCCTCGTGTGCGCGGATACCACGGCACCGAGCTACTGGCTGATCGTTCGGTCGTCCTTCGCGCGCTACCTGGCCGACTGGCTCGCCGACGCGGCAGGCGAGTTCGGGAGAGGCGGGCCGACATGACCGTCAGCGTCTTCGATCTGTTCTCGGTGGGCATCGGCCCATCGAGCTCGCATACCGTGGGACCGATGCGCGCGGCGAAGATGTTCGTGTCCCGGTTGCGCGATGAGGGGCACCTGAACCAGGCCGTGCGGGTGAAGGCGGAGCTGTTCGGTTCGTTGGGAGCCACCGGACACGGGCACGGCAGTCCGAAGGCGGTACTGCTGGGTCTGGAAGGCCATCCGCCGGAGTCCGTGGACCCCAAGGCGGTCGAACCTCGGGTCGCGGAGATCCGGGACACCGGCCGGCTCAGGCTCGACGGCACGCATGAGATCAGCTTCGGCGTCGATCAGGACCTGGTCATGTATCGCCGGAAGTCGTTGCCGGTGCACCCTAACGGGATGAGATTCACCGCCACCGATTCGGCCGAAACCGAGCTGTGCTCGGCTGTGTACTACTCCGTCGGTGGCGGGTTCGTCGTCGATGACGCCAGCTCCGGCACGGACCGGATCAAGCCCGATGCGACCCCGGTGCGATTCCCCTTCCGCACCGGGGAGCAGTTACTGGCGCACACGGCGGAATCCGGCCTGCCGATCTCGGGTGTGATGCTGGCCAACGAGGTGTCCTGGCGCGCTGAGGATGTCGTGCGCAAGGGAATCCTGCACATCTGGAGCGTGATGCGGGAGTGCGTCGACAACGGGTGTGCCACTTCGGGCGAGTTGCCGGGTGGATTGAAGGTACGTCGCCGGGCGGCGGAGCTTTCGGCCGCGCTGCGGGACAATGATGATCCGCTGGAGTGGGTCGCGTTGTTCGCGCTGGCGGTCAACGAGGAGAACGCTGCCGGTGGTCGTGTGGTGACCGCACCGACCAACGGAGCGGCGGGCATCGTTCCGGCAGTGTTGCACTACTACACACGTTTCGTTCCTGGCGCGAACGAAGACGGCGTGGTCCGCTTCCTGCTCGCCGCGGCCGCGGTCGGCTTGCTGTTCAAGGAGATCGGCTCGATTTCCGGCGCGGAAGTGGGATGTCAGGGCGAGGTCGGTTCGGCCTGTTCGATGGCGGCTGCCGGCCTGACCGAGGTCTTGGGCGGAACCCCGTATCAGGTGGAGAACGCCGCCGAGATCGCGATGGAGCACAACCTGGGACTGACCTGCGATCCCATTGGCGGCCTGGTGCAGATCCCCTGCATCGAGCGCAACGCCGTTGCCTCGGTGAAGGCCATCACGGCGGCGCGCATGGCGCTACGCGGCGACGGTAGTCACTTCGTCTCGCTGGACAAGGTCATCAAGACGATGCGCGAGACCGGGCGCGACATGAAGGACAAGTACAAGGAAACCGCGCGCGGCGGTCTCGCGGTCAACGTCATTGAATGCTGACCGCGATCACCTCGTCTCCATCCAAGAATGACCTTCCATTAAGGACACCTCTATGCGTCATGACACGGTTGAGGACTTCCTCGACTCCCTAGCCGATCGAGTTCCCGCCCCTGGCGGGGGCGCGACGGCCGCGGTTCACGCGGCGCAGGCCGCTGCGCTTGTGGCAATGGTGGCCCGTTACAGCGATTCGGCTGCCTACGCCCCACATGCCGCGACGATCGATTCTGTCCGGGAGGCCGCTGACGAGCTGCGAAACGACGCGCTCGCCTTGGCCGAAGACGACATGACGGCGTTCACCGCCGTGACCGACGCATACCGGATGCCGAAGACGACCACGAGTGAGGTCGCGGACCGCACTTTGGCGATCGCCAACGCCTTGGTCGGTGCGACCCGTGTTCCGGCGCGCGTGGTCAACCTCGCTGACAGGATCGTCGAACTCGCCGAGAAGCTGCTGCCGGTGGGGAACCGCAACGTGATCAGTGACATCGCTGCCGCCGCCGAGGCGGCGAGGGCCGCGGCGACGACGGCGCGGGTGAACGTCGAGATCAACCTCGCCAACATCAGGGACCCCCACCTGCGCGGCTCCTTCGTCGACGTGATCAACAAGGTCGATGATCTCGCCACACGGGCGGAGAAGGTCACCGCGGCGGTGCGAACGGAGGTGACCGCATGAGCACGGGCACCGCGCTGGCGACGGCCAGCCTCAGCGGCAAGGAGCTGGCCGCCAGCATTCGCGCTCGGACCACCGTCCTCGCCGCGAACCTGACGGCCGTCGGGACGAGGCCGCGGCTGGCCGTGGTCGTCGCGACCACCGACGAGTCCAGCGCCTGGTACGTCCGCTCCATCGCGAGGGCGGCGGAGAAGTGCGGGATCGTCTGCACCATCGTCGATCGTGGACCCGGTGCGTCGCTGGAACAGATCCGCGGCACCCTCCAGGGCCTCAGCCAGGACCCGACGGTGCATGGGATCATCCTGCAGACCCCGCTGCCGCCGGGTGCCGACTTCGACGAGTTGGCTTCGGCCATCGACCCCAGCAAGGACGTCGACGGAGCGAACCCGGAGAGTCTGGGCCGGCTGGTCGTCGGTAAGGCGACCTTCGCGCCCGCCACCGCTGAGGCGGTCATGGCGCTGCTGGATCACCACGAGATCCCGTTGGCGGGGCGCCACGCTGTCGTCGTCGGCCGGTCCACCGTCGTGGGTAATCCCACCGCGCAGTTGCTGCTGCACCGGGACGCCACCATCACGGTGTGTCACCGCCACACCAAAGACCTCGCCTCGTTGACGCGGCAAGCCGCCGTCGTGGTCTCGGCGGTCGGACGTGCCGGGCTCATCACGGCCGAACACCTCTCCCCGGACGCGGTCGTCATCGACGTGGGCACCAACCCCACCGAGGGCGGTGGCCTGGTCGGCGACGTCGACGCCGCCGCGGTCCAGGGACGTGTCGCGGGCCTGACACCGGTTCCCGGTGGCGTTGGCCCTGTCACGACCGCGCTTCTGCTCCAGCACACCGTCCAGTCGGCCGCCCACGGCCTCGGGTAGGAGATCGATGTCATGACCACCTTCACCTTGACCCTCAACTGCCGGCAGCGGCCCGGAATCGTCCACGCGGTCACCTCGTTCCTGTTCGAGCAGAAGTGCGACATCGTCGAGCACCAGCAGTTCGACGACGTCACGCGCGGGCAGTTGTTCCAGCGAACCGCTTTCCGTTCCACCGAGGGGGCGGACGCCGAGGCGCTCTCGACCGCGTTCGAGCGGGTGGCCGCCGAGTTCGGGATGTCGTTCTCGTTGGTCGACGACCGGCCGCAGCGCGTGCTGGTCATGGTCTCGAAGCTCGGCCACTGCCTGAACGATCTGATTTTCCGTTGGCGGGCCGGGAGCCTGGGCGCGGAGATCGTCGCGGTCGTGTCCAACCACGAGGAGCTGCGGCCGATGGCGGAGGCCGCGAACCTGCCCTTCTTCCACGTTCCGGTGACGCCGGACGGCAAGGAGCGGGCCGAGGCCAGGCTCCTCGAACTGGCCGACGAGTACGAGGCTGACCTCGTTGTGCTCGCCCGCTACATGCAGGTGCTCTCCGACGATGCCTGCCGCGCGCTGCACGGGCGCGCCATCAACATCCACCACTCGTTCCTGCCCGGTTTCAAGGGTGCCAAGCCCTACCACCAGGCTTTCGACCGGGGTGTGAAGCTGGTGGGCGCCACGGCTCACTACGTCACGCCGGACCTCGACGAAGGGCCGATCATCGAGCAGGAGGTCATCCGCATCGACCACACCTTCGACCCGCGTGGGTTGGCGACCGTCGGTCGCGACGCGGAAGCCCTGGCACTGGCCAGGGCGGTGCGGTGGCACTGCGAGCAGCGCGTGCTGCTCAACGGCAACAGCACCGTCGTATTCGGCTGACTCTCGCTGGTAGCCGAGAAGGAAGCTCTGTCCACAAGAAGCGCACGCGTCGAATCCACAGTGGTGGTTACGACTCCGTGGGTCCCGACCACGTGTAGACGTACTCGGGGCGTCCCGTGCTTCCGTAGCGCGGCTGTTGGTGCACCAACCTGTGTGAGGTCAGGTAATCGAGGTAGCGGCGCGCGGTGGGCCTGGAGATTCCCATACCGGACGCGATGTCCGCGGCCGACAGCCGCTCGCCGGTTTGCAGCATGGTCACGATCGCCCCGAGCGTCTCGCTGGCCAGGCCCTTGGGCAGTTCCGCATCCGCTGGCTCCCGCAGCGCGGCGAGCGCCTGATCGACGTCCTGCTGTCCCAGGCTCTCCGACGTCGTGTGGGTGCGTCGGCGAAATTCCGCGTACGCCTGGAGTTTCTCGCGGAACGCCGCGAAGGAGAACGGCTTGATGAGGTAGTGGACGATCCCGAGCGACACCGCTGAGCGCACCATGGCGACATCGCGTGCGGAGGTGACCGCGATGACGTCGACCTGATCTCCCCGGGCGCGCAGCGTGCGGCACACCTCCAGGCCGTTCATGTCCGGGAGGTAGAAGTCCAGCAGGACGAGGTCGATTTCCTGTGTCGCGAGGATTCGCAGCGCTTCGCCGCCCAGGTGAGCGACCGCTGCTACCTGGAAGCCCGGCACCCGCTCGGTGGCTAAGCGGTGCACTTCGGCGAGGGACTTGTCGTCCTCGACTACCAGTGTGCGGATCATGTGCAAGGGACGCCTTCAATGCCGGTGTGTGCCGGCAAGGGTACTCCAACCGAGGGACCGTCGTGCCAGCTCACGACGTGGAAGCTGGGGCGAGATAACGGAACGCGAGGGTCTTGGTGGGGTTGAGCGTGATCGCAGCCGCGCTGACCCGGTGGCGATGCGCGTTATGCGCGTAATGATGGCTCCTCCTCTCCCCTAGGGGCAGGCTTGTTGACGTAACCGATGATCGACACCGACATCCCGCACTCGCGAATCAGGGGAGGGTGGTCAGCATGTTAGAGGCCGCAGCAGCGGCACTTCCCGCGGAGACCACCAGCTTCGTGGGTCGCCGCCTCGAGGTGGCTGAGGCCCGGCGCTTGCTGTCCCACTCGCGGCTTCTCACGTTGACCGGAGTCGGTGGCGTGGGCAAGACGCGGCTCGCGCGGCGGTTGGCCAAGCAGATGTACCGCACGTTCCCGGATGGCGTTCGGCTTGTCGATCTCACCCCGATCGTCGATGGCCGCTTGGTCGCGCCGACGGTGGCGAAGGCTCTCGGCCTCCCGGAGTGCGACGGCGACGCCGGAGTCGAGACGGTGGCGGCCGGGCTCGCTGAGAAGCGGGCTCTGCTGGTGCTGGACAACTGCGAACATCTGGTCGAGGCCTGCGCCAGGTTCGCCGCCGCGGCCCTCCAGGCCGCTCCGGGGCTGCGGATTCTGGCGACCAGCCGGGAAACGCTGTCGGTTGCTGGCGAGTGCGTCCTGCCGGTTCCGCCTCTGTCGGTGCCGCCGGTAGGTGCGACGCTGTCACCGGCGACGCTGGATCAGTACGACGCGGTGCGCCTGTTCACCGAGCGCGCCGGGGCGCTGGTCCCCGGCTTCGAGGTCGGCGATGGCAATGCCGCGGCTGTCGCGACGCTCTGCCAGCGGTTGGACGGGATTCCGTTCGAGATCGAAACAGCCGCGCTGTGGCTGCGGGCACTGTCGGTGCACGAGATCGTGGAGCGGTTGGCGAACCGCTTCCGGCTGTTGACCCCTCCCGGCGTTGCTCGACAATCGCACCGTCGGGGTGCCCGGGAGTCCGCCGAGTGGAGTGCCGCGCTCTGCTCCCAGCATGAGCAGGCGCTGTGGGCTCGGCTGTCGGTGTTTCCCGACGCGTTCAGTCTTGACGCGGCCGAAGCGGTCGGTGCGGGTGGCGAGATGCAGCCCGACGACGTGCTGCACTTCCTTACCCGGTTGGTGGACAAATCAATTCTGGTGCGTGTGGATCACGACTCGAACACACGGTATCGGCTGTTGGAATCCATCCGGCAGTATGGCCGCGAGCTGCTGACCGAGTCGGGGGAGGAAGCCGACGTGGTACTGCGGTACCGCGATTGGTGCAGGTTCTCAGTCACGCCGACGACCGGGCAGTCCTTGGACTCGGGAAAGCCCGACGTGAGCGAGCGCACTGCCACGGTGGTGGCGCCCCCGGCGAAAACCGGTGATCAGAATGTCCTGACCCCGAGGGAGCTGCAGGTCGCCGACCTGGTCTCGCAGGGGCTCACCAACAAGAAGATCGCGGAGACCCTCGTGATCTCTCTCCGCACGGCGGATGCGCACGTCGAACACATCCTGGTCAAGCTCGGCTTCCACTCCCGCGCCCAGATCGCCTCGTGGGTCACCGCGCACGCTGGCTGACGGGCTGCCCTCGCATGATCGTCGAGCGGTTGGAGATCAATAAACCGGGTCCGTTAAGGTCGATTTGGAACAATGTGACATCTATGCTTCCCTCATGTATCGGAGCGCTCGCCGCGTCCCGCACTGGCCGAGGATCGTCTCGCGTTCCTTGCGAACACGTATGGGTCTGCGTGAGTTGAGCGTGGCACGCCAATTGTTCCTTCTGCAATTGGCGGTGATCCTGTTAACCGCTGTGGTCGGCTCTGTGCTGGTGTACCGCCAAGCCGAACAGACCAGCGAGAATGACGCGTCCCGGAATGTGCTGGCCGCAGCGTCCCTTGTGGCGCAGTTGCCACAGGTTCGTGAGACGCTCACGCGGCCACCGTTGACCGGGAACGCGATCCTGCAGCCGATAGCCGACGCCATCCAGGTGGCCAGTCCCGAGGTCGACGAATCCGTCGTCATCATCGACTCGCAGTACACGAGGCTGACCTCTCCCACACCCTCGGGCGTCGGCATCCGCTATGACGGGGACCTGACCGCCGAACTGTCCGGCCAAACTGTGCTGGACCGCTGGGAAGAAAACCCGTCTGAGCCTCGCATGCGGGCCCGGGTGCCGGTCTACGGGACTCAGGGGCAGGTCGTTGGTGTCGTTGAGGTGTCCTCGCACAGTCAGATCGCGCAGGCGTTCAGCCGTCTGCTGCCTGGCCTGCTTGGCGTGTTCGGGAGCGCTCTCGCGGCGGTGGCGTTGGGATCGTTCTTCGTCAGTCAGCGCCTGAAGCGCCAAACCCACGGTCTGGGACCGGAAGAAATCACGGCCATGTATGAACATCACGATGCGGTGCTGCACGCCATGCGTGAGGGCCTCGTGGTCGTGGATCCCACCGGGCGCATGATCCTGGCCAACGACGAGGCGAGACGGCTGCTGCTCTTCGGGGCAGACTTCCACGGACAACGCGTGCATGATCTGAAGATCCCCGGATCATTGCGCGAGTTGCTGGAATCCGGGCGGACGGTCACCGACGAAATCCATCTCACCCGCGACCACACGCTTCTCGTCAATCAGATGCCCGTTTACCGGAAAGGCCGGTTACTCGGCACCGCTACGACCCTACGCGACCACACGGAATTGCAGGCGCTCACCGGCGAGCTGGACTCGATCCGGGGATTCGCCGACGCGCTGCGCGCGCAGGCACACGAATCCGCCAACCGGCTGCACACCGTCGTCATGCTCGTCGAACTCGGCAAGGCGGAGGAAGCCGTCACGCTGGCGACCGCCGAACTCCAGGCGGCGCAGCAGCTCGCGGACCAGCTCGTCGGCGCGGTCCAGGAACCCGCGCTGGCCGCGCTCATGCTGGGAAAGCTCGCCGTAGCACACGAAAAGGGTGTCGAGCTGTTCATCACGCCGGACACCGTCGTCGACGCTGTCTCGATCGAGACACGGGACCTCGTCACGCTCGTCGGCAACCTCGTGGACAACGCGCTCGAAGCCGCCGTCGCGGGGCCCGCGCCGCGCCGCGTCGACTTCACCGCCCGTCAGGACGGCGACACGCTGGTGATCCGAGTCGCGGACTCGGGCTCCGGTCTCGACCCGGAACGAGCGCAACAGGCATTTACCCGTGGGTGGTCGACGAAAACCCCGGACCGGTTGCATGGCAGGGGACTGGGACTCGCTCTGGTCGGCCAAGTCGTCCACCGATACTCCGGCACCATTGACGTCTCGAACGAGGGCGGAGCCGTGTTCACCGTCCGCCTGCCCCACGTCGTTGCCTCGGGCACTCCCGCGCCGTCCGAATTCGCGTGACAACCGGTCACGCCCCGGGGGTGGATGCCGAAGTGAACGAGCTGGCGAGCTGTTTGCGGTAGCGGGCGAACTGTTTGGGGCTGTTCATCGCGAAGAGGGCGACCAGCCGCCCGGCGCGCCGGTAGGTGGCGACGAATCGCCGGGCGTCGGGAGAGCCGTCCACGATGGCGATCTTGTCTTTCGGGCCGGCGTATCCGGCGAACTGCAGCGTTGATCCGTACAGCTGGGTGGAGAACTGGGGGATCTCGGTGTATCTGCTGATGGTGCGGCCGGCGAGGAGGTTGCGGACAGCTACTGGCGGCTGGCCCATCGCGCTGGACAGGCTTTCCAGGCGGGTGGTGCTGTTGCGGTGCAGGCAGTAGAAGCGGGCGACGTCCCCGACCGCGGCGACGTTGGGTAGCCGAGTGATGCAGCCGGCGTCGGTGACGACTCCGTCGCGGACGCCCACACCGGAGCCGCGGAGCCAGTCGGTAGCCGGGCGCACGCCGGTGCTGGTGACAACGACCTCGGCTGGGAGCACGCGGCCATCGGCGAGTTCGACACCGGTGACGTGGTCACGTCCGAGTACGCGTACGACGGGCGTGCCGTAGCGGGTGTGGACGCCGTGGTCGTCGTGGAGGCGGGTGCAGATCGGCGCGACCTCGATGCCGAGGGTGCGTGCCAGCGGCACGTGGAGCGTGTCGGCGATCGTGACCTTCGCGCCCAGAAAGCGGCACGTGGAGGCTGCTTCGGCTCCCGTCAGCCCGCCGCCGACGATCACGACCCGGCTGCCGGAGTGCACCTCCTCGCGCAGCTTCGCCGCGTCGTCGAGGGTGCGCAGCTGGTGGCATCCGGGCAGGTCATCGGCGCCGCTGAGGGGCCCCGGGACGACTCCGGTAGCGATGACCACACCGTCAGTGCGCAGCTGGGTGCCGTCGTCGAGCCTGAGCGTGCCTGCCCGCGTGTTCAGACGCACCGCACGGTGACCGAGCCACCACTCGGCCTGGAGCGCGGACTGTTCGTCGTCGTTCCCCAGCACCAGGTCCTCGGCCTCGATCTTGCGACTGAGAAACTCCTTGGACAGCGCTGGCCGGTCATAGGGTGGGTGCGGCTCCGAACCGATCATCAGCAGGCGACCGTCGAAGCCCTGCTCCCGCAATTCCTGGGCCGTTCGCCATCCGGACACGGACGTGCCGACGACGGCCACCGTGTTCGTCGGAAATTTCCGGGCTGTCGCCGCGGGAAGGGCATCTACCAACAAAGTCTCCGTTGCATGAGCCTGGCGAGGTTGTCTCAAGACTTCCTGGAAGTGGCTGTTGTCCTCGTCGGGCAAGCTACCTAGAAGGGACCTAATCGCCGCGTCTAGGTAGGTAGCAGCGCTACGATTCCTGCCGTGCCGCTCCTGGACTTCGCCACTTCAGCTTCCAGCGTGCGCAGTGATCTGGCTGGGAAGGCGTCAGATCTGATATGGGACAGGGCCGACCTTGATCGGTTATGGTTGCACGATGGGCAACTCGGCTGAGTCTAGTGGAAGGAGCTCGGGCGCGTTGGTGCAGTCCGTTGATCGGGCTGTCAGCATCCTGGAGCTGCTGGCCCGCGGCGGAGAACTCGGGATCACCGAAATCGCGGGCGAGCTGGGCGTGCACAAGTCGACGGCGTCCCGCCTGGTGAGTGT
>JBPYFK010000141.1:0-7103 GCA_051984675.1 Pseudonocardiaceae bacterium | reverse complement strand
AACGACCACTTGGCCAACACCCCGCGGACCCTGCCGTTAGCGATAATTACGTCCGCCCAGGTGAGACACGCCGGGCACGGCGTACGGGTTGGTCACCCGTGATCGCTAAGCGGACGTTTTCGTTGCTATCGAGTGCCACGGCATGGTGATCAACTGTGCTGTTGCGACTGGCCTACCTGGGCGTAACGAACACGTTCGCCATGCTGCGCCTGCTGCTGATGAGAGACCGAGACAAGGACGTCGAGAGCCTCGCCCTGCGCCATCAAATCACGGTGCTACAGCGCCAACTCGGTAAGAACAGGGTGCGGTTCGCCCCAGCTGATCGGGCGTTGCTCGCGGCGTTATTGCACCAGCTGCGTCGGAACCTACTGCGGGTTGCGGTTGCTGATGCGCCCGGACACCATGCTGCGCTGGCACCGCAACTTCAGCCCCGGATCGCTCGGCCTTTCATCCACACTCCTCTCGCAGAGCCTTAGGTTACTTGAGATTATAAAGTGATGGTATGAGTCGAAGCTATGGCCAGTACTGCGGCCTCGCCCGGGCGTTGGATGTGGTGGGTGACCGGTGGAATCTGCTCATCGTCCGCCAGCTGTTGATCGCTCCCGCCCGCTACCGCGAGCTGCTCGACGGGCTTCCCGGCGTGGCCACGAACCTGCTCACCGACCGCCTCCGCGACCTCGAGACCGCCGGCGTGATCGAGCGGCGCCTGGCCGAGGAAGGCAACGCCGTCCTGTACGCCCTTACCCCGTGGGGCGCCGAGCTGAGGGAACCGATCGAGAGCCTCATCCGCTGGTCCACACCGCTCATGGAGCGTGGCCCAGGCGGCGACCACTTCCGCGCCGACTGGCTCGTCGTACCTCTCCGGGCCCTACTCGACGGGAAGGTGGCTCCTCACCGGTCACCGACGGTGGGGATCGCGGTCGACGATCAGCTATTCCAGCTGCGAGCGACGCACTCGGGCATCGAGGTGAGCCCGCATGATGGCAGCAATCTGGACGCCGTCGTCCGCGCTGACGGCGCAATCGTTCTCGGACTGGCAGCGGGCGTGCTCACCCTCGACAACCCCCCTGGGCCGGTCGACATCGAAGGCGATGAAGAAGCCGTACAAGCCATCTTCAACGCCCGACGCGCCCAGGTCGGAGGCTCCGCGCACTGATGACCGCTTGCCCTATCGCGGCTAGTGGTCGCGCCCGTTAGTTCGTCGGGGGTTGATCATGTTGTCAGTGGTCGTGGCGCGTGGCGGTCGTGATGGCTGATCCGTTCGAGCAGCCGGTTGAGGTCGTCGCGGGTGAATCTCCAGTCGAAGGGGATCGCGGTGGTGTTGTACCGGTGTTGGAAGGACAGGAGCCGGTCGGCGACCTCGTGCAGGTCCTCGAAGTCGTCCGGTGCGAGGGCTTTGCGTTGCACGGCGGAGAAGTAGATCTCCACTTGGTTAAGCCATGACGCGTGCACTGGCAGGTGGACCATGTGGGCGTTGGGGAACGCGTCGTTCATCCGTGCTGCGGCGGCCCAGTTACGGTGCGAGGCGCCGTTGTCGACAACCCAGAACACGCGGTCAGCGCTGGCATACGGCTCGGCCGTCATGGCCTGCTCGACCAGCCGGGAGAACGGGGCAATGCCGGTGGTGGGCTCGCATCGGCCGATGACCTTCGCCTGGTGGACGTCATAGGCGGCGAAGTAGGCCAGTGTACCGCCCCGTGTGTACTCCGACTCCACTCGCATTTTTCGGCGTGCCGCGGGAGGCAGGGTGTCGCGGGTGCGGTATCTGGCTTGGACGCCGGGTTTCTCGTCCGCACTGAGCACGAAGTCGTTGTCCCCCAATGGCTCGCCTTCCCAGAGACGGGCATACAGGTCGAGCACCCGAACGGCCTTGACCGCGAAATAGGGGTCGCGCGGGAAGATCCACGAACGGTGCTGCCAGGGCTTGATCGCGTCGACGGCCAGCCACCGTCGCACCGTGGAGGCCGACACCCGTTCGCAGACGCCGCGGGCGATCGCCTCGCGGGCCAACTCCGGGCAAGTCCATCGTGTCAGCGGCGCCCCGGCCTGGGTGGGAAGCTCACAGGCCAGGGCCTTGACCTCAGCCACCACCGCAGCGGGGAACACCCGAGGCCGCCCGCTGCGGGGCCGGTCGGCAAGCCCGGCCATGCCCTGCTGGCAGAACCGTTTGCGCCACTTGCGAACCGTGTCCTCGTGTACGCCTAATCGGCGGGCAACGGCGGCGTTGGGCTCGCCGTCAGCGGCGGCCAGCACGATCCGCGCCCGCAGCACCTGGCGGTGCTCGGCGCGGCCGCAGCGTGCCAGACCTTGCAGCGTTTGTCGGTCGGCCGCGTCGAGTGTGACCACGTACGGACTACGCATCCCCACCGGGCCGCCCCTCAAGATCAACCACGGAGCGCGACCGTATCGGGCAGGATGGGCCCATGGCCTCCCCGCCTGAGTCGACCAAGACCTCGCTGCGCCAACGCCTGCAAGCGCGAGCCCGTGACCGGTGGCCGCAGCTGGCCGAGGTCACCACGCGTCATCACGGCGCGTTCGCCTACGTCAGCGGCCGATTGGCTGACGGGACGACACTGCCGCTGTTCCGCCTGCGCTATGCCGGCTCCGCCACCACCTGGGGCTTCGCGGTCTACCTGGCCAGCAAGGACGGGTACGAGAATTCGATCCTGCCGAGTGGATACCCCGCGGGCACACCCGAGGAAGCCCTGGACTGCGCCTGCGGTCTCTACCTCAATGACCAAACCGCCTGGCTCAAACCCCCGACGAACTAACGGGCGCGACCACTCTTTGCTGACCAGATGCACTGAGATTTCGGCCAGTTCTGGTGACACGCGACAGGCGGCAGCGGCCATCCATCCCCGCGCGATCAGCATCGTTCACCAAGCGCCGATAAGCGACATTCTGTCAAGTTATAACCTGGAGACCGCTCTCCCTCTCGTCCCATTTTGCGTCCTGTGTCAGGAAAAGTTGGCCAATGTCAACACACTTGGCCAACGACGTGGCCATGGCCAAGTAGACGGAGACGGGCCCAGATTCGCGGCGGCGTCCCAGCCGCCCCGAGTGCGTACAGTCCGGTCAGGAGGGTGTTGAGTTCTTTCGTCACACATTGATCTTGAACACCCTCCTCCCGCATCTACGAGCACGCCCAGCCTCACGTGATCTTCACGGAATCTACCCTCTAGGTGACGAAGATCTGCCGTTCCGACCGGATTTTCGAGGAGAATCCGGTCGTCTTCGCACGAGCTTGCCCGGCATGTCGGTCAGCCTCGCCGGAACAGTTTGCGCAGGAATCCCCCGACGGTTTCGTCGTTTGCGGCCGGGGGGCAGGCACAGCGCTGGTGCTTCGGCACATCACTAAGCACTTGCTCAATGTGCTGGCCGCACCCTGCATAAGTGGGCTTCCCGCACGTTCGGCATTGAACACGACGGCACATGTTGGCACCTTTCTCTTGAGTGATTTCGGTTTGGGACTTCGAGTTCGATGTGTCATCCCAGTGCGGAGGGGTTGACGATCGCGGCTGCGGCGACGAAGACCGCGACGGCGAGGACGACGTAGGCGAACCAGCGGCGCACGGTCGCGGCCGGCAATTTCGCGGCCATCCGCGCAGCCACTATGGACACGATCAGCGAGGTGCCGGCGAACAGCAGCAGCACGGTGTAGTCGAGGCCGCTGGCCGCGCTGGCGTGGGCGCCCAGCCCGGCGATGGAGTTGATGAGCACCACCAGCAGGGAGGTCGCGACAGCCTGCTGCGCTTCCAGGCCCAGCAACAGGCTCAGGGCAGGGACGATGATGAAACCCCCGCCGACACCGAACAATCCCGTCAGAAGCCCGACGGCGGCGCCGGCCCCGAGCGCCTTGGGCAGGCACCGGCGCCAGTTGACACCACCCTCCCGGGTGCGGCAGGCACCTGGGGGATCGTCTCCACCGCGCAGCATCCGCACTGCGACGACGACCATGAGTACCGAGAAGGCCAGCAGCAGCCAGCGCTGCGGGAACAATTTGCCGAGCGCCGTGCCACCGAAGGCGGCCGGGATGCCGGCAACGCCGAAGACCAGCGCGACGCGCCACTGCACGGCAGTGCGGCGCCCATGGGGTACAAGGCCGCCCAGCGAGGACAGCGCGACGATGGCCAGCGAGGTGGGAATCGCTGTCTGCAAGGGTTGGCCGACGCCGTAGACCAGGGCAGGCACGGCCAGGATCGACCCTCCAGCCCCGAGCAGGCCCAACGCCAGACCGATCACGGCACCGAACACCGCAGCTAAGAACAACCGAAACCACCCGTCCCGATGGCGGTCCCCTGTGGATCCCGCCATCGCCGTCGTTATTTCCGTGCCACTGCTCGCGGTACCTAGCCGGCGGATTGCGGCTGATCCGCCTGGTCGCTGGTGAGTGCGTTGAGCAGGGCTCGGGCGTCGGTGGCAGGGGTGCGGTTGTGTGGCAGCAGCCCGAGTACCTTCGACATGGCGCAGGTGTTGGTGACCGCGGCGAAGGTCAGGCCAGCGCCGACGAATCCGGCGATCCACTTCAGCGGTTTGTAAGCGGTGCTGGCCACCACGCCGGTGAGCACGAGCGATCCGGCGGCCAGCCGGACCTGCCGCTCCATGGCCCACGTCCCCTTGCCTCGGGTGAGTTCTCCGCCTTCGTTCTCCCAACCGGTGATCCCGCCGCGCAGCACGCTGAGCCGGTCCAGTCCGGCCGTGGCCAGCAGGGTGCGGGCCTGATCGGCACGAGCACCCGAGGCACACACCAGCACCACCGGATCACCGTGCGAAGCGGTCAGTTCGCTGCGGTGTTCGCGCAGCAGGTCCAGCGGGACGTTGTAGGAGCCGGGGATGTGCGCCGAGGCGAACTCGCCGGGGGTGCGCACGTCGATCAGCCGGATCTGAGGGTCGGATTCCCGTAACGCCCGGATCTGAGCGGTGTCCACGGTTGTGGGCAGGGTTGGGGTCATGTTTCGCGCTCCACGACGATCGAATGCGGGTGTCAGGTTCCGTTGACCATGGGCACGTCGGCTTCGGCAGCGGCGCCAAACTGGTCGTCGATGAGTACGACCGTGCGGCCCGCGGACTCCAGCACCGAGGCCGCCGCAGTCGCTCGATAGCCGCTGCCGCAATGCACCCAGACCACTCCGTCCGGGATCTCGTCGATGCGGTTCTTGACCTCGTAGAGCGGGATGTGCACCGCGTCGGTCACGTGCGAGGCGGCGAACTCGTTGTTGGTACGCACGTCGAGCACCACCTCGGGTGCCGGCAGGTCGTTGCTGTTGCCGGCCAACGCGGTGGCCAGGTCGGCGAACGTGGCCGTGGGAGTGGCGCGCAGCTGACCGGGGTCGACCGCCAACTCCTCCGGCTTGCCCACGGCCGCGCCCGCGAAGGCGTCAATCCCGATCCGGGCCAGCTCGCGCTGGGCGTTGGCGACCTGCTTCCGGGACTCGCCGACAAGCGTGAGCGGCGCGCCCCAGTCGATCATCCAGCCCAGCCAGGTGGCCATCGGTCCGTCCAACCCGAGGCTGACCGTTCCCGCGAGGTGCGAGACCACGTACGCCTTGCGGGAACGCAGGTCTACCACCCACTCCCCGTGCTCCAAACGGCGGCGCAGCTCCTCCGGCTCGGCTCGAACCGGGGCCCGCAGGTCCAGTGGTTTCGGCCCCGCGCTGTTCTGCACACCCATGTGCGCGTAGTACGCGGGGTAGGCATCCAGCCCGGCCAGGGTCTGCTCGACGAAGTCGCGTTCGGCCAACGTAAACGCGGGGTTGAGCTGCTTCTGCTCGCCCAGCGTGGCCGAGTCACCCGAGGCCTGCGTGGCCGAACAGAAGCTGCCGAATCCGTGCGTCGGCCAGATGCGCGCACCGTCGGGAAGGATCACCGCCAGCCTCTGCGCCGACGCGTACTGATGACGTGCCAGCTCCTCGCTGTGCCGCTCACCCAACAGATCGGTGCGCCCCGTGGTGCCGAACAGCAGCGACCCCCCAGTGAACACCCCGACCGGGCCGTCCTCTCCCTCCAACGCGTAGGACAGGTGGTGGAACGTGTGCCCCGGCGTAGCCACCGCCCGTACCTGCATCCGCGGCGAGAGCTCCACCACATCGCCGTCGGAGAGCGGGCGACGGTCGAACGGGACGTGGTCGGCAGCCGCCACCCCGTACTCCGCACCCGTCAGCCGCGCCAGTTCCAAACCGCCGGAGACGTAGTCGTTGTGCATGTGCGTTTCCAGCACCAGGACCACACGCACACCCAGTCGACCCGCGACGGCGAGCACCCGGTCCACGTCCCGCTGCGGGTCCACCACCACGGCCACTTCCCCGTCGGTGGCCAGGTAACTGCGGTCGCCCAACGAGGACGTTTCGATCACCTCGACCGCCAAACCACCGGCAAGTCCTTCCGCCTGCACCTTCGTCGCCGTCACCGTCGCGCACCCCTCTCGACCTCATGGCCAGCCTCAATCCACGCCGACGTCCCACCGGACACCGACGCCGATCGAGCACCTGCCGCGTTGACTGCCTCCGCCGCCCGCAGACTGCGCCCGCCCGATCGGCAGATCACGTGCAACTCCTCTCCCGCGAACCGCTGCGGCGAAGCCAGCACCTCCTCCAACGGCACGTTCACCGCACCCGGCACGTGCCCCTCCGCGAACTCCTCCGGCGAACGCACATCGATCAGGCGAACTCCGCGTCGCCATGCCTCAGCCAAGGCCTCCACGCCAACCTCAGGCACCTGCCCAGACATCAAAACTCCTATACCCCCAGGGGTATCGTCCTGACACGCGAATCCGAAACGCACCTTCGTGTGTTTCCCGCCGGAGTAACCCCTACGCTCAGGCGAGCGCGAGGAACAGCCGTTCCAGCTCCTGCTCGGTCATCGGCGGTTCGTCCCCGTCGTCAGAAGCCTGCTGGCAGTAGCGCATGCCCGTCGCCACGATCTTGAACCCCGCGCGGTCCAACGCCCGAGAAACAGCAGCCAACTGCGTCAACACCTCAGCGCAGTCGCCCCCCTCCTCGATAGCCTCGATCACCCCGCTGAGCTGCCCGCGCGCCCGGCGCAACCGCGTGAGCGCATCCCTCAGCATCTCCGGCTTCATCTCCACGACAACCACCTCCATTGCT
>JBPYFK010000140.1:0-7701 GCA_051984675.1 Pseudonocardiaceae bacterium | reverse complement strand
GACCAGGTGCTCGATCCTTGGCGCGTCGGATGTCCTCCGCGTCATACACATTGGCCAGCGCACCCCGCCCTGCTGGCTTACGGTCCACCCGTGTGACGCCGTGGCGAGCAAGCCACCCGTTCACCGAGTCCACCTGGATACCGAGGAACTCGGCTATCTGGTGTCGATCCCACAGTTCCACGATCACGCCCCCGGTTACGTCTCGTCGTTTGCCGCCATCGCCAGCCGAGCAGCCACCGAGTTGAACTGGGCAGCAAACTGGATCGCCTTCCCGATGTCCTTCGGATCGACCTTCTTGGTCATCTGCCGCCCATCGGCCGCAGTGAACACCAAGAACGCGTGCCCCGCGTTCTTCTTCATCGCCAGCGAAAACGGCCCGAACGCCGCCATTCGCGTCGCGGTGATGCGCTTCCGCGAGTCCCCCTGGTTAACTTCGGCGTGGGCGCCGGCCAGCGGCAACGAAGCACCGAACCCGAACTCAGCCTTGAAACTGTCCACCCACAGGCCCCACGTTTGGGCTTGCAGCTTGAAACCCAAACCCACCTGGGGCTCGCCCCGCTCGCCCCGTCGCTCTTTGAGCGACTTGATGGGCTCCTTGCCCTTCGCAACTCGCTTGGCGTTCTGCTCGGAGAATGCACCAGCGTGGTGGTACGCGGTCGGGTCGAAAGTCCCGGGCGGGCGGTGACCCGCACCACGCGTTGAAACGCCACGAAAGCTGTAGCGGGTCTGGTTCGGGCTTCGTCTTCATCTGTTCCCCCCAGTGAAAGAGTCAGCCAAGGCCGAGCTTGGCGGCGTCAGAGGGATAGTTCGCCTTGAACTGCGAGATGATCTTCTGCTGATAGGCCGGGTCCGGCCCAGCATTCGAGATCGCGCTACTCACCGCTGACGAATTGCCCGACGCTAGCGCGGAGTAGAGGGTTGGCCAGTTCGACGACAACCACGACATCCCGCCTGACGAGATCGAGTACGACGACGGCGACGAGTACGAGTAGTTGTTGCCGGTCGACCCCGACGAGCCCGAGTTCGATGACGCCGAGCCGGAGCGGCCGATCACCGGTTGATCAGCGATCACCGATCCGTTCTGTTCGATCACGAGGTGCCGGCTGTCGATCATGTACGTCACCCCGTTGTTCGGACTGGTCATGTAGCCGGTATCCGAGATCCCGTATGCCGGCAGTGTGATCGACCCGGATGAGCTGGTCCCGTGATAGGTCAGACTCCCAGAGGCGTCGCGGCACAGCGACACCGTGGATTGCGACGTGACGTACGTTAAACACCCCGACGTATCGCTGTTTTGCGTGGTCTGCGGCTCGGGCGCCGGCACGGTCACCGTTTTCGTCGCGGTCGGTGGCGCCGGTTGCAGCGGCACTGGCGCTGGTGCAGCGGGTTGCGGTACGGCTGCGACCGGCAACGTCGGCGCCGATTGCGGCTGTCCTCCCGTGCAGGCCGCCATTCCCCCGACCGCCAGCCCCAACACCCCTACGGCACAGGTGGCTCTCATCCAACCAAACATCGTGATCCCCCCAGAAAAGCAATACTCAGTGATCGTGGTCGGTCGGAAGGATCTTGTAGACGGTCGCTCGCGCCAACCCCGAAGCGTTGATGATCACTTCTCGGGTGAGTGGCTTCCCGCCAATCGTGACCTCACCCGCAGCCCGCACCGCTTCCTTGATCTCTTCCATCTTTTCTTGATCAGCTCGTTGGATCTCAGCCCGCTCGTCGCGCAACTGCTCCAACCTGGTGATCGCTTCTCCCGCGTTCGCAAACTCCACAGCGGCTCACCCCAGTTCACATCGCTCCAGGTCCGGCCGGCGGGTACTGCTGCTGCGGGTAGTATCGCGGCGGGTACGGGTACTGCGGCGGCATCGGCGCCATCGGCTCGGCGTACCGCGTGACCTCCTTCTTACGGAAGATCGCTCGGATCGCCAGCAGCGGCAGGTGCACGAGAACGGTCCACACACCGACCGTGATGAAGCCCATGAAGATGTGGATCGGGTTCGCGGTGTTCTTGCGGTACCGGGTCACTTGCTTCGGCATTTCGTTCGCCCCCTCTAGTGGTGTACTGCCTTACTGCCACTAGTAGACGCCAGCCCAACAGAACCACCTAGGGCCGAAAGAACCGAGTTCACGATGAACCTATGCCGTCCGCGTTGAACTCGATGATCGACGCGATCTCGGGTGCAGTGCATCGTGGGGCAGGCGTTTGACACGGCGATCAACTGGATCAAGGACACGTGGAACCGGTTGATCGACATCACGAACGGCCCGGTCAACTTCGTTCACTGACACCGGCAAGCGTGGGAAGCGGAGCATCGACGGCACGTTCTCGCGAGACAGGCAACAGGAGCCGCCGATGCTCCGTGGCCATGAACTCCACGATCACGTCGAGACGCCGTTGCTCCAGGCTGTTCGCTGCCGTCGACACGTCCGGGGCATCCCAGGAACCTCCGCGTGGAACACTGAGCCGGGGAAGGTCAACTTGTGGCACGACTCGGGCAGGGAACGCTGTGTCAAGACTGACGGTGGCAACATGCCAGTTCCCAGTAGACGCCGACATCACCCGCAACGCTCGATACGTTCTGAAACAGATGCGGTATGCCCGGCAACACGGAGCGGACGTCGCACACTTCCCCGAAGCGTGCCTGTCCGGTTACGCCGGCTCAGATTTCCCCAGCTACGACGGCTTCGACTGGCAGCTGCTCGAACAGGCCACCCACGCTGTCTTGGCCTTGGCCAGCGAGCTCGGGCTGTGGACGGTGCTCGGTTCGACACACCGTCTCACCGGAGACCGCAAGCCGCACAACAGCATCTACATCATCGACGCCATCGGCAGGATCGTCGACCGCTACGACAAGCGCTTCTGCGGCGGCGACGCGGAAGAACGCACCGGCGACCTCGCGCACTACACGCCCGGCAACCACACCAGCGTGTTCACCATCAAGGGCATCCGGTGCGGCGCGCTGATCTGCTACGACTACCGTTATCCGGAGCTCTACCGCGAATATAAACGGCACGACGTTCAGTTGATCTTCCACTCGTACCATGCCGCGCACATAACTCCTGCAAGGATGGCCGAGATCCGTGCCGCGGTCGGGGACCTGCAGCACCTCAATCCCAGTGGCACCTACCCCGGCATCGCCATGCCGGCGATGATGACCGCCGAGGCCGCGGCCAACCATGTCTGGATCAGCTGCCCAAACTCGTCTGCCCGGGAGAGTTGCTGGGGCGCGTTCTTCGTGCGCGCCGACGGCGTGACCACCGGACGACTTCCACGGAACCGGACCGGCGTGTTGATCTCCACGGTCGACACCGCGGCCGAGCTGTACGACTCCACCGCCGCTTGGCGTGCTCGTGCGATGGCCGGCGTGCTGCACAGCGGCACCCTCATCTCCGACCCCCGCTCCCAACAACGCACGCAGCTGTGACTCCCCGGCCAAGACCGACCGCACATCCTGCGCGGCGTGTTCGGAAAGGCGCAGTGAACCGTTCGACCAAGCCACGAAAGTCGAGGCCGCGAAACGGCTGCACGGAAACAGCTGGACCCTCGCCCACGCCGACGCCGACATCATCGACATCCTCCGCGGCGACCCCGACACGCCCGCCGACGACGTCCCACCGGATGTGGCCGGGCACGGCAGCCGCCGTCATGCCAGACACGCCGGTTCCGACACAGCGAAGCCCTGACGACTCCCAGCAGTTCCCTCCTACCGGGCCAATTACGCGAGGCACTGCACCACGATCACTTGACCCTGCGCTACCAACCGATCGTCACCGTCGATGGGACCATCACGGCCTGCGAGGCACTCGTGCGCTGGCCCCACCCGCAACGAGGACTGTTAAGCCCCGACGAGATCCTGCCCGCCGCTACCCGGGGCCGTCTGCTGCGCGAGCTGGACCGCTGGGTCCGAAGCACCGCCCTCCGAGAGGCCGCCACCTGGCCCGACCCGGTCGACCGCCCGGTTGCCGTCTCAGTCAACCTGGCTGGATTGCTACCCGGCGAGCCCGGCTTCGTCGAACAGATCACCGGCCTGCTGGCTACCACGGGACTACCGGGCAGCCGTTTGATCCTCGAACTCGCTGAAACCGCACTGGTGCATCTACTGCAGAGTCCCGACATGCCGTGACCAGACTGGCCGAGCACGGGGTGCGCTTCGCTATGGACGATTTCGGCAGCGGCCATTCCTCCCTGACACGCCTCAAAGACCTCCCTACACAGATCATCAAACTAAACCGCTGCTTCGCGTCCGAAGTAGACACCGGCCCCCAGCAGCGCCGCGATCATCCAAGCCGTCCTGGACATGACCCGCGCCATAGGTCAGACCTGCATCGCCGAAGGGCGTCGAAACCGCCTCCCAATTCCAAGTACTGCGCAACCGCGGACCCGACGGCTATCAAGGCTGGCTGTTCTCCAAGTCCCTCACGCCGCATGACCTGCACACGATCCTGCCCTACTCCCTCCCGCTGCGAGACGAGCATTTCGCATGATGTGCTGTGGTCACAGCTGAAGGAGTCGCTGGCCCAGATCGGGACGGCCGTCAAAGACGCCCTGACCAAGATTGAAAGCCAGGTGAGCAAGAAGGCGTGATCGTGGAGGCGTCGCCCAGCGACGCCAACAACACCCCGGCAGTTACCTGAACTTCCCATTTCCCGGTGACGTGGCGAGCCATCGTCGTGTGTTACCGCATAATGCCGGTGTGTCCGAGCGAGTAGCGGCCTGGCTGTGGCCAGACGGTGAGCCCGTGGGGTCCCTTGCCGACCGGGATCTTTTTGATCAGTGATCCGTCCACAGTTGACAGTACGTAGACGGTGCTGTCATACCGCCCGGACAGCCACAGTTGTGCACCATCCGCGGTCAGGTTGCCCATGTCGGGGCTCGCGTGGCCGGGGATGGTCCACTTCGTGATGGGGTTGCCGCTGGTCGGATCAAGGACGCTGACCGACCCCTCGTTGCGGTTGGTGACGAACATGCGGCGAGCTTGTCGGTCGAAGTAGATGCCGTGCGCGCCGGCGCCGGTGGGGATGAAGCGCTGTACCCCAGTGGCTTGGCCGTCGATGACCCACAGACCGCCCGCGTCGGCGTCGGCGACGTAGAACACCGATCCATCTGGTGCCAGCGCGACGTCCTGCGGGCCCATGTGGCTGTGCCGCTGCGGCATGTCGATCATCCGCAGCAGCCGGTGCGACGCGACGTCGACAACGGCGGCCCGCCCGGTGAACTCGCAGCTGAACAGGGCAGTCCTGCCATCGATGGAGAACGCGGCGTGATCGATGCCGCCGCAGTCCGGCGTTTGCGTCTGGTCCTGTGCCTGCCAGGTATGCGGGTCATACCAGACGAGTTTGCGCAGCCGCTCGGCTACCGAGATCGCCGACCGCCCGTCGGGAGTGAAGTACATGTTGTAGGGATCCATCACCGGAAACGGCTTGCCCGCCTCTCCGGTAGCGGCGTTGAACGGAAGCACCTGATCACCAACGTCGTCGGTGGCGTAGAGGGTGCGCATGTCGTAGGAGGGAACGACGTGCTGAACCTCGACCCCCGCGCGAGGTTTCGCGACGACGGCGAAGGTCTTCGGATCGATCACCCACACGTCTCCCGATTCGCTATGCGGCACATAGACGAGCTCACGGTCGGAACGCACCGCATCGGAGAGCATATCGGCGCCCGCAGCGTGATAGACGTTGCGCGCATCCTGCACCGGAGGCATCCCCGGCAGACCGTCCACCGCCGGCTCGGGTTTCTCCACGGTGACAGGCTCAGGCTTCTTCTCATCGAGGGTGAGCGGGGGTGCAGAACTCGTCGACGGCGCCCGGCTCGGCGTTGGTGGAGGGCTCAACGGCAGTGGAGCGCTCAACGATGGGCCACATGCCGCCAGCAGCGTCAGCCCGACAAACGCTGTGCAGCACAACACACGTCCCAAAGCACACCCCAACCCCGACCCTCCGACCATGCCGCGAAAAGGAAAGCGGCCGGAGACATAGATCGGTAGACAAGTCACGCAATCGTGACGATTCCTTGGGATGCCGGTTACAGAGGTTGAATGATCAAGATTAGGGTGGCTCCGCGTCGAGGGTGAGGCCGGTTTGGGTGAGGAAGCTGGCCAGCAGGTCGGGTCGGTACTGGATGCGTTTGAGTCGGTTGCGCACGACTGCGCCCGATCCGGAAACACGCCCGGTCAATTCGCTTGATCGCCAGGGAGTTCGGGGGCTCCTGGCACCGGTGCCCGAACCAGCCGGGTGTCCCTCGCGTCATACCAACCCGGCGAGCCGGGGGACGAGCTGTGCAGGGCTGGGCATCTGGTGCATCTCGGTGCGCACCGCCTGCGCCGTCCCTCTCAGCTCGGGGTCGGTGATCAGCTGCTGGATCGCCCGCGCGTCCAGGTCGTCCACCTCGACGGACAGCGCGCAGCCCCGGTTGCTCACCGCGTCGGCGTTGATGTAGCGGTCGGCACCGTTGGGTGTGACCAACTGCGGCACTCCGGCATCCAGCGAGGTCAGCGTGGTGCCCGCGCCGCCGTGGTGGATCACCGCGGAACAGGTGCGCAGCAGGGCGTTCAACGGGATCCAGTCGACGGCGCGCACGTTCGGCGGCAGCTCACCGAGCCCGCTGAGGTCGGTCTCGCCGAGCGCGAGCACGAACTCCGCGTCGACCTCCGGTGCGGCGGCGAGCACCCGCTCCACCTCACCGAGCCCATTCATCCGGGGCGCGACGGTGCCGAGGGTGACCGCGACGCGCGGCCTTTCGGCCGGTTCGAGCAGCCACTGCGGGGTCACGTCGCCGCCGTTGTAAGGCAGGTACCGCATCGGCCAGCCGCCGAAGTCCTCGGCGAGCAAGCTCGGCGGCGCCACCTCGATCGCCGGCACGTCGGCCGGGAAGTCCCCACCGTGCTCGGCGAAGACCTCGCTGCGCATTCCGCGGAGCTGACCGACCATTTCCGCGGCGTTCGCCAGTCCGAAACCGTGCGCCACCACCGGGACGTCGAGTTCGGCCGCGGCAACGTACCCAGCGGGCAGGACCGGCGAGGTGATCAGCAGATCGGGTCGCCACGCGACCGCCGTCCGCACGTAGTCGCCGGTGAGCCGACCGAGCACCCTGCCGAACGGGGACCGCATGACCTGCCCGAAGTCCTGGATCTTCCGGATCCTGGTGGCGCGCATGGCTTCGACGAGTTCGGGCTCCTCGCGCGCGAGCTCGGCGATCATGCTGCGCATCGACACGCCCGGGGCGGCGTCGAGCACCGGCAGACCGGCGTCTCCGACGACGAGCGCGTCGCCGGCCGCGGCGACCGCGACCTCGTGCCCGGCCGAACGCAGCGCCCAGGCCAGCGGAACCATCGGGAACGCGTGGCCGATTCCGGGAGCCGCGACGAACAGTGCGCGCATGATTGCCGGTTCCTTCCGCCGGAGGCGACGTCAATCGTCGCAGGGCACCTGCCGGGGCATCCGCCGCCCGGTCTCCCTAATTCATCATGTGTGGAAATCTCTGTCAACGATGTCTCACCGCCCCACCGCGGTGCTCGCGGGCGTTCCGCTCCTACTACAACCAGGAGCACAAACGGTGGGACCTCGCTGTGGAGCCTTGGGGCAGGTTGGCCACAGCTCTGGAAGAGCAGGGTCACACCCTGAGCTGGGCGCAGCGTCAAGCGACCGAAGCGATCGCGCTGTACAAGCACGGCCAGCAGGCGACACAGAACGCGCAGGACCAGG
>JBPYFK010000139.1:0-65535 GCA_051984675.1 Pseudonocardiaceae bacterium | reverse complement strand
AGACACCCCAGACCAGCGCCGTCACGCCCACGAACTGGGCCATGCCACCGGACATCACCAACCAGCCGAGCACCAGCAGCGGCACGGTGTTCGCGAGCAGGTGCGGCCATCCCGCGTGCAGGAGCGGGGCGAACAGGATGCCCTCCAGGCCGGTCCACTGACGCGGTTGGATGCCGTAGCGCTCAAGGCCGCCTCCCTCGGACTGGTCGACGGCTTCGATGACGTAGAGCACGCCGACGAGCAGGCTCATCAGCACGGCGGCGCGGAACGGCTGCTCGGGCACGACCCGGGTTCGGCGGCGGGCAGGCACACGGTCCATGACACCGAGACTATGCCTTGACGGCCGGCGTGTGGCCAGGAATCGTAGCCCGGAGTCCCGTGTTGGCTACGATCCGACTATTTCCGCAGTGTTAGAAGAAATTCACTGCGGTATGCGGGGCACGTTACCCGCACGGCCGGGTTCACGTGACAGCATCTGTTCCCGCTGCATGTCACCGGCTAAACGGAGAGGCACGATGGACGAGATGAATACGCACACCGCGGGGTTGAATCGAGTGGCTGTGTTGCGGGCCGAAGGTGAATTCAAACTTGTTTCGCGGGAGTCGGTCCCCAGCGGCGGCGTGCTGTTCATGATTGATGGTGAGCCGACCGACTCGCCTTCGCGTTATTCTGTGCAGGTCGGCAATGCCATGCACCTCGATCTCCCGAACACGTACGGTCCCGAAGAGATCATGGACCGATTCTACTGGCGTTTCATGAACCACAGTTGCGAGCCGAACGCCGCCATTCGGGGGCGCGAGGTCGTTGCCATTCATCCGATCGAGCCCTGGCAGGACATCACCTTCCACTACAACACCACCGAATACGACATGGCCGAGCCGTTCGACTGCCAGTGCGGAAGCGAGCGGTGTGAGGGCACGATCCAGGGTTTTCGATCTCTCCCGCAGCCCGAACGGGAACGGTTGCGCCCCTGGCTCGCTGATCATCTGCTGGCGCACCTGGATGGCGCGGAACGCGAGACCACACAGCGCGCATCGGCAGCGAACACGCAGGCACATTGATGACCATCGACGCATCGTTAACCGGCGAACCCGCGAACACCCGCACTCGCCAGCCCGGTGTCCTGTGCGAATTCTTCGACATCGCGGCCCAGATGTGGCCGGATGCCATCGCTGTCGAAATACCGCCGGGAGCCGGTCGCGAGCAGCGTAAGAGGACCTCGTACGCCGAGTTGAAAAGCCGATCCGATCTCCTGGCCGGTGCCATTCACCGTTCCGTGGAACGCGGCGGTGTCGCCGCCATCCTGCTACCGCGGACCACGGACCAGCTTTACGCCGCGCAACTCGGAGCACTCCGTGCCGACTCGGCTCATCTTTGCGTCGACCCGCGATTTCCAGACGACCAGATTCGGCACATGCTGCGCGATTCGGAAGCCGCGGTCCTGTTGACCGACGGGGAAGGCGCGGAGCGCGCCCGCCGGATCGGTTACCAGGGAACGACAATTCGCCTGGATCGCCCAGTCGAAACGGCCACGCCCGGATTACCCGCGTTGCCGACCCCGGACAGCGTCGCTTACCTCATTTACACCTCCGGCACCACCGGGACGCCGAAAGGCGTGATGATCGCTCACCAGAGCATCGCCAATCTCGTGAGCGCCGACCTGGCGGAATTCGCTCTCGGCCCCGGTGATCGGGTCGCCCAGGGATCGTCCGCGGCCTATGACTCCTCGATCGAGGAGACGTGGATGGCGCTGGCCTCGGGAGCCACGGTCGTGGTCATGGATGACGGCACCGCCCGTCTCGGCCCGGATCTGGTGCCGTGGCTGCGGGACGAGCGCATCACCGTGCTCTGCCCACCCCCGACGCTGCTGCGGGCGACCGGATGCCAGAACCCGCGGGCGGAGTTGCCGGACCTGCGCCTGCTCTACGTCGGCGGAGAGGCACTGCCGGAAGACGTCGCGAACCGGTGGGCGCCCGGTCGACGCCTCGTCAACGGCTACGGGCCGACGGAATGCACGGTGACCTGCCTGCGGCACGACATCACCCCGGGGCAGGACATCGCGATCGGCCGCCCGGTGCCTGGCATGAGTGCCTGGGTGCTGGACGAGAACCTGGAACCGGTGCGCGACGGCGACAAGGGTGAACTCTGCATGGCTGGGGCCGGACTGGCGGTCGGCTACCTCCACCAGCCGCGGCTGAACTCCGCCAAGTTCCCGCAGCATCCCCGCTTCGGTCGCCTCTACCGAACCGGGGATCTCGTGCACGCCGACGCGGACGGCACGCTGTACTACCACGGCCGCATCGACTCGCAGGTCAAGCTTCGCGGGTATCGGATCGAGTTGGAGGCGGTGGAGGCGACGCTGGCGGGCTGCGCGGGCGTCCGGGAGGCCGCGTGCCGGGTACAAGGTGAGGCAGCGACAGAGGCGCTCGCCGCCCATGTCGTTCCAGTGGACCCGTCCTGCCCGCCCGATCCCGGCGAGCTGAAGCGGCGACTCCAGCAGTCGATGCCCGAGTACATGATTCCTACGCTGTTCAGCACGATCGAGGAGCTGCCGAGGAGTACGGGCGGCAAGGTGCGGCGCAACGACCTGCCCACCCTGGCCGTCGCGCAGCGCGACCGCAAGCCCGCGTCCCGCCGGCCGCGCGGCCCAGCGGAGGAGCGGATCGCGCGGGCCGTCCGCGAGGTGCTCGGCCTGCCGGACGACCCTGACCCCGACGACGACTTCTTCGAGCACCTCGGCGCGAGTTCGCTCCAGGCGGGAATGCTCATCTCCGAGCTCCGCGCCGACTCCAGCACCGCCGCCGTCACCGTCCGCGACCTGTACGAAGCGCGCACGATCGCCGCGCTGGCCCAGCGGGCGGCGGCGCCAGCCGACGAACCAGTCTCGACTTCGTGGGAACGTTCGGACGATTCCGATCGCCGCGTCGCTGGCGTGACCGCGGCGCAGACGGCGTGGCTGGTGCTGGAACTGCTCGTGTTGTCGCCGCTGGCCTACTTCGTCCTCTTCCAGCTGCTGCCGTGGCTGTCGGATGGCATCGGCCTTGTCCCGCTCGTTCTGCTGTCACCGGTGGCCGTGGCGGCGGCGAGCACGATCTTCACGCCCGCGGCGGTTGGCCTCGCCGTGCTGACGAAGAAGCTCCTCATCGGCCGGTACACACCGACACGTGTCCCGGTCTGGAGCGGCCTGTACGTGCGTATGTGGATCGTTCGGCAGGTCGTGCGGATCGTGCCCTGGGGACTCATCGCGGGAACGGAGTTCCAGTGCATGGCGCTGCGAGCGCTGGGGGCTCGGATCGGCAAACGCGTGCACATCCATCGCGGCGTGAACCTCCTCCACGGCGGATGGGACCTGCTCGACATCGGTGATGACGTCACGATCAGCCAGGATGCGGCGGTTCGCCTCGTGTACCTGGAGCAGGGTCAGGTGGTGGTCGGCCCGGTCACGCTGGCGGAAGGCGCCACCCTGGACATCCGCGCGGGTGTCGGTCCCCATACGCGAGTAGGGCGTGGATCGTGGCTGTCCGCGCTCTCCGCGTTACCAGCACACGGCACCATCGGAGACGGCGAGTGCTGGGACGGTGTCCCCGCCCGTCCGACGGGCCCGGCGCCCGTGCCTCCCCAGGTGGCCAGCGCGGGAAAGCACCTCTCCCCGCTGGCTCACGGGGCGGCGATGATCGTGAGTCAGTACCTGCTCTGGTTCGTCATGGCGTTGCCCAGCGCGATCATTTTCGATCTGGCCGTGTCGGATGAGGACCTCACCTACGACTCGTTGCTCTCGATCCTGGCGCATCCAGCCGCGAGCTGGCCGTTCCTGGTGATCACGGGCGTACTCGTGTGCCTGGCCCTGGTGTGCACCGTGGCACTGCAAGCGGTCGCGGTTCGAGCGCTCGGCGCCGTGACCCCCGCGGTCATCAGCCGATGGAGCCTGGCCTACATCCGGGTATGGGTGAAGAGCGGACTGGTCGCTTCCGCCGGAAACTGGCTCAGCGGTGGTCTTTTCTGGCCGGTGTGGCTGCGTTGCGCCGGGATGCGGATCGCGCGTGGCTGCGAGATCAGCACGATCATCGACGTCGTGCCGGAACTCGTGCACATCGGTTCGGACACGTTCCTCGCGGATGGCATCTACCTGGGCGGACCACGGTTGCAGCGGGGCACGGTGACGCTGGCCGAGGTTCACCTCGCCCGCGACACCTTCCTGGGAAACCACGCGGTCATCGCGGGTGGGCAACGGTTGCCGGAAGGCGCTCTGATCGGCATATCCACGGTGGCCGACGATCGTGCCGTGCGGCCGGGCACCACGTGGTTCGGGCATCCGCCGTTCGAGCTGCCGCGTGGCGACACCGCCGAGGCCGACCGGGCCCTGACGCACGAGCCTTCGTGGGTCCGCCGGGTCAACAGGCTGTTCTGGGAATGGCTGCGGTTCGCCCTGCCGCTGATCCCGATGCTGGTCATGGCGGTGTGGACAGCCGGTGTCGTAGCCGCGTCGGATGTCCTGCCGACGGCGGCGCTGCTCTTCGTGGCGGTCCCGATGATCAGCCTGACGAGTGCGGGCCTACTCTGCGGGTTCGTGCTCGGTCTCAAGTGGACACTGCTGGGTCGGGTGCGTCCGGGAACTCATCCGTTGTGGTCCTGCTGGTGTAGCCGCTGGGATTTCCTGTACGTGGCGTGGGGCATCATCGCGAGTCGTGCGCTGTCCGCTTTGGAGGGAACCTTGCTGTTGCCGATCTACCTGCGCCGGATGGGCATGAAGATCGGTGAGCGGGTTGTGCTGGGGAACGGGTTCGCGCAGGTCGTAGACCCAGACATGATCGACATTGGCGACGGCGCCACGGTGAACGCCCTCTTCCAGGCGCATACCTTCGAGGATCGCGTGCTCAAGATCGACCACGTGCGGGTCGGGCACCACTCCACGCTGGCAGACGGCACCGTTCCGCTGTACGGAGCCGACATCGGCGCGCACGCCTGCGTCGCACCGCACAGCGTGATCATGAAACACGAACACCTGCGTCCGGGTCTCCGCTATGCGGGAGCACCGACCCGCGTGCAAGGCGAGCACGCGGCCGAGCCGGAAGGGCGGTTGGTTGATCGCAGCGGCAGCCTGTGAGCACCTGTGAGCACGGGTCTTTGGGCTCTACGCCAGCCGTGGCGAGGGCACGCATGCTGAAGCCGAGGTAGGTCCATTGGAGGAGCCATGGCTTCGCATGTACAGCACGGACCCGTGCGCACCCGCTGGGTGGGCTGGGTGTTCTTCGCCGGCATATTCATGATCTTGACCGGGATCGTCCAGCTGATCAACGGCCTCATGGAACTGTTCCGGTCGAACACGGTGGTCGTTCTCCAGACCGGGATGGCCACGCTCAGCTACCACAGCGTGGGCTGGAGCTTCCTGATCCTGGGTGTGGTGCTGATCGCGGTCGGTGCGGGGGTGATGACGGGCAAGACCTGGGCCCGCACGCTGGCGATCATCCTGATCACGCTGAGCGTGCTGGCCAACCTCGCGGCGTTCGCCGCGAGCCCGCTGTGGTCCGCGATCGTCATCGTGCTTGACGTGATCGTCATCTACGCGTTGGCCGCTCACGGCAAGGAAGTCAGGCGGACCTCCTAGCTTTCCCCTGCTGGCGTTTGCGTTGCTGGCGTTTGCGTTGCCTGGCGTCGTTCGAGGGCGGCTTGGCGCAGCAGGACCTTCAACGCGGCCGCGATCGGCAGCGAGGTGAGGGCACCGAGGACGCCAGCCAAGGCGATGCCCACCAGAATCGCCAGGAAGGCACCGACCGGGGTGAGTTCCACGGTCTTCGCGAACACCCTGGGGGCGATCAGATAGTTCTCCGCCGCCTGGTACACGAGGAAGAACACGAGGGTGACCGCCGCGAGCGTGAAGCTCTGGCTCAGCGCCACGAGGATCGCGGCAATCGAGGCCAGGCTAGCCCCCACCTGGGGAATGGCGTCGAGCACAGCGACCACGAACGCGAGAAGTACCGGATACGGTACGCCCGCGAACAGGAAGAACACGTACGACGCGATGCCCGCGACAGCACACACCAGGGCCTGCCCACTCACGTAGCCGCCGACCCGTTGCATGGCGCTCGTGATGGCCTCCGCCCGATCCGAACGGCCGGCAGCCCGCGTGGCTGAGGTCTGGATGCGTGGCATCGCCAGCGAGAAGTACACCATCAGGGCCCCCACGGTCACGGCCGCGAAGATGCTTCCGAAGAACGCGCCGATCGCGGCGAACCCGGCGGCGACGGAAGTGAGGACCGTGCGCGCGAGGGTGGCGGCCGCTCCTTTGACCTGCTGTTGCACGGTGGGATCGGAGAGATGCTGCTGCACGGAGGATCCGTCGCCGAACTTGGCACCGAGGCGGGTCAGCAGTTGCGGGACGCCCGCCGCGAAGTCGCCAACCTGCCGGACGATCGGCACCACGGCCACCAGCACGAGCCCGCCGGCCACCACCAGCACAGCAGCGATTATCAGCGCGATCCCGAAGCCACGGCGCAGATGGTGTTGATGCAGCCATGCCACGATCGGTTCCATCCCGAGCGCGAGGAAGAACCCGACGAAGATCAGAACGAGAACGTCACGGATCGTGTACGCCAGCGCGGCGAGCACGACGACCAGCAGGTACACGCCGGCGATCTGCGCGTGATCGACCAGCGATAGGCGCCTGCCAGCCACAACCAGCCTCCCTACGCTCCGGTCTGCCCCGTCGGATGTCTACGGTGCACATGATGGGAGGTGTGCCGGGTTCCGGCGACCCGGTGGTGGCATTACGTTATGTAGTCACGGACCACGGACGTGGCGGTGAACGCGGGAACGGAGCAGGCCGGCGAACCGGTGTTCGTGGCGGGAGGTGGGGCACTACTGATCTGACTAAAGGGAGCGCAAGCGGTCTGCGACAGCGCGATTGCCACTACTGCCATCGCCGACGCACCGAGGACCGCGGATTTCTTCCCCCAGGTCAAGGTCACGGTACGGACTGCCTTTCTCGCGTAACGGGGTTCATCGCGATGCACTTCTGACGTGCCGTAGTCTCACAAAGACCGCGTGACGGTGTTTCCACTTTGGTGAAAGGCGCACCATTTGGCGTCAGGCTGATCCGAAAGGTCTATCTGGATGCTCCGACGAAGAGAGCAGTCAGAACGCCTTCTTGGGGTACTTGAACGAGTATCAGATCTCGGGAGAACCGGGATCAGTGGGATTCTCTCGGTGCGGAGGCGTCCGTGTACTCGGAGATGATCTCAGGGTCGTGATGGCGACTCCGAGAAAACCGACGTTGAATGCCAGTTGCACGCAGACAAGGGCACGTCCGATCTGCCCCTGCGCGTGAATGTCGCCGAACCCGACCGTGGTGGTGATGGACAGCGAGAAATAGAGCGCGTCCAGTTTGGTCCGCAGCCCAGCTATTTCGGTCGGCAGATGGGAACGAAGTCCGAAGTAGACGGCCGCGAAAAGCAGGACGGCAAGGTAGAGCGAGACCGCCAGCCCCACGAGTGCGGCGCGGTTTCGGGCGACCCCGCGCCGGTACCGGCGCACGGCGTGAATGACCAGCGCGGAAACGGCGACCAGGCCGATCACGAACTCCGCCGCGAAGCCCCAGGCCCACCCCACCCGGTCCCGGTATACGGGGGTCACGAAATAGACGGCGGTGGCCAAGACAAGCGCGGCGGTGGCGGCCGCGAGATCCAGGGCGATAGCGCGCCAGCGGCGTGGTCCGGCGGACTCCCACATGACGCACTCCTCGCGGTCCGCGACTTCGCGGTTCATTCTCTGCCAAGCCGGGCGGTGTAACCGGCACCGACCCTCTCACGACGATGGCCGCGCTGCCGGTCCTGCCAGCAGCGCGGCCATCGTGGTTCTCAGCGGCTCAGTGGAGTTGCTGGTTGAGGTTGGCGAGGTCGAAGCTCCCGATTCCCGTCGTGAAGTCCCAGCCGGGCGTGGCGACGAAAAGGCCGTTGGTGCCCAGCGTGACGTCGTGGAACCCGGGGGTGGCGTTGCGGCTGGTCGGCGCCGGGTTGGCCCGGTTGTACAGCCCGTAGAGGGCGGCGGAGGCGAATCCGATGCCGTTGCCGTGCGCCGATTCCAGCCGCGCCCACGCGCCGAGCGCCAGCGGGGAGGAGAGGCTCGTCCCGCCCACGGGCTGGGCCTTGGGGCCGTTGTAGATCAGGGCGCCGGTGGTGGGGTCGGCGTCGAAGGCGATGTCGGGCACACCGCGGCCGGCGTTGATGGCGCTGCTGTTGTTCATCGCGGGGATTGGGTTGGCGTTGGCCTGCCAGAAGCCCGGGGCCTCGTCGGGGCTGATGCCGCCGCCTCCGGCGTTCCAGGCGATCTCGTTCTGGTAGCGGTTGGCGTCGTCCGTGACCAGCGTCGTCCCGCCGACGCCGGTGACATACGGCGAGGACGCGGGGTAGTTGGTGTTCACCGGCCCGGAATCCGGGACGCCGTTGGTGTCCAGGATCGCGCAGGAGGCGCCGGTGTCCCCGGACGAGGCGAAGAAGCTCTGGCCCTGCGCGGCGGCTTCCGCGAACGCCGCGTCGTCGATCACCTGCGCGCCGTTGAGGTACGCCTGCAGGTCGCATTCGCCCAGCGAGGCTGATGCGGCCTTTTCGGTGTTGCGTGCGGCGAACGCGTTGAACGCCCGGGCGAGGTCGGAGTCCGACAGCGTGGTGGCGTCGTAGAAGGACAGTTGCCGTACGGACTGCGCCATGCCGGTCGACGTCTGGCTGTCCAGATCCCACTCGATCTGCCCGGAGGTGTCGGGGTTGGGCGGGCCCGTGGGGATCACGTTCACCGGTACCTGCGGGAGGTTCTGTTGCGCCTCGGCGGCCCGCAGGTCAGTGATGGTGGGGGCCAGGTTGCCCTGCGCGATGATCGCGATCGACGTTCCCGATCCGGTGGGCGTGCCGCCGGCGTTGTAGACGGACTGGAAGTCCTTCGGGAAATACCCGCTCGTCTTCGGCAGTCCGGGTTGCGACTCGGTGTGAGCGCCCAAAGTGGACAGACCGAGGACCCCGCTCACCGTCCGGCCGAGGGCGGAGGGCACCAGCGCGGGCGCGGTGTTCGCGAGGACGGTGCGGCCGGACTGCTGGAAGCGGTCGATGCGGGTGTGGAAAGCCTGCTGCGCCTGCCCGGCCGTGCCCTGGGCCGTGACCTGTAGCCGGTTCGGTGCCACTGCCACACCGGTGAAGCCCGCACTTGTCAGGTACTGCGCGACCTGTGCGGCCGACTCGGGGGAGGGCGCGAACCGTGCGGTGAACTGGTCAGGCGTCAGGTAGTGGTGATATTCGGGGTTGCCCGGTGTTTGCTGCGCTCGGATCAGCGCGTCGAGCGCGGACCGGTTCGGGATCGCCAGGCCCACCGTGATCCGTAACGGGCTGGTGTCCGGCGCTGAGCCCAGCGGAACCGCGTGGGAAAGCTTCAGCGCCCGCGTTGCTGTCGGTACCCACGCGGTTGCGTCCGCGGATGCCGACCCGGCCGTCACCGCCCCGCCGGCCAGCGTCAACGCCGCGACACCGGCTGCGAGCGCCGCGCGCCCTCGACGTCCTGTCCGCCCCCGACTCCGCACCATCACCAGGTCCTCACTTTGCGTCGACAATTCACTTGATCTAGTGATCTGTGCGACAAAGTTGAACACCGGCGTTACTGGCGAGTCAAGTTATGGGGCCAGAGCGTAATCGGGCAGTTAGCTGGCCGGGCAATTCGCCAAGGCTTGTTCGCACCCGCCTGGAGCGTCTCGCGCTCATGCCTGGAATCAGCGCCACGTCAAAGGTCGGGAACGCGCTGGCACACCATCCATTGTGGACTACTTAGCGGGTTCTGTGGTGGGGATGCCAAGGGGCTTCCGGCGTCGCCATCGAGGAGTCCACATTGGTCAACTCGTCGTGGCTGCCGCACGACGAGTAACACGAACGAATGAAGCCCGCTAGATCGGTGGTTGCGCCAAGCGCAACTCGCCGAACGGTGTGACCTCGGCCCGCTCCTGCATCAGCCGCACCAGGCCCGCCGTCCCGGAGTGCGTGGCCAGGCAGTGCACCAGCGAGAACGCTGCCTTGGCCGCGGCCTCCTCGGTGGGAAAGGAGGCGACCCGGTAGCTCTGCGCTCGCACCGAACCGTCCGCGGACACCTGGGGTACGGCGACCGACGCGAACACCGCGTAGCACTCCGGTTCGCCTTCGGGCTCACCGGAGTGACCGGGGCGGAGGTTCCCGGGAGCCACCCGGATGATCTGGTCGGCCCGGACCCATCCGACCTCGGCGGTCTGTAGCCACAATCCCAACACGTTCACAACGGGCCCCCGAACGTTGGACGATCTTGTGCGGCCCAACTGCGCTTTTCACGTCCAAGTATGCCGAATCGGCATCCGCGAGAACAGTGTCCCGGCGTGACCGAGCTTCCCGGGAAGGGCGCCGGGTGGCAGCCTCCGAGTCTCCTCGCGCGGGAACGGGCGACATTCTTGAGACGTCTTTGTGACGCGGTTGGTGGTTCCCACATATCGAGTTCTGGTGGCTGGATGGTCCTTCGTATGGGTCGACGAAGGTCGCCACGAAATCTCCGACTTTCGTCGCAAGAAAAAGCCGACATTTCGGATTAGTTTGGATGTACTGCGGCAACAGTTGATCTCGCTGTGGGTCGCTGACCTGGGTGTCCTGGGTGCATAACGGCTAAATTTCAGTAAACCTTCAGTGGCAAAGAAACCGCAGGTCATCCGGCCGATGAGGAACTGTCCCGGGGTGATGCCGGGTGGGATATCGCCGCTGCGTTTGGTATCCATGTATTGCTAACGGACTCGATCGAGTGAACGACACGTAGTTCGTTCGAGTACATCAACTCCGGTAGGAAACGCAGAGGGAAGCGACGACATTGGCGGGCCTTCGCCTTCAAGGGGAAATCTTTCCCCACACCGGTGCACCTGAAGCCGGGCCGCAGCGACTGCATCAGGTATTCGAGACGACGTGTGACGCGGTGCCATCAGCGGTCGCATTGGAATGTGAGCAGCTCAGCGTCACGTACCGCGAACTTGACGAACGGGCCAACCAGCTCGCCCACCACCTGCGCTCCCTGGGAGTCGGGGACGGTTCGCGGGTGGCCATCCTGATCCAGCGGTCAGTCGAGACGTACGTGGCTCTGCTGGGCGCGGGCAAGTCCGGGGCGACGTTCGTTCCGATCGACCCCGGCGCCCCCGCGGACCGGGTCGCCTACATCGCCGACGATGCCGACGTCGACCTGCTGCTGACGTCCTCGGACCTGCGGCCCGCGGACCTCGACCGGCCGGTGCTGGAGATCGACACCTGCGCTGACGCGCTGGCGCAGGCGTCGACCAGCCGCCCAACACCGGACGGCAGGGAACTCGGCGAGAGCCGGGACGACTCGATCGCGTACGTGATGTACACGTCAGGGTCCAGTGGGCGGCCGAAGGGCGTGGCGATCGCGCAGTCGAGCATCTGCAACTTCCTCAGCGTCGTCCCCCGGGTGTACGACGTGCGGCCGGGTGACCGCGTCTACCAGGGCATGACCATCTCCTTCGACTTCTCCATCGAGGAGATCTGGCCGACGTGGGCGGTCGGGGCGACCCTCATCGCGGCGCCGAACGACTCCCGGCGGCTGGGCGCTGAGCTGGCGGACTTCCTGGAGGAACGCTCGGTCACCGTCCTGTACTGCGTGCCGACGCTGCTGGCGACACTGCCGCGCGACCTGCCGGCCATCAGGAACCTGCTGGTCGGCGGGGAGGCGTGCCCGCAACCGCTGGTCGAGCGGTGGAGCCGGCCCGGCCGCCGGATGCTCAACACCTACGGCCCGACCGAAGCCACCGTCACCGCGACCTGGTGCGAGCTGCTGCCCGGCCAGCCGGTGACCATCGGGAAACCGCTGCCGACGTACTCCGTCGTGCTGCTGGACGAGGACCGCCAGCCCGTGCCGGACGGTGAGATCGGCGAGATCTGCATCGGCGGTCCGGGGGTGGCGCTCGGCTACGTCGGGCGGCCCGAGCTGACCGCGGATCGGTTCATCGAGCACCCGCTGGCCCCACCGGGCAGCCGGCTCTACCGCACCGGTGACCTCGGGCGGATGACCGAGGACGGCGACATCGAGTACAAGGGCCGTGCCGACGCCGAGGTGAAGATTCGCGGCCACCGCGTGGATCTCGGGGAGATCGACAACATCCTTCTGGAGGTGGACGGGGTCGCCGAGGCGGTCGCCGCGCTCGCGCCGGTACCCGGCAACCCCGACGCGCCCCACGAGCTGGCCGCCTACCTCGTGCGCTCCGAGGACACCGTGGACAGTGCTGGTGCCGGCAGCGAGGCCGGGACCGGTGGTCAAGAGCTTGTACGGCGGCTGCACCAGCACTTGCAGAGCCGGTTACCCGGGTACATGGTGCCGTCGTTCATCGACGTCGTCTGCGGGCTGCCGACCATGCCCAGCGGCAAGGTCGACCGCACCCGCCTGCCCGAACCGACCGGCCGCCGGCTGGTCGGCGGCGGTCCGGTCGTCGCGGCCGAGGGCGAGCTGGAGGAGCAGGTCCGGGCGGCGTGGGCCGAAACGTTCGGCATGGACCCGGAGTCCCTGTCGGTTGCGGCGCATTTCTTCAACGACCTGGGCGGACACTCGCTGATGGCCGCGAAGGTCGTCTCCCTGCTCCGCGCTCGCGAGGTCGGCAGCCCCGCCGTCCGCGACCTCTATGCCCACCCGACTGTGCGAGGCATGGCCGCGCACCTCGGCACGTCGGCGGCGGCTGGCGGCCTGACGGCCCCGCCCCGCCCGGCGCCGCTGCGCCATCGTGGCCGCCGGATCGCCGCGGCCGGAGCCGTGCAGGCGGCCGTGATCTACCTGCTGCTCCTGCTGATCACGCTTCCAGTGTCCTATGTATACACTTGGAACGACGGTGAGGTCTCGGTCGCGGTTCTCGCTCAGCTGCTGGTCGCGATCCTCGTGAGCTACCTCGGCGTGCGCTGGCTGGTGCCAGCGGTGCTGGTGCGCCCGCTGTCCGCCGGCATCCGGCCGGGCCGCTATCGGCTGTGGGGCGTGACCTACCTGCGGCTGTGGACGCAGAACATGCTGCTGGCCATCAGCCCGTTGTCCGCGGTCAGCGGTTCCCCGCTGATGGGGATCTACCTGAAGATGCTCGGCGCAGGCGTGGGTCGCCGAACGATGGTCGCGACATCCTCCATCAGCTTGCCGAACATGCTCGACATCGGCGCTGACTCCTCCATCGGGTACGGCGTCTCGCTGCGCCCGTGGCAGGTGGCGGATGGCTGGGTGACCGTCGCGCCGATCACGGTCGGCGAGGGCGCGTTCGTCGGCGCGAACGCCGTCCTCGAACCGGGGGCGTCGGTCGAGCCCGGCGGGGCGCTCGGGGAGCAGTCGGTCCTCGGCCCGCACGAGTCGGTGCCGTCCGGCCAGCGCTGGTCCGGGTCGCCGCCGAGCCCCACCGAGCAGCTCACGCCTGCCGTGGAAAGCATGCTCGGCGCGGACGAGTGCCCGCGTGGCTGGCGGGTGTGGCACATCGCCGCCGCCCTGGTCGGCCTGGTGTGCCTGGAGGTCGCGGTGATCGCGATGATCCTGCCCAGCGTGGGACTGGTGTGGTGGGCACTGCTCAACTGGGGCCTGCTCGCCGGCTTCGCCGCGACACTGCCGGCCGGCCCGGTGTTCGTACTCACCGTGTGCGCGGTGGTGGCCACTGGCAAGCGGCTGGTGCTGCCGACCGTCCCGGTCGGCATCCACCCGGCGCGTTCGGCCCTGGGCGTGCGCAAGTGGGTGGTGGACAAGCTGCTGGAGTTCAGCCTGATGTTCACCAACTCGCTGTACGCGACGCTGTACACCGTGCCGTGGCTGCGACTGCTCGGCGCCCGCGTCGGCAGGGGCTCGGAGGTCTCGACGGCCGCGCACCTCGACCCGGACCTCCTCACGCTCGGCGAGGGCAGCTTCGTCGCGGACATGGCCAGCGTCGGCGCGGCCACGTTCGCCAACGGCCGGTTGGCGTTCCTGCCGACCGACGTCGGCAGTCGCGCGTTCGTGGGTAACGCATCCGTGGTGCCGGCAGGCACGGAAATGGGTGCGGCGTCCCTCGTCGGGGTGAGCACGGTGCCTCCCGAAGACGGCGTCCCGGAGGGGACGTCCTGGCTCGGCTCGCCGGCGATGAACCTGCCGCTGCGCCAGGACAGCGGCTCGTTCTCCGAGCGGGAGACGTTCCGGCCGCCGCGCTCGGCGGTCGCTCACCGGCTGGCCATCGAGTTCTTCCGGGCGACCCTGCCCGCCACGGTGCTGGGCGCGAGCTTCTACCTCTACCTGCTGGCGCTGTCGGTGCTCGCCAACGGCCGGGACCTTCCGGTGCCCGCGCTGGTCTCGCCGCTGGTCGCGATCGGGATCGCGTGGGCGGTGGTGGCGTACTGCGCGGCGGTCAAACGCAACGTCATCGGCACCTACCAGCCGAGGGTGGAACCGCTGTGGAGCCGGTTCGTGCGGCGCACCGAGTTCGTCACCGGCCTGTACGAGACCGCCGCGATCCCGTCCGGGGTCGGAATGCTCGTCGGAACGCCGTTCCTGCCGGTGGTGCTGCGCTGGTTCGGTGCCCGCATCGGCCGGCGCACCTGGATCGGGACGACCTACCTCACCGAGTTCGACCTGGTCGACATCGGCGACGACGCCACCATTGGCATGGAGGTGTCGCTGCAGACCCACCTTTTCGAGGACCGGGTGATGAAGATGTCGACGGTCACGGTGGGTCCGGGCGCGACGATCGGTACGCGGTCGATCGTGCTGTACGACTCCGTGGTGGGGGACGGTGTCGAGCTGGGCTCGCTGTCGCTGCTGATGAAGGGCGAACATCTGACCGCCGGAACCCGGTGGCGCGGCATCCCGGCTCAGGGTGTGACGACACAGCGCGTGACGAATCAGGACATGTCGACTCAGAAACCGGGCGCCGAGCCCGCCGATCCGCAGGAGCTCACGGCGCCGGCCGATCCCGAAGAGTACACAGTGGACTCTGTCAGGGTGTTCACCGAGGACGACCGGGCCGAGCTGCCCACCGTCAAGATACTCCGACCGGTGCACCACTCGATCCCGGAGAACCGCCCGGTACCCGCTCGCGGTCCGTACCCCGACGACCAGGACGATGCGCTACCGAACACTCCGTACCGCGCCTGCGACGCCACCGATTTCGAGCGGTATTACGGGCTCAACGCCGCCACCCAGCCGGCCATCCGGCTGAAGCCCACTTCCTCCGCGAGGTCGTCATGAGATTCCCTGCGTGGCTGCCGCTGGGCACCAGTCATATGGGCACCAGTCGTATGGGCACCAACCGCAGACCGAACCGGGCGCCGGTGGCGCTGGTCTATCGCGGCCCGGCCTCGCTGCCCGGGTGCCCGGAAGCGGTGGCCGAGTTGCTCGGCGCCAGCGCACACGGCTTCGACGTGCGGTATGTCGGACCGGATGAGGAGCTGCCGGTGTCCGCGAAAACCCTGTCCACGGCGGACGTGTACGCGCAGCCAGGGGGCGGAACGCTGTCCCACGGCTACCGCAAGCTGCGCCAGCACCGTTCCGAGATCCGCGGGTTCGTGCGCTCGGGAGGCCGGTACCTCGGTTTCTGTCTTGGCGGATACCTCGCCGGCGCCACGCCGGGTTTCGGGCTGCTGCCCGGCGACACCGACCAGTACATCGCGTCGTCGCGAGCGACCGTCGACTCTGACGACAACGCGCTGGTTCGCGTCTCGTGGCGAGGCCGGCAGCGGACGCTGTTCTTCCAGGACGGCCCGTACTTCTGGCTGCGTTCCGGTGCCGACGCGACCGTTCTCGCCACCTACCCCAACGGCACGATCGCGGCTGTGGTGGCCGGATTCGGCAAGGGGAGGGTCGGCGTGGTCGGCCCGCACCCCGAAGCCACCGACGACTGGTTCACCGACGCCGGGCTGACCAAGCCCGGCCGGCGCACTCGACAGGCCGTCGACTCCGGCCGCGAGGTGGGTCTTGAGCTGGTGGAAGCGGTGATGACCGGATGACCGCGACCGCCGTGCTGGACACGCCCAGCCACCCGACGACCCCGGCGGCAAGCGCGCCGAGCACCCGCGATCGGCGGCTGGTGGGGGTGGACGCGACCCGTGGGGTGGCGCTGCTGGGCATGATCGCCGTCCATTCGATGTACGAGTCCGACGCCACCGGCAACCCCACGCTGATGTTCGCCCTCTTCGGCGGCCGGGCCGCCGCGACCTTCGCGGTGATGGCGGGCATCGGGATCGCGTTCATGACCGGCCGCCGCCGAGTCCGGCTCCGCCGCGCTGGGTCGACCGTCGCGGCATTGGTCACCCGATCGCTGGTGATCGGCGCCATCGGTCTCGTGCTGGGCTACACCGACGCGTCACTCGGAGCGGTGATCCTGCCGTACTACGCGGTACTGTTCCTGCTGGCTGTTCCCCTGGTGTTCCTGCCCACCTGGCTGGTCGCGGTCGTCGGTGTGGCGGTCGCGGGCGGGATGCCGGTGCTGACCCACCTCTGGTTGCCGCACCTCCCGGCCCCGACCTTGCTGAACCCCACCGTCAGGTACCTGGTGCAGCACCCGCTCGGGTTGCTCGCCGAGCTGGCCGTCACGGGTGAGTACCCGGCGCTGCCCTGGCTGGCCTACATCTGTGCCGGCCTGGTCATCGGGCGCCTGACGCTGGGGAAGGTCCGCGTGGCGGTCGGCCTGCTGGCCACCGGCGTCGCGATGGCCGTCGGTGCGCACCTGACCTCGGTGTTCCTGCTGACCAGGTACGGCGGGCTGGCGCGGATCTGGGCCGCGCAGCCTGGCAGCGTCCTGACCGTTCCCGAGACCCGGGAGCTGCTCACCCTGGGCGGTGACGGCACTACGCCGACCTCCACGTGGTGGTGGCTGGCCGTCGACGCGCCGCACACGAGCACGTCACCCGACCTGGTCGGCACCGCCGGCGCTGCCGCCGCCCTCCTCGGCGCGATGTTGCTGCTGGCACGGGTGACCGTACCGGTCCTGCGGTCGCTGATCGCGTTCGTCCAGAAACCGCTGGCCGGCGCGGGCAGCATGACCCTGACCTGCTACACCGGGCACATCATGTTCATCAACTCCGACTACGACACCCTCGACGCCACGACGGGCTACCTCGTGCAGGTCGCCACCGTTGTGCTGGTGGGGATCGCCTGGCGGCTCACCGCCGGGCGCGGTCCGCTCGAGGGGCTGGTCAGCGCGCTCGCCAAGCGAGCCCGAACCCTGTTCGAACGAAGTTGAACCGGCGACGGTTCCTCATCGGTGTCTCAGCGGCCGGCGCGGTCGCCGGGCTCGGGTGGGCCGGCGTGTCCGCCCTGACCTCGGACGACCGGCCGCTGGCGCTGGTCTACCGCGGCCCGGCCTCATGCGCCGGCTGCTCGGAAGCCGTCGCCGCGCTCCTGCGGAGTTCGCCGACCGGCTTCCGGGTGGAGTACTGCGGACCCGGCGAGGAAGTGATGCTGAACCCGGTGTCGTTGGCGCGGGCCGTGGTCTACGCGCAGCCCGGCGGCGGCAATGTGGACCCGGCATGGCGCAAACTTCGCCGGTATGCCAACGACATCCGCGACTGGGTTGGTGCCGGCGGGCACTATCTAGGTTTCTGCCTGGGGGCGTATCTCGCTGGTTCGACGCCGGGATTCGGGCTGCTCCCGGGAGACACCGCCGAGTACGCCGGCAGTCCACATGCGACGGTGCACACCGCCGACGACACTGCCGTCCGAGTCCGCTGGCGTGGTCAGGAACGCACGATGTATTTCCAGGACGGGCCGGAGATCCGGCTACGGCCGGATGCGGCGGCCACGGTGCTCGCCACCTACGGCTCGGGCGCGCCGGCCGCCGTGGTCTGCGACTACGGCAAGGGGCGGGTCGGCGTCGTCGGACCGCACCCGGAAGCCGACCAGTCGTGGTACACCGGTGCCGGTGTACCCGACCACGACGGCGTCCACCCCGAACTCGGCTACGACCTGATCGAAACCACCGTCAACCCTTCACCGCGGCCAGCAACGCCTTGACGGCCGGGGCGAAGGCGTGCTCCGCCGGAGCCGCGTACCCGATGATGATCCCCTGCTTCGGCTCGACCGTGCCCATCCAATGTGGACCCAGCGTGTCGACCGCGACCGAGCGTCGCCGAGCCGAAGCCCGCACGGCCCGCTCGTCCGGGCCGTCCTCGGGCAGCATCAGCACCATGTGCAGGCCCGCCGCGATCCCGGCCGGCCACAGGGAATCGGGGAGCGCGCGCAGCAGGCGGTCACGCCTGGATCGGTAGGTGTTCCGGCAGCGCCGGACGTGCTTGTCGTACTCGCCGTTGTTCAGCAGCTCGGCCAGCACCAGTTGCTCCAACGCGCGGCCACGCGCCCCGGCTTCCGCCAGTGCGGCCCGGACGGGCCGCACCAGCGTCTCCGGCAGCACGAGCCAGCCAAGGCGCAGTCCCGGCGCCAGCGTCTTGCTTGCGGTTCCGGCGTAGATGACGCGTTCCGGGGCGAGCGCCTGCAGCGCTCCGACAGGTTGCCGATCGAACCGGAACTCGCCGTCATAGTCGTCTTCGATGACCAGCGAGCCGCTGCGGTGCGCCCATCGTGCGAGTCTCGCCCGGCGGTCAGGGGAGAGCGTGACACCGAGCGGCCACTGGTGTGCCGGCGTCACGACCACCGTCGGACTGTCTACATCGGACACCGATATGCCGTGCTCGTCGACCCCGACGCCAACGACGTGCTGGCCGGCCCGCTCCGCGAAATCCCGGAAAACCCGCAGCGAAGGGTCCTCGAAAGCCATCTCGCTAGCTCCGCGTTCCAGCAACACCTTGGCGAGCACCGAAATCCCCTGGCCGTAGCCGGCACAGATCACGATCCGGTCCGGCGTGGCGAGCACGCCCCGGGTGCGGCCGAGATAGCGCGCCAACGCGGTGCGCAGGGCGGGCTCACCGGCCGGATCTCCGTAGCCGAAGGTCTGGGCAGGGGCATGGCTGAGCACGCGGCGGGTCGCGGAAAGCCAGCGGGCGCGCGGGAACAGCGACAGGTCCGGTAGCCCCGGCAGGAAGTTCCAGCTCACCGCCGACTCCGCGACGGGATGCGCCGGATTCGAGCGCGGCGCTGCGGGCGCGGTCACCGCACCCGTGGCCACCGTCGTCGCCGTGCCCTGGCGGGTGCGCAGGTGCCCTTCGGCCGCGAGTTGCTGGTACGCCTTGCTCACCGTCCCGCGAGCCACGCCCAGGTCGGCGGCAAGCGCGCGGGTGGACGGCAGCGCGTCCCCCATCGCCAGCCGGCCGTCGCGGATGGCCGTGCGGAGGGCCTCGGCCAGCCCCGTGCTGCCGCCGGCACCATCCCAGCCAAGGTGCAGGTCCTTGCTGGCGTCACTGGACCACGGATCGCGCATACAACTGGACCATACTCGTGTGCCAGCCGGCACTAAGGTCGAAGTATGAGCGAGCGAATCCAACTGGGGCCAGCACTGCCCGACGCCTACAAGACACTGCTTGAGCTGCACAAGAAGGTCGAGAGGTCCGCAGCCGACGCCGGCTTGGACCAGACGCTGATCGAGTTGGTCAAGATCCGTGCGTCGCAGATCAACGGCTGCGCGTTCTGCCTGGACATGCACACCCGCGACGCCCGCGCGGCGGGCATGAGCGAGCGGAAGATCTTCGTGCTGTCGGCTTGGCGGGAGACGGATCTGTACGGCGAGCAGGAGCGGGCTGCCCTGGAGCTGACCGAGGCGATGACCCGGCTGCCGGAACACCAGGACGTGCCCGACGAGGTGTATGCGCAGGCCACGAAGGTCTTTACGGAGGAGCAGTACGTCGTGGTGGCCTGGGCGGCGACCGTGATCAACGCCTTCAACCGGCTGGGTGTCACCGGCCGCAAGCCGCTGCCGGCGGACGAGCGGTGAGCGCGACCGCGTTCCGCGCACTGCACGTGCCCGGTCGTCCCGTCGTGCTGCCCAACGCCTGGGACGCCGCAAGTGCTCGGTTGGTGGGCGCGGTGGGCTTTCCCGCGGTCGCCACCAGTTCCGGCGCGGTGGCCCGGTCACTGGGCTACGAGGATCACGAGCACGCGCCCGCGGGCGAGATGCTCGCCGCAGCGGCCCGGATCGCACGTGCGGTCGACGTCCCGGTGACCGTCGATGCCGAGGCCGGCTACGGCCTCGCGCCGGGCGAACTCGTCGAGCGGCTGGTGGCGGCGGGTGCGGTCGGCTGCAACTTCGAGGACACCGACCACAGCACCGGCAAGCTCCGGGACGCGCGGCAGCAGGCTGAACGGCTCGCGGAAATCCGGTCCGCGGCGGGAGGTTCCCTGGTCGTCAATGCCCGGGTGGACGTGTTCATGGGCACTGACGACGAGTCAGCGGTCCTGCCAGAGGCGATCGACCGCGCGAAGCGCTACCTGGACGCCGGAGCGGACTGTGTGTATCCGATCCTGCTGGCCTCGCCGGACCTCGTCCGCGAGTTCGTCCAGGCGGTCGAACCGGCGCCGGTGAATGTGATGTACCGGCCCGGCGACGCCGCCCTTCCCGCGCTGGCGGACCTCGGCGTCGCGCGAATCTCGTTCGGAAGTGGTGTGTTCGAGGCCCAACAGTCCTGGCTACGGGAACGACTGGAGCAGATCGTGGACTCCTGAGCAAACGATCATTCGGGACGCGAACTCGTGTCCCGGGTAGGTCCCATCGGGTGGTCGATGGTCAGGATGAACTTGTCCGTACCACCAGCACTGACGACGCGGTACGTCGCCACGCCTTCATCGAGGGGGCGGAGGATCATCCCGCTCGGGGGCGGCAACACGCCCTCCTCGAAGGAAGCGCGCAGCTTGTCCAGCACCGCCGTTCTTCCCGCGGTGTCACGCATCAACGAGTTCACACCGACGATGCTGGCGCCACGGCGATAGAGATCGAGCACCGGCACGCGCACATGGCCGTCCTCGGGCGCCGCGATCACGCAGATGCTCCCGCCTTCGGTCAGCGCCGACACGGCCGCGGGGAGCCAGAAGCCGGTGGTGTCGAAAACGACGTCGGCGCCGCCCGGGAAGTGATCGCGCACCGCGGCGTCGAATCCCTCCGGCGATCCCAACGCGATGGCCGCGATCTCCTGGTCCCGCAGCGACGCGACCTGCTCGGCGCGTCGCACGCCCACCAGGATTCGGGCACCGCGTGCGTGGGCGAGATCGACGGCGGCCCGACCCACGGCGCCCAACCCAATGATCACGATCGTGGTGTCTGGACCGACCCCGGTGCGGTCGAGCGCCTCCAGCGCGGTGAGATACGGAACTCCGCAGCTGGCGGCCTCAGCGAACGACAGGTTTGCCGGCTTCGGCGCGATGCTGTCCTCTGGTACCAGGACGTACTCGGCATGCGTCCCGTCGCGGGTGAAGCCGAGTGCGCCATCGCTTCCCCAGACTTCCTGGTCCAGCAGCTCCGGCGGTCCGTCCACCACCACGCCAGCGAAGTCGCGCCCGGGTGTGCGTGGCACGGTGGTGTACGGAAACTGTCCCAACACGTTCTTGATGTCACTCGGGTTGATGCCCGCGGCGTGCACGCGCACCCGCACCTCATCCGGCTTCGACTCGGGAACGGGCAGGTCAACGTAGGAAAGTGCGTCGAGGCTCCCGATGCGGTCGAATCGCAGTGCTTTCATGCGCCCTCTCCGAGCTGGCGGAATCCTGACTCACGTCGACCGGCGTTTGAACGCGCCCAAGCCGGGGATCAGTTGGGGAACCTGGTTGCGGTACTTCTCGTAATCGCCCGGGAAAATCTGCGCCAGAAGGCGCTCTTCGGTGTAGATCTTCCACTGGAAGAGCAGGGTGGCCAAGACGAACAGTGCTGCCCAGGGCCCGAGACCACTCAGTAACGCAGTCCCCAGCAGCATGCCCAGGAGTCCGGTGTAGATGGGGTGCCGGGTGATCCCGTATGGCCCGGTCGTGCGGAGTGCGTGCTCATCCTTGAGTACCGCGACCGAACTCCACATGACGCCGAGAACACCGCGTGCCCACAGCGTGAAGGCGGTCGCGGCAACGAGTATCACCAGGCCAAGCGCGCGAACCCAGGATGCCTCAACGGTGGACCAGCGCCACGCGCTCGGCGGGAGCAGGCGAAGGGCACCCCAGACGATCGCGACGGACGCGAGCACGTACGGCAGGTTCGCACCCGACCGCCGTTGCGTGGCCGGTCCCCGGAACGCGTTGTAGATCGCGCCCGCCAGCCAGACCACCGCGAACAGTCCCCAGCAGATACCGGCAGCCCACCCGGTCACCGTCAGCCACGGCGAAGTCGACATAGTCACACTGACATTGTCCCCCACACGACGTTAGGTGAGAGCATTTCGTATCAGGATTCCGTTAACGGCCAGCCGTGACCGTGGCGATCGCTAGCGGGCCTTCAACTGACCGAGGAAGGCGGCCCACTTGCAGCGGCGGAACGCGATCACGCCGCCGTCGCGGTCCTTGGTGTCGCGGACGGCAACAGCGCCTGCTGTGACCGCCACCTCGACACAATACGCGTTCGTGGCGCTGTAACTGGACTTTCGCCAGTTCGACCGTGCGCGCAGCATCCCCGCAGCCATGGCTACGACTCTAGCTCCTTGACCACCTTCTTCATCAGGTCAGCGGAATCGTTCCTGTTGAGAGCGGTTTTCATGGCCTCCGCGTGGGACAGGGCGTAGTCGCGGGCCGTGAGCGGATCGGAGATGAGCTGGGTCGAGGTCACGGACTCCTGCCAGACGATGGTGGGTAGTCGCGGACTGGGGAAGGTCATCACGTGGAACGAGGATGCGTTCATCGCCGGGTGGGCGGGGGCCGAGAAGGGAACCACGCGGATCTCGACGGTCTCGCTACGGGTGTCGATCACGTCCAGGAGACGCCGAAGCTGCCCGGCAAGGACCTCCGGTCCGCCAACCTGCTGCCTGACGGCGGCTTCGCTCATGACCGCCGTGAGGCGCACGGGCTCGTCGCCAAAGACGCGGCGTTGCCGCATCATCCGGGCCTTGAGCTGCCGGTCCACATGCGCCAGTCGCAGGTTGGGCGCTCCGGCCTCCATGACCGCGCGAGCGTAGTCCTCCGTCTGGAGCAGGCCGTTCACCAAGCCACCGTCGTGTACCCGAACGCTCGCGGCCCCGTACTCGTAGCCGATGAACCTGAGCAGGTCATCGCTGAAGATCCCGGAGTAGCTGTTCCACCAGCCCCGATGGCTGGCTTCTTCGCGGAGCGCTTCGAGTTCTTCGGCTTCGTTCGCGTCGAAGCCGTACTCCTCGACCACTACGCGGAGCCGCTCCTTCGCCAGCTTCTTCTTGCCGTTCTCCACGTCAGACAGGTAGGCGGGAGCGACACCGACCCGCCTGGCAGCCGTCGCTGAGGAGTATCCGGTTTCCTCGCGCTTTTCGCGCAAGCGCCGTCCCAGCTCCCAGCTTGCGACCGTCGGCGACTTTGGTGCCATGGCAGTCCTCCGATGGGGTGCGGATCGCACACACGATCAGGCTCAGGTCGTAGGTGATTAACTGATCTTGACGTACGTTGTGTGTGGACAGTGACGATAGCAACACGCACAGTCACTGGTCTGGCGGCGGCTTCGGTCGTGACCTCCCCTTCCCCGATCGGTCGGAGCCGCCGCTTTCCCCGCCACAGCAAGGAGGAGCGCGATGCGGCTTCACCCGTTCCAGGACCAGGGGCCGGTGGTGTACTGGCGGCCCTTTGCCGGGCAACGGCATGCGCTGGACCCGCTCCTGAGACCGCGCGAAGGTCAGGTCCGCGAGACCCTGTGCGGGATGACCGCGACGATCGGCGATCCCGGCAAGATCGAGTGGCTGGCGCCGACGTGCCCGGAGTGCTGGTCACGGGCGCTGGAACGGCGGGATTCCCGCGTTGCCGCCGAACGTGTGGGTGCCGGGACGGATCGGAGGTGGTCGTGACATGCGGCCGGTGTGGGACGCGTTGGGGGTCCTGATGCCCGCCGCCTCCGGCGGGGTGATGTTCGTGGCAGTCGGCGTGTTCGCCGTTTGCACGGCCGCCGCGCTTGCGGTGATGCCGCTGCGCGGCGGCTACGGCCAGCACGCTGGAGCTGGTCCTGGCGCGGTGACCGTATGGCAGATCCGGGACGCCGTGATGGCCGAGCGCAGGCGGCGAGCCGCTGAACGCGCTCATGCACACGCCGGTCGGCACCGGCTCAGGGCGTTGACCATCGACGTGGCCCTTCCTCCGTGGCCGCCTGTCGGGGTAGCAGCGTCCGCCCTGACCCATGCGCCGCAGCGCGGTAGACACGCGCTCAGGAAGCTGCTGCGGCGTCGCCGACGCAGTCCCGGTACGTGACCGCGTAACCACCCGTTTCCGCTGGCCAACGCGCTCAAGTAAGCTGTGTGGACAACGGCGCGCCGGGAAGTCTGGTCGGCATTACGGAACGGGCCTACGAAGGGGCGGGCACCGGTCATGCGTAGTGTCGAGACGGTTCTGTTCTTGGTGGTGCTGGCCACGGTCGTGGCCACCTTCGCTCGTCGCTTACGCGTCCCGGCGCCTTCCCTCCTGGTGGTCGCGGGTGTGATCGTCGGCCTGTTGCCCGGCGTGCCCCCGATCGCGGTCACTCCCGACATTGTCAGCCTGGTCGTGCTGCCACCCTTGCTTTTCGCGGCTGGGGAGGAGTTGCCCTGGCGTGATCTGCGGGCGGTGTGGCGGCCGGTCACCGTGCTCGCGGTCGGACTCGTGCTCGTCTCCGCGGCGGCCATCGGCGGCGTCGCGTACGCGTTGACGCCGCTGCCGCCCGCGATGGCGTTCATGCTCGGGTCGGTGCTGGCCAGCACCGACCCGGTGGCGGTGACCGCGCTGGGTCGTCGGCTGGCCCTGCCGCCCCGGGTGCAGGCGCTGGTGCAGGCCGAGAGCCTGTTCAACGACGCGACGAGCCTGCTGCTGTTCCGGGTCGCGTTGTCGTTGGTGATCGCGGCTGGAGTGGTCACGTGGGGGAACACGCTCGCGCAGTTCGTGCTGCTCGCAGGGGGTGGTGTGCTCGCCGGCGGCATCGTCGCGGGCGGCGCGTACCTCGTCCGGCGGCGCACCGAGGACCCGGTGCTGGAGACTGTGGTCGTCCTGGTCACGCCCTACGCCGCCTACGTGCTGGCCGAGTCCGTGCGCTCGTCGGGCGTGACCGCGGTCGTCACGGCCAGCGTCATCCTCGGCACCCAGGCGCACCGGCTGACCAACGCGCAGATCCGGCTACAGGTCGACGCGGTGTACCAGACCGTCGTGTTCCTGCTGGAGAGCGTCGTTTTCGGTCTGATCGGCCTGCAGTTGCCCGCGCTCGTGCGTGGACTGGCGGGGACCGACATCCGGTGGCCGACGCAGGCGCTCGCGATCGCGGTGGCACTCGTCGTCGTCCGGTTCGTGTGGGTGTTCCCGCTGTCGGCGATCTTGCAGCGGCGCAGGGGAGTTCGCCCGTCGTGGCAGATGCCCGCCGTGGTCTCGTGGGCGGGTGCCCGGGGTGTCGTGCCGCTGGCTGCGGCTCTGTCGATTCCGCTGACGACCAGCAGCGGAGCCCTGGTGCCGCACCGGGACCTGGTGATGGTGCTGACCACCGCGGTCATCGTGGTCACCCTGGTCGTGCAGGGTTTCACGCTTGCTCCGCTGGTCCGGCGCGCGGGCATCGCGCGGACCACGGACGACGTCCGGCAGGAGCACCTCGAGGCGCGGCTGCGCCTGGCGCGTGCCGGCCTGTCCCATCTGGACCAGCTGGAGGAGTCGGAAACCGCACCGGTGTTCGTGATCAAGGAGCTGCGGCGGAGCTGGCAGGCGCGCATCAAGCGCGTTCAGCAACATGACGTGGACGCGGACGACGAGGCCGAGCCGACATCGTCACCGGCGCGCACCTACCGGCAGCTGCGCCGGGACCTGCTGGCCGTGGAAAGCACCGAGCTGAACCGGCTGTACGACGTCGGCGTGATCACGGACGACACCCGTCGCCATATCCAGCGCATCCTCGACCTCGAACACGCGGGCCTGGGTGACGACTACCCGTGATCACTGTCCGCAAGGGGTGATCACAGGCGTTGAGTAGCAGCTTTGGTTGCTCACGCTGCGTGCTATCACTCCGTCTGGAGTAGCGACGTTCGGTGAACGGTCAGCTACTTGAGAGTAGCTTCAGCCCAGGTGAATCGGGGTGTGGCGGCAGACAGGACAACCGGTCACACCTCCTCGATGGCTTCTCCGAGCCCTTGGACGACACCGGACCAGTGCTGGTCGGCCAGCAGGTGGCCGATCCCGATGACCAGCGCGACCGGCCAGTCGATGACGCCGAACGCGGCCAGCACGCCGAGCCCCGCGAAGTAGACCAGCCGCTGCGGTGGCGGCACCCTCACCGCCCCGATCACGGGCAGTTCCACCTGCCTGCCGATCTGATCGGTGGCCACCGTCTGCGCGTTATCAGGCATAATCCTCACCTCCGACCGCCGCCTCCCCTCCAGAATGCCTGGGGTCAGCTCGGTGGGCCGGTGGAGAGTCGGGTGACCGCGGAGTGCCGGTGGCCAGAGCGGTCGACCCACGTCAGCCACACGTCGTCGGACGGGTGGTGGCGCAACATCAGGTTGGTCAGTGTCGTCGGCGAGTCGACCGTGTCGCTGTCCAGGGCCACGATGACGTCGCCGGACCGTAACCCGGCGCGTTCCGCGGGAGAGTCGGGAATGACCGAGACGACCGCGGCGCCAGTGCCGCCGAGCGGCCCGTTCGGGTTGTCGCCGGAGCCGTTGCTGTCCCCCTCGTCCGAGCCGCTGCCGGCCGGGGCCGTTCGGATGCCGATGAACCCGGTCGGCCCGATGTGCACAGTGGACGATGATGTGCCGGAGCGGATCTGGGAACTGATCGCCATGGCCTTGCCGATGGCGATGGCGAAACCGGTCTGCGGGGACGGTTGACCCCGGTCACCCGGGCCGGTCTCGGGTGCGGCCGTGTTCATCCCGATCGCCTCCCCACGGGAGTTCACCAGCGGACCGCCCGAGTCTCCGGGTTGCAGGTTGGCGCTGACCTGGATCATGTCTGTCAGCCGCTGCACGTTGCCGGCGGCGTCGTCGCTGGCGATGATCGTCCGGTTCAACCCGGCCACCCGCCCGTCAGCGGACACCGGGGTACCTCCGCGACCACCGGCGTTGCCGAGCGCGAGCACCGGATCGCCGACGCCGACCAGCGAGGAATCCCCGATGTCCACAGTGCGCAGCCGGGACGCGCCCTGCATCTGGAGCACCGCGACGTCGTCCGAGCGGTCATACCCGACCACGGTGGCGTCGTAGGTGCGGCCGTTGCCGACGTCGGTGACGCTGATGTTGCTGGCCCCGTCGATGACGTGGTTGTTCGTGAGCACCTCGCCGGTGGGGGTGAGCACCATTCCGGTCGCGGCGGCGCCGGCTGGCTGGTCGGTGAACCGCGTCGTGATGTCGACCAGTCCGGGGTCGACCCGTTGGGCGATGGCGTCATCGTCCAGGGGTCCACTCGGCGGTGGCTCGAATCGGGGCACCGGCTGCGGCCCGGCGGCCAGCGCTCCGTCCTGCACCAGCCGTGCTGCCTGCGACCACACGGTGTGGCCGATCCCGGCAGCACCGAGCACTGCCGCCGCGACCGTCACGGCGACCACAATCGACCGGCCCGGCCGGCGCGACCGCGGTCGAGGTCTCTCGTCCATGGTCGCCCCCTCACGCCAGTGTGACCCGTACGGGCTAGGCCCCTGTGCGCCGCGCTGTGTCACGCGGCCTCGTACTGGCGTAACAGTCCCAGCGGCGGCTACACATGGGCCTTTGTGCCTGCGTTCAGCGGGTCGCTGGGTTCAGCGAGTGGCCGTGAGGAACCCTCCGTCGGAGGCGGAGGTGACCGGGCGTCCGTAGGAGGCGGCCAGTTCGGCGCGTTCGTGCAACTGGACCTCCCAGCCATGCCGCGTGAGCCAGTCGGGTGTCTCCGTCCCGAGTCCGCCTCGCCACAGCGACGTCACGAAGTCCAGCGCCGGTATCTTGCGCATTCGCTCGTGGAACTGGGTCTTGTCGGTCGTTCGGTGCTCACAGGAGAACTGGCTGCCCAAGACGGAGAGGTCACCCACTCTGGTGAGAAGGCTGGTCACTTCACTCGCGGTGAGGTAATGAGCAGTCCTTCGGCGAGCCATGCCGTGGGCTGGGACGGGTCGAATCCCGCGCCGGTGAGCGCCGCCGGCCAGTCCGCGCGAAGGTCAACGGCGACTGTCGTGCGTTCGCACGGCGCGGGGGCTGGCCGGGACGGGTGGTCGGCGAGCACGCGTTCCTTGAACGTCAGCATGTCGGGCAAGTCGAGTTCGAAGACCCGGGTGCCTTCCGGCCAGTCCAGGCGCAAGGCGCGGGTGTCCAGACCGGCCGCCAGCAGGACGACCTGGCGGCAGCCAGCGGCACCGGCGGCCAGGAGGTAGTCGTCGAAGAACCGGGTTCGGATGGTCGCGTGCACCGCCCATTCCGCGCCCCAGGCCGCAAGATCGTGGGAGGCTTCGTGCTCGGTGGGAAGCGTGTTGGGAGCGGCGGCGACAAACGCCTCGGCGTAGGGATCGTGGAAGAGCCGGTCGGGACGGCGGCTTTCTTCCGCGCGAACGTGTGCGACTCCGATCGCGGTGCGCCCGACTCCTTGGGGGACTGACTCCGCGGTTTCTGGACCGTGCGTCATGAACGCCACTCTATGGCGCCTTACCGGTCACTTTCTACGAGATCTCGATGGCCGGATCGGCTGCGACTCGATCGCTACGCCCAGGTCGCGACGAGAGCGTTGCCTTCCGGCGTCAGGGCGGCTGGCACTCGCTGGTCCGGTGTCCCGGGGCGGGCCGGGGTGATCAGGTGGGCATCGGCGAGCTGGTGAGCGGCGATCTGGTCGCAGCAGGCCAAGCCGTCCACGTAGAGGTCCGGTTCGCAGCTGCAGGTCATCTCCGCACGCCCGTCCAGAACGGCTCGCAGGTAGGCCCGATGGCGACCGTGCAGTGCGATCTCGTTTGGCGCGATCTCGTTTGGCCCCGCGATCTGATTCCGCATTGCCCACGTGCTCCCTATCACGATCAAGCTGGGATAAGCCACTGGCCGACGCCGGAATTCCCGGAATGGCCGCGTGTGGTCCAGTTTCGCGAAGAAGGCAATCTTGGGCACCGTACTTGGTGCCGAAATTCGCCTACCGCATCTGAAGTACGAAACCGGCGAAACGCGCGGAAGACGTTGGCCCGGCCACCCCCAGAACCCCTCTGGCACGGACGAGTTGTCAGCCGGAATATCGCGCTGCCGCCACTGGGTGTTACCAGGCGGCAGCGACCGGTCTCGCGCGGAGGACGCCGTTCGGTCGCTGGTGTAACAGAGGGCGCATGCGCGCTGCTTGCCGTTCCCGAGACCACGGCTGTCGACGCATACCGACCTCCCAAGCCCGAAGGGCGTCAGCCAGAGATGCTGCCCACCACTTTCCCTCCGGCTGCTGTGTCACGCATGTCCAGTACCGCCCGATTCGGGGACATCGGGACGGTATGTGTCCGGCTCGATCTCTGGGAGAGCCGACCCCCGGTGTTCGTTACTCCACGCAACGCACCAAGATCACTACGTCCACACGATCAAGTGAACCGAGGAACGATCGCCGATGCTGACCAGTCAATACCGGTTGCCGCTGGTCATTTGACTGGAAGGGAGCCATCGAATGGGAACGGTCCGCGTCCTCCTGCGTGGCGGCCCGGAAGACGGGCACGAGGTCAGCGTCCCGACGAACGCGGCCGGTGCTCCGGTACCCCGCTTCACGGTCCCGGCGCGACGGCCGGACAATGGCCCCTTGCGTACCGGGCAGGTGCCGCCGCAGCTGGTGTACGAGCGGGACGACAAGGCAGCGGACGGCACCTGGCGATTCCGGTACGTGGGGGTGGAAAGCGGCTGACCTGCCCAGCTGCGGGCTACCGGTCCGCTGCGGACTACTTGCCCAGCTGAGTCGGCGGGCATCTGCTGGGATGGGAGCATGCGGGTTCTCGTCACGGGAGCCAGTGGCTACCTCGGCCGGGCCCTGGTCCCGGAGTTGCGTCGAGGGGCGTACCGGGTGGCCGCGTTGGTGCACCACACCCAGCCGGTGGGGTTCGAGGACGTGGAGTTGCACCACGGCCACCTGCTCGACGCCTCCGCCGTGACGAACGCCGTGCGCGGGGCCGACGCGGTGATCCACCTGGGTGGGCTGACGCGGGTTCGGGAGTCCGTCGCGCAGCCGGCTCGTTTCTACCGGGTCAACGTGGGTGGCACGGCCACCTTGCTGGACGCGCTGGTGAGTGCGGCGACCTCCGAAGGCACCCGCCCGCGAGTCGTGTTCGCTTCCACCGCCAGCGTCTATGGCGCGCCGGCAACGCAGCCGATCCCCGAAAGCACCCCGCCCGACCCGCGAAGTCCCTACGCCGCGACGAAACTGGCCGCCGAGGAGCTGTTGCGGTGGGTCGCGGACGCTGGGCAGGTCGGTGCGGCGACACTGCGGATCTTCAACGCCGCCGGAGCGGTGGAAGGGCACGGCGACCCGGACGAGACACGCGTCATCCCACGCGTCCTGACCGCTGCCGCCGGGCGTATCCCGCATGTCGACGTCTTCGGCGACGGCTCGGCCGTGCGCGACTACGTGCACATCGCGGACATCGCCCGCGCGTTCGTGCTGGCGCTGGAGGCGTGCCAGTTCGGCCGGCACGAGGTGTTCAACGTCGGGGCGACGCCGGCCAGCGTCAGCGAGATTATCGCGGCGGCCTCGACCGCGACCGGCGTGGACGTGCCCGTCCAGTACCACCCGCCCAAGCCCGCCGAGTCGCCGGAACTGCACGCCGACACCGCCAAGCTGCGCGCGCTCGGCTGGCGTCCGCAGCGCTCACAGCTGCAACAGCTTCTTCGCGACCAGTGGGAATCGCAGCAGCACTGAAGGGGGCGCCAGGACCGTGGACTGTCCTATCTGGACCGCAGGCGGCGCGGCGCCTGGGAAGCGGGTTACCGGCCGGACCTCGACAACCGGGATTACCGCCGACTCGCGGTTGTCCGGGTGTTCTCGGGAGCGGACCATGGCGGCGTGAGCCGCAGCTCGGGTGGGATGCCGGCGGCGCTGGACCTCGCGCCGATGCTGGCGACCGCCGGGAGCCCGCCCGCGGACGCGCGGGGGTGGGCGGTCGAGTTCAAGTGGGACGGTGTCCGCGCTCTCGCGCAGGCAAGCGCCGAGGAACTGATCGTCGTCGGGCGCCGGGGCAACGCGATTACCAGCGGCTATCCCGAGCTCAAGGCGCTGTGCGAGGCGGTGGCTGGCCACCAGGTGGTGCTGGATGGCGAGATCGTGAGCCTGAACCGGGCGGGGCGGCCGGACTTCGGGCAGTTGCAGTCCCGGATTCACGTCGCTCGGCCGACGGCCGCGCTGCTACGCGGGGTGCCCGTCGCGTACTTCGTGTTCGACCTGCTCGGGCTCGACGGCGAGTGCCTGCTCGCCCAGCCGTACCGGGTTCGGCGCGAGCGACTGGCGGAGCTGGGGCTGTCGTCTCCGCCGCCGGTACGCGTTCCCGACTACCACGACGATCTCCCGCCGGATCAGCTGCTGCGGATCGCCGTGGAGCACGAGCTGGAAGGGATCGTGTGCAAGCGGCTGGAGTCGCACTACCGGCCCGGAGCCCGCTCGCGTGACTGGATCAAGACCCCGGTGTTGCGGGCGCAGGAGGTCATCATCGGCGGCTGGCAGCCTGGCGAGGGGCGCCGCGCGGGAACCCTCGGGTCGCTGCTGGTCGGGGTACCCGGCGGCGAGGGGCTGCACTACGCGGGCCATGTCGGCACCGGCTTCAGCGATGCCCATCTGCGTGAACTCCAGCGCCAGTTGGACGAGCGCGCGCAGCGGCACAGCCCGTTCGCGGACCCGGTGCCGCGCGAGCACGCCCGGAACGCCCACTGGGTGCGCCCGGAGCTGGTCGGGGAGGTCGCGTACCGGCAGTGGACGCGGGACGGGCGGCTGCGGGCGCCGGTGTGGCGGGGGCTTCGCCCGGACAAGCGGCCCGACGAGGTGATCGCGCGAGAGGTGATCCCGTCGTGACGGGCCCGGTGGCGCTGCGGTCCGGGCGTGGGCGGTGGCTGATCGTGGCGACGGTGCTCGGCTCGGGCATGGCGTTCCTGGACGCGACCGTGGTCAACGTCGCGCTGCCAGCGATCGGCCGCGAGCTGGGCGGGGGTCTGGTTGTGCAGCAGTGGGTGCTCGACGGGTACCTGCTCACGCTCAGCGCGCTACTGCTGCTGGGCGGGGCCATGGGCGACCGCTACGGCCGCCGTCGGGTGTTCGTGTTCGGGCTGGTGGCGTTCACGCTGGCCTCGCTGGCCTGCGGCGTGGCGAGTTCGGGCGGCGAGCTTGTCGCGGCGCGCCTGGCGCAGGGCATCGGCGCGGCGGCGCTGGTGCCGGGCAGCCTCGCCTTGATCGACTCGTCCATCCGGGACGACGACCGGGGGCGGGCGATCGGAACGTGGGCGGGCATGTCCGGCGTGGCGTCGGCGCTCGGCCCGCTGCTGGGCGGATGGCTGGTCGACGCGGTGTCCTGGCGTTGGGTGTTCTTCATCAACCTGCCCCTGGCCGCCGCTGCCGTGTTCGTCACCGTGCGGCATGTGCCGGAGTCACGTGACCCGACCGCCACCGGCCGTCCTGACCTGGCCGGAGCGGCCAGCGTGACGTTCGGGCTGGCCGGGGTGGTCTACGCGCTCATCGAGGTCCCGGCAGAGGGCTGGACCCCGCTGACCGCTCTCGCCGCAGCGGTCGGCGTGGTGGGTCTGGTCGCCTTCGTGGTTGTCGAGACCCGAGAGCCCGCGCCCCTGCTCCCGATGACGCTGTTCCGGTCGGCGCAGTTCAACGGCGTCAGCCTGACCACGCTGGCGATGTACTCGGCGCTGTCCGGTGCGCTGTTCCTGCTGTCGCTGCAGCTGCAGCAGACCCTCGGGTTCTCCGCGCTGGAAGCGGGGCTGGCGACGCTTCCGATCACGATCATCATGCTGCTGCTGTCCCCGCGCATGGGCGCATTGGCACAGCGCATCGGTCCGCGCGTGCTGATGACGGTCGGGCCGCTGATCGCCGGCACCGGGCTGGCGCTGATGACTCGGGTGGTGCCGGGGACGACCTACCTGTCGGCGGTGTTCCCGGCGGTCGTGGTGTTCGGCCTCGGCCTGGCGATCACGGTCGCTCCGCTGACGTCCACCGTGCTCGCATCCGTCCCGGAAGAGCGGGTGGGCGCGGCTTCCGGGACGAACAACGCGATCTCCCGCATCGCGGGTCTGCTGGCCGTGGCCGTGCTCCCGCTCGCCGCGGAAATCCATCCCGCTTCCAGCGGAGCGCTCGGTCCGGGTTTCGTCCGCGCGATGGAGATTTCCGCGCTGCTTTGCGCGCTGGCCGGCATCGTGGCGTTGTGCACCATCCGCACTGGCGCGCTGGTGCGGAATCAGGTGCTCCCCAGTGTCAACCACGGGTGCCAGGACCCGTGCACCCTCAAACCGCCGTCGCCCCGGTCTGGAAGCTGAGGCGGAACTTGCCGATCCAGACCTCGTCGCCGTCGACCAGTTCGGCACTGTCGATCAAATGGCGATTGAGATACGTGCCGACCAAGGAACCCACGTCCTTGATCGTGTAGCGGTGGTCGCGGATGTCGAGTTCGGCGTGGTGCAGGGACACGGTGCCGTCATCAAGCCTGATGTCGTTGTTCCGGTCCCGTCCGATCGACGTGCGTGGTTCGGTGATCGGAAATGTCTTGCCGACGTCCGGGCCACGCCTGATCACCAGTCGCAGCGTGTCTGATAGTGACGTGGACGGTACCCCGAACGGGGTTTCACTCATACTCGTTGGATACCGGCAGTAACGATGATCGTCCAGAGGATTAAGTCCTGATCTGGGAATCGGGTGAAATAAGCCACAAAGCGGACATCTCGCGCGCCTGCGTGGGCGGCGGCGCGCAAGCTACCGCCCGGTAACTGGGTTCGCGGCCTGTATTCGCGTCGCTACCCGTCGTACGGTGGGCGATGGCGGGGGAAATTTCGAGGGCACCTCCGCCGCCGCCCTCGTAGGGCGGACCCTCCGGTGCCGCTAGGTTCGGGGCTGACGCACATCGGAGGAGCTGTGGCCGATTGTTCGGGGAGCGGCCACGGCAACGGGCGCGGGAGTGATCGCGTCGGCGTCGGGGGTCGCCGCGGTCGCCCCGCGCCTTCGCCTTTCCGGCACCGTTCCCAGCCAGCGCGTTAGACCCGCGTCGCCCGGTGACCACTGACCCTCAGGCCAACATCGCGAACAGGCCGCCGCCGATGGCGGCGCCGATGGCCGCGCCCACCAGCGCCTGCGCCGGCGTGTGGTCGCGCAGATGCACCCGCGACCACCCGACGATGGCCACCAGAAGGGCCAACACCGCGAACCCGCGCGTGAAGACGACGGCGAGAACGACCGTCGCTCCGGCCGCGACGGCGGTGTGCATGCTGATCTTCCACCACCACGTGATCAATGCGCACAGCGCGAGCGGTACGAGCATGGAGATGTCCAGCGCGATCATGGGCCACGGAGCCGCTGCCACGACCAGCACCGCCAGCCCGGCGAAGCTGAACGCGATGAGCAGCACGAACGGCACCGCACGAGCCCGCCGCTCCCGCACGTGGTGACTGTCCCAGTGCCCCCGCCGGGCTCCCCAGACGATCGCGAGCACGGGCAGGACGCTGCTGGTCAGCGCCACCAGCAGGCCCCACAGCAGGGCGCCGACCAGGGTGCCGGTGGCCGCCCAGGCCACCGCCAGCGGCAGCACGGCCACGATCACCGAAGGAGCCAGGACCTCGGTCACGACCCGCGCGAAACGGTCCACGAGGACTGTTCGAGCGCTGCCTGCGGGAGACGCCATGCGAAGAAACTTACCGGCGGTGTCCGCTCGCGGACGCTCCGCTTGTGCGGCTCGATAACCTCACGCCTCGAAAGTCATCCGTTGGGAGGTTCTCCGTGTCCGAGTGTTACGAGCCCTCGTCCGATCGCTACGAGCGGATGCCGTACCGCCGCTGTGGCAGCAGCGGTCTGGCGCTGCCCGCGCTGTCGCTGGGGTTGTGGCACAACTTCGGGGACGACCGGGAGTTGGAGACCCAGCGCGCGGTGCTGCGACGGGCGTTCGATCTCGGCATCACCCACTTCGACCTGGCTAACAACTACGGGCCGCCACCCGGGTCGGCGGAACGCAACTTCGGCGAGATCTTCGCCGCGGACTTCGCCCGCTACCGCGACGAACTGGTGGTCTCCACGAAGGCCGGCTACGTCATGCACCCCGGGCCATACGGCCAGGGCGGGTCCCGCAAGGCCCTGCTGGGCTCGCTGGATGCCTCACTGCGCCGGATGGGCCTGGATTACGTGGACATCTTCTACAGCCACCGGTTCGACCCCGACACTCCGCTGGAGGAGACCATGGGCGCCCTGGCGTCCGCGGTGCAGCAGGGAAAGGCGCTGTATGTCGGGATCTCGTCCTACTCGCCGGACAAGACACGCGAAGCCGCGGCGCTGCTGCAGTGCATGGACGTGCCGTTGCTGATCCACCAGCCGTCGTACTCGATGTTCAACCGGTGGATCGAGGCCGAGCTGCTGGATACCCTCGCCGAGCTGGAGCTGGGCTGCATCGCGTTCTCGCCGCTGGCGCAGGGCATGCTCACCAGCAAGTACCTCGACGGCGTGCCCGGGGATTCGCGGGCGGCGCAGGGCAAGTCGTTGCGCCCGGAGTGGCTCAGCGAGCAGAACCTGGCCCGCATCCGGGCACTCAACGAGATCGCGGCGGCGCGCGGGCAGAGCCTGGCGCAGCTGGCGCTGACCTGGGCGTTGCGCGATGAGCGGGTCACGTCGTTGCTGATCGGAGCCAGTTCGGTGGAGCAGTTGGAGCACAACGTGGCGGCGCTGCGAACACCGCCACTGGAGGTGGACGAGCTGAAGCGGATCGACGAGCACGCGGTGGACATCGGAGCCGACATCGACATCTGGGCGCGGTTCCGCAAGCAGGGCTAACTCTGGTTCGCCGCCTGCTCAGCGGCACGCTGCTCGGCATCGACGATCTTGCTCGATCTGGGTACGGCGAGCACGCGAACCGGAGGCGGGATGCGGGCCTTGACGAGCCTGCGCTCGCTGAGCGTCAGCGCGGCCTCCTCCGACCACGCCCGCTGTCTTGGGCCTGCTCACGCTCCGCGACTTCCGCTTTGGACGCCTCGAACTTCCGCACCAGCCGCGTGAGTTCGCGGACCTCCGCCGGTTCCCAGTCCGCCACGAACTTCAGGTAGCGCTGGAAGCCGAACTCGGTGAGTTCGGTGACCTGGGCGCGACCGGCCTCGGAGAGCCTGACGACGAACGCCCGACCGTCGCGCGGGTCGGGCTCGGCTTCGAGTTTGCCGTCGTTCTCCAGCGCCCGGATCTGCCGCGTGACCAGCGACCGGTCCACCCCCAGCGCCTCGGCGATCTCCGACGGGCGGCTGCCTTCCTGCTGGCCGATCGCGGCGAGCAGCCGCAGTTCACTGGCCTTTTCCCGCTGCCGGAATGCCTTGTTCATTCCCTCGTAGAGCGCGGACAGCGCGGAAGCGAGCTGCCGCACGTCTTCCTGATCGGGCATGTCGCCAGGCTAAACTAGTTGATGTACTCCATCAACTAGATCGAGATCAGGGGCCGGAAATCAGGACGAGATACGTCTGTTGGGGTGAACGTCACACTGGAAGTGAGGCCGGTAACGCTTTGCCTCCGGGGAACGACCAACCAGTCAGCCCGGTCGAGGCGAACTGGACTCGGGCACTTGACGCGGCGGTCAAAGTTTTCCCAGGTCAGGGCGCCCGCGATGAAATTCCTTCGCGAAGTCGAGCGCTCCTGAATAGCATTTTTTGATACATATCTCAAGGTTTCTGTAGTGCTCATCACATCGTCAATTGCGAGTTCGCTGGTCGTTGGGCCAAGAATTGACGCGGAACCTGACGATGCCTAGTCGCTCTGTTACTTTGGCGAAGCATGACCGGTGAACAACCCAGCCATACTGGCCTGACTGGAAGCGAACCAATTAGCGACACCATGGGACGCGAGAGGGCAGGACATGGCGGAAACGGGTCAGCCGGAGGGCTAAAGATCGACTCGCCGTCCATGGCGGATGGCGCGGCGCTCTACCGAATCACGTGCGATTCGGGAGTGCTTGATGTGAACTCTTCTTACGCGTACCTGCTGTGGTGCCGGGACTTCGCTGACACTTCGGCGGTGGCCCGTGTCGACGGCAAGGTCGTGGGTTTCGTGACCGGCTATGTGCGACCCGACGCGCCGGACACGATCGTCGTATGGCAGGTCGCCGTCGATGCCTCCCAACGTGGGGGCGGGGTCGCCGGCAAGCTGCTCGACTTCGTCGTGGACCGCGCGCTCGCGGCCGGGGCGCGCTACCTGGAGACCACGATCACCGCGGACAACACGGCTTCCATCAGGCTGTTCTCCGCGCTGGCCAGGAATCGTCGCACCGAGCTTGTTCGTAGCGAGCTGTTCACGTCGGAGATGTTCCCGGACGCGCACGACGGGGAGGACCTGTTCCGAATCGGCCCATTCGCACCGGTGACGCAACCAGTGTGATCAGCGATATTCGAGACGTGTGGGAAAGAACCCGCGACCGTGGGGAGGGTCAGCGGGGAACGGAGGATCGTGAACGACATCTTCGCCAGCCTGGAATCCGAGGTTCGTAGCTACAGCCGAACCTGGCCGACCGTATTCAACAGCTCCCGTGGAAGCTGGATGTACGACGAGGACGGCAAGTCCTATTTGGACTTCTTCGCGGGTGCCGGTGCGCTCAATTACGGGCACAACAATCCGGCGCTCAAACGAAAACTTATCGAGTACCTGGAAAGCGACGGCGTGGTGCACGGCCTCGACCAGGCCACCACCGCCAAACGCGAGTTCCTGTCGATGTTCCACGAGAAAGTACTGCAACCGCGCGGGCTGAACTACAAGGTCCAGTTCCCCGGTCCGACCGGAACGAACTCGGTGGAGTCCGCGCTGAAGCTCGCCCGCAAGATCACCGGGCGTGAGTCGATCATCAGCTTCACGAACGCCTTCCACGGCATGACGCTGGGCTCGCTGTCGGTGACCGGTAACTCGATGAAGCGCGGCGGCGCCGGGATTCCGCTGGTGCACGCCACCCCGATGCCCTACGACAACTACTTCGACGGGCAGTACCCGGACTTCCTCTACTTCGAGAAGCTGCTGGAAGACAGCGGCAGCGGCCTCAACGAGCCCGCCGCGGTGATCGTGGAGACCCTGCAGGGCGAGGGCGGGATCAACTCGTCGCGGCCGGAGTGGCTGCGCGGGCTCGCTGACCTGTGCAAGAACCACAACATGCTGCTCATCGTGGACGACGTGCAGATGGGCTGCGGGCGCACCGGTCCGTTCTTCAGCTTCGAGGCCGCCGGCATCGAACCGGACATCGTGTGCCTGTCGAAGTCGATCGGCGGCTACGGTCTGCCGCTGGCGGTGACGCTGATCAAGCCCGAGCTGGACGTGTGGGAGCCGGGCGAGCACAACGGCACGTTCCGGGGCAACAACCCCGCGTTCGTCACCGCCGCCGAGGCGTTCAACAAGTACTGGAGCGACGACACGCTGGAGAAGTCCACGATCGCCAAGGGCGAGCGGGTCGGCGAGGTGCTGGAGGGCCTGGCCACCAAGCACGGCGACGCCATCGCCAAGGGCCGCGGACTGGCTCGCGGTCTGGGCTTCGAGAAGGCCGACATCGCGGGCAAGGTGTCCAAGGCGGCCTTCGACCGCGGCCTGCTGCTGGAGACCTCCGGGCCCAACAGCGAGGTCGTGAAGCTGATGCCGCCGCTGACGGTGACCGACGACGAGCTCGAACAGGGCTTGCAGATCCTCACCGAATCGGTGCAGGCCGTGCTGGCCTGACAAGCTAGCCGTGCTGACCTGACAAGCTAGAGGGGCCAGCACATTCCGTTTTGCCTCCGCTGACCGTCCCGCCAGGCGGGACGGTCAGCGGCATGTGACTCTCCGGGAGGGAAACGTGATCGTCCGCCACCTCGAAGACATCGAGGACACCGACGCCGACATCAAGACGCCGAACTGGCGCAGCAAGCGCATCATCCTCGCCAAGGAGAAGGTCGGCTTCTCCGTGCACGAGACCACGCTGTACGCGGGGACCGTCAACGACTTCTGGTACGCCAACCACATCGAAGCGGTGTTCATCGTGGAGGGCGAAGGCGAGATCACCGACAAGGGGACCGGCGAGACGCACCAGCTCAAGCCGGGCTCGCTGTACCTGCTCAACAACCACGACAAGCACCAGGTGCGGCCGAAGACCGACATGCGGACGGTGTGCGTGTTCAACCCGCCGGTCACCGGCCGTGAGGTGCACGACGAGGACGGCGTGTACCCGCTGGTCGTGGAAGACGACGACGAGCAGCCGGCGGTCGGCTGACAACTTCAGGCGCTTTTACGTCTTTCGCGGGACGGGTAGCCGGTGTTAGGCCGTAGGCCGACCGGTTACCCGCTCCGAGCGGAGGGATGACTGGTCTTCCCACCGTCCGTGCCAGGTCACGGCCGGTGGGATGCCTCTTTGACGAGGAACCGAGAAATGGCGGCGGTGCCGCGCGGTCGCGTGCGCGGCCGGCGGGCACCAGCCGCTCCGGCGGGAATTCGCGAAGGAGGAAACCGGCATGACCGTCGCCGATGCGAAGACGGAGGATCGTTACCCGACCCGGATCAGCGGCGCTGGAGAGTTCATCGAACGCCAGGAACCGACCGTCTGGTCCCGGGTCGACTCCGGGCCGGCGAGCCCGGAGGAACTCGCGGAGCACGCGTCGAAGGGATTCCACACGGTTGAGGGGCTGCTGTCCCCGGCCGAGGTCCAGGGCTACTGGCAGGAGCTGGAAAGGCTGACCAGTGACCCGAAAGTCCGCGCCGACGAGCGGACGATCATCGAGAAGCGGTCCGACGAGGTCCGGTCGATCTTCGCGGTGCACGAGGTCAGCGACCTGATCGCGGAACTCGTCCGCGACCCGCGTGTGCTGGACCGGGCACGTCAACTCCTCGGCTCCGACGTCTATGTCCACCAGAGCCGCATCAACTACATGCCCGGCTTCCGCGGCGCGGGCTTCTACTGGCACTCGGATTTCGAGACGTGGCACGCCGAGGACGGCATGCCGGCGATGCGGGCGGTCAGCGTGTCCATCGCGTTGACCGACAACTACCCGTTCAACGGCGGCCTGATGATCATTCCGGGAGCGCACCGGACGTTCGTGCAGTGCCGGGGCAGGACCCCGGAGGACAACTACAGGACGTCGTTGCGGGAGCAGGAGATCGGCGTCCCGAGCGAGGACGACGTCACCCGGCTCGCGTACGAGCACGGCATCGAGCAGTTCACCGGGCCGGCGGGCTCGGCGCTGTGGTTCGACTCGAACTGCATGCACGGTTCGGGCAACAACATCACGCCGTTCCCGCGCTCGAACATCTTCATCGTGTTCAACAGTGTGGAGAACGCGCTGGTGGAGCCCTTTGGAGCGCCAGCGCCGCGACCCTCGTTCATCGCGTCGCGTGACTTCACGCCAGTGACGCGGTAGTCCCGTGCCCTCCGCGCTTCCATTCCGGGTTTCCCGGAATGGAAGCGCGGTTGGGATTGCGTCCGCGACACCACGGATCGCGACTGTGCCTTGTTATGCCCGAGTCGGGTGGGCGCCTACGATCTTGCTTGAATGGCGAATCATTCCACGTTCTTCGTAGTCGAGTCGAACGTTGCTGTGAGATAGACGGAAAGTGACGTTGTTGACCTGACTCTTCACATTCGTGCGCACGTCGTGGTGCTGGCTTACGCTGCGATCTGTACCCACCGACACGGGCGCGCCACGGGAAGGAGAACGGCGATGGAGCAGCACGTCATTGACGCCGAACTGTCCGCGACGGGCGCGCAGGAATTGCTGGCTGCGACGTCGCTGGCTCACCTCGCCTACAACGCCAAGGACGGAACGCCGCGTGTGATTCCGGTCGGCTTCTTCTGGACGGGCACGGAGTTCGTGATCTCGACTGCCACGACCTCGCCGAAGGTCGCCGCGCTGAAGGCCCGCCCTGACGTCGCATTGTCGATCGATGGCGGTGACACACCCGAGCAGGCGCGGGCGCTGTCAGTGCGCGGGCGGGCGACCGTCGAGATCGTCGACGGCCTGGTGCCCGAGTACCTCGCCGCGGCGCGCAAGTCGATGGGTGCCGAGGCCGCCGCCGAATTCGAGAAGAACTGCCGTGAGATGTACGACCAGATGGCCCGCATCGCGATCGTGCCGAGTTGGGTGCGCTTCTACGACTTCGGCGCGGGGCGCATGCCGAAGTTTCTCAAGGAGCTTGCCGAACGGAACCGGTCGTGACTCGGTGCCGAATCGAGGAGAAGCGATCCGGTGCGCTGGTTGGCCGCGGATGAAGATTGTGCTGCGGGGGACGCTGGTCAGAGCCTGGCCAGCGTCCTCTCGCGGGTTCGTTGACCATCAGACGTCATGGGGTCAGCGGCCGTAGACCTCACGCCAGCCCCAGGTAGCGGCGGTCGTTGAACTGCTCGTGGGCGCAGGAAGCGCCGAGGTCGTGGCCGACGCGCTCGATGACATCCGCGATTTCCAGCCGCTTCAGCCAGGTGTGCGGCAGCGCGGCCGTTCCATGCCGGGCGCCGAGGATGTTGCCGGTGATCGCGGCCGTGGAGTCGCTGTGCCCCGAGTGGTTGGCGGCCAGGCGCAGCGCGTCGGCGAACTGCTCGGGTTTGGGGTGACTCAACGTGCAGTAGGTGGCGATGGCCAGCGCCTCCGGCCCCACCCAGCCCTGGCCTAACCGCTCCAGGTGGCTCAGGCGCCCGCCGAGCCGTGCCAGCGTGGACGCCTCCGCGAGCGCTTGCGCCGTCTCGGCGTCCTCGCGCAGGACTCGGCCCGTTGCCTGGTCGACGGCGGCCTGCGTGCTCCGCCCGCGCACACCGACCAGGTGGATGATCATCGCCAGAGCGCCGGCGGGCGCCCAGCCGCCCGCTCCGCCGTGGGTGAGGGCGGCGAACTGGCAGCCCAGCTGGAACGCCATCTCGGCGGTCGGGGCGAAGCCGACCGGGGCGGTGCGGTCCACGCCGCCGCAGCCCTTGGACGAGTTGCGCGGCTGGTCCGGTGTGCCGAGCCACTGTTCCTGCAGGGCACGCAGGCTGGTCAGCCCTGGCGCGCGGTTGGAGTACAGCTCGGACTCGGCCAGCAGGCCGGTCGCGCCGGGCGGTGGTTTGTCTTCCTGCTGCGTGATCAGCCAGCGCCGGTACGCATCGGCGACGGACTTGACAGGTTCCCACGGCCCGCCGTTGTTGCCGGTGGCCCATGCGTGCAGGTAGCCCTCGCCGGTGAACAGCGACATCTGGGTGGCGTCGCCGATGAGTGCCTGCGGCGGTGGTTCGTTGATGCCGGCCTGCCCGTACTCGGCACGGATGTCGTCGAGCTGTTGGAACTCGACGGGTGTGCCGAGGGAGTCGCCCAGCGCGCCGGCCAACAGGCAGCCGATCGCCCGATCGACCACTGTGGACGACGTGGACGCACTGGTGGAATCCGTGGTGGCCCGGGGACGGCTGGTCGACACAACATGACTGTAATGGCCGTTCGTGGTTGCCGGGAGGAGTTCAGAGCACCGGCGTGGTGATCACAACGCCATGATCGATCTGGTGTCTCGCGTGCTGGGAGGCGCTGTCCGCGTGACGAGCGGCATGATCGAAAACGCACGGATCGGCACGTAGGGTGATCATGTTTTGGCCCACTGCTGCGAACGGCGTAATGATCGGCTGTGGCCGGATGCGTCCGTTGGAATGAAACCTCACGAAGTGGGCGCAGTGGCGGCCGTGGGTGTCGTTACGTTGTTGCGGCTTGCCCATGTTGTGGACCGCTGCCGGGCCGGCACGACAGAATCTCTTCGAGATCGTTGGTGATGGGGGAGTGTTGACACCGCAGGACAGCGCGACGAGGGCGCCGAGCACCGGCTTCGAGTTCCGCGTGCTCGGCCCCCTCGAAGTGCTGCATGACGGTGTCCCGATCCCGCTGGGCAGCTCCAACATCCGCCGGGTGTTGGCCTGCCTGCTGCTGGAGCCGAACCAGGTCGTGTCCATGGAGCGGATGATCGACACGCTCTGGGATGACGATCCGCCCACCACCGCGCGCACGATCATCCAGATGCACGTGTCCCGCCTGCGGCGAATGTTCGCCGAGCGGGGCCGGAGCGCACCGGGTCGCGACACAACCGCCGGCACGGCCGCCAGACCGGGCGAGGGAGACGACGACCGCCCCGAGATCGTGACCCGCCCGCCCGGTTACCTGCTGCGCGTGGACAGCGACCGGGTCGACGCGCACCGTGCGCGAGCGCTGATCAACCACGCGCTCGGCCGCGAAGTGACGGAACGCTCGCTCGTGCTCGGCGAGGCGCTGACGCTCTGGCGCGGTCCGGCGCTGGAGGACGTGCCGTCCGCGCGCCTGCACCGCACGGTCGTGCCGAACTTGGACGAACTCCGGCTCATGGCGGTCGAAGAGCGCATCGCCGCCGATCTCGACCTCGGCCGGCATCACCGGCTGGTCGTCGAACTGTCCACATTGGTCGAGCAGTATCCGATGCGGGAGCGGCTGGTCGGGCAGCTCATGTTGGCCCATTACCGCTGCGGCAACCGGGCTGACGCGCAGGCGACCTTTCACGCGCTGCGCCGGCAGTTGGCCGGTGAGATCGGTATCGATCCCGGCCCGGAGCTGCGGGCGCTGTTCGAGCGTGTCCTCAACGACGACGAGACGTTGCTGATCCGGCAGCAGATCACCGGGGCCGGGACCAGCCCGGCTCGCCCCATCCCGGCGGAACTTCCCCCGGCCTCGCCCGGATTCGTCGGCCGGCAGCGCGAGTTGGCCGCGCTGGACCGGATGCTCGCTGACCGGGAGCAGGGCAAGACGAACCTGCTCACGGTGCTGACCGGTACGGCCGGGGTCGGCAAGACCGCGCTGGCGCTGACCTGGGCCAACCGGGTGTCCGGGGAGTTCCCGGACGGTCAGCTCTACGCCTCGCTGCGGGGGTTCGACCCGGAACGCGCGCCGCTGGCCCCCGGCGAGGTGCTCACCAGCCTGCTCAAGACGCTCGGCGTGGAGTCCGACGCGATCCCCGTCGACCTGGACGACCGGGCGTCGCTGTACCGGTCGATGCTGGCCGACCGGCGGGTGCTGGTCCTGCTGGACAACGCCCGCGACTCCGAGCAGGTTCGGCCGTTACTTCCCGGCGGGTCGAACGCGCTGGTCATCGTGACCAGCCGGCGGCGGCTGGACGGGCTGGTCGTCCGCAGCGGCGCTCGCGTGCTGCCGCTGGAAACTTTGCCCACCCAAGCCGCGATCGATCTGCTCGACGCAGCCTGCTCGCCGCGCCTGTCGGAGTCCGAACCGGCAGCGGTGCGCGAACTCGCGGAACTGTGCGGGGGCTTGCCGCTGGCGCTGCGGATCGCCGCCGCCCGGCTGGCCGCGAACCCCGGGCGAGAGGTGGCGTCGCTGGTGGAGGAACTCTCCGACCGGCGGCACCGGCTGCACGCGCTGGACATCGACGACGCCGACACCAGCGTTCGGCGCGCGTTCGACAGCTCCTACCGCAGTCTGCACCCCACGCATGCGAGCGTTTTCCGGCTGCTGGGGCTGATTCCCGGGCAGACCTACACGCCGTTCGCGGTGGCGGCGCTCTGCGACATCGACCCGGCCACCGCTCGGCGCCGACTGCGCTCGCTGGCGCTCGCGCACCTGGTCACCGAGCCGGAGCCGGACCGTTTCGGCATGCACGACCTGCTGCGCCTCTACGCCCAGGACCTCGTGGTCACGCCGCCGTCCGGGGAGAGCACGGACCCGCAGGTGCAAAGCAGCAAGGAGCAGGACGCGGCAGCCCTGCGTCGGTTGCTGCACTACTACATGGTCGTCGCCGACGAGGCCCGGCGGTTCCTGCGACCGGCCCGGGACGAACTGGACTTCGCCACCGGCGACCGGACGCCCCGACCCCGGATCACCGACCGTGCCGGAGCGCTGGAATGGTTCGACGCCGAGTGGTCGAACCTCGTCGCCGCGATCCGCATCGCCAACCTCGAAAGCATGCACGAGCTCGCCTGGCCACTGGCCCGGTTGCAGTTCAACTACCTCATGGTGCGCTGCCCGTGGGAGGACTGGACGCAGACCTACTCGGACGGTCTGGACTCGGCCCGCCAGCTGGACGACCCCGCTGGCACGGTGCTGATGCTGGCCGGGCTCGGCGTGGCGTACGCCCGCTCCGGGCAGCCCGAGTTGGCGCTGGCGCATTACGAGGAGTGCTACCGCAAGGCGGTGTGCACCGGCGACCCGTCGTGGATCGCGATGACCCAGGTCAACATGGGCAGTGTGCTGTTCCGGCTGGGCCGCTACGACGAGGCGCAGGTGCACTGCCGGGCCGCGCTGGACAGCTACCGCGACCTCGGGGACCGCTACCGGGAGGCCGGCGCGCTCAACAACCTCGCCCAGGTGGAGCAGGTCAACGGCCACCGCACGGCCGCGCTGGAGCACCTGCGCGAAGCCGAGGCGATGTACCGGGAGGCCGACGACCTGGAAACCCTGGCGATGGTGCTGAACAACTGCGGTGAGGTCAGCTTCGAACTGGGCCGCGTGGACGACGCCGTGGACTACCACCGCGAAGCACTCGAAGTCGCCCGCCGCTGCGGCTCGGCGATGCGCCAGGCGGCGGCGCACCTGGGACTGGGCGATGCGGCATTCGCCGGTAGCGACGCAGCCGAGGCGATGCGGAGGTGGGAGACCGCGTTGGCGATCTTCTCCACCAGCGGCTCGCCGCGTGCGCAGGAGGTGCGCGGCCGGCTGGAAGGACGGTTGCGTCCCTGAACAGCGTCGAGCTCACGCCGCATCCGGCTCTGAACAGCGCTCTTGCCGGCGCCGCGGAAGCGATTAGTGATCGTTTAGCGCTTGGTTAGTGCGGTCTGGAACCTTGGGTCCTGCGCTGATCGGGCTTGCTTGATCACGGGTGGTCCCGGTTGGCGCACGGGCGGCGCTGGGGGGAGCGTGTGGGGACGCGTGAGAGGGGATTGTCGCCCGGTCCGGCCGGCACTCACGACGTCTGGGTGTCGGTCGGTCGAAGACCAGGGGGTCAGGCATTCGGGAGCGCATCGATCCCGGATGGATAGTGGGGAGGGGGCGAGCCTTTCCGCGGGTCTGGGGACCGCGGAAAGGCTCCCAAACTTTTTGTCCTCTGAGGACAGTCAGGCGCCGGGCATTCTGGTCAGTTCCGGCCGTTTCGCGCGGCGCCCGTCACCGGACGACCGGCCGGTGATCCTCCGGCCGAGCCAGGGCACCAGATACCGGCCCGCCCAGCGGAGATCCTCGGCACGCCGCTGCCTCCAGTGCCGGCCCGGCGCGGGCGGCCACGCCTGGTTCCAGCTCTCCCTGACCGGCAACCCGAGTGCTTCGGCCGCGCGGAGTGCGACCCGCCGATGCCCCTCGGCGGACAGGTGCAGGCGGTCGTCGCTCCACGCCCGTGGATCTCGCAGCACGTGCATCGACCACAGGTCGAGCATCCGGCACTGGTGGCGGGCGGCGATCGCCCACAGATGCGTGTTGTAGGTGGCGATCTTGCCCCGGAACTGGCGCAGCACCGGAGTGTGGCGGGTGTCGAAGCCGGTCGCGATCAGGACATCCGCCCCGGTTTCGCGCAACTGGGCGACCGCGCCGTCGAACAAGTCGGCCAGCGCGTCCGGGTCGGTACCCGGACGGAGGATGTCGTTCCCGCCCGCACTCAGCGCGACCAGGTCGGGGCGCAGCCGCAGCGCTTCGGGTAGCTGCCCGGACAGGACCTGGTTGAGCAGCTTCCCGCGAACCGCCAGGTTCGCGTAGTGCAGTTCCGGGTTGCCGGCGCTGAGGCGCTCGGCCAGCCGGTCCGCCCAGCCGCGGAATCCACTGTCACCGTCCGGGTCGTTGAGCCCCTCGGTGAAACTGTCACCGAGGGCGACGAAACTCGCCCACGTGTGAGACCCGGTCGGTTCCTCTGTTCCCTGCGCGCGCAACGGCCCGCCGTTCATCGACACCCCTCTTGCGGACATTTACCAGACTGTTGACGTTCCCCGGCTCGCTACACACTGACGTGGAGAAGTTGACCTACGCCACCGTCAGTTACGGGACCGTCGGTTCTGGCTGGCTTTCCGGCGTTGGTGCCCGGCTCGGTGACCAGCTGTTCCCACTCTGTGCGGAGACTGCCATTCTCGCAGGTCGACACCGGGGATTGGACCTGACGATGGGATGAATTCGCTGCGGCCGGTGGCGGATCTCGGTGTGCCGGTTGGGGCGAGAGCGTGACCAACGGCACTGCTCTCGCCGGGGCTTTTCCTTGGCGCGCAGCGACGAAGTACGGCTGGGGCGGGCGTTTTCCGGCAGTGCGGCCAGATTGAAAGTGGATCTTGTATGAAAGCACCGGTGCGAGTGACTAGCAACTGCTAATGTCCACCAGCAGCAACGGAACCATTGATCTGAGAGTGCGGGGGCTCGCGGAATCGGGATCGATGCGGGTGGCAAGACGATGTGGGCAGTGGAATGGACGTGGGGGACACGCCAGCACCAGAGTCGCTACTGGCAGCACTCGGGCACACGGATCATTGACGACCTGGGGGAACTGTGACGTCACCGGACAGACCGCCGCCTGGACCGGCCGTGCCGATGGGGGTACCCGCCGGCCGCGCACGCGGCCACATGCCCAACGGGATTCCGGGCCAAGGCGCCGCCGTCAGCGGTGCCTCAGCTCATGCCGCCCCAGTCAACGGCGTCTCTGTCGGCGCCTCGCACGGGAACGGGTCGGTATCTGCTCCCGGGCCTCTGGGCACGCCCGGACGACCCGCGTCGACCGGAAGCCCTCGTCGCCCGCACCAGCAGCGTCTCTTCGACCTGCGGGCCGAGTTCGTCACCCTGGTCTCCGAGCCGAACCCGGTGGCGCTGCACGACCGGTTCGAGCAGCTCATCGCCCGGTTCGAGGATGCGCAGCGGCTGCGGCCCGCGCCGCGCCCGCAGGAAGCCGGCGCCACGCCGGCACCGCCCGTGGCCGAACCGGCACCCGATCGGGCTGGGCGCCGCCGGAAAGTCGGCCTTTCAGGTGATCTCGGCGCTTCCGGCGACCTGGCCGGTGACCTCGGTGACGCGGGTCCGGGATCGAGGGCTCGCGGAGAGGATCTCGCCGGTGCGGGCTCGCTAGCCGGCTCCCTCGCTGGTGATCTAGGTGACCCGGGTGACCCGGGTGACCTGCCGAGAAAGCCAGACCCGCTCGGCCAACCCGCGCGGCCGGACCGCGCGGAGCCACCCGGTTTCTTCGAACCAGGTGTGCCACCGGCGACGGCCGCGCACGCCCAACCGGACACACCGCCCCTCCGGGGACAGACGCTGCTCGGCGACCTCGCGGACCTTCCGCCGTCGGCGCCCTCCCCGGTTCCGGCGGAAGCGGCTCCGCCGCCGGCCGCTGGGCCGGCGCGCTGGCCGGGCCAGGCCAGCGCGCCCGCTGGGGGCCCGCCCAGCGGGCCGTTGCCAGCGGCGCCCGAGGGCAAAGGTCCAGCCTCGGCGGCGCCCACCGGGGCGCCTCCGGCGTCGGCCGGGACACCTGCCGGAGTGGCAGGCGGACCAGCGGCGTCGCGTCCGGTTGCTGGGGCGGCGCCCCAGGCCCGTGGCCTGGCCGGCGGGCCGGGAAACGACCCGGTCAACGGGGTGATTCCGGGACTTCCTCAGCCACCAGCGGGTCCTCCACCAGCTGCACCGGCCCCACCTATCGGGCCAAGACCGCAACCGCTTGCTGTCGCCTCGATGAACCCGGACCGGCCGCCTGTGCCATCCGCACCGCAGGTAGCACCGGACTTCCGGCCGCCTGGCCGGCAGCCCGAACCAGCCCGGCACGCCACGCCCGCCCCGCAACCCGAACCCGAACCCGAACCCGAGAAACCGTCGGAACCCAAGAAGCCGGTGGCCAAGCCGCTGAGCACTCCGGCACGCACCGATGGCGGCTTCGGCCCGATGGGGTCCGGCGGAGCGGCCGGAAACGCCGGCAAGAGCGCCAAGCCCTCGTACCGCTCGTTCGCCACCGGCTGGAACGCTGACCGTCCCGGCGCCACTGACGATCCGTTTCGCGACGCGGACGACCGGTACGAGAGCGGGAGGAGCACTCGGTCGAGATCCCATGGCGGGTTCCGGTCCGGGTACGACGAGGACGAGAGCCCGCAGTTCCTCGTCGAGGAAGACCTCTATGGCGAGGACTACGGCGGAACGAGGTTGGTGGCGCCGGCGGTGCTGGGCGAGGATCCGTCGGGCTTCCGGGACTTCTGATGGTCAGCACGATCACGCTGCCGCTGGCAGCCGTCGACGTCCTGTCCGAGCAGCTCAAGCTCGACGTGCGGCAGTATCCGTTCGACATCCCGCACTTCGGCGAAACGCCGGAGGAGCGGGCGCGGATCGCCCACCAGGTCCGGGCCGACATGGAGAGGTTTGGACTCGCTTCCGCGGGCCGTCCCGAACCGGAGGTGGAGGACGCGCTCTACCTGCTGTGCGGCTCGGAAGTGTCGGTGTCGGCCGCCGGCTTGCTGGATGTGCGTTCGGGTAGCCAGCTGGCGGCGCGCGTCGTGGCTACGGGTGAGGTCGGTGTCGTCGGGGTGCTGGAGGGCCAGAGCCTGCGGATGACCTTCATGTCCCCGGACGATCTTCCTGGGGTGTGCGTCGACCTGCTGCCGGACGCGCCCCCCGGAGCGGGGCTTCCGGTGTCGATCCCGCGGACCCGAGACGGCCGGTACGGCCGTGGCCAGCCCGCGGGTGAGCCGGACGAGCAGATCCGTGCGGCGGAGGCGATCACGGCTCGGCCGAAGTTCGGCGTGGGCCACTACGTGATCACCAGCACGGACCGGCGGGGCAGGCGTGCCAGGCTGCCCGCGCTGGGATGGCTGGACACCGACCGGGGGCGCTACACCGTGCTTGGTGAGCGCAGCCCGGACGGCTACGAAGTGATCACCTACGCGCCGGCCGGCAAGGAGCAGATCGCCGTGCGTATCAGCGAGCTGCTTGCCCGGGTGCGTCCCGGGTGAGCCGCACTACGAGCTGGTCGACGTACCGGCGGCGGTGAGCAGGCGAGCGTGCAGCTCGTCGTCCGCATCCTGGTCTTCGCCCAGGAGGTCGCGGTCGCCAAGGAGATCGACGACTGCCAACCACGCGGCGCCGGCTGCTCCCGGACCCGCGGTCCGCACCGGGCCGATGCCGCGCGCCCCGAGTTCGTAGCGCAAAGCCGCGCCAACGGGGTTGTCCGCGGGGACGAGACTGCCGGCGAGCACCACCGGCGTGGCCTCCTCGGGTGATCTGGTGGCTTGAGCGGTGTCGGTGAGCAGGAGCGCCGCGCGGTGCACGATGTCGAGCCCGGCTTCGTCACCGTTGCGGGCGGCCGTGGTGACCAGCGGTGCCAACCGGGACAGGAGCACCGGCGGCGCGCTGTTGACCGCAGCGATCATCCGCGCGCGAAGTACCCGAGCCGGGGTGTCCTGATCGACGGGAGTCAGCAGCTCGGACAGCACGGCCGCGGCAAGTCCGTCGCCAGGGCGGCCGTGACGGTCCAGGGCACGGAGGGCCGCGCGGACCGCTTCGCGTCCCAGCCAGAACGCCGAGCCCTCGTCACCGAGCAGCCAGCCATAGCCGTCGGCGGTCGCGGTCACCTGGTGCCGGTCGATCCGCGCCCCGACCGCTCCGGTGCCGGCGATCAGCACCGTCCCGGAGGGGCTGGCGGTGCCGGCGGCGAAGGCCACTTCGGCGTCCCCGACCTTCCGCACCGGGCAGGTCAGCCCGATCGACGTCCACGCCCGGCCGAGCAGGTCGGCCACCGACGGGTCGGCGAGCTTGCTGATCCCGGCCATGCCGAGCACGGCGGTGTGCACGCCGGCCGGGTCGAACCCGGACAGCGCCGCTCGGGCAGCCGTAGCGACCTGCTCGACCGCTTCGGCGGGCGGGTGCGAGTTCGGGTTGCCGCCACCCGCCTCGCCCACGCCGAGACACCTCCCGGTGAGATCCGCGACCAGCGCGCGACTGCGCGTCCCACCGATATCCAGGCCGAGGACCACCGGAACCGCAGCACTCATGAAGCCGTTTCTACCTGACGGACCGCGACCACGCGCCTCTCCGGCGCCATGTCCGAAGTGGACATCGAGGGCCGGTCCGTAGCCGCTGCCCAGGGCGGTTGTGCTTACCCCGGGGCCGTGTTTGCCCGCTGCTCCGTTCGGCGTAATCTGGCGGTGCCCGTCTCACCCCGCCCCCTCGGTGAGACGGGCCCATTCTGGGCTGATGGTTCTGGAGCCGAAGGATCTGGGCGCCTCGTTCCGGGCGCCTCGTTCTGGGCGCCTCGTTCTGGGCGCCTCGTTCTGGGCGGTCGTGGGAATCACCTGGTCCGGGTGACCTTGTGCAGTCCGCGCGGATGGTCCGGGTTCTCGTGGCGGGCCAGTGCGAGTTCGAGCGCCAGCCGCTGGACCGGGAGTACCTCCAGCACCGGCCCGAGTTCCTCGGCGCATTCCGGCACGGAGATGTGGTGCGCGGCATGCACCGACTGCGCTGCCGAGCCGATCGCGCAGATGTCCGCTCCCCGCTCCCGCACCGCCTCGAACGCTTCGCGCATGGCCGCCCCGCCCTTGCCCGCTCCGCAGAACGCCAGCACGGCGGTTTCGGGGTCGAGAGCGGCGATCGGGCCGTGCAGGAGATCCGCGCCGCTGTAGGAGCGGGCAGCAAGGTAGCAGGTTTCCGCGAGTTTGAGCGCGGCCTCGGCCGCACTGGCGGCGGAGTAGCCGCGCCCGGTGGTGACCATCCGTTCGGTGGACCGGTAGCGCTCGACGGCGCCGGTGACCGCGTCCGCGGAGCTTTCCAGCGCGACGTCCGCCAGCTCTGGAACGGCGTTGGCCGCGTCGCCCGGGCCACCTCGCACCGCGTCGACCAACAGATACAGCGTGAGCAGGGTGGCGGTGTAGGTCTTGGTGGCGGCCACGGCCCACTCGCTGCCCGCGTGGACGTGGACCGGCAGCTCGGCGGCCGAGTTCAGCGGTGATTCCTCGACGTTGGTGATCGCGACGGTGGTGGCCCCGAGCCTTCGCGCCGTCTCGGTCACCTCGACCAGGTCCGGGGAGCCGCCGCTCTGGCTGATCGACAGCAGCAGCACGTCGCTGAGATCGGGCCGCGCGCCGTACAGCGTGGTGGTGGACGGTGACACCAGGCCGGCGGGAAGTTCGAGCAACACCTCGATCAGGTACTTCGCGTACAGCGCGGCATGATCGCTGGAACCTCGCGCGGCCAGCAGCGCGAATCGCGGTTGGTGGCGTCTGATCTGCTCGGCGACTTCCTCGACCATCCGCCGGTTCGCGAGCAGGCGCGCGAAAATCTCCGGCTGTTCGGCGATTTCCGCCCGCATGTGCCGGCCGGCGGCGCTGGTGCCCGTGGCCTCTTCTTCGCTCAACGTGACCCCCGATGTGATCAAGGTCTAGACCAATCGTACCGGCGATCATCTATCATCACTCGCCTCGGATACCGATACTCGGCGTAACCGATATTCGCCAGAACTCTGATCGCCCGGTTCAGCCGGGCATGATGGGTCGAATGGCAGCCGGGCCGCCCTGCGACGTACGGAGGAGACATGCTCGAAGAGTCCGAGATCGGCGGGCCGGAACCACTAGTCCGGGGCCAGCGCGAGCCCAAGTACTGGGGGTTGAAGCAGCACCTGCTCGACATGCTCCGCGCCCTGCCGCCGGGCTCCCCGATCCCCACCGAACGCGCGCTCGCGTCGGACTTCGACGTCTCCCGGACGACCGTGCGGCAGGCGCTGGCTGAGCTGACCGTCGAGGGGCGGCTCCTGCGGGTGCAGGGCAAGGGCACGTTCGCCGCGGAACCGAAGGTCGCCCAGCGGCTGCGGTTGACCAGCTACACCGACGACATGCGGGCGCACGGGCGGCAACCGGCGTCGCGGATGCTGGAAGTCCTGGAGCAGTCGGCCGATCCAGAACTCGCGACCCTGCTGAGCACCCGCTCCGGCGCTGCCGTGCTGCGGCTGCGCAGGCTGCGGCTGGCCGACGCCGAACCGATGGCGATCGAGACGACGCACCTACCGCTGAGCCGGTTCCGCGGGTTGACCGAGCACCTGGAGGCCGGCGGCTCGCTGTATCAGCTCCTGCGGGAGCACTTCGGAGTCCAGCTCGGCTACGCCGAGCAGACCATCGAGACGGCGCTGGCCAGCCCGGAAGAGGCCGAGTTGCTCGGTGCGGATGTCGGCCTGCCGATGCTGCTGCTGTCCCGGCACTCGTTCGACAGCGACGGCAACCCGGTGGAGTGGGTGCGCTCGCTGTACCGGGGCGACCGGTACAAGTTCGTGGCGCGCCTCGACCCGCCCGCGTGAGCCCCTCACAGCAGTTTCGCGAGGTCGGCGGCGTCGATGTTGCCGCCGGAGACGACGGCCACCGTCCGCCCTGCCCCGGCCCGCGGTAGCTCGTCGCGGTGATGCAGGTACGCGGCGACCGCGGCGGCTCCGCTGCGTTCCGCCACGACCCGGTACTCGCGGGCCAGGAATCCGACCGCGCCAGCGATCTCGTCCTCGCTGACCGTGACGATGTCGTCGACGACTTCGCGCATGTGCGCGAAGGTCAGCTCGGACGGTTCGGCGGTGAGCCCGTCGGCCGCCGTGCTGGTGCGAAGATCCACCGGCCACGACCGGCGCTCGCCCGCGCGGATGCTGTCGCGCGCATCCGCCGCCAGCTGCGGTTCGACGCCGATCACCGAGGCGTTCGGCCGCAACGTCTTGATCGCCACGCCGATGCCGGAGATCAGACCGCCGCCGCTGACCGGCACCAGCACCACGTCCACCTCGCCGTCCTCGGCGATCTCCCACCCCACCGTGCCCTGACCGGCGATGACGGTCGGTGAGTCGAACGGCGGTACCAGGGTGGCCCCGCGCTCGGGGGCGAGGCGTTCCGCCCGCGCTTCCCGCTCGGCCACCTCGACCTCGACGATCTCCGCGCCGAGCGCACGCGCGGCATCCACTTTGGCCGCTGGCGCGGTGCGCGGGACGACCACCGTCGCCCGGACGTCGAACACGCGCGCCGCGTAAGCGACCGCGCGGGCGTGATTACCGCTGGAGTACGCGACCACGCCCCGGCGGCGCGTTTCGTCCGGGAGGGTGGCCAGGGTGTACAGCGCGCCCCGCACCTTGAACGCTCCGGTCGGCTGCAGGCACTCCGGCTTGATCCACAGTGGACTTTCCGGGTTCGGGGGCGGCAGGAGTGGGGTGCGCACGACATGCGTACTGATCAGCTGGCGGGCAGCGGAGATTTCTTCGGCGGTCACCAATCGCACGTCAGCGATATTGCCCTCTGGCAGGGGATCGCACATCGCCCAAAAGGCCGAGCATGTTACACGGCGTGGGGGTTTTCACGACCGGACAACTGGGGGAGCAAACCGTTGTGATTCAGCGTTAGCGGGTTGAGGATGCGTGCTGTGACTGTGTCGATCTGGGCGGAGAAAGGGGACCATGCCGGCCGAGAAGAAGGAACCCGAGAAGGAACCCGGGAACCAGGGCCCCGAGAAGAAGGAACCCGAGAAGAAGGACACCGCGAAGACCCAGAAGACCGAGAAGAAGGACACCGAGCCCCCGGGGAAGCCGGAGGTCGAACCGGCCGACACGGATCGGGCCGGCAGCCGCAGGAAACTGGAACTCTCGCCCACCCAGGTCGCGGGGAGTGCGCTGGGCTCGGTAACCGCCGCCTACTTGGGCTCGTACCTCGGCGTGGCGGGCACGGTCGTGGGCGCGGCGTTGACCAGCGTGACGATGACGGTCGGCGGCACGCTGTACCAGCGATCGCTGGAGAAGACCAAGAACAAGGCGCAGGAGCTGGCCAAGGTGGAACTGGCCAGGGTCACCCGGATCGCTCGGAGCCAGGCCGGGCCTGAGCGGGAGAAGACGCTGCGTATCCGCCCCCCGGCTTCCGGGACCTGCCTGCCCGGAATGCAGTGGCCGGGTGGCGAGTGGGTGCTCGACGAACCGGCCGCTGGCGAGGCGGCCGCTGGCGAGGCGGCCGCTGGCGAACCGACGGTGGCGCTTGCGCAACCGGTCGGGCGCGCGCGTGTTCGCTGGCCCGTGGTCGCCGCGGCCAGCGCTCTCGCGTTCGTGCTGTGCATGCTGGTGATCACCGGTTGGGAAGGGATCACCGGTAGGTCGCTGTCCGGCAGTGGGCACCAGACGACCGTTGGCGGCGTCTTCGGGCAGCCGCCAGCACAGCACCCTGCCCCGCAGGTTCCCGCCATGTCGCGAACGTCGTCCACGCAACCGACACCGTCCGTGCCGCCAGCGCAACCCGCCGTACCCGCACCGTCGTCGACGTCTTCGGTCCCGTCGACCTCCGTTGCTCCGACGAGCCAGACACAGCCTTCTGTGACGAGCGACACACCAACTTCCTCGTCGACCAGCGGCCAGTCGCCGCAGTCGACCGGGGGTACCAGCGTGAGTCTGATTCCGTGAGCGGGGAACGGTCGGTAAGGCGAATTCCGGTACGGATCGCAAAAAGGCAAACACTGTGTGTATCCGATTCACCAATTTGTGCGAGATGATCATTCACTGGTCGGTGATCGTTGACTGTTAAATACATCGAATGATGGCTGCGCGTATCCAAAAGTCGGGTAATACTCCCTCGTACTGAGGTCGGAACTCCGATCTCGACACAGAGGAGACAACCCATGAAGCGCAGACTCACGGCTCGCCTTACCGGGGCCGTGGTACTGGCGACAGGTGTCGTTGCCGCCCTCGCCACTCCGGCAACCTCTACCCCCCAGGCCACACAAGCCAGCCCGGTCAACCTCACCGACAGCGCGGCGAACCCGCTGGACGCCATGGAGCGCGACCTTGGCCTCACCGCCGAGCAGGCCCAGCAGCGGCTCGGTCAGGAGGCCGTCGCTGACCGCGCGGACCAGCTGTTACGCACCGCTCTCGGCGCGGCCTACGGCGGCTCGTTCTTCGACGCCGCGCAGGGCAAGCTCGTGGTCGGCGTCACCAACCTCGCCCTGTTCCCGCAGGTCAGCGCCGCCGGTGCGGTTCCCAGGCAGGTGCGGTTCAGCTCGGCTGACCTGGGCGCGGTGGCCAGCGGCCTCAGCCGCGCCGGCAGCGGCAAGAGCCAGGGAGTCAGCGGCTGGTACGTCGACTCCGCCAGCAACTCGGTCGTGGTGACGGCAGCCCGTGGCTCGCTCGACAGGGCCAGGAGCTTCGTGGGCTCGGCCGGGGTGAACCAGGCGGCGGTGCGGGTCGTGGAGTCCGCGGAAGCTCCGCACGTGCTCGCCGACGTCATCGGCGGCAACGGCTACAACATCAACAACACCGCGCGCTGCTCGATCGGTTTCGCCGTCAACGGCGGGTTCGTCAGCTCCGGCCACTGCGGCAACAAGGGTGACACCACGACCCAGCCGGACGGCACGTTCGCGGACTCGTCGTTCCCGGGCAACGACTACTCCTACGTCCAGACGGCGCCGTCGGAGACCCCGCGCCCGTTGGTGAACAAGTACGACGGGACGAACGTGACGGTCGCCGGCTCGCAGGAAGCCGCCGAGGGCACCTCGGTCTGCCGCTCCGGTTCCACCACGGGTTGGCACTGCGGCACGATCCAGGCCAAGAACCAGACGGTCAACTACCAGCAGGGCGTCGTCAACGGGCTGACCCGCACCAACGTCTGCGCCGAACCCGGTGACTCCGGTGGCCCGTTCCTGTCGGACACCCAGGCCCAGGGGGTCACCTCGGGTGGCTCCGGCGACTGCACGTCGGGTGGAACGACCTACTTCCAGCCGGTCAACCCGATCCTGCAGGCTTACGGCCTGACACTCCTGACCCAGTAGTCCGTTGAGCCAGTAGTCCGTTGAGCCAGTAATCCCTTGGGCCAGTAATCCCTTGGGCCAGTAATCCTTACGCGCAGGCGCCCTAGACAGCCCCGGGGAGCCGTTCGCGCAACGCCCGCGCAGCCGCCTGAGGGTTTTCGGCCTCGGTGATCGCGCGCACCACGACGATGCGTTCGGCTCCGGCCGAGACAACCTCGTCGATGTTGCCGAGGTCGACCCCGCCGATGGCGAACCAGGGCCGCCCGTGCCCCCGGTGCTCGGCGGCGTGCCGGACCAGGTCCAGCCCGGCCGCCGGCCTGCCCGGCTTGGTCGGTGTGGTCCACACCGGACCCGTGCAGAAGTAGTCCACGCCCGGCTCGGTAGCCGCCGCGTCAGCCTGGACCACGTCGTGGGTGGACCGCCCGACCGCGACCTGGTCACCGAGGATGCGCCGGGCGTCCGCCACCGGCAGGTCGTCCTGACCAAGGTGCAGCACGTCCGCGTCCACCGTCAGCGCGATGTCGGCGCGGTCGTTCACGGCGAGCAGCGCGTCGTACCGCAGGCATGCCTCGGCCAGCACTTCCAGCGCGGCGACCTCGTGCCGCGCGTCCAGTGGCGCGCCGTCGACCTTTTCCCGCAGCTGGATGATGTCCACTCCCCCGGACAGGGCGGCGTCCGCGAACTCCGCGAGGTCACCCCGCTCGGAGCGGGAGTCGGTGCACAGGTACAGGCGGGCCTCGGCGAGCCGGGTGCGAATCCCGTTGCCGTCCAATCCAGGCATACCTGGCAGGGTAGCCGTGCGACCGCCGCGATCGGCAGCCGAGCGGCCGGCTGCCCCCAGCCAGTGGCTGACTCGCGGGCCCGTCATAGGTACTGTGGTCGCTGGTCCGCACGGGAGTCCGGAGGTACCGGACTGAGAGGGGGCTAGGCACCAGCCCCGACCGTCGAACCTGATCCGGGTCATACCGGCGCAGGGAGCGTAGAACGTGGTGAAGCATGGGAGCGTCGCCGTTGTCGGCGGCGGTGTTATTGGTCTCTCGATTGCCTGGCGCGCGGCGACGGATGGTCACCGTGTGCACCTGATTGATCCCGATCCGGCATCGGGCTCTTCGTGGGTCGCGGGTGGGATGCTCGCCCCGATCGCGGAAGCGTGGCCGGGCGAGGAGCCGCTGCTGGAGCTGGGCTCGGCCGCCCTGCGGCGCTGGCCGGCATTCGCTGACGAGCTCGCCGGCGCGTCCGGCCTGCCTTCCGGGCTGCGTACCGAGGGCACCCTGGTGGTCGGCGTGGACAGCGCGGATCGCGCGGAACTCGACAACCTCGCCAACTACCTCGCCGGACTCGGCCGGACGGTCGACCGGCGCACCGGCCGCGAGCTGCGCCGGCTGGAGCCGGCGCTCGGGCCGGAGGTCCGCGCCGGCCTCGAGGTCCCGGGCGACCTCGCGGTGGACAACCGCCTCGCTTTGGCCGCCCTGCGGGCGGCGGCGTCGGCGGCTGGGGTCGAGTTCGTCGCCGTTCCCGCCCGGCGGGTGCGCCCCGGAGCGGTCGAACTCGACGGGTCCACAGTGGACTGCGATGTCGCGGTGGTCGCCGGCGGAGCGCATTCGGGCTCGCTGCATCCGGCGCTGCACGGCAAGATCCGGCCGGTCAAGGGCGAGATCCTGCGACTGCGTGCCCGGCACAGTGCCCTGCCGCCACCCACCCGCACGGTGCGGGGACCGGTGCACGGCCGCCAGGTGTACCTGGTGCCCCGGGACGACGGCGCTGTGGTGCTCGGCGCGACCCAGTACGAGGCCGGCTTCGACACCGACGTCACCGTCGGCGGGGTGCGCGACCTGCTCGCCGACGCCGAGCGCCTGCTGCCGAGCATCACCGAGTACGCCCTGGTGGAAACGACCGCCGGACTGCGTCCGAGCACCGACGACAACCTGCCCCTGCTGGGATGGCTGGAACCCGGAGTGCTGGTGGCGACCGGGCATCACCGCAACGGGTTCCTGCTCGCACCGATCACGTCCGACGTCGTCGCCGGGCTCCTGCGCGGTGCGGACCTACCCCCCGAGGCGAAACCGGCCGATCCGGCGAGATTCGGGAACCCGACACGGCAGGGAGGGCAGCGGTGACGGTCACGATCAACGGCGAGCAGCGGGACGTACCGGAGCGGAGCACGCTGGCCGACGCGCTCCAGCGCTGCGGCTACCCCGGGGCCGGAGTGGCCGTCGCGGTGGACGGTGTCGTGGTGCCCAGGGCTTCCTGGCCGGACACACGGCTGGCAACCGGCATGACGATCGAGATCTTGACAGCGGTGCAAGGAGGGTGAAGGCAGTGGATGACCCGTTGGTGATCGCCGGCCGGGAGTTCGGCGCGCGTTTGATCATGGGCACCGGCGGTGCCACGAACCTGTCCGTGCTGGAGCGCGCACTCGTCAGCTCAGGCACCGAACTGACCACGGTGGCGATGCGCCGTGCCGACGCGGGCGGTGGCACCGGCGTCCTCGACCTGCTCAACCGCCTCGGGATCGAGGCGCTGCCGAACACCGCAGGCTGCCGCACGGCGGCGGAAGCGGTGCTGACCGCCCAGCTGGCGCGGGAAGCGCTCGGCACCCACTGGGTCAAGCTGGAGGTCGTCGCCGACGAGGACACCCTGCTGCCCGACCCCGTCGAGCTTCTCGACGCGGCCGAGCAACTCGTGGATCAGGGGTTCGTCGTCCTCGCCTACACCAATGACGACCCGGTGCTCGCACAACGCCTGGAGCAGGCCGGTTGCGCCGCGGTGATGCCGCTGGGGTCACCGATCGGTACGGGCCTGGGCATCCGCAACCCGCACAACATCGAGCTGATCGTCTCCCGGGCGGGCGTGCCGGTCGTGCTCGACGCGGGTATCGGGACCGCATCGGACGCGGCGCTTGCGATGGAACTCGGGTGTGACGCCGTCCTGCTGGCCACGGCGGTGACCCGGGCCCAGGACCCGGAACGGATGGCGGCAGCCATGCGCGCGGGCGTGGAAGCGGGCCGGCTCGCCGCCGGCGCGGGGCGGATTCCGCAACGCTTCTGGGCGAAAGCCTCCAGCCCCTCCCTTACGTAGTGGGCCGCGCTGGTGGCCGATGCGGCTGCGCCGCCGACCAGATCACCGGTCGGATCACTTGATTCGCAGCCGCTGCGGACGCACGAACGACACCGTGTAGCTCTTCCACGGGCTTTCGCAGCCCAGGAGCTCGTCGATCGAGCGACGCGCATGCAGGGCGTTCTCTACCAGCGAGCTGGCCAGCAGCTCAGTGGCTGGAACGTGGGTGACGGGCACGTCCGGGATCTTCGCCGCTGGCTGCCCGGCCAGCAGGGTGTCGACGGCCTGCAGGGCCGGCGCGGCCACCGGCTGCTCCTCCGCCGGGCGGAAAGCGAGATTCGCCAGATCCGCGCGCAGCGCGTCCAGCGCCAGCGCGGCCTCCCGCGTCACGCGCTCGTCCTCCGGGTCCGCGTTGGTGCCGTTGAGCAGCGCCGGCATACCGAGCAGGTCCTGCGTGCGCCGCAGTGCGAGCATGTGCGTCCACTGGATGGCGCTGCCCAGGTCCTTGCCGCTCCGGCCGGCGACCCGGATGCTGCGCAGCAGCTCCGACGTCGCCCAGACGGCCGCCCGCAGGGCGCCTTTGACATCCGGCACCAGGCTGCCCGGCAGCGCGAGATAGCTGACGTAGCCGACGATGAGCGCGACCGCCGCACCGATGGCGCTGTTGGCCGCGAAGCTGATCGCCACGTTGACCAGTGGCCGGTCCATGTCCATCGCCTGGTCCACGACGACCACCGCGATCACGGTCGCCAGCAGCATCTGGTACTCCGACCGCAGCCGCTCGACGCCGAGCAACATGCCCGCGATCAGTGCCGGCACCAGCACGTATGCGTACTGTCCAGGTACCAGTGTGATCAGCGCGGACACCATGGTCACACCGAGTACGGCGCCGCCGGTGCGTTCCAGTGCGCCGGTGGTGCTGTCACGCGCGGCCGGCTGCAGCACGACATACAGCGTGAGCAGCAGCGTCGACGCGCTCGGCCCGCGCAGCCACAGCACGATCACCATGCCCAGGACGACCGCCAACGTGCAGCGCAACGCATGCCGGAACAGCGAGGAGCGGAGCGACATGTGTGCATGGACCGCGCTGCGCAGCCGCTGCCGCCAACTGCTGCTTTCAGGTGCGCTCGCGGGTGTCTCGGACCGCTGGTGCACAGCGGTACGGATCTGGTCCAGCCCCTTGTTGATTCCCCCTGTGGCCGGAGGCAGGTCCTGCCGGCCGCCCTGGGCGACCACGGCAGCCGCCGGGTCGATACGAGCCTGCGGCGGCAGCCCGGTGCAGGCCCGTGCCCGCACGGCCACGGCAAGCTCCGCCGCCACGCTGTCCGCGCACGCGACGATCGCGCGGAGCCGTCCGGCCTCGGTCGGGTCGGCCTGCTCCGCCTGCACGAGCAGTGTTTCTCGCGCTGCGCGGAACCGTGCCGCACCCGCGAGGACCTCGCCCAGCCAGGTCGGCGCCCCGTCGTCGCGCCACTCCGACGCCGCGCGGTCCAGGACGCCGGGGCCGGGTTCGGTCAGCGCGCGGGCTACCGCCAGGCGCGTGGCCTTGCCCGGGTCGGTGAGCCCGACCACGATCCGCAGCAGCAGGGCGAACAGCGCGCCACCGAAGGCGGCGGCGAACAAGTGCTTCGCGGGCTCATGGCTGCCAATGCCGGTCGTCGTAGCGGCCAGCGTCGCCGCCGCGAACGTCTGACCCACCACCCGGTAGCGCTCCCCGAGCGCGGGCAGCATGCCCGAACCGAACACGACCGCGGCCACTAACAGCCCCGCCAACACCGGAATGTCGTGCAGTAGCGGGCCGATCGCCATGACTAGCGCAACCAGGGGTACGTACCAGACGAACCGGACAAGGTCGGTCTTGAGCGAATGCCCACCCGCTCCGACCAGAGCGAAGACGACGGTGAGCCCGGCGGTCACGGCGGGTCCGGCCAGGTTGAACTCCCAGCCGGCCGCCGTGGCCACCGCGACGGCCACCACCACCGCCGTCGCGTACTGGCGTTGACGCGGATCAGGTGCTCCCCTGTCAATGCCCTGCCGTACTCCCGGTACACGCACTCGTTCCAGCACAGTCGCAGCCACGCCTTCGATCGTCCCGATGTTGTTGCCCGCTCGCAGCGGCACGCACTCGCTCCGTGAATGGGAGCCACCTGCTCGGGTGGTCCTGCTCAGGTGACACCGGAGGTGCCGGCTCAGCAGCGGGAGGTGGACGTCGCCCAATGCACACGTCCCATGCGGTATGTCGACGGCTCGCACCGAAGGAGTTACGCCTGAGCGGCCAAAATCACCCGCTGGAGTGCGGGCCGTGGACGTCGCCCGAGTCTGTCGTCACACCGACCGGGGGCTGGTTCTCCACAGCGTGGACACCGGCCCCACACCGCCGCCCAGCGGGTAGGCGTGCTGCACGGCGTATGTGACGAACCGCTTCCCGTAGCGCACCGCCTCCGGCACTGACGTGCCCTTGGCCAGCGCGGCCGTGATCGCGGCACCGAACACGTCACCCGCGCCATGAGTGTGCACTGTGGAGTATCGCGGGCCGGGCAGTGGCACCGCGTTCTCGCCGTCGTAGAGCAGGTCGACGCACTCCGTGGCGGCGGAGTCGGCCAGGTGCCCGCCTTTGATCAGCACCCATTCGGGCCCGAACTCGTACAGCGCCTTGGCCGCGTCCACCAGCTCGTCGGGGGTGTGCACGGCAATGCCGGTGAGCAGCCGCACTTCGTCGAGGTTCGGTGTGGCAAGGGTTGCCCGGGGAAGTGCCTCGTCGCGCAGCGCCGCCAGGGCGTCCGGCCGCAGGATCGGCTCACCGTGCCGGGAAGCGGCCACCGGGTCCACGACCAACGGCGTGCCGTGACCCCGGCCGATGCCGTGCGCGTCGCACGCTCCGGCGACGGCGTGGATGGTCGCGGCGGACGCGAGCATCCCGGTCTTGGCCGCCCCGACACCGATGTCGGCCGCCACGGCGTCGATCTGCGCCGCCACGGTCTCCGGCGGGATCGGGACGACATCGGTCACGCCGAGCGTGTTCTGCACCGTCACCGCGGTCACGGCGGTCATCCCGTGCACCCCGCACGCCTGGAAAGTGCGCAGGTCAGCGTGCATCCCCGCGCTTCCGCCGGAATCCGATCCGGCGATGGACAAAGCCGTGGGCGGCGGCACGTTGTTGGCGGGCCGCCGCCCGGACGGCTGCCGTGTCATGACGCGTCAGCAACCGGCAGGTAGACGCGGTTGCCGGCCTCGGCGAACTCCTGGGACTTCTCCTGCATCCCTGCCTCGATCGCCTCCACGGAGGTCAAGCCGTGCTTCTCCGCGTAGTCGCGGACGTCCTGGGTGATCTTCATGGAGCAGAACTTCGGCCCGCACATCGAGCAGAAGTGCGCGGTCTTCGCGGGTTCGGCCGGCAGGGTCTCGTCGTGGTACGCCCGCGCGGTGTCGGGGTCCAGCGACAGGTTGAACTGGTCCACCCAACGGAACTCGAAACGGGCCTTGGACAGCGCGTCATCCCGCTCCTGCGCCCGCGGGTGGCCCTTGGCGAGGTCCGCCGAATGGGCGGCGATCTTGTAGGTGATCACGCCGACCTTGACGTCGTCCCGGTTCGGCAGCCCAAGGTGCTCCTTCGGCGTGACGTAGCACAGCATCGCCGTACCCGCCTGCGCGATGTTGGCGGCACCGATCGCGGAGGTGATGTGGTCGTAGGCCGGAGCGATGTCGGTCGCCAACGGCCCGAGGGTGTAGAACGGCGCCTCGCCGCAGAGCTCTTCCTCCAGCCGCACGTTCTCCGCGATCTTGTGCATCGGCACGTGACCCGGACCCTCGATCATCACCTGCACGTCGTGCTCCCGCGCGATGTGCGTGAGCTCGCCCAGCGTCTCCAACTCGGCGAACTGGGCACGGTCGTTGGCGTCCGCGATGGACCCCGGCCGCAGCCCGTCACCCAGCGAGAACGTGACGTCGTAGTCCCGCAGGATCTCGCACAGCTCGGAGTAGTGCGTGTAGAGGAAGCTCTCCTGGTGGTGGGCCAGGCACCAGGCCGCCATGATCGACCCGCCGCGGGAGACGATGCCGGTGACCCGCCGCGCCGTCAGCGGCACGTACCGCAGCAGCACGCCCGCGTGCACGGTCATGTAGTCCACGCCTTGCTCGCACTGCTCAATCACGGTGTCGCGGTACATCTCCCAGCTCAGCCGGGTGGGATCGCCGTTGACCTTCTCCAAGGCTTGGTAGATGGGTACGGTGCCGACCGGCACGGGTGAATTGCGCAGAATCCACTCGCGCGTCTCATGGATGTTGCGGCCGGTCGACAGGTCCATGATGGTGTCGGCGCCCCAGCGGGTGGCCCACACCATCTTGTCGACCTCCTCGGCGATGGAGCTCGTCACCGCCGAATTGCCAATGTTGGCATTAACTTTCACCGCGAACGCCTTGCCGATGATCATCGGTTCGCTCTCGGGGTGGTTGTGGTTGGCCGGGATCACCGCGCGGCCGCGGGCCACTTCGTCACGCACTAGTTCGGCGGTCACGGCTTCGCGCGCCGCGATGAACTCCATCTCCGCGGTGATCTCGCCGGTCCGCGCCCGCTGCAACTGCGTGCCCTTGTCGCGAACGACACCGGGCCGCGGATGCAGGCCGGCATGCAGGTCGATCGCCGGATGCGGATCTGTGTACGGGCCGGACGTGTCGTAAAGGTCGAACTGCTCACCGTTGGAGAGGTGCACCCGCCGAAACGGCACCCGCGCGCCCGGCACGCCGTCGAGGTCCCGGTAGTACTTACGGCTGCCCTCGATCGGGCCAGTGGTCACAGATAGCGAAGCGGAAACATCAAACAGTGCCATTTGGTCATCTCCCTACGCCGGCATTACCCGGTCAGGTTCGTACGGTCGACAGCACCATTTGCGAGCCGCTAATCAGCTCAAGCTGTCCTCTCAGCGCACTGGGTGTGCGCTCCCGTGTGTGGACAGTATGCAGGCTAGCGCAGCCCTCGGCGTCTGCCCACTGGGAATAGGGAATTGCCCCCCATTGGTTTGTATAGCTAATGTATGTGTTTTGCGCGCACACGGTTGTGCGCGGTTGACGTGCGGATACGTAAAGCGAAGAAGACCTGATGACGACTGAGATCGAGATGACGAAACCTCCGATTGTGGCGAATGAGGACGCCGCGCTTGCCGAGACGGCCCGCCGTCGGCGGCTGATGGACCATGACCACCCGTTCTACAAGTGGATAGCGCTGTCGAACACCACCCTGGGCACGCTGATGGCCACGATCAACGCGTCGATCGTGTTGATCTCGCTGCCGGCGATCTTCCGCGGGATCGGGTTGAACCCGCTGGCTCCCGGCAACGTCAGCTACCTGCTGTGGATGCTGATGGGGTACCTGGTGGTGACCGCGGTGCTCGTCGTGCTGTTCGGTCGCCTCGGCGACATGTACGGCCGGGTCCGGATCTACAACCTCGGCTTCGTCGTCTTCACGATCGCGGCAGTCGCCCTTTCCTTCGACCCGTTCCACCTCGGCGGCGGCGCGCTGTGGCTGATCGGGTGGCGCGTCGTGCAGGGCGTGGGCGGCGCCATGCTGATGGCGTCGTCGTCGGCGATCCTGACCGACGCATTCCCGGCGAACCAGCGCGGCATGGCGCTGGGCGTGAACATGGTGGCCGCCGTCGCGGGATCGTTCCTCGGCCTG
>JBPYFK010000138.1:0-17939 GCA_051984675.1 Pseudonocardiaceae bacterium | reverse complement strand
TCTTCGACCTGCGCCCGGCGGCGATCATCCGCGACCTGGACCTGCTGCGGCCGATCTACGCGCAGACCGCGGCCTACGGCCACTTCGGTCGCGGTGACGTGGACCTGCCGTGGGAACGCACGGACCGGGCAGAGGCGCTCAAGAGCGCGGCTGGCCTGTAATCGTCGGGTCAGAGCACAACCCCAGGTACGGCAGCGGCCGGCTCTCCAACGGCTGGCCGCTGCCGCCCTGGCACCAACGGGGTGGGATGTGTCCCACCAACTGGTATCCCACGACCGGCGGTCGGTAAGGGCGGTATCAAGGACAGGTTGAGGTTGGGTACCGCCCGCCGTGTCCGTCCGGACACAGTGTGATGCCAGCGCCGGAGTCTCCGGCGCTGGCCTGAGACCACCGACGGGCGCCAACCGCCTCGCGAGGAATTGGAGTGTTGCAGTGCGGATTGCGGTCACCGGCTCGATCGCCACGGACAACTTGATGGTGTTCCCCGGCAGGTTCGCTGAGCAGCTGGTGCCGGACCAGCTGGACAAGGTGTCCCTGTCCTTCCTGGTCGATGAACTGGAGGTGCGCCGCGGCGGGGTGGCCGCCAATATCGCGTTCAACCTCGGCAAGCTCGGGCTGACCCCGCTGCTGGTCGGTGCGGTCGGCGCCGACTTCGCCGACTACCGTTCGTGGTTGCAGCGCCACGGAGTGGACACCGACTCCGTCCACGTGTCTGACACGCGGCACACGGCGCGGTTCCTGTGCACCACCGACGCGGATCAGAACCAGATCGCGTCGTTCTACCCGGGCGCGATGAGCGAGGCGCGGGAGATCGAGCTCAAGCCGATCGCCGACCGGGCGGGCGGCCTGGACCTCGTGGTGATCTCGCCGAACGACCCGGAGGCGATGCTGCGGCACACCGATGAGAGCCGGCAGCGCGGCTACGCCTTCGCAGCCGACCCCTCGCAGCAGCTCGCGCGGATGAGTGGCGAGGAGATCCGTAAGCTGGTGGACGGTGCCACCTACCTGTTCACCAACGACTACGAGGCGGGCCTGCTGCTCAAGAGCACGGGCTGGAGCCATGGTGAGGTCCTGGAGCGCGTCGGTTCCTGGATCACGACGCTGGGGGGCGACGGCGTCCGCGTGGAGTCGGTGGACGGCGAGACGGTGACGGTGGCGCCGCCGAAGGAGAAGCAGAAGGCCGACCCGACCGGCGTGGGTGACGCGTTCCGCTCCGGCTTCCTGGCCGGGCTGCACCACAACCTGGGTGTGGAGCGGTCCGCGCAGCTGGGCTGCATGCTGGCCACCACGGTGCTGGAAAGCGTCGGTACGCAGGAGCACGAGTTGGAGCGCGACTCGTTCCTGTCCCGGGTGGCCGAGGCCTACGGCGACGCGGCGGCCAGCGAGATCGGGAAGGCGCTTCCCTGACGCTGGCGTGAGCCCCCGGCTCACCGCCGAAGGCCGATGTACGACCGCCGCACACGACGCAAGGCCCTGCGAGGGCTCCATGGAAGGCAAGGGCATGTCAGATAGGGGCATGGCAGAGCAGGACAGCAACGACCCGAGTGGTTTCCTGACAGCCATCACCGAGCGCGTCCTGGTCGCCGACGGCGGCATGGGAACCGCGTTGCAGGAGCACGACCTGACGCTGGACGACTTCGACAACCTCGAAGGTTGCAACGAGATCCTCAACGTCACGCGCCCCGACGTGGTGCGGTCGGTGTACCGGGGCTTCCTGGAGGCCGGGTCGGACTCGATCGAGTCGAACACGTTCGGCACGAACCTGGCGAACCTGGGCGAGTACGGGATCTCCGACCGGATTCGCGAGCTGGCCGAGGTCGGCGCGCGGCTGGCCCGGGAATGTGCCGACGAGTACTCCACCGCGGACAAGCCGCGGTTCGTGCTGGGTTCGATGGGACCGGGCACGAAGCTGCCCACCCTGGGCCACGCGCCCTACGCGGACCTGCGCGATGCCTACGTCGAGAACGTGTTGGGTCTGCTGGACGGCGGGGTGGACGCCGTGCTGGTGGAAACCTCGCAGGACCTGCTGCAGACCAAGGCAGCGATCGTCGCGGCCAAGCGGGCCATGGCGCAGGCCGGGCGCCGGGTGCCGATCATCGCGCAGGTCACGGTCGAGCAGACCGGGACGATGCTGGTCGGCTCGGAGATCGGGGCGGCGCTGACCGCCCTGGAGCCGCTGGGTATCGACATGATCGGTATGAACTGCGCCACCGGCCCGGCGGAGATGAGCGAGCACCTCCGGGTGCTTGCCCAGCACGCGCGGGTGCCGATCTCCGTGATGCCCAACGCCGGGCTGCCGGAGCTCGGCCCGAACGGCGCGGTGTACCCGTTGCAGCCGGACGAGCTGGCCGAAGCGCTGGTCGGGTTCGTCAACGACTTCGGCGCCCGCCAGGTCGGCGGTTGCTGTGGGACGACCAACGAGCACATCCGCGCGGTGGCGGAGGCGGTCGCCTCGCTGCGGCCGAAGCCGCGCACGCCGGAGTACATCCCCTCGGTGTCCTCGGTGTACCAGGCGGTGCCGTTCGAACAGGACGCCTCGATCCTCAACATCGGGGAGCGCACGAACACCAACGGTTCGAAGGCGTTCCGCGAGGCGATGTTGGAAGGCCGCTACGACGACTGCATCGAGATCGCCAAGGGCCAGACCCGCGAAGGCGCGCACATGCTCGACCTGTGCGTGGACTACGTGGGCCGGGATGGCGCGGCGGACATGCGGGAGCTGGCCAGCAGGCTGGCGACCGCCTCCACGCTGCCGATCATGGTCGACTCCACTGAAGCCGACGTCATCGAGGCTGGCCTGGAGCACTTCGGTGGCCGCTGCGCGGTCAACTCGGTGAACTACGAGGACGGCGACGGCCCGGACTCGCGGTTCCAGAAGGTGATGCGGCTGGTCTCCGAGCACGGCGCCACCGTGGTCGCGCTGTGCATCGACGAGGAAGGCCAGGCCCGCACCAAGGACTGGAAGCTGCGGGTCGCCGAGCGCCTGATCGACGACATCACCACGAAGTGGGGCCTGCAGGAGTCGGACATCATCATCGACTGCCTGGTGTTCCCGATCTCCACCGGTCAGGAGGAGGTCCGCAAGGACGGCATCGAGACCATCGAGGCCATCCGGGAGCTCAAGCGTCGGCACCCGGACGTCCAGACCACGTTGGGGCTGTCGAACGTCTCGTTCGGTCTCAACCCGGCGGCCCGCCAGGTGCTCAACTCGGTGTTCCTCAACGAGTGCCGGGAAGCCGGTCTGGACACCGCGATCCTGAACGCCTCGAAGATCCTGCCGATGAACAAGATCGACGAGGAGCAGCGTCAGGTCGCCTTGGACCTGGTCTACGACCGCCGGTCCGAGGGCTACGACCCGCTGCAGAAGCTGATGGCGCTGTTCGAGGGCAAGACCGCGTCCTCCGCCGGTGCCTCGCGTGCCGAGGAACTGGCCAAGCTGCCGCTGTTCGAGCGGCTGGAACGGCGCATCGTCGACGGTGAGCGCAACGGCCTGGAAGACGATCTCAACGAGGCCATGAAGGAGAAGGCCCCGCTGGCGATCGTCAACGACAACCTGCTCGCGGGCATGAAGGTCGTGGGTGACCTGTTCGGCTCCGGGCAGATGCAGCTGCCCTTCGTGCTGCAGTCGGCCGAGGTCATGAAGTCCGCGGTGGCGCACCTGGAACCGCACATGGAGAAGGACGACTCGGGCGGCAAGGGCAAGCTGCTGCTGGCCACGGTCAAGGGCGATGTGCACGACATCGGCAAGAACCTGGTCGACATCATCGTGTCCAACAACGGCTACGACGTCGTCAACATCGGGATCAAGCAGCCCATCAACACGATCCTGGAGGCGGCCGAGGAGCACAACGTCGACGCGATCGGCATGTCCGGGCTGCTGGTGAAGTCCACCGTCATCATGAAGGAGAACCTGCAGGAGATGAACTCCCGCGGGATCTCCGAGAAGTACCCGGTGCTTCTCGGTGGCGCCGCGCTGACCCGCTCCTTCGTGGAAAACGACCTCGACGAGGTCTACAACGGCGACGTCCGCTACGCCAAGGACGCCTTCGAGGGTCTGCACCTGATGGACCGCGTGATGGCGGTCAAGCGAGGGGAGACCCCGGAGGAGGACGCCAAGGAGCAGGAGAAGAAGGCCGAGCGCAAGGCGCGCCGCGAGCGGTCGCTGCGGATCGCGGAGAAGCGCAAGGCCGAGCAGGGCGAGGAACCCAGCCCGGACGACACCACCCGGTCCGATGTGGACGCGGACGCTCCGGTGCCCACCCCGCCGTTCTGGGGCTCCAAGGTGGTCAAGGGCGTCGCGGTCGCCGACTACCTCGCGCTGCTGGACGAGCGTGCGACCTTCTTCGGGCAGTGGGGCCTTCGCGGTGCCAAGAAGGGCGAGGGGCCGTCGTACGAGGAGCTGGTCGAGTCCGAGGGTCGGCCGCGCCTGCGGGCCTGGATGGACGAGCTGTCCACGGCGGGCATCCTCCAGCACGCGGCGGTCGTCTACGGCTACTTCCCGTGCGTGTCCGAGGACAACGATCTCGTGGTGCTGGACAAGGACGAGCCGGACGCGCCGGAACGGTTCCGGTTCACCTTCCCGCGCCAGACCCGGGATCGCCGGCTGTGCCTGGCGGACTTCTACCGTGGCCGGGAGAAGGCCGTCGAGACCGGCCAGGTGGACGTGCTGCCGCTGCAGCTGGTCACCATGGGCCAGCCGATCGCGGACTTCGCCAACGAGCTGTTCGCCAGCAACTCCTACCGGGACTACCTGGAGATCCACGGCCTGGGCGTGCAGCTCACCGAAGCGCTCGCCGAGTACTGGCACCGCCGGGTCCGGCAGGAGCTGAAGTGGTCCACGGGCAGTGCGGTCGCCGAGGAAGACCCTGAAGACGTCACGGAGTTCTTCAAGCTCGGGTACCGGGGCGCCCGGTTCTCGCTCGGCTACGGCGCCTGCCCGGACCTGGAGGACCGCGCGAAGATCGTCGAGTTGCTGGGCGCGGACCGGATCGGCGTGGAGCTGTCCGAAGAGTTCCAACTGCACCCTGAGCAGTCCACCGACGCGATCGTGGCCCACCACCCCGAGGCCAAGTACTTCAACACGTGAGTCCTGCAACCATCACGAGTGTCCGCACGACGGAGAACGAAAGGAAGTCATGAGCTCGAAGCTGCAAAAGGTCAACGGCCTCGAATTCGCGGTGGCGGACCTGGGCTTGGCAGAGGCGGGACGTCACCAGATCCGCCTGGCCGAGCACGAGATGCCGGGCCTGATGGCGACCCGCAAGGAGTACGCGGCGTCGAAACCGCTCAAGGGCGCGCGCATCGCGGGTTCGCTGCACATGACCGTGCAGACCGCCGTGCTCATCGAAACGCTGGTGGAGCTCGGCGCTGAGGTGCGTTGGGTGTCCTGCAACATCTTCTCCACCCAGGACGAGGCCGCTGCCGCCGTGGTCGTCGGCCCGAACGGCAGCCCGGACAAGCCGGCGGGTGTGCCGGTGTTCGCCTGGAAGGGCGAGACCCTGGAGGAATACTGGTGGTGCACCGACCAGCTGTTCCAGTTCGGTGGCGGCCAGGCTCCGAACATGATCCTGGACGACGGTGGGGACGCCACCCTGCTGGTGCACAAGGGTGTGGAGTTCGAGGCCGCGGGCGCGGTGCCGCAGGCGACCGAGGACGACCCGGAGGAGTACCAGGTCGTCCTGGCGACGCTGCGCAACAGCCTGGCCTCGGACAAGCAGCGGTTCACCAAGATCGCCAAGGAGATCAAGGGCGTCACCGAAGAGACCACCACCGGTGTGCACCGCCTCTACGAGTTCGCCAAGACCGGTGACCTGCTGTTCCCGGCGATCAACGTCAACGACTCGGTCACCAAGTCCAAGTTCGACAACAAATACGGCTGCCGGCACTCGCTGGTTGATGGCATCAACCGGGCCACCGACGTGCTCATCGGCGGCAAGGTCGCGGTGGTCGCCGGCTTCGGTGACGTGGGTAAGGGCTCGGCCGAGTCGCTGCGGGGCCAGGGCGCCCGAGTGATCATCACCGAGATCGACCCGATCTGCGCGCTGCAGGCGGCGATGGAGGGCTACGAGGTCGCCACCATCGAGGACGTCGTCGAGACCGCCGACATCTTCATCACCACCACGGGTAACTTCAACATCATCACGGCTGAGCACATGAGCCGGATGAAGCACCAGGCGATCGTGGGCAACATCGGCCACTTCGACAACGAGATCGACATGGCTGGCCTGGAGAAGACCCCGGGGATCAAAAAGCTGGAGATCAAGCCGCAGGTGCACGAGTACACCTTCGCCGACGGCCACTCGATCATCGTGCTCTCCGAAGGTCGGTTGCTGAACCTGGGCAACGCCACGGGGCACCCGAGCTTCGTGATGTCGAACTCGTTCGCCAACCAGACGATCGCCCAGATCGAGCTGTTCACCAAGCCCGGCGAGTACGACAAGCAGGTCTACGTGCTGCCCAAGCACCTCGATGAGAAGGTCGCCCGGCTGCACCTGGACGCGCTTGGGGTCAAGCTGACCAAGCTGACCAAGGAACAGGCCGAGTACATCGGTGTGGACGTCGACGGGCCGTACAAGCCCGACCACTACCGCTACTGATCTGCGGATCTCCGCTGCATAGCTGAGAAGCTGTATAGCTGAAGCACCGAAACGGGCCGTGGGAGTTCCCACGGCCCGTTTCGCATTCCGACGCCCGCTCAGCCGAGTTTCTCGATCCGGGCGTGGCGGATGAGATTCTTGCCGGGCTCGCGAACCTGGTCGAATGCGGCGTTGTTCAGTAGAGCACAACTGCCGGATACTGAGGTGACCTTGACCGTGGTGGACTTGTTGTTGTCCAGGTTGGTCACTTTCATCGTTGTGCCCACAGGAACCTGGTTGCTTGACGCGGCGGGAGCGCCGCCCTCGCCCGACAGCGTCACGGTTGAACCGGGACACACGACCTGACCGGCCCCGCCGCTGTTCGCCGCCTTGTCGCCGGTCTTGTTCGCGGGCTGAGCGGGCTGGGCGGGCTGGGTGGGTGCCTTGCCCGCGTCGGGCGGTGGGACTGCGGGATCTTGTGCCGGCGAATTCTGGGCCGCCGAATTCTGGGTGGCCGAATTCTGGGCGGCCGAATCCTGGGCGGCGACGTCGCCGCTGCACCCAGCGGCGGCAAGCCGCTTCTGGATCTGGTCCACGACGGCCTGTCGGTTGGCGATTCTGGCCCCGGACTGCCCGTCTGGATTGGCGCGTTGACCAGCGATGAAGTTCAGGTTGTTCCGCAATGCGGTTTCGAGGCCGGCGCAGCTTTCGGCAGCATGGCTCTCGGGGCCAGTGAACGCGGTGAAACCGATTGCCGTGATCGCCGAGATCACCACCGCGGCTCCGACCCCGATGACGGCGGGTTTGCGATGTCGACCTGACACGTAGTTCCTCCTCGCGGCGTGGGGATGTTATTTCTCATTACGAGGAGATGGCGAGAAGGGTTCAGGCTGAATGAGGTTTCTCCGTTAGCGTGAGCGGAAAAATCGGCCGGTTCTTCGAACCGGTACTCAATTCAACTAAACATCATCGTCGTGAATTGATCATTCCCGAAGGCCGGCAGGACACTGATCGACCTGGGCCTACATCGCCTGGTGCAGCCGGTCGGTGTTGTCCAGGATCGCGGACGCGAGCGCACTCACGGGCTCGTGTCCGGGACCGGCTTCCGCTCCGCCGAGCAGGACGAACTCCACCTCGCCCAACTCCGGCAGCTGGTGCTGAGGCACGACCGGTGACAGCCCCGGAGGCACCAGGCTGCGCGCGTGCGGGGTGACGCCCAGGCCAGCCAGCGCGGCAGCCCGCAGGCCGTTGAGGCTCGTGCTCGTACACGTGACCCGCCACGGACGTCCGTGCCGCTCCAGCGTCTCCAGTGCGTGCACTCGAGTGATGCTGGGTGGCGGGTAGACGACCAACGGTACGGGCTCCGCTGGATCGAGACTGAAGCCCTCGTTGCCGATCCACACCAGCGGTTCGCGCCAGATCAGTCGCCCATGCGACTGCCCTGGACGTCGTTTGCCGAACACGAGGTCCAGTTCGCCGTCACGGAGTTGTTCGTGCAGGGTTCCGCTGAGCGCAACCGTCAGTTCCAGGTTGATCAGCGGGTGGGTACGGCGGAACTCGCGAAGGATCTCAGGTAGCCGGGAGAGGACGAAGTCCTCCGAGGCCCCGAAACGCACCCGGCCGCGCAACTCCGAACGCGTGAAGTAGCCCATCGCCCGCTCGTTGGCCGCGAGGATGCCGTGAGCGAAACCGACCATCGCTTCGCCGTCCGGGGTCGTTTCCACCGTGTGCGTGTCGCGCGCGAACAGCTGCCGGTCCGCCGCGCGCTCCAGCTTGCGGATGTGCTGGCTGACCGTGGACTGCCGGAGCCCTAGGCGCTGCGCGGCCCGGGTGAAACTCCGAGCCTCAGCCACCGCCAGGAAGGTCTTGAGCAGGACCGGATCGAACACAGGTGATGCTTATCGCGTTTTCCGATCGCAGTCAACACGGTCATCGGGGTTCCGAATTTTCCCACCCGGCCGCAGACTGAGGGGACGCCACCGTGGAGGAAGCACAGCCGACAGCACGTGAGGACCGACGATGCCCCCATTCGCGCGTTTCGCGCGCTTCCGGCCAGACCCCTTCGTGGTTGCTTTGCTCTGCACGGTCGTGGTGGCGTCCTTGTTGCCGGTGCGGGGCTCGGCGGCGACCGGGTTGAGCGACGTCACCGAGGTGGCAGTCGGCCTGCTGTTCTTCCTCTACGGCGCACGGCTGTCTCCCCAGGCGACGCTGGACGCCGTTCGTCACTGGCGGCTGCACTCGGTGGTGCTGCTGAGCACGTTCGTGCTCTTCCCGCTGCTCGGGCTCGCGCTGTATCCGCTGGTGCCGGTGGTGCTACCGGTGCCGCTGTATACCGGCGTGCTCTTCCTGTGCATGCTGCCGTCGACCGTGCAGTCCTCGATCGCACTCACCTCCACGGCTCGGGGCAACGTCGCGGCGGCGATCGCCTCGGCCTCGCTGTCCAGTCTGGCGGGAGTCGTCATCACGCCGCTGCTGGCCGGGCTGCTGCTCAGCGGCCAGGGCGCGAGCTTCTCCGCGAAGTCCATTGTGGACATCGTGGTGCAGCTTCTGCTGCCATTCCTGGCCGGGCAGCTGCTGCGGCGCTGGATCGTTGGTTGGTTGGAGCGGCGCAAGCGCGTGCTGAGCCTGTTCGACCGGGGCTCGATCGTGCTGATCGTCTACAGTGCGTTTAGCGCGGGCGTCGTTGGTGGCATCTGGCACCAGGTCCAGCCGCAGCAGCTGGGCGCACTGCTGGTGGTGGAGGCGCTGCTGCTCGGGGCGGTGCTGAGCATCACCAACTTCGCCTCCGGGCGGCTCGGATTCCGCCCCGAGGATCGGACGGCGATCATCTTCTGCGGGTCGAAGAAGAGCCTGGCGGCGGGACTGCCGATGGCGAACGTTCTGTTCGTGGGCCACAGTGTCGGCCTGGCCGTGCTCCCGCTGATGCTCTTCCACCAGATGCAACTCATGGTGTGTGCGGCCCTGGCCAGGCGGTTGGCCGCCCGCAACACGGGTATGCCGGGCGACCCTGTTCCAGCGCCTGCCGAGGCCCCGTCCTCTGCGCGATCGACATAGCACCCCGGCTCGCCTGTCGCTCGATCGTGGGAATCCCTGGCGTGTCCGTGTGCTGAGGAGCACGGTCGGTAGAGGGTGGCTTGTCGTCTGGGGGCTCCGGGACAGCGGATCATGGCAGGGGCCAAGAGCTTCAACGTGACGCCGATCCAGGTCGTGGGTGCGGCGCTGGCAGCGATGACGGCTGCGTTCCTCGGCTCGTACCTGGGCGTTGCCGGGACGATCATCGGGGCGGCTCTCACCAGTGTGATCCTCACCGTCGGAGGTGCGCTGTATCAGCGCTGGCTGGAGGTCACGCGGGACAGAGCCAGGCAGGCGACCCGCCGGGTGCGGCAAAACGACGAGCATGTCGAGCAGGGCGCGCCCGACCAAGGACCGCCGACCGAGGATGGGGTCGACGGGACGGGCCCAGAAGTCCCGGAGACTCAAGCGGCTCCCACGGGACACCGCAGGGTGCGCTGGCCAGTCGTCACCGTTGTGAGCGCACTCGTCTTCGCGCTCGCGATGCTCGCGGTGACCACCTTCGAGTTGCTCACCGGCTCGGCACTGTCCGGCGGCGGAAACCCGACGACGGTGGGTGCCGTGCTGCACCCACCGTCGACCGAGGCCCCAGCTACACCGGTCCCGCAGCAGCAGACCTCGACCGCCGAAAAGCCGCCGTCGACGTCGCCACCAGCGTCGACTGGTTGGCCGTCGCAGCAGCCGCCGGAGTCGGTCTCGCCGACGCAACCACCGCCTGCGTCCTCGCCGAACCGGTCTGGTTCGCAGGCGCCCGCGTCCCCGACTCAGCGCACCGCCGCGCCAACGGGACAGAGCAACCCGTAGTGCGAGGGCAGCAGCCGTTCGTCAGCCACTGACGAGATCGAGGGCCGCTTGTTCGATCGTCGGCTCGTCGAGCAGGACGTGGTAGGCCGCGTCGCCGAGGGGGATGAAGCTGTCGGCGCTGGTGACTCGGCGGATCGGGCCGCTGAAACCGGCGTCGACCAGGGCGGTCACCACGGACTCCGACACCCCGCCGCTGCGGCGGGTTTCGTCGACGACCAGCACCCGGCCGGTGGCGCGCGCCGCCGCGAGCAGGTCCTCGACCGGCAGCGGCGCCAGCCATCGCAGGTCCAGTACGCGGGCGCCGATCCCACGGTCGGTCAGCCGCCTTGCGACGCGCAGGCTCATCCGCGTCCCGTTGCCGAAGCTCACCAGCGTCACGTCACTGCCCTCGCCGTACTCGCGTGCGCGCCCGATCGGAACGTGTCCGGTGCCGGGCGCCGGGTAGTGCTCCAGCCACTGGCCGTCCCCGTCTTCGTGCAGGTCACGGGTGTGGTACAGGGCGATCGGCTCCAGGAACACGCACACCCGACCGTCGATGCGCGCTGCCGCTACGCACGTGCGCAGCATCGCGGCGGCATCCGCCGGTCGGGACGGCGAGGCGACGACCAGTCCCGGAATGTCGCGTAGTGCGGCGATGCTGTTGTCGTTGTGGAAGTGGCCGCCGAACCCCTTCTGGTAGGCGTACCCGGCGATGCGCACGACCATCGGATTTCCGTACTGTCCCTGGGAAAAGAATCCGAGGGTACTGGCTTCACCACGGATCTGGTCGGCCGCGTTGTGCACATAGGCGAGGTACTGGATCTCCGGGATCGGCAGCATTCCCGCCAATCCGGCGCCGAGCGCGGTGCCCAGGATGCTCTGCTCGTCCAGCAGCGTGTCGAACACCCGGCGCCCGCCGAACTTCTTGCGCAGCCCCCGCGTGACACCGTAGACACCTCCCTTGCGTGCGACGTCCTCACCGAAGACCAAGACGCCCTCGTCGCGGGCGAGTTCCTCGGCCAGGCCGCGGTTGATGGCCTGTGCCAGCGTCAACGGCCCCTCGGTCTCGGGCGGCTGGTTGCCGAAGAACTGGTGCCGCACGGCCGAATCCGGTACTTCGGTGGCGCGGCGTGCAACGGATTCCGGGTGGTTGCGGCCAATCGGTGCCATCACCTCCGCCCTGCTCGCCAGACGAGGATGGCGAACAGCGTCCTCGACGACTTCCCCGACGAGCTTGCGGGTGTGCTCGTAGCGGGCGAGCACTTCGGCCGGCTCCAGGAAGCCGTGCCTGATCAGCGCGCTCGCTGCGCCCACCAACGGGTCACGATCGAAATCGGCGCTGATCTCGGATCGGCCGCGATACGCGGACTCCACGTCCGAGCCGGCGTGACCCATGAACCGCACGGTTCGCAGATGCAGGAAGGCCGGTGTCCGATTCTCCCGCACCCAGCGCACGATGTCCTCGCATGTCTGAGCACAGTGGACCGGGTCGTCGCCGTCGACGCGGGCATACCGCAGCCCTGGACGGTCCCGGAAGGTCTGTTCGACCCATCCCTTCGGGGTGCGGACGCTGATGCCGATCCCGTTGTCCTCGCACACCAGCAACAGCGGCATCGACAACGACTGGTAGGCGCAGTGCAGCACGGAGTTGATCGCGCCGGTGGCGGTGGAGTGATTCACGGAAGCGTCACCGAAACTGCACACCACCACCGAGTCCGCCGGCCACGGCGTAGGGATGCCGAGGGCCTTCGCCCTGGCCAGGGCGAAGGACAGCCCGACCGCACGTGGCAGATGTGAGGCGATCGTCGACGTCTGCGGGATGACGTTGAGGCCGGCGTGGCCGAATACCTTGTGCCGCCCACCCGAGATCGGTTCGTCCGCCGCCGCGACCACTCCGAGCAGCACGTCCCGCAACGGGTTCTGGTCCGGGACCTGTCGTGCCCGTCGCAGGTAGAACCCGCCGGAACGGTAGTGCAGCAGGGCGGGATCGGTCGGCCGGAGCGCGGCGGCGACCGCCGCGTTCGATTCGTGGCCCGACGAGCCGATGCTGTAGAAGCCCGCACCCTCAGCGGTCAGCCGCCGAGCCGCGAAATCCAGGTGCCGGCTGGCCGCCTGCGCGTCGAACAGCTCGATCAGCTGCTCACCGGTGACTCCGACACCGGCGGCGACCGGGAGTTCACGCTCCCGTCGCGGCTGCGCCTCCATCGCCCGCACTGCTCGCACGAAATGGTCGTCGACGGCTTCGGCGATGTCCCGGCTGGGCGTGTTCATCGAGACTCCAGTTGAGGCAAGAGTTCTTCGCTCTGCCTGGCCCATTCCTGGGCCAGGCTGGTGCACGTGCCGGCCATGCAGTCGATGGCCAGGGCGAGCAGCGGGTTGGTGTTCTGCGGCCGGTACAGCACCTTCACCCGTCGGTAGGGTTGCCACCCGGCGATTCGGGTGATCCGCACGTCACCCTCCCGGATGGCCAGACCGGGGAGTACCGCGACCCCCAGGCGCCGCGCGACAAGCTCCCGGATCACGGCGTAGTCGTTGCTGCGGAAGATGATGCGCGGCACCATGCCTTCCGCCGCCGCCAGCCGCTCGAACGACCTCGCGCCGGCCGTGTCGCCTCGGGTGCAGATCCACGCCTCGTCGGCCAACTCGACCAGGTGGACCTCGCTGGCGGTGGCCAGCGGGTGGTCCGCCGGCAGCGCCAGCCGCAACGGCTCGGCCAGCAGCTCCCGGGCGTGCAGTTCCAGCGGCCACTGCCGGGGGTCGAGGTCGTACTCGAACACGACCGCCGCATCGACCTCACCGCCCAGCACGCCGCTGATCACCTCGTCCGGCTCACCCTCATCGAGGTGGACCTCGGCGTGCGGGCGCTGGCCGGCGACGGCCGCCAGCGCCTCCGGCAGCACCCGCGCGTTGGCGGTGGCGAAGCTCGCCAGGCGTAACGAGCCCTGGTCGCCGGTCACCATGGCGCGGGCCTCCCGTTCCAGCGCCTCGAGTTCGCCGAGCACTTCCCGGGCGCGTTCGGCCAGCCGCAGTGCCAGCCGGGTGGGTCGGACACTGCGGGCGGATCGCTCGAACAACTCCGCTCCGAGGACGCGTTCGAGCAGGACCATCTGCTGAGACACCGCGGAAGCGGTGTAGCCCAGTTTCCGCCCGGACTCGGCGAACGAGCCGGTCCGCACGCACTCCCGCAGCGTCCGCAAGTGGATAGGGTTGAGCACGATCGCACCCGGGTTGGTCAACCGGCGATGGCGTCGCCACCGAACTCGGGGGGCAGCCGGTAGTCGAAGTCCGGTTCCACAGTGGCCACGTCCATCTGCGCTTTCTGCAGCCGCCCGGAGAAGTCCCAGTTCAACGACTGCCACCGGGTGAACTGGTCGAGCACCCACATGCCGGACAGCCGGCTGCCGTTGCCGGAACGTCCGTTCCCGCCGAACGGCAGGTGCGCCTCCGCGCCGGACGTGGAGTTGTTCACGCTCACCATGCCGGCGCTGATGCCCTGGCGGAAACGGAACGCCGTGGCCGGGTCGGTCGTGTACACCGAGGCGGACAGGCCGTAGCCGGGAGCGTTGCCCAGCTCGATGCCCTCGTCCAGGCTGTCGTAGGTGACCACGCCGACGATCGGTCCGAAGGTCTCGCGCTGGAAAAGCTCGTCCTCCGGGCGTAGCCCGTCGACCAGCACCGGGTGGTAGTAGAGGCCGGTGGTCGGGTCCCCGACGAACCCGTCGCGGGGCGCGGACCCGGTGATCCGACCGACCGACGTCGAACCGTGCACGGTGTGATGCTCGCTGACGGTGTCGAGGAATCCTTCGAAATTGTCCGCGAAACGCTGGTCGAGCATCGGTCCGTAGAGGACGTCCTGCGCGGGGTCACCGACCGCGGCCGAGCGCAGCGCGGCGTCGAGCCTGCGGACGAACTCGTCGTGCACCTCACGGTGCACGATCAGGTTGCCCAGCGAGGTGCAACGCTGACCGGCCGTGCCCCAGCCGGAGAACAATGCGCCTTCCACCGCCAGATCCAACTCGGCGTTCGGGGCGACCAGCATGGGGTTCTTGCCGCCCAGCTCCAGGCACGGCGTCTGCAGGTATCTGCCGCACAGCTCACCGATCCGGGAACCGACCGCGGTGGACCCGGTGAAACCGACCTTCTGCACCGTGCCAGCCCGCAGGGCGGCCTCCAGGCCCTGGTAGGTGGACTCGCCGTCGGCGTAGACGACGTTGAGCACGCCGTCGGGCGCGCCGGCGCGCCAGGCCAGTTCGGCCAGTGCCCGCGCGGTGGCCGCCGCGTACTCGGCCGGTTTCCAGACCACGGCGTTGCCGGCCAGCAGCGCCGGCACGAGATACCAGGACGGCACCGCCACCGGGAAGTTGCCGGCCGTGATCACCACGGCGACGCCGACCGGCACGCGGAAGGTGAACAGCTGCTTGTCAGGCATCTCCGAGGGCACTGTCTGCCCGTAGAGCCGCCGACCTTCACCCACGAAGAAGTCGCAGGTGTCGATGATCTCCTGCACTTCGCCGAGCGCTTCCACCCGGGGCTTGCCGATCTCCCGGGTGACCAGCCGGGCCAGCGACTCCTTGTTCGCCTCCACGAGCCGTCCGAACGCGGCGATGACACGCCCGCGCACCGGAGCGGGCACCTGCGCCCAGTCGCGTTGTGCCCGTTGCGCTCGCGCGGTCGCGTCCTGAAGCGTCCGCGCACCGCCAAGCTGTACCCGGGCGACCAGGTCGTCCAGGTTCGCCGGGTTCACCGACCGGTACTCCCGGCTGCCCGGGTCGGCCACCTCCTGCCCGCCGATGACGGAGGCCAGCGTGGCCGGGAATGTCGCTGCTCGGGATGTTGTCGTGGGGGACAAGGTTGTCGTCGACCCCGTCGCCGTCGGCTCCGCCACCGGAACGCACCTCTTCCGCTCGTCGTCACCCACAGTGGTTCTGTGGCTGTGGCCCAGAACACCTGTGCGTGCCCCACGTTAGACGCTGCGGAGTGCTTTGGCCGAGCATCAGGAGAGGGATTCCTGTTCCGGCTGAGCCATAGCGATGCTTGACCTTCGCCGGAGGATCACGTCAGGCGACGCCGCTGCGCACAACAATGGTGGCGTGGGATTCGCGCAGCGGTTGCGGGGCCAACTGCCCAGATCGTGGGGCAATGCGCCCGGTCAGGTCAGCTTGGCCGCTTGGCGCCTGACGGAGTCCGAGCCCGTCCTGGTGGACGGGCTCCGGCCAGTGGCCTCCGCGAGCACGATCAAAGTGCTGATCCTGATCAGCGCGCTGCGCCGCGTTCAGGGCGGGCTGATGGCGTTGGATGAGCGGCTCGCGCTTCCCCCGCCTGCCTACCGGGCCGGTGGCACCGGCGTCCTGCGCGAGCTGCCGAGCGTGCGCGAACTGGCGGTCGCGGACCTGCTCAACCTGATGATCGTGGTCAGTGACAACGCCGCGACGAACGTGATCCTCGACCGCGTCGGGCTGGCCGAGGTCAACCAGTGTGCCCGCGCCCTCGGTTGCACGGCGACGAGTCTGCGACGGCACTTGATGGACTACCAGGCCAAGGCGCGCGGCCAGGACAACATCACGACCGCGCTGGACCAGGCCCGGGTGCTCGACGCCCTGGCCACCGGGCGCGCGTTGGACCGGGAACTCACCGGCTATGCACTGGATGTCCTGTCGCGCCAGCAGGTTCGGGACCGCTTGCCCGCGCATCTGCCCGCATCCGCCCGGTGCTGGAACAAGACCGGCGAGCAGCGGGGCCTGCGCCACGACGTCGGGCTGATCGGGGTCGCAAACCAGCCGCAGGCCGTGGTCGCGGTGCTCGTCGACGGGCTCACCGACGAGCGGTCGAGGGGCGGCTACCGGGGCGGACCGGCGTGCGAGCTGATCGCCGGCATCGGCGCGGCGGTGTACCGCGCGCTGCTGCCCGACGGTTCCGCGAAGGCCGTCAGCCCGAGCGTGCGCCGGTAACCAGGGCCACGGCACGCTCCCGGGCCTGCTCGTCGAGGTCCGGGATCTGGAAGCCACGGCCCCGGATGTGCTCGATCAGGTCGGCCTGGGGCGGCACGTTGTGCTGCCGCAGGTAGTACCCGACCGCGCCCGGCCACACCCAGTTCCCGTCGGTGTGGAAGGTCTGCGGAACCGCGGGGGCGCCGCTGGGGTCGAGCCGGTCCGGGTCGAAGTTTCCGGTAGCCAGGATCACCGGAGCGCGGTCGAGGTAGTCGGCGAGACGCTGCCGCTCCTCCGGCGCGACCCCGGGACGGTTGGCGATCGGGCGTCCGCTCGGGTCCGCCCCGTCGAAGACGTCGGCGACCCGCAGGCGCGCGGACGGTTCAGCCGGCGCCCCTCCCGCGTTACCTGGTTGCCCCGCACGCTCGGCCAACCACTTGGGGACGCGTTCGGTCGGGCGGGGGTAGCGCTGGAGCTCCTCGGTGTACGCCGAGTCTGGGGGAGCCGTCTGCCAGGCCGGCTCGTGATCGCCGTTGAAGTCCACGCTGTAGCTGCTGGGACGCTGGAGCCGGTACAGGGCGCTGATCCAGGTACCCCGTTGCTGGTCGAACATGCCGTGCCGGAGCTGACCGAACATCTGCCCGAGTTCGGACGGCGCGGTCAGCGGTACGACCGTGCCGTTCGGCGCGACGAGCTGCGAGATGAGTTCGGCGTGCGTGCCGACCGCCCGGTACTCGACACGAGCTTCCTGCCAGCCGGGCGGCAGGGCTCGCAGGATCAACCGGCCGATCTGCTGAATCAACTGCTCCTGCTCGGGCGGAGTCGGCGGTCCGGGTTGGCTCATGTTCCGCATCCTCCCAGTAGGGCGCCGCCGGGTGGTGTTGAATCCGCGATGATTCGGACCGTGCCGACCGCCTGTACGGGCGGCAGGTCCTCCACATTCGAAGCTTAAGACCTCGTTAAGGTGATCGACTGTCGACCCGGCCGATGAGCCGGTACTGTGTCTGGACCTTTTCGCATCAACCGTCACGATGAGCTGGCTTCTCCGGCGCGTCACACGATCGATACGCGGCGCTATGTAGATTGTTGACAATCAATCGCTTTGGCCCTTAACTTCGTGCTGTCGCCGGGGATCGCAGAGCGGGAGGTGGCCTCATGACGAACTTCGAGCGTGGCCACACCGTTCGCCTCCGGTGCACATCTTCTGTGTGGTTGCGACATCTCTGAACGGCGCCCCGAGGTAGCGGCGCCGAATGCACTCGTAAGGCCGGCTGTGGCCCGGGGCGGTGACGCCCCTTCTTGCTCTCCCCTTCTGATCTGATCCCGGTGCCACCCGGCGCCGGAGCGTCCGCACCGTGTGAAAAGGAGGTTCGGCCGGTGGCACGAGTCGACTGCGACCCGCTGATGCGGGTGACGTGGACAGATCCGGTGACAGGCAAGTGCGGCTACCTTGTCTTCCATAGCCTGGTATCCGGCCTGGCCACCGGCGGAACCCGGATGCGGGCGGGCTGCACGCTGTCCGAGGTCGAGGATCTGGCCCTCGGCATGGCACGGAAGACCGCGGTGTTCAACCTGCCGGTGG
>JBPYFK010000137.1:0-68864 GCA_051984675.1 Pseudonocardiaceae bacterium | reverse complement strand
CGACGTTGTAGGCCAGCGCGATCGGGCCGAACACCAGCGGCATGTGCAGGGCCGGGTTGCCCTTGCAGCGCGCGTCCGCGGCGGGGGCCTCGGTCGGCTTCAGCGGCGAGTCGGTGCCGCCGACGTCCACCTGGCCGGCGCTGAACTGCTTGATACCCGCACCCGAACCGGTCGGGTTGTAGGAGAACCGGTTCTGGTTGCACTGAGCCTGGAATGCGGCGGAGAACTGGGTGATCGCGTTGGTCTGGGCCGTGGAACCTTCACCGGTCAGTGCCGGCTTGCCACCGCACTCGACACCAGGTGTCTGCGGCGCTTGCCCCTTGGGTGCGTTCACGTCGGACCCACACGCTGACAGCGCGAGAGCGCTGGCGGCCATGAGACCGAGCGCAGCACTGAGCCGCTTGATCTTCACGTCGTTCCTCCACTGGAGAGCCAGGGCAGTTCGCGGCGTGCTGCCGCTGGCGGGTGAAGTTATTCATCGGCGGTAGCTAGCATCCATGGGGAAGGTGAACCGGAAGTGAACAACCCACGCTAAGTAAGCAGTGCCACACCTCATCGAGTGTGATCAATACGTTTTGTCATCACGCCAATGGGCACTGTGATTACTGGCCGCAGTCTGCCCGCAACAGACACGTCAGCGTCCGAACTGGACATCCACGTCCCAGCGCGCGAAACCGAGCCGCTGGTACAGCCGAACCGCCGCCACGTTGTCCGCTTCCACGTACAACATCACTCTCGGGCACCCGATTTCCCGCAGATGGCGCAATCCTGCCACCGTGAGTGATCGCCCCAAGCCGCTGCCCTGCGTCACCGGATCGACCCCGATGACATAGACCTCGCCAGTGGAGTCCGGGTGCACCTTCGTCCAGTGAAAGCCCAGCAACCGGTCGTCGGAGTCCACGGCCAGCAGGAATCCGGCCGCGTCGAACCAGCTCTCCAGCTCCTTGCGCCGGAGGTCCTGCTCGGTCATCCGCCCCTGCTCCGGGTGCCAGGAGAATGCGCGGTGGTTCACGCGGACGACGGCGGGCTCGTCCGCGCCCGGCCGGAAGGCCCGGATCGTCACCCCGCGAGGCAGTGTCACCTCCGGCAGGTCAGCGTCCAGGTCGCGACCCATCCGCCAGAGTTCGCGCGACCGGGTGAAACCGAAGCGCTCGGCCAACCGGACCGCGCCGGGGTGTTCCCCGTGCGACCAGATCCGCAGGCCCCCCGTGTCCTCCTGCTCCCCGCCTACAGGCTCGCTGGGCAGCTCGGCGCGCTCCAGCAACGCGGCCACCAGGCTCGCGCCCACGCCTTGCCGGCGGTGTGACGGTCGTACCGCGAACTCCGCGACCAGCGGGCCGGTTCCGGCCGTCTCCTGCTGGGTGTCCAGGTGCGCGTAGCCGACCATCGTGCCGCCGCTACCGCGCATGACGAAGTGCTCGGAACCGCCGATGTCGGCCTGCACCGGCTCGATCTGCTCGACCACCCCGCGCCGCGCCTTCAGGCGCAGGATCACGTGCTCGCCGGCGGGGGCCACGCCATCAGCGTGCTCGGCCTCCCGCAGCAGGTCCATCACCTCGGCCGTCTCGGCCTCGTCCAAGCCGTTGCGCCACGTTAGCTGTACCACGGCCAAGACGTTACCCAGCTCGCGCCGGAACAGATGATCAGCCGAGCTGCGCCGGGATGATCGGCTCGTCGGCGGCGGCCGCTTCCGCGATGTCCGTCTCGTCGCCGAGTTCACCGGTCACCGGTCGGGGCTGGCCGCTGCGGGCCGGACGAACGAACTTGTACCCGACGTTGCGGACGGTCCCGATCATGCCCTCGTGCTCCGGGCCGAGCTTCGACCGCAGCCGCCGGACGTGCACGTCGACCGTGCGGGTGCCACCGAAGAAGTCGTAACCCCACACTTCCTGGAGCAGTTGCGCTCGGGTGAACACCCGGCCGGCGTGCTGGGCCAGGTACTTCAGCAGTTCGAACTCCTTGTAGGTGAGCTCCAGCGCACGGCCCTTCAACCGGGCCGTGTAGGTGGCCTCCTCGATCACCAGATCGCCGACCGACAGCACCTCGTTGTCGGCCGGGGCGCTGGTGGACTTCGAGGTCAGTATGCGCAGCCGCGCGTCCAGTTCGGCCGGGCCGGCGTTCGGCAGGACGATGTCGTCCACGCCCCACTCGGCGTTGAGCGCCACAAGGCCGCCCTCGTTGACCACGGCCAGCACCGGCACGGAGGTGTCCGCGCCGGTCAGCAGGCGGCACAGGTCTCGGGCTGCGACGAGGTCGTTGCGCGCGTCGACCAGGATGGCGTCGTGCGGACCCGCCGAGACCAGGGCGGCGGGCTCGGGCTGCAGGCAGCGCACGCGGTGGGGGAGCAGCGCCAGGGCGGGCAGCACGGACTGAGCGTCCGGTTCGACACTCAACAACAACAGCTCGGAACTCATGCCGGCGCCTCCCTAAGCCACTCAAATGGCGCGTACCGCCCGTAGGCGTTCACAGAACTTACTGGCCGGCTCCATTGCCTGTGGATAACTCGGAGAATAGCGGGTGAGCGGCTGAAACAACCAGCCGCACCAGACGGTGTCACAAAAGTTAAACCGAAACGCGCAGAATATTACAGGCATGTTTCAGAGTTGATCGACGACACTGCGTGACAATTCGCCCACGATCGTCACCGTCCGTATTTCGAACCGCTGAGAATTCCGGTACGTCCCCTTTGACATGGGCGAGCCCACGCCACGCAGGGCCGACCGCGTCCCTACCCTGTCTGGGAGCGGCAGCCGGCGAACCGGACCCGCCCGCGTGGCCCACCCGAGCGGGGGGCGGGCGGGCCAGATGCCCCCGAAGAGGATGGACCCCTGCCCGTGAAGAAGCTCGCCATCACCGTCGTGATCGCGCTCGGCCTGCTCGTGGCGGCCGACTTCGGCGCCGCAGCCGCGGCCGAGTACCAGGTCTCCCAGCAGATGCGGGCACAGCTCAACCTCCCCGACGACCCCCAGGTGCGGATCAACGGCTTCCCCTTCCTCACCCAGCTCGCCGTCGGCGACTTCCACGACGTCGAAGTGTCGGCCGACTCGGTGCCGATCGGCCAGCTGCACGAGGTCGGTCTGCAGGCCAGCCTGCACGACGTGCGGCTGTCGCCAACCGAGCTGACCGCCGGCAAGCCCGACAAGGTCGAGGTCGACGACCTGGTCGGCCGCGTCAAGCTGCACTCCGCCGACGTCGGCCGGGTGATCGGCATCCCGGACCTGCGCGTCGCCCCGGCCCCCAAGGGCGCGCTCAAGGACACCGGCGAGAAGCCCGGGGACCTGGGCTCCAGCGGCTCGGACGCGACTGACAACTCCGGTGACTCGCCGTCCGCCGGGCAGGGGCCATCGGGCGGAACGGTCGACCGGACCAAGGCCGCGATCTCGCTCAGCGGTACCGTCAACATCGCGGGAAGCGACACCCACGTCAACGTGCTGGCCGTGCTGGCACTGCTGGACGGGAAGATGAAGATCGAGCCGCGCAAGGTGGATCTGTCCAACAGCAAGGTGGGCACGATCGCGCTGCCGCAGGCGTTCCAGTCACTGGTGCTCAACCAGTTCACGACCACGATCGATCCCGGGATTCTGCCGTTCCACGTGAACCCGACCTCGGTCGGCGTCGAGGAGGGCGCGCTGACCATGGAAGGTACGGCGAAGAACACCACCATCACCCGGAACGGGATCAGCGCGCGATGACCCTGGGCTGGTGGGTTCTGCTCGCCGCGATCGCCGCCACCCTGGTGATCGGCATGGTGTGGCGCGCCCGGGAAGGGCGTGTGCGACACACCTCCAGCACGAACGGCAACTCTGGCAACGAGGAGAACGTGCGCGACGGCAACACCAACCGCGTCTCGCTCGCCCAGCTCCCGCAGGAGCTGCGCGAGCGGGTCCTCGACGGCAGCGGATCAGCCGAAACTCCGGCCAAGGTCACCCTGCTCCAGCTGTCCACCACGTTCTGCGCTCCGTGCCGGCACACTCGGATCCTGCTAGGTGACCTGGCACACCGCACCGAGGGTTTGCGGCACATCGACGTCGATCTGACCGACCACCCCGAGTGGTCCACCCCGCTGGGTGTGCATCGCACGCCCACCACGCTCGCCCTCGACGCAGACGGCGTCGAGCTGTTCCGGGTCGGGGGTGTGCCGCGGCGGGACGAGCTGATCGCCGCGCTGCACCCGCACCTCGGCTAGCCGCCCGGCAACCATGCCCTCACCTGCGGTGCGGAGGTATGCGTACCCTGCGCGCGCGTCCCACTCAGTGAACTACCTTCCCGGTGGTCGGTCGGTCCGGTAACCTCCCTGGACGTGCACGTACTGCTGACCAGAAGGCGCGCGGTCGACTATGGCCGCGTCGGCAGCAGCCTGTGTTGATGGCACTGACCGGGCGGTAGTGCCGAGATCTCTCCAACCGCGTCCCCACGGTTGTGCCCTCGCTGGGCTATGGCCTACCGCCTCACGGACTCAGCAGATCAGGTCCTTGGTCAGGAGGCCTCATGCCCGCCGAAGCTAGCATCGACCCACGCGGAATGCGGTTCACCGCCTGGATCACCAGTGCGATTCTCGCGCTGGGGCTGATCACCACCAGCTGGCGCGTCCTGGCGGCGCAAACGATCCTGTTCGGGTTGTGCGCGTTCGTCGGACTCCGGCTGAACCCGTGGGGTCAGCTCTACCGGCACACCCTGCAGCCACGGTTGAAGCCGTTGCCACCGGAAGAGCGCGAGGACCCGGCACCGCCGCGCTTCGCGCAGGGCGTCGGCTTCGTCTTCGCGATCCTCGCGACGATCGCCTACGCCGCCGGCTGGACCGGTTTCGGCGTCGTGGCCAACGCGTTCGCGCTGATCGCGGCGCTGCTCAACGCCGCGTTCGGGTTCTGCCTGGGTTGCCAGATGTACCTGCTGATCCGCCGCTTCGCCCCGGTGCGCCAGCCGAGCAACGGCTGACCGCCGAACGACCGACCCAAGAGCCACGAAAGGGAGTTCACTCGATGAGCCGTGAAGAGGTCCTGGTCTCCACCGACTGGGCCGAACAGAACCTCGGCACCGACGGGATCGTGTTCGTGGAGGTGGACGAGGACACCACCGCCTACGACGCGGGTCACATTCCCGGTGCCACGAAGCTGGACTGGCGCAACGAACTGCAGGACCACGTGCGGCGCGACTTCGTCGACCGCAGCGGCTTCGAGAAGCTGCTGTCCGCCAAGGGCATCAGCAACGACGACACCGTGATCCTCTACGGCGGCAACAACAACTGGTTCGCCGCCTACGCCTACTGGTACTTCCGGCTGTACGGCCACCGCAACGTCAAGCTGCTCGACGGCGGGCGCAAGAAGTGGGAGCTGGACGGCCGCGAGTTGACCAAGGACGAGCCGAGCCGCCCACGGACCAACTACACCGCCCAGGAGCAGGACGCCTCGATCCGCGCGTTCCGCGACGAGGTCGTCGCCGCGATCAACACCAAGAACCTGGTCGACGTGCGCTCGCCCGACGAGTTCGCCGGCAAGCTGCTGGCGCCGGCGCACCTGCCGCAGGAGTCCGCGCAGCGTGCCGGGCACATCCCGTCGGCGATCAACGTGCCGTGGAGCAAGGCCGCGAACGAGGACGGCACCTTCAAGTCCGACGACGAGCTGCGCCAGGTCTACGGCGAGGCCGGCCTGGACGACGCCAAGGACACCATCGCCTACTGCCGCATCGGTGAGCGGTCCTCGCACACCTGGTTCGTGCTGCACGAGCTGCTCGGCAAGGAGAACGTGAAGAACTACGACGGGTCCTGGACCGAGTACGGCTCCCTGGTGGGCGTGCCGATCGAGAACCCGAGCGAGGAGGCCTGAACATGAGTGGATGCGGAGCTCCGCAGCAGTCGTCCGCCGCGCAGGTGGACGCCGGGGACCAGGTCGTGGTGACCGGCAAGGTCCGCAACGGTGACGCACCGGTCGAGGGCGCGTTCGTGCGGCTGCTGGACGCCTCCGGTGAGTTCACCGCCGAGGTGGTCTCGTCGGCCGAGGGCGACTTCCGCTTCTACGCCGCGCCGGGCGCGTGGACGGTCCGCGCACTGCACCGCGCGGGCAGTGGGCAGGCGGACGTGTCCGCCGGCGGCCCGGGGCTGCACGCCGTGGACATCGCGGTGGCGTGACCTGAACCAGTGAGAAAAGCCCCTCTTCGGAGGGGCTTTTCTCCTTCTTCTGGGGGCTGCCCGCGTCTGACCGGCAGACCATGCCGCAGACCACACCCGAGTGAGGAGACCTGGCCCGGCACCGGAAGTTATTCTTTCCGCGTGAATTACATCGACTTCCTGCACTACGGGCTCGTTTCGCTGGTCGGCCTCGCCGCCCTGGCCACCGTGTGGTTCGCGTTCTACGTGGTGTACCGGCTGTACACGGACTGACCACCATCCGCGCCGATCGCATACCGACTCGTCCGGAGAGAATCCAGCTGCCATGAGTGCCATGCCGAATTCGCGGCGCGACGAGCCCGAGCACCCGGCGGACGCCGGCCAGCCGGCGCCGGGCAGCGGTGACGCGGCGATCCGCGCCGCCGCCGAGCGCGCCAAGATGACCCGGGACCGCAACCTCCCCACCTTCGACGACCTGCCCGGCGAGGGAGACACCGCCAACGTGCGGCTGGGGCCGTCCCTGCATGACGCGTGCCTGGGCCTGCTGCCGCTGGTCGGCGTGTGGCGTGGGGAGGGTGAGGCGTCGCACCCGTCGCTGGAGGAGCCCTACCGGTTCCTGCAGCAGGTCACCTTCGCGCACGACGGCCGCCCGTTCCTGTTCTACGAGAGCCGAGCCTGGAAGCTGGACGGCCCGGGCGGGAGCGTCGTCGAGCCCGCGTTCCGCGAGGTCGGCTGGTGGCGACCGCAGCCGGACGACACGATCGAGCTGCTGCTGGTGCACTCTTCCGGGGTCGCGGAGATGTTCTTCGGCAAGCCCCGGAACCAGACGTCGTGGGAGCTGTCCACCGACGCCGTGATGCGCACGCCGACAGCGGAGGACGTGACGTCCGCGAGCCGCCTCTACGGCGTCGTCGCCGGATCACTGGCGTACGTCGAGGAACGGGCGACCGCCGAGCACGAGCTCCAGCCGCGCCTGTCGGCGAAGCTGGAGCGGGTGGTCGGGTAGTCAGTCCTCCCCGGCCTCTGCAGTACCGCGGCTTGCCAGTACTGCTCGCTAGTACTGGGCCTCGTACAGCTTCGTGATCTCGGCGTGCAGGTCGGGATCGGCGGTGATCTTCTGGCCGTCCAGCGTGTGGACTTGGGTGATCAGGCGAACGCTGGACGCCAGCCACACGCCGTCTGCGTGGAAGAGCTCCCCGACCGGGAACGGTTCCACCCGCGTGGTCCAGCCGTCCCGCTCCGCCGCCCGGAACAGCGCCCCCTGGGTCGTGCCGCGCAGGATGCCGGCGCTCGGTGGCGGGGTGCGCAGGGTCTTGCCCTGGGCGACCACGACGTTGGACGTCGGCCCTTCCAGTACCGTGCCGTCGGTGGCCGTGAAGATCGTCTCGTCTGCGCCGCGTCGCTCCGCCTCCCGCATCGCGGCCATGTTCACCGCGTAGGACAGCGTCTTCGCGGAGAGCAGCAGCCAGGGCGCTCGGTCCATCAGGTCCGTGGCGTACCCGCGCTCCAGGGTCACCGCAGCCACCCCGTCGCTGCGCTTGCGCCGGGTCTCGGGCGCGATCGCCTGGCCCATGGCGAAGGCGGTCGGGGTGCCGTCACCGCCGTCCACACCGCGCGTGCACAGCAGCTTCAGCGCCATCTCCGGCTCGGAATCCCACGGCCAGGCGTCGATCAGCGCCTGCGCGGCGCGTTCCCAACCCGCCCGTTCCGGCAGCACCATGTCCATCAGGCGCGCCGAGCGTTCCAGCCGGTCCAGATGCGGTCCGAGTTCGCGCGGTGTGCGGTTGGTGACCAGGATGGTTTCGAAGATCCCGTCGCCGCGCATGACGCCGAGATCGTCGGCGCGCAGCAGCGGTTGGTCGATGTCGACCAGGGTCCCGTCGAGGAGGGCGAGTAGGCGCATGTCCCCACTCTAGGACCGGGCCGCCGACCACGACCGTGCCTCCTGCGTAGCGGCGCTTGCGCTTACGATCGTGGGGGACGCCATCGATGCCCAGAAATGCCGTCTGCGCAGCATGCCGTCTGCCCAGAATTCCATCGGCCCAGATGCCATCGACGCCGAGCCGGAGCCGGTAGTGACTGATCAGGGATCGCTACGCAACACCCTGCACGAGCGCGGGATGCGGATGACGCCGCAGCGCCAGCTCGTGTTGGACGCGGTACGCCAATTGGGCCACGCCACTCCCGAACAGGTCTGCCAGCACGTCCAGGGCACCGCGCCCACGGTGAACATCACCACCGTCTACCGCGCGTTGGATCTGCTGGAGCAACTCGGATTGGTTCGGCACACCCACTTGGGGCATGGCGCACCGACGTACTCGCCCGAGGAACACGAGCATGTGCACCTCGTGTGCCACCGGTGCGGCCGGGTGGACGAGGTGCCGACCGAAACACTGGACCGGCTGGTCAAGGATCTCCGCGAGCGCTACGGCTTCGTCCTTGACGCCACGCACGTGGCGCTGTCCGGGACGTGCGCGGACTGCCTTCGGGACGCCTCCGTCGCCGCCCCGGTCGGCTCGACCTCCGGTGAGGAGCACGCATGAGATCGCCACTGTTGCAACTGCCGGGGGCGGTTCCCGCCCCGGACGAGCACCTGGACTCCGACGTCGCGTGGCACTTCGGTGACCCGTTCGCCGAGCAGCGCTCGGCGACGCGGGCATCGGTGGTCGTCGACCGCTCGCACCGCCAGGTCATCGCGGTTCACGGCGAGGAGCGGCTGAGCTGGCTGCACCTGGTGCTGTCCCAGCACATGTCGGACCTGCCCGAGGGGCAGGGCACCGAGGCGCTGGTGCTCGACAGTCACGGTCACATCGACGCGCACATGCTCGTCGCGCACCGCGAAGGTGTCGTGTACCTGGACAGCGAGGCGGGCGCGCAGGCGACCAGCGCGCTGCCCAACATCGGTGTGGACGGCAAGCAGTCGCTGCTGGAGTACCTGGAAGCGATGCGGTTCTGGTCCAAGGTCGAACCGCGCGACGCCACCGCCGAGTTCGCGCTGCTGACCGTGGTCGGACCGGAGGCCGCGGCGCAGCTGAGCACGAGCGGGCTGGTGGCGAATGCGGACGACCTCAGCGAGCCATACGCGGTCGCCGGGCTCGCGGACGGTGCGGGCCTGGTCCGGCACGTGCCGTTCGGGGGGCTGTTCACCGCCGACCTGCTGGTCCCTCGGGACGCCGTCGCCGACTACTGGATGCGGCTGACCGGCGCCGGAGCGCGACCCGCCGGTTCGATGGCGTACGAGGCGCTGCGCGTGGAGGCGCTGCGCCCGCGCGTGGGGCTCGACACCGACGACCGCACCATCCCGCACGAGGTCGGCTGGATACACACCGCCGCGCACGTGGCGAAGGGGTGCTACCGGGGCCAGGAGACGGTCGCGAAGGTGCACAACGTCGGCAAACCGCCACGGCGGATGGTGCTGCTGCATCTGGACGGGTCGGTCGAGGTCCAGCCGGAGACCGGCGACCCGGTGTGGCACGGTGAGCGCCGGGTGGGCCGCGTCGGCAGCGTCGTGCAGCACCACGAACTCGGGCCGGTGGCGTTGGCGCTGCTCAAGCGGTCGGCGCCGGTGGACGTGGAGCTGCTGGCCGGCGACCGTGAGCAGGAGCGAGCGGTCGCGGCGGCGGTGGACCCGGACTCCGTGCCGTCGGACACCGGCGAACCGCCGGGTCGCGCCGCGATGCAGGCGCTACGCGGGCGGCCCTGACCACGACGACGCTGAAGCCCGGACAAGCATCGGCCAGGCCCGGACGTTGTTCATCGACTGAACGGGCTAACCCTGCCGAGTGACAGCACTAACACTGTCCGTCATCTGCGCCGAAGTAAGCAAAGATAACGCAAAGATATTGCGAAAGGACATCGAGCATTGGCGCGCCGTGGCCTTTTACCGCAGGATGGACATGTGATCGAGGTCCGTCCCGGCGGACGCCGCCGCATCGACAGGGTTCTTGCTCCAGAGTATGTGAGCGGGATCGCGCAGCGCCCGCTCGACGAGGTGCGCACGCTGCGCGACGAAGCGGCCCAGGAGGAGACGGACCTGTCCTACTTGCGCCGGATGCTGCACGCCCGCATCGACATCGTCCGGGCCGAGCAGCGCAGGCGAGCCGAGCACGGGTCGACGTCGGTGGTGGACCAGCTCGTGCAGATCCTTTCCGACAACGCCGTGGCACCGGCGACTGGGTCGGGCCGCTACCAGACGACGGAGCCGTCGCGGGTGGAGGCGCACCGCCGCCACGTGGAGGCGCTGGTCTCCGATGTGGACCTGTCGAACGTGACGTCCCTGTCGGCGGAGAAGTTGGACTTGGCACTGAGCGCGTACACGGCCGAGGAGGACTCGGTGTCGCAGCGCCGGCGCGAGGTGCAGTCGGTCGTCGATCTGCTCAATGCGGAGATCGCCCGCCGTTACCGGGAGGGCGCCGCGTCGGTAGACGAGTTATTGGCCGCCGAACGCGACCGCAGGTAGCCCGCGAGCTGTCAGCCCGAAGCGGCGCACACCATGCCGGTGTGCGCCGCTTTTCTGTTTGCCAGAACCCTGTCAGGTGTAATTAGTTCAGAATGTGAGAATAATGTCCCACATAATGGCCTGATCGACTACTGTTGTCGGCGCCAACATCCACACTGGGAGGGTCCCCATGTCCGCGAACCAGGACGTCTACACGCACGGCCACCACGAGAGCGTGTTGCGCTCGCACCGCTGGCGCACCGCCGAGAACTCCGCCGGCTACCTGCTGGCGTGGCTGCGACCGGGAATGGACGTCCTGGATGTGGGATGCGGGCCGGGCACGATCACGACCGACCTCGCCGAGCACGTGCGTCCCGGGCACGTGCTGGGCGTGGACAACGTCGACGAGCCGCTGGAGATCGCGCGGGAGGAAGCCGCGGATCGGGACAATGTCTCGTTCCGCCGCGCGGACGTCTACGCCCTGGACTTCCCGGCGGACTCCTTCGACGTCGTGCACGCCCACCAGGTCCTGCAGCACCTGAGTGACCCGGTCGCCGCACTGCGGGAGATGCGCCGGGTCTGTAAGCCGGGCGGGTTGGTGGCCGTACGGGACGCGGACTACGGCTCGATGACCTGGTTCCCGGACAACCAGGGCCTGCACGACTGGCTGAGCCTGTATGACCGGGTCGGCCGCAGCAACAGCGGCGCGCCGGACGGCGGGCGCCGGCTGCTGTCCTGGGCGCGGTCGGCCGGGTTCACGGACGTGAGCTGCTCGGCGTCCGGCTGGTGTTTCGCCACGCCGGAGGAACGAGCCTGGTGGGGCGGCCTGTGGGCAGACCGCGTGCGTGCGTCAGCATTCGGGGAGCAGGCCGTCGAGCGCGGTTTCGCGTCCCGCGAGGACCTGGAGCGGATCGCCGAAGCCTGGCGGCACTGGTCCGAGCAGGAGGACGCGTGGTTCGCCGTCCTCAACGGCGAGATCGTCTGTCGCGCCTGAAGCGGCGGGTCAGTTGAAGCGTTCGTGGGAGGCGTACTCGCCCCAGAAGTCCCGCAACGCCTCGTAGCGTTCCCCGACTTCCTCGGCGTCGCCGGCCTCCAGGGCGTCCACGATCGCGTGCACGTCCTCGGCGGAGGTGTCCGCCTCCAGATCCGCCTCGTTCATCATCTGGACCAGCCCGCCGTAGTCCAGCTCCACGGCGGAGTGCGGGTGGAACCGTTCCAACCAGCGGCCGGTTTCCCGCACGACCCTGGTCGGCCCGTCGTCGCCCAGGGCCTCGCGGGCGACCGAGTACGCCCGTGAGGCACGGCGGCGGGCGTCCGCCATCGCGCTGCGCCACACCACCCGGCGCTGCCCGTCGGCGGTTTCCAGCACCTGGCGACGTGCAGGCTCGACGAGCGAGAACCAGGGCAGCGGCACGGTCCAGGTCGACGACAGGACGTGCACCGCGTCGTCGGCGAGTTCGCTGACGACCGCGTTCGCGCGGGCCTTCGCGGTGTCCTCCGGTAACCACAGCGCCGCCGAGCGCAGCGGGACCTCGGCGGAGCCGAGGAAACCCACGAGCGCCGCCGCGGAGCGCCCGCGCAGGTCCAGCGGGCAGATCAGCGGGCCGGGACCGACCGACGCGTCCGGTCCGCTGGGCACTTCCTCGGGCGAAAGCGTCAGCACGTCGGGTGGGGCACCGTTGGCCTTGCCTTCAGCACTCTCGCCGGGCAGCAGACGCTGCGGGCTCGCGGCCTGCGCTCGCAGCCACATCTGCTGTTCCCGCAGCCCGGCGTCGTACCCACTGATCGGGCCACGGTCGACGGCCCGTGCGAGGGTCGCGCGCTTGGCGGTGTCAAAAGACGACAAGGGTTCGTACACCCTCAGGTAGGCGACGAACGGAGCAGGCACGTTCGCATCGTCCCATGGCGTCGCCGACCGGGGTGCGCCAGCCCGATTGATCACCATGACCCTGCGGATGATGATCGTCACCGTCCGCCCGAAAGTCGCGGACGACACGCTGAATCAGTGCAGCAACCACGTCGCGTAGAACGGCATCGGCACGGTACGGTGGTCGCAGGAAAAGTTGTCGAGATCATGCGGGACCGCCGTTCCCCCGGCCGTCCCGTTAACCCTGTGCGAGGGGGTCGAGCCATGGGGCGCGGCCGAGCTAAGGCCAAGCAGACGAAGGTGGCCCGCGAGCTCAAGTACAACTCCCCCGCCATGGACATCGAGGCGTTGCAGCGCGAGCTGTCCTCGGAGTCCGGCGAGCGGTATGACGAGGACCGCGAAAACGCGTACGACGCGTACGACGACGGGTACGACGACTACCGGCGTTGAACACACATTCACCGAGTGGGCGGCCGTAACGGTTGCTCACTCGGTGAAGTTTGCGTATGCCGGTTGTCGCCGCTGCCCCGAGTCAGCGCCAGCGGGCGAGTTGGCGGGCTAGTGGTACGACTGCCCGGGTGGAGGCACGCGTGGAGTGCGTTCCACCCGGGCAGACCACTGTGCGGAGGCGGGCGCGGACCGCGAGATTTCGCGACAGACTCCGGGATTTCCCGACTTCCGCAACGGCGGAACCGGTACCGGACAGCACAAGGCCGGCGCGCGGGCCGCCTCTCGGCGAAAGGCACTGTCAGGCTCCAGCCGAACGGTATTCCTGGCAGGCAATAGATGGGACCCGGGGGCACACGCGCGCCGGCATTCGGGTCAACGCCCTGCCCCCGGCCGGCATTCCCAACGAGGCGGCTCCGGGACGGAATTTCTAGGATCGTGTCCCCATAAGCGACGCAGCCGCCAGCGCAGCAACCCGAACCTCAAAACCGTGGGTGGTTGCCGCGCAGAACGACGCGCTGGCCCTCTTCCGCGTCCTCGACCGTGTGCTGCTTGGCGATCTCGCCGACCACCCACGCCGGCACGTGCCGGGCGGTGAGGACCGCGAGCGCGCGGTCCACGTCCTCGGCGGTGACCACGGCCACCATGCCGATGCCCATGTTGAACGTGCGCTCCATCTCCTCGGCGGGGACCCGCCCGCGCTGGGCGATCAGCCGGAAGACCGGGGCCGGCGTCCACGCGCCCCGATCCAGCACGGCCGTCAGCCCCTGCGGGATGACCCGGGCCAGGTTGCCGGCCAGCCCCCCGCCGGTGACGTGCGCGAAGGTGCGGACCTCGGCCTCAGCCGCCAGGGCGAGGCAGTCCTTGGCATAGATCCGGGTCGGTTCCAGCAGCTCCGCGCCGAGCGTGCGGCCGAACTCCTCCACATGGCCGGACAGCGGCATCCGGGCGATGTCCAGCAGCACGTGCCGGGCCAGCGAGTACCCGTTCGAGTGCAGCCCGGACGAGCCCATCGCGATCACGATGTCACCGGGCCGGACCCGGTCCGGCCCCAGCACCTCGTCGGCTTCCACCACACCGACGGCGGTGGCCGAGATGTCGTACTCGCCGGGCGCCATCATGCCCGGATGCTCGGCGGTTTCCCCGCCCAGCAGCGCGCAGCCGGACTGCTGGCACCCTTCGGACACGCCCTTGACCAGGTCCGCGACCCGGTCCGGCACGACTTTGCCCACGGCCACGTAGTCCTGCAGGAACAGCGGTTCCGCACCGCAGACGACCAGGTCGTCGACGACCATGGCGACCAGGTCGATCCCGATCGTGTCGTGCACGTCGAGCGCCTGCGCGATCGCGATCTTGGTACCGACGCCGTCGGTGGAGGAGGCCAGCACCGGCTCCTTCCAGCGGTCCAGCTTCAGCTTGAACAGGCCCGCGAACCCGCCGAGTGAGCCGAGCACCTCGCTGCGCGTCGCCCGCTCCGCCCACGGGCGCATCCGCTCGACCGCCTGGTCGCCGGCCTCGATGCTCACGCCGGCCGCGGCGTACGTAGCCTCCCCGTGCCTGGCCTCGCCAGGCACGTCAGCCGCGGACTGGTCAGCGGGCCGCCGTTCGGCCGGCTGGGAGTTGCTCGCGCTGCCGTGGGCAAGCAGATCTTCGGACACGACTGGACTCCATGTGATGCTGGTTGTCGTTGGCCGGCGCAAGCCAGCCCTTGTGGTTCGCCGCCGGATGCCTCACCGCCGCACGGGTGCTGGTAGGTCGCGCCTGGGCTGGTGGCCTTGCGGACGGCGGCGGTGAACACGCTACGCGGGTCGGCCCGTCCGGTGGACCCCCAATATCGGTGCGGGTCGGCGGAGCGTGCCGGTACCGCCACCGTCAGGGGCGGCGCAACGCGTCCTCGGCGCCGTAGCCGTTGGGCAGGACCGGATCGACCGCCCCGCCGGCGCTCGACCGCTGCTCGGACTCCACGCCTTCCAGCAGGTACTTGCCGATCTTGGCGTCCTCTGGAAGGGGGATCGGGTAGTGCCCGTCGAAGCAGGCCGCGCACAGGCGGGTGCGGGGCTGCTCGGATGCCGCGATCAGCCCGTCCAGCGACAGGTAGCCGAGCGAGTCGGCCCCGATCGAGCGACGGATTCCGTCGGTGTCCAGGCCGTTGGCGATCAGTTCGGCGCGGGAGGCGAAGTCGATGCCGTAGAAGCAGGGCCACTTCACCGGCGGCGAGGCGATCCGCACGTGCACCTCGATGGCCCCGGCCTCGCGCAGCATCCGCACCAGCGCCCGCTGGGTGTTGCCGCGCACGATCGAGTCGTCGACGACGATCAGCCGCTTGCCCCGGATGACCTCGCGCAGCGGGTTCAGCTTCAACCGGATGCCCAGCTGGCGGATGGTCTGGGACGGCTGGATGAACGTGCGCCCGACGTAGGCGTTCTTCACCAGGCCGTTGCCGAACGGGATGTGTGCGGCCTGCGCGTAACCGATGGCGGCCGGGGTGCCGGATTCCGGGACGGGGATGACCAGGTCGGCGTCCACCGGGTGCTCGTGGGCCAGCCGGCGGCCGATCTCCAACCGGGTGGCGTGCACCGAGCGCCCGGAGATCGTGGTGTCCGGGCGAGCCAGGTAGACGTACTCGAACAGGCAGCCCTTGGGTTTCGGCTGGGCGAAGTGGGCCGAGCGCAGCCCGCCCGCGTCGATGGCAAGGATCTCGCCCGGCTCGACCTCGCGCACGAACGACGCGCCGACGATGTCCAGCGCGGCGGTCTCGCTGGCCACGACCCAGCCGCGTTCGAGCCGGCCGAGCACGAGCGGGCGCACGCCGTGCGGGTCCCGCACCGCGTACAGGGTGGACTCGTCGGAGAACACCATCGAGTAGGCGCCCTGCACGGTGGGGAACAGCTCCATCGCGGCCTGCTCGATGCCCCGGTCCGCGGCGTTCGCGGCAAGCAGGCCGCAGACCAGGTCGGAGTCGGTGGTGGCGCGTTCGCAGGCAACCGGCGACGAGCGGTTCGCGTCCGGCGAGACCTCCTCGGCGGCCAGCCGCTGGGCCAGCTCGGCGGTGTTGACCAGGTTGCCGTTGTGGCCGAGCGCGAGGCCGGTGCCGGCGGCCGTGGTGCGGAAGGTCGGCTGCGCGTTCTCCCAGGTGCCACCGCCGGTGGTGGAGTAGCGGCAGTGCCCGACGGCGACGTGGCCGCGCAGCGAGTTCAGCACCTGCTCGTCGAACACCTGGCTGACCAGGCCGAGGTCCTTGTAAACCAGGACCTGCGAGCCGTCCCCGACAGCGATGCCGGCGGCTTCCTGGCCACGGTGCTGGAGCGCGAACAGGCCGTAGAAGGTCAGCTTGGCGACGTCTTCGCCGGGAGCCCAGACGCCGAAGACCCCGCATTCCTCGCGGGGGACGTCCTGCTCGATCGAATCCGGGTCTGCGGGGTGGGCTGCGGATGCTCGGTCAGCGGGATCTGGCCGGTCGGTGCGCACCGGAAAACTCCTTGCGTGCGGAGCCGTTACACCAGGAGTGTAAACAGCAGGTTCCCGGAGTTGGTCCCCGCGCCGACAGGATTCTGCTCACGATTTACCAGCGGCGAACCTTCGATCACGCTGAGTTGGGTCTCACTCGAAGCGCAGGAGCGGAAGCCACTCCGAGAGGTCGGCACGGGAACCGGAAACGCTCAGGGTCGCGCCCGCTACCGCTTCTGTCCATTGTAGACGACCTGTGGCCAGCGATAACCAGGTGCGCGGGTCTGTCTCGATCACGTTCGGCGGGGTTCCGCGGGTGTGCCGTGGGCCGGGTACGCACTGCACCGCGGCGAACGGCGGTACCCGCACCTCGACGCTGCGGCCGGGCGCGATGGCTTCGAGGGTGCGCAGGCTCAGCCGCACAGCGCTGGCGAGATCGGCGCGAGCCGGTGGCTGCTCGGTCACACCGTCCAGCCACGGCAGCACAGCCGCGACGGCCTCACGCAGCTCACGGGGGTCGACCGCCTGGCGGGAGGGCATAGCGCGAGCCTACCGGCCGGCGGAGGGCTGCCGAGATCCTCGGGGATGGTCATAACCAGCCGAGCTTGACCGCCTGGACCCCCGCCTGGAAGCGGGTGTCCACACCCAGCCGAGCGACCAGCTCCCGCACCCTGCGGTGTGCCGTGCGCGCGCTGAAGCCCATGAGCCGGCCGATCGAGTCGTCCGTGGCGCCGGAAGCCAGCAGCGACAGTATCCAGCGCTCCTCCTCCGAGGGCTGGTTCTGACCGAAGCCCGCGTTCGACTCACCGGCGGAGAACGGCGCGGCCGAGCGCCACAGGTCGTCGAAGATCCGCACGATCGCCGCGAGCATCTCGGAGCCCCGGACGACCACCGCGCTCTCCACGGTCTGCGCGCTGGTCGTCAGCGGCAGCAACGCGACCTCGTTGTCCACGATGAGCAGCTTGGTCGGTGCCTGGTGCACGACCTTGGCCTGCTCGCCGAGCGAAACCAGGCGGGACGTGACGTCCAGCTGGGGCGGCAGCGCGAGCGCCTTGCGGTCGTACAGCACCCGGTAGCGGACACCTTCGGCCAGCTTCAGGCACTCCAGCGAATCCAGCTCGTCGGTGGCGGCGTACGGCGGCTTGACCACCGCGTGCACCGCCTCCCGGGCGTTGCGCTGGAGTTCGAAGGCGGCCCCGCCGACGCGTTTGGTCCCCTGCACGACCTGCAACACGTCGTCGCCACGGCTGGCCAGCGACCGGAGGGCCTCCGTGACGGGCGCGGCCGGGCTTTTCGCCCCGGCCGAGTCCGGCGCGCACCCATGCCCTGGCCGCACGGGGGCCGGGACACGGTCCCGTGTCGGTGTTTCGGCGTAACCGGAGAGCACGGCGATCCCCTCCCTGATGGACCCACGGCGGGCATCCGCCCGCTGTGGAGTGGAAAGGTAACCGGGTGGCGGAATAGGCCGGAACCAACTTTCGGTGGACGCCTCAGCAGTTGAACATACGACTCGCTCTGGGGCATTTCGTGATAACCGCCGTACCCGGCCACACCCCACGAGAGGGTGCTTCCCACCCGATGTGTCGGGTGGGAAGCACCTTTCACCGCACTCCCGTTCAGGTAACTAGAGACCTCCGGTCTGCAGAACGTTGGGGGTCGTGTTCTGCGGCGTGCCCTGGATCACGCTCGGCGACTCCCTGCGCTGCAGGTCAGTGATCACGTCGGCAGGCTTGGCGTTGGGACTGGCCTGCAGGAACAGGGCAGCCACTCCGGCGACGTGCGGGCTGGCCATCGACGTGCCGTCCATCGTCTCGGCCTTGCCGCCGGGCACCGTCGAGGTGATCTGCACACCGGGCGCGTAGCCCTTCACGATCTTGCCGAAGTTGGTGAACACCGCGGACCGGTCATTGCGGTCCGAGGCCGCCGTGGGGAAGACGCCCTGCGCGGCGGCCGGTGAGACCTTGCTGGCGTCCTGTGACTCATTGCCAGCGGCCACCGCCAGGAACACGCCCTTGTTCACCAGCCCGGCCGCCGCGTCGTCCAGCGCCTGGTCCTTCGGGCCTCCCAGGGACATGTTCGCCACCGACGGTCCCTTGTGGTTCTGCGCGACCCAGTCGATGCCCTTGATGATGTCCGCGGTGTTGCCGCTGCCGTCGTCACTGAGCACCTTCACGCCCACGATCCGAACCTTCTTGGCCACGCCGTAGGTCTTCGACCCGATGGTGCCGGCGGTGTGCGTGCCGTGCCCCTGCTTGTCCATGCCGTTACCGCCGGTGGCGTCGAACCCGACCGACGCGCGGCCCTCGAAGTCGGGATGGGACGCGTCGATGCCGGTGTCGATGGTGTAGGCCGTCACGCCTTCCCCGGTGTTGCGGGGCTGGTACTTGCCATCCAGCGGCAGCCTCGGCTGATCCAGCCGGTCCAGTCCCCAGGACCCGACGGCGTCCGGGGTGCTCCGGGGGGCGGACACGCGGACCCGCATGCTCTGCGAAACGGATTTCACGGCAACGTTGGCCCGTAAGCTGTACAGCTGGTCCGGTTTGACCTTGGTGGAAAACCCGTTGATCGCCGAGTGGTACACGTACTGCGTGGGCACGCCCATCTTGCGGGCCGCCTGGACCGGATCGTTCCCGTCCTTGACCTCGACCACGTACGAATCGGTGCCGCTCTCCGCCGCAGCGTCGTGGATGGTCAGCGGTGCCAACTCTTCCCCCTGAGCGACACCGGATGTGGGCGCGATGGCGAAGACGAGAGAAGCGGCGGCTACCCCCACTCCGACGCCGCTGGTGTGTTTCCGCACGAGAAGTCCCCTCCTTAGCCCGATCGCCCGACGAATCGAGGAATCACCGGCTACTTCTGCGGACGGTAACCAGCCGCTCCACTCGGCTGAGTGAGTTGGCGTGTTGTCGCCACCTCAATTCACACAACGAGTCATAAATTCTCGGCAGCGCTTCCCTGTTCAAGGGGATTACCGCCCACAATGCGGGGAACGGTCTGTTCTGCCAGGCTAAGTTGAGATAAGTGGGTTAACCGCGTCCGACCACGCACTTACCAACCGCACTCACGTCGCCGCGAGCCAGCGACGCAGACGCAGCCGGACGGCTTCCGCGCGGGGCCGCTCGTCGGGCGAATCCACTGCTGATCCATCGTCCACAGTGGAATAGTCGGTACCCCCGGAGGCACCGGCCGGCGCGGAGGACCCGGCCGACGCCGACGACCGCGCGGACTTCTCCGCTTCGGCCGCATCCTCGCGCAGCAAGCCGTAATGCCGGTGCAACCGCCGCTCATCCTCCAGGAGAAGATCTCCTTGTTCGAGTGGAACTCGGGGCGCGCTTCGCACCATTTCTCGGGACACCGCGACGGTCAGCGTGTCGCCGTCGAATGCCGCGCCGTCCAGCGGCACGAAATGCTCGTTGGTACCGAACAGCCCAGCCTGCACCGTGACCCAGGCCGGTTGTTCCGTTTCGTCGTCGAGCAACAGTTGCCCGACAATGCCGATCCGGTTCCCCCGGGGATCAAACGTCTCACATCCGCACAGTCGCAGCGCCTCCCGCTGACCGATCATCTCTGATCGCCTCCCCGCCGGTGAAATCCCCGTACGCCCCAACCGTTTTTCAGTTTGCCCCGGCAGGCCACCAGCCGGCACCTCGAAATGGCTGACCCCTGGCAGCTTGTTGCCGCATCGCAACAGATCACCTGCCGGTCGCTGGACGCCCTTGTTCGACCTGGCAGGCTGAAGCTCAATTCGATGCGATCAGGAGTCAACCGCGATGGACCACCAGCACGAGCACCCGACCGCCCCGGCGATCACCGAAACGATGCGGCAGCAGGCCCGTCAGACCCCGAACAGTTGGCTCTACATCGTCGATCCCGGATATCAGGAATCCGGCGACGACGTCCGGCCGGAAGGCGTGATCGGTGCGTACCGCATCGACGAGCACGGCGAGATCGACGAGCGGTTCCACGTCAACGACGGCTACCAGCCCTCCGATCTGGCGTTCGCGCTGCCGGAACCGACCAACGAACTGGAGCGGGTGCTGCACCGGATCGCCACCGGTGAAGCCCCCGAGACCGACCTGCCCCCGGCTGTCCTGGAAGCGGATGTCCTGCTCTACGCGCCGGCCGAGGACGACAGCCAGCTCTACGCCGCCGAACTCTCCGACGGCAGCAAGCTGGTGCCCGCCTGCACCTCCGCCGCTCGCGTGCCGGAGACCTGGCCGAACTACCGCACCGTGTCGGGCCGGGCCCTGCCCGACCTGCTCGGCGGGCTCGACCTCGGGTTGAACCTGGACGACGGGATGCGTGCGGTCGTGCCGCACCACACGCTCGTCGAAGCGGCCACCCGCCGCTGATCGCCCGGTCGGGGCCAGACCACCTAGGCTCGGCGGTATGACGGACGTAGGGGACGGGCCGGGGCGGATCGAGGACTACGCGCTGCTGTCTGACCTGCGGACCGCCGCGCTGGTCGCCAAGGACGGCTCGATCGACTGGCTGTGCCTGCCGCGGTTCGACTCACCCTCGTGCTTCAGCCGGCTCCTCGGCGGCGAGCGCGACGGCCACTGGCGGATCGCGCCGACCGGCGAGGTCCGCGAGGTGCGCCGCCGCTACCGCGACACCTCGGCGGTGCTGGAGACCGAGTTCCGCACCGCGACCGGTTCGGTACATCTGATCGACAGCATGCCACCGCAGGAGAAGACCGGCGAGGACGAACCGTGCCTGATCCGGGTCCTCGAAGGTGTCTCCGGCGAGGTGGAGGTCCGGCTGCGTTGGGTGGTGCGCTTCGCCTACGCCGACGCGGTCCCGTGGGTACGCCGGGTCCGCGAGACCGACCCGGTGCTCGACGAGTACATCCTGGCGATCGCCGGACCGCACACCGCCGTGCTTCGCGGCGACGTACTCCCGCGACGGGCCGAGCACGAGCGCGCGCACGAAGCGGTCTTCACGATCTCCGCCGGCGAGCGGTTGGCGTGGGTGATGCAGTGGTCGTCCGACCCGGAGCGACTGCCCGCGCCGGTCGACCCGATCCAGGAAACCGCCGCCACCGAGGACTTCTGGTCCGAGTGGGCGTCCCGGATCCGCTACGACGGCCCGCACCAGGACGCGGTGTACCGGTCGTTGGCGACCTTGAAGGCACTGACGTTCGCCCCCAGCGGGGGCATCGTCGCAGCCCCCACGACGTCGCTACCGGAGGCACTCGGCGGGAGCCGCAACTGGGACTACCGGTACTGCTGGTTGCGGGACGCGACCCTGGTGCTGCTGGCGCTGGACAACTTCGGCTGCGACGAGGAGGCGCTGGCCTGGCGCCGGTGGCTGGTGCGTGCGGTGGCCGGCGATCCGGCCAACCTGCAGGTGATGTACGGGATCAATGGCGAACGCCACCTCGTGGAGTGGGAGGCGGACTGGCTCGCCGGCTACCACGGCGCCCAGCCCGTGCGCATCGGCAACGCCGCCTACCGGCAGCTCCAGCTCGACGTCTTCGGCGAGATCATGGACGTCCTGCACCTGGCTCGGGAACGCGGGTTGGCGGAGACCGAGGACTCCTGGGCGGTGCAGCGCGGGTTGCTGCGGCACCTGGAGAGGGTGTGGCAACAGCCCGATCGCGGGCTGTGGGAGGTACGCGGGCCAGAGCGGTACTTCACGCACTCCCGGGTGATGGTGTGGGTGGCGTTCGACCGCGGAGTCCGCGCGGTCGAGGAGGACGGTCTCCCCGGACCGGTGGATCGATGGCGCGAGCTGCGCGAGGCGGTACACGCCGAGGTGGAGGAAAAGGCGTGGAACGCCGAAATCGGTGCGTTCACTCAGTTCTACGGCGGGACCGAACTCGACGCGGCGACGCTGCGCATCCCGGCGTTCGGGTTCCTGCCCGGTCACGACGAGCGGGTGCGAAGCACCGTGCGCGCGATCGAGCGCGAACTCCGCAGCGGAGTGCTGGTGAACCGCTACTCGACGTCCGAAGGCACCCACTCGGTGGACGGGTTGAGTGGACGCGAAGGCTCCTTCCTGGCCTGCTCCTTCTGGCTGGTGGACGCACTGACGCTGTGCGGGCGGCGGGACGAAGCCGAACGGCTGTTCGCCGACGTGCTGGGGCTGGCCAACGACGTCGGCCTGTACGCCGAGCAGTACGACATCCACAGTGGACGTTTCACGGGAAACTTCCCGCAGGCGTTCACGCACCTCGCACTGGTGAACTCGGCGGCGATGCTGTACGGCGGGCACACGCGCGAGGAGGTCAGCCGGCGGGACGGCCGGTCGCCAGATGCCCGGCGATGAACGACCGGACCTCCTCCGGTGACTGCGGCCGAGCGAAGAAGAAGCCCTGCGCGGTCTCGCACCCGATCTCGGCCATCCGACCCGCCTGCTGCTCGGTCTCCACTCCCTCGGCCGTCACGGTCAGGCCGAGCACGTGCGCCAGGTCGACCAGGCTGCGCACGATCCGCGCGTCGACGGCGTCCCCACCGTGGGGCTCGCGCAGCCCTTCCATGAACGACCCGGCGATCTTGAGTTCATGCACGGGCAGGTGACGCAGGTAGGCCAGGTTCGAGTACCCGGTGCCGAAGTCGTCGATGGCGATCCGCACGCCCATGTCGGCCAGCCGGCGCAGCGCGTCGAGCTGGTCGTCGGCGGTGCCCATGACCGCGCTTTCGGTGAGTTCGAGTTGCAGCCGGGATGGCGTGATGCCGGTTTCGGCCAGGATCGCGGCCACATCGGACACCAGGTTCGGGTCCTCAGACTGCCGGACCGCGAGGTTGACGCTGACGAACGGCGCGGCGTCGCCGAACTCGTCCTGCCACTGCCGGGCCTGCCAGCAGGCCCGCCGCAGCACCCACCGGCCCAGCGGCACGATCCAGCCGGTCTCCTCGGCGATCCCGATGAACTTGTCCGGGCCGAGCCGGCCCAGTTCGGGGTGCCACCAGCGCGCGAGCGCCTCCACCCCGACAACGTTGGGGCGTCCGGGCACCGCGAGCCCGACCAGTGGTTGGTACTCGACGAAGAATTCCTCCCGCTCCAGCGCCAGTGGCATCCGCGCGGACAGTCGGAACTGGGCGACCTCAGCGTCGATGCGTTCCTGGTTGAACAGCGCCCACCGACCCTTGCCGGCGGATTTCGCCCAGTACAGGGTGACGTCGGCGTCCCGCATCAGATCCGCCGCGTTCTGGCCGTCGACCGGGCGTTCCACGATTCCGATGCTGGCGGACACGGCGAGTTCCTGACCGCCGATGCGCACGGGGTGCTCCAGCTGCGACAGCACCCGGTCGGCGACGGCGATGGCCTCCGCGGTGTCGCGCGAGTTCTCCAGCAGGATGACGAACTCATCCCCACCCATCCGAGCGACGAGCCGGCCGTCCCCTTGCACCACCCGGCCGATCCGCTCCGCCACGGCGGTCAGCAGCTCGTCACCCACATGGTGGCCCAGGCTGTCATTGATCATCTTGAAGCCGTCGAGGTCCATGTAGCACAGCGCGATCCGCGCCGCCCTGCCATGGTGATCCCTCGTGGTGCCCTGACCGTCACGGTGCAGCGCCTCCCGCACCCGTTCGAGGAACAGCGCGCGATTCGGCAGGCCGGTCAGCGGGTCGTGCAACGCCTGGTAGCGCAATCGTTCCTGCAACCGCAGCCGCTCGGTGACATCTTCCACCAAGGCCACCTCGTACAGCGGCAACCGGTCCTCGCCGCGTACGAGGGAAACCGTGACGTCCCCCCACACGACATCGCCGTTGGGTCGGATGAACCGCTTCTCCACGTTGTACTGGTCGCGGTCGCCGCGCACGAGTTCCTCGTGCTTGCGCAACGCGTTGTCGCTGTCTTCCGGCAACATCAGGTCGTACACCGTCATCCGCCGCAGCTCTTCGGCCGGACGCCCGAGGATGCGGGACAGCGACTCGTTCACCTCCAGGATGTGGCCGGAGGGGTTGGCGATGCCGATACCGATGGCGGCTTCGGCGAACACCGCGCGGAAGCGGGCTTCGCTGGTACGCAACGCCTGCTCGACGGAGTCCCGGGCGTCCAGCACCGCCTGCCGGATGGCTTCCTGCTCGTCGAGGATGCGTTTGCGGGATGCCTGCGTGAACCCGTGGCACAGTGCGGCCTGGAGCCGGCTGACGCGCGGCCGGAACTCCTCACCGAGGCCCAGCACGACCAGCAGATCGGAGCCGATCACGTCGATGCTGCGGGACAGCGAGTCGCCGCTGGTGAAATGCACCGACACCAGGTCCGCGCCGACGGCACGTGCCTCGCTGGGATCGAACGGCTCGCCGCAGAGCGCGTCGACCAGGCGGTTCGTGTACCCCCAGAGCCGGCTTTCCACTTCACCGGCGGTCATCGGGACGTAGCTCGTGCCGATGAGCACCTGCGCCCACGTGGCCGCGAACCGGCCTCGGACCGCAGGGCTGACCACGGCGGCCGTCTGCTCGTCGTCCGACGCGGGCGCGGTCCAGCCGATCATGCCTGCGGCGCCCTCCGATCGTCTACGCCAAAGTACGCATACCGCCACCCAGGGTATCGACCCGGCGGCTCACTTACTCCTTTCCGAGTGCTGTGCCACACCTAGGCTTTTCCACCACCCGGGCCATTGACCGGTTTCCGTGCGACAACGGCCAACGACTGGTAGCGCTCGGCCCTGCGTTCGAACTCGTCCGGCGATTCCGGCCGCCAGGTGGGCAGCGGCACCACTCCGGGCGCGACGGGCTGGAACGCGCCGATCAGCTCGCGGAGTTGGGCCGCCGTCCGAGACTGCGCATGCTGGCGCGCGGGTGGATGGCTGACGGAGACGTCCGGCGCGTCCTCCGGGCCGGGATGCGCCACGACGACGTAGCTGCCGGCCGCGACCCTGCGGTGGTACTCGGCGATGATCGCGGACGGGCTGTCCGCATCCGAGACGTGCTGCAACACCGACACGAGGAGAATCACGATCGGTTGGTCGATATCCAGCAGGTGCCGCACCTCCGGTGCGGCGAACACGTCGTCGACCCTGCTGAGATCAGCGCGCACGACGGCGGCTCGGAGATTCCCGGCCAGGAGCTTGCGGCTGTGTGCCACCGCGACCGGGTCATGGTCGACGTAGACCACCCGGCAGTCCGGGCTGGCCTGCTCGGCGACTTCATGCACGTGTCCGCAGGTGGGCAGCCCGGAACCGAGTTCGAGAAACTGCCGTAACCCCATTTCCACGCAGAACCGCACGGCCCGCACGAGGAAGGCGCGGTGCGCGCGCAGCTTCTCGCTGGTTTCCGGTTGGGTGGCCAGGACCTGGTCCGCCCAATACCGGTCGGCCGCGAGGTGGTGGCGGCCTCCGAGGTAATAGTCATGCACCCTGGCCGCGTTCGGCTGGGTGACGTCGGCCCCGGCGGAGACCCATTGTGGCTGCACCCGCTCTCTGTAGCTCGGTCACCGGATCGGGTCAACAAGGCCGAAACGGAATTCCTGTGAAAGCTCAACTATATGTGTGCTGACCGAGTGAGCACATTTCATACCTTCGAGTGAATCGTCGCGGAACACCGACCACAGCCCGATCGAGTGGCCAGAATCGACGGTCACACCATCTTGATCCAACTCCTGGGGAGCTACGACGTCATGGGTGACAATGACCACGCAATGGGATCGCAGATCCGCGCACACGAAGGCGTCCCCGACGTAGCCAGCCCGGCCGACGCTCGGGCGCAGGACGCCACGGTGTCCGGCGTCGATGTCAGCTCCCAGCAGGGCAACGTCGACTGGCAAGGGTTGTGGAACTCGGGGACGCGGTTCGCCTACGTCAAGGCGACCGAGGGTGTGGACTACCAGAATCCCAACTTCACCCAGCAGTACGACGGTTCCTACCAGGTCGGGATGATCCGCGGTGCGTACCACTTCGCGCTGCCGGATCACTCCAGCGGCGCCGACCAGGCCAACTACTTCGTCGACCACGGCGGCGGCTGGTCGCGCGACGGCAAGACCCTGCCCGGCGCGGTGGACCTGGAGTACAACCCGTACGGCAACACCTGCTACGGCCTCACCCCGGACCAGCTCACGGCGTGGATCAAGGACTTCAGCGACACCTACCAGGCGCGTACCGGCCGCTGGCCGGTCATCTACACCAGCAACAGCTGGTGGAGCGGTTGCGTGAACGGGGACTTCAGCTCGACCAACCCGCTGTGGATCGCGAACTACTCGAACAGTGTCGGGCCGCTTCCTGCCGGCTGGAGCGTCTACACGATCTGGCAGTACTCGTCGTCGTCGATCGACCAGAACGTCTTCAACGGGGGCTACGACCGCCTGCAGGCTCTGGCAAACGGCTGACCACCGGCGCGGGCGCGTGCGAAGATCAGCTCATGCAGGGGCGTCACAGAACCTGGTGGCTCGCGGGAACCATCGTCACCGCCGTGGTCGCACTCGTTGTCACCAGCGCGGGGCTGCTGATCTTCGACCCGCGTTCCACCGGGGCCGATGCTCTGCGCACCGGCGGGCTCGCCGGAGCGTCGATCGTCGCGCTGTACGGGTTATGGCTCAACGACCGTCGTCGCCGGGTCCAGGAGGAGCGCCACGCGCTCGACCGCACCCGCCAGGAGCAGGACCGGGAACGGGTGGCGGACGAGCGCTTCGCCCGCGCCGTCGAACTACTGGGCAACGAGGCCGACCAGGTGCGGGTGGGAGCGCTGCACAGCCTTGCCGGCCTGGCCCGCAACAGGCCCGACTACGCCCAGACCGTGCTCGACGTCCTCTGCTCCTACCTGCAACGACCGTTCGCGCACCCGCGTTACGACGGCAGGAACCCCGCCACCTCGGAAGGCGACGACGTCGAGTGGACCGGGCGGTCCCGCCACGACTCTGACCGCAAGCTCCAGGTCCGGCTGACCGCGCAACGCCTGATCGCCGCCCTTCTCCCGGCCGCCGGCCAGGCGGACGCCCCCGCCTACGACCTCGACCTGACGGGCGCGACCCTGGAGTACTTCGACCTGTCCCACAAGCGCATCGGGAGGCTCGTCGTGCGTTACGCCCGCCTCTTCAGCAGTAACACCATCAGCCACTGCGAGATCCTGGGACCGGCGTTTTTCACCGGCACGACCATCGGTTCTGGACGCCTGGAGGGCCGGTTCCGCTGCCACGACACCGATTTCCACGAGCGCGCCTGGTTCGGCGGGATCGACTTCCACGGTCCCGTGTGGTTCGACCGGACACGCTTCCACGGCCGCACGAAGTTCGCGAACAGCACCTTCCATCGACCGACGTCCATGGTGGACGCCGTGTTCGAAGGTCCGGTCGACCTGGACCGCAGCTGGTTCGCCGACGACCTGGACATGTCCTCGACCACCTGGAACGGCGACGTCCGCGCCAGCGGCATGATCGTGAACACCGCCCGGACCGTCACACTGCCCAAGAGCTGGACGGCTCCGCCGGACTCCCCGGAAGCACCGGTGACCATCCCGCGCGGAGCCCTCAAGACCAGCCCGGCGTCAGCCGAAGAGGTTCGGCTCAGCTGAACAGTCTTGGCTCAGCTGAACAGTCTTGGCAGGGTCCCTTCCCACGCCTCGCGCAGCTCGGCGAGCGGGATGTCGGTGACGTCCTGGATCTCCAGGGCGCTCGATTCCTTGTCCACCACCCCGACCTTGTGCCACGGCAGCTCGCGCGCCGTGCACATCTCGGTGAACCGCAGCTCCTCGCTGCGCGGAACCGCCACCAGCACCCGGCTGGCCGATTCGGAGAACAGCCACACGAACGGATCGGCGTCCTCCGGCAGCACCACGCGGGCGCCGGTCTCCCCGATCAACGTGGCCTCGACCAGCGCCTGCGCCAAGCCACCTTCGGACAGATCGTGCGCCGCGGAGATCATGCCGTCCCGGCTTCCGGCGATCAGCACCTCGGCGAGCTGCTTCTCCCGGGCGAGGTCCACCTTCGGTGGCACACCACCCAGGTGGTCGTGCACGACCCGGGCCCACTCGGAACCGCCGAACTCCGGTCGGGTCTCGCCGAGCAGCAGCAGCGTCTCGCCGGCTTCCCCACCGACACCGGTGGGGATGCGGCGGGTCACGTCGTCGACCACGCCCAGCACACCGACCACCGGCGTCGGCAGGATCGCCTTGGCACCGGTCTGGTTGTAGAAGCTGACGTTGCCACCGGTGACCGGGATGCCCAGCTCCGCGCAACCGTCCGCGAGGCCGCGCACGGCCTGCTGGAACTGCCACATCACGCCCGGGTCCTCGGGTGAACCGAAGTTCAGGCAGTTGGTCACCGCCAGCGGCCTGGCACCGGTCGTCGCCACATTGCGGTAAGCCTCGGCCAGCGCGAGCTGCGCACCCGCGTACGGGTCGAGCCGGGCGTAGCGGGCGTTGCAGTCCGTGGCGACCGCGATGCCCCGGCCGGTTTCCTCGTCGATGCGCAGCACACCGGCGTCGGACGGCTGGGCCAGGACCGTGTTGCCGCGCACGTAGCGGTCGTACTGGCTGGTCACCCACTCCCGCGAGCACAGGTTGGGGGAGGCCGTCATCCGCAGCAGCGTCTGGCGCAGCTCGTCCGATGTGGACGGTCGAGCCAGTGTGTTCGGATTGTCCGCGCTGATCAGGTCCTGCTCGGCCGGGCGCTCCACCGGTCGCTCGTACACCGGCCCCTGGTGCGCCACCGTGCGCGGCGGCACGTCCACGACCAGTTCGTCATGCCAGAAGATCCGCAGCGTGTCGCCGTCGGTGACCTCGCCGATGACCGTCGCGGTGACGTCCCAGCGCTGGCAGACCTTCATGAAGTCGTCCACGTGGGACGGTTCGACGACCGCGCACATGCGCTCTTGCGACTCGCTGGAGAGGATCTCCGCTGGGGTCATACCGGTGGCCCGCAGGGGGACGAGGTCCAGGTCCACGCACATCCCGCCGTCGCCGGCCGACGCGAGTTCGGAGGTGGCGCAGGACAGCCCGGCACCGCCGAGATCCTGGATGCCGACGACCAGTCCCGAGCGGTACAGCTCCAGGCAGCACTCGATGAGCACCTTCTCGGTGAACGGGTCGCCCACCTGCACGCTCGGCAGCTTCTTGCGGCCCGTCCCGGTCTCGTCACCCTCGAAGGTCTCCGACGCGAGCACCGAGACCCCGCCGATGCCGTCCAGGCCAGTACGCGCCCCGAACAGGATCACCTTGTTGCCGGTGCCGCTGGCGTGCGCGAGATGCAGATCCTCCGTGCGCATCACACCCACGCACATAGCGTTGACCAGCGGGTTACTGGCGTAGCAGTCGTCGAAGACGACCTCGCCACCGATGTTCGGCAGGCCCAGGCAGTTGCCGTACCCGCCGACACCGGCAACCACACCCGGCAACACGCGGCGGGTGTCGGGCGCGTCCGCAGGCCCGAACCGGAGCGGATCGGCGACCGCGACCGGGCGCGCACCCATCGCCATGATGTCGCGCACGATTCCGCCGACGCCCGTCGCCGCACCCTGATAGGGCTCCACATAGGACGGATGGTTGTGGCTTTCCAGCTTGAACGTCACCGCCCAGCCGTCACCGACGTCCACCACGCCGGCGTTCTCGCCGATCCCGGCGAGCATTTTCTCCCGCATCTCCGGCGTGGTCGTCTCACCGAAGTAGCGCAGATGCACTTTCGACGACTTGTAGGAACAGTGCTCGCTCCACATCACCGAGTACATGGCCAGCTCGGCGTCGGTGGGACGGCGGCCGAGAATCTCGCGGATGCGCGCGTACTCGTCGTCTTTGAGACCCAGCTCGGCGTACGGCTGCGCGGTCTCCGGCGTCGTCTTCGCGTGCTCGACGGTATCCACCGACACGGGATCGACGGATGACACGAGCTCCTGTTGCGGGTTGGTGCTCACGCTGCGGCCACCAGTGCGTCGAGAACGGACAGGAACATGCCGAGCCCGTCGTCGGTCGGGCCGGTCAGCGGATCGACCGCGTGCTCGGGGTGCGGCATCATCCCGGCTACGCGCCCGAGCGTGTCGGTGATGCCCGCGATGTCGCGCTGCGAGCCGTTCGGGTTGTCGCCGGCGTAGCGGAACAGCACCCGGCCCTCGCCTTCGAGCTCGTCGAGCACGGCCTTGTCGGCCATGTAGTTGCCCTCGCCGTGCTTGATCGGGATGAGCAACTCGGCGCCGAGGTCGTAGCGGGTGGTCCACGCCGAGGTGTTGTTCTCCACCTTCAGCCACTGGTCCCGGCAGACGTAGTGCAGGCCGGCGTTGCGCGTCAGCGCCCCGGGCAGCAGCCCGGACTCGCACAGGATCTGGAAGCCGTTGCAGATGCCCAGCACCGGCATCCCCTTCCCGGCGGCGGTCACGACCTCGCCCATCAGCGGCGCGAACTTCGCGATCGCGCCGCAGCGCAGGTAGTCACCGTAGGAGAACCCGCCCGGCACGATCACCGCGTCCACGCCCCGCAGGTCGGCGTCGGCGTGCCAGAGTTCCACGGCCTCGGCCCCGGCCCGCCGGACGGCGCGCGTCGCGTCGACGTCGTCCAGGGTGCCCGGAAAGGTGATCACCCCGATGCGGGCGCCTGCACTGCCTCCGGCGCCGTCCGCGGTTCCGGCCGGGCTCATCCGTCCACCCGCCGGATGCTCCAGTCCTCGATCACAGGGTTCGCCAGCAGGGTTTCGGCGATCTTGGCCAGGGTCGCGTCGTCGACATCGTCGGCGACCTCCAGCTCGAAATGCTTACCCTGGCGAACCTCGGAGACCCCGGAGAACCCGAGGCGGGGTAGCGCGCTGGCCACCGCCTGACCCTGGGGATCGAGGATTTCCTGCTTCGGCATGACGTCGACAACGACTCGCGCCACTAGTGCTGCTCCCGTTGAATGCGGACCCACCTACGCCGTAAGCGCGAGTGGGTGGCCAGCCGTACTTCGAAAGCGTAACTGACCTGGGCCTTCGGCCTCACCAAGAGGGAGCGGGCTGCGGCGTGCGTCACGTCGGCCGGTCGGGCTTCCCTCGCGACCAGACGCTTCGCACCGTGCCAGAGTGGGATGCGGAGATCGCGATATCACCATGGGCCAGAGAACATGAAAGCCAGAGAAGAGGACACATCGTGCGGATCACGCATTACGGTCACGCCTGCGTTCTGTTGGAGACCGGTTCCACCCGGCTGCTGATCGACCCGGGCGCGTTCTCCAGCGGCTTCGAGGTCCTGCGCGGCCTCGACGCGGTGTTGATCACGCACCAGCATTTCGACCACCTGGACCTCGACCGGCTGCCCGCACTGCTCGCGGCCAACCCCGAGGCCCAGGTGATCGCCGACCATGCCTCAACCGACTCGCTGACGTCAGCGGGCCTGACAGCCACCGGCGTCGCCCCGGGAGACGCTCTGCGACTCGGCGGCGCGCAGGTCAACGTCGTCGGCGGCGACCACGCGGTGATCCACCCGGACATCCCGGTCATCCCGAACACGGGCTTCGTCGTCGATCATGGCGCGTTCTACCACCCGGGCGACTCGTTCCACGTGCCCGAACAGCGGATCGACGTGCTCGGCCTGCCCACCGGGGCACCCTGGCTGAAGCTCAGCGAGGCCGTCGACTTCCTGCGCGCCGTCACGCCCCGGGCGACCGTGCCGATCCACGAGGCGGTCCTGGCCAGGCCCGAAATGCATTACCGCATGTTCGAGCAGCTCGGGCCGGAGGGGACCTCGGTCAACGTCCTGGCGCGCGGCGAAGCCACCGCTGTCTGACGCCGTCGCGGCTGCTCAGCGGGACCCCGCTCGACGCGCTCAGCTCGACAGCGGGTCCAGGTTGCGTGGCCTGGCCGTGCCGGTCCCGGCCAGGTCGCGCTCCGGGCTGGCCACGCGCGGGACTGGGATCGCGCGTGTGACGTAGGAGGCGTAGCTCGCAGGCTCGGCGCCGTGGTGCAGGGCCAGATCCACGGCGTCCAACACCGCCTGCCGTGGGCCCTCCCGACGCAGGTCAGCGGCGTCCATCGCGAGCCGGACCACACCGCCGCGCCGTGCTGCGCGGCCGGCGCCGAGCACCAGGGCGCGGCACCACCAGGGTTCGACCCGTTCCCCCGGGACGAACCCGTACACCCGACCCCGGTACACCTGACCGCCATTCAGGTCGCGGATCGCCATCGCATCCGCGCACACGGAGAACCCGTGGGCGCGCAGCGCTTCCAGCGTCCCGGGCGAGGCGAACCAGCGCGGCGGAGCGAAGGCGTGCACTCGCAGGCCGAGCTGGTCCAACACCGCCTGCGCGGCGACCAGGCGCAGGCCAGCCTCGTGCGCGGGCAGGCCAGCGAACTCCGCGCCCCGCAACGCCTTGGTGGGGTAGCCGGTGACCGACGCGAGACGCGGCAACAGCCCCCTGGTTCCCTCGGGGGCGTGATCAAAGCCGTGCAGCACGGCGGCGTCATGCCCGCGAAGCCGCTCACGGACCCAACTCAGCACCGGCGAGTCCGGTGTCGGGCGCTCGACACCTCCCGGTCGGGGTGCGACGAGCAACGACAACGGCACCCCGCGCTGGTCCAGCTCTGCGGCAAACTCGTCAGCCTGGTCCAGTGACTGGTGTCCCAGTCCGGAAAGCGAAACCACCAGCTGTGCGCTCACGGTCTCCATTGCGCCCAGCCTGAGTGTCCAGCCCTTGACCGCAAAGTGACGTGCGGGCACAGTTCCAGCGAATCCCCTGGAGTATGACGTGAACCACTCAGTGGGATGAGCTTCAGCGCCCTTGCCCGGCGATTCATGACGGGTCGGGCCAGTCCTCCAAGCGCCGGCCGGTGATCCGTTCGTACGCCTCGACGTAGCGGGAACGGGTCGCCGCCACCACCTCGTCCGGCAGGGGTGGCGGTGGAACGTCGGACCCCCGGTCCCACCCGGAGGCCGGCGAGGTCAGCCAGTCCCGGACGTACTGCTTGTCGAACGACGGTTGCGTCCTGCCGGGTTCGTAGCTGTCGGCTGGCCAGTAGCGGGACGAGTCCGGCGTGAGCACCTCGTCGCCGAGCACGAGCTGACCGTCTGCCAGCCCGAACTCGAACTTCGTGTCCGCGAGGATGACACCCCGCTGCTCGGCGTGCTGCGCAGCGCGCTGGTAGATCCGCAGCGTCAGCGCGCGCAGCTCCTCCGCGCGCTGCTGGCCCACCGTCGCGGCAACCGCCTCGAAACTGACGTTCTCGTCGTGCGCGCCGAGTTCCGCTTTTGTCGCCGGGGTGAAGATCGGTTCCGGCAACCGGGAAGCCTCCGTCAGACCCGCCGGCAGTGCCACACCGCAGACCGCTCCGCTGGCGCGGTAGTCAGCGAGCCCCGAGCCGGTCAGATAGCCGCGAGCCACGCACTCGACCGGCAGCATCTCCAGCCGCCGCACCAGCAACGCCCGCCCCCGCACCTCGGCCGGGATGCGCGGGTCGTCGTAGGCGGCCAGGTGATGCGGGACCAGGTCACCGAGCAGCTCGAACCAGAACACGCTCATCGCGGTGAGCACGCGCCCCTTGTCCGGGATCGGCGTGTCCAGCACGTGGTCGTAGGCGGAGATCCGGTCCGAGGCCACCAGCAGCAGATGCTCCTCGTCGACGGCGTGCAACTGGCGCACCTTGCCCGCAGCGATCTGGGGGTACTCGGCGAGTTCAACCACGGGCTGATTGTGTCCCAGCAGCTACCCGCCGGGTGAGGCAGGCCCAGGTGCCAGCCCACGCGAGACGTCGCTCACCCAGGGCCGGGGGATCAGGTGGGTTACAGGATCGGCGCGGGCTCGTAGCTCGCGGCCTCCGGGTACCGCCCCGCGATCCCTTCCACCTGCGAGACGACCTCGCTGACCTGGTCCGCCGCCGCACCGGTGAACGACAGCGGGTTGGCGAGGAGCTCGTCCAGCTTCGCCCGGTCCAGCGGCAGCCGGTCGTCGGCGGCGAGCCGGTCGAGCAGGTCGTTGCGCTCGATTCCCCGCTCGCGCATGTCCAACGCGACCGCGATCGCGTTCTCCTTGATCGCCTCGTGCGCGGTCTCCCGCCCCACACCGCTGCGCACCGCCGCCATCAGGACCTTCGTGGTAGCCAGGAACGGCAGGTAGCGGTCGAGTTCGCGGCCCACGACCGCCGGGAACGCGCCGAACTCGTCGAGCACCGTCAAGAACGTCTCCAGCAGGCCGTCGACCGCGAAGAACGCGTCCGGCAGGGCCACCCGGCGCACCACCGAGCAGGAGACGTCGCCCTCGTTCCACTGGTCGCCAGCGAGTTCGCCGGTCATCGACAGGTACCCGCGCAGCACCACCGCGAGACCGTTGATGCGCTCGCACGAGCGGGTGTTCATCTTGTGCGGCATGGCGCTGGACCCGACCTGGCCGGGCTGGAAGCCCTCGGTCACCAGCTCGTTGCCCGCCATCAGCCGGACCGTGGTCGCCACGTTCGACGGCGCCGCCGCCAGCTGGACCAGGGTGGCCAGCACCTCGAAATCCAGCGAGCGCGGATAGACCTGCCCCACGCTGGTCAGGACCCGCCCGAACCCGAGGTGTCCGGCGACGCGGCGCTCCAGCTCGTTGAGCTTCTTCGCATCGCCGTCCAGCAGGTCGAGCGCGTCCTGAGCGGTGCCCACCGGTCCCTTGATGCCGCGCAGCGGGTACCGGGTCAGCAGCTCCTCCACGCGGTGGAACGCGATCAACAACTCGTCGGCGGCGGTCGCGAAGCGCTTGCCAAGCGTTGTGGCCTGCGCGGCGACGTTGTGCGACCGGCCGACCATCACGAGCTCCGCGTGCTCGGCAGCGAGCCTGGCCAGCCGCGTCAGCACGGCTACGGTGCGGTCCCGCAGATGCTCCAGACTCCGCCGAACCTGGAGCTGCTCGACGTTCTCGGTGAGGTCCCGGGAGGTCATGCCCTTGTGGACATGCTCGTGCCCGGCCAGCGCGTTGAATTCCTCGATACGGGCCTTCACGTCGTGCCGGGTCCGCCGCTCCCGCTCGGCGATGGACTCCAGGTCCACCTGATCCACGACCCGCTCGTAGTCGTCCAGCACCTCCGCCGGCACCTGGATGCCCAAGTCGGCTTGCGCGCGTAGCACGGCGAGCCAGAGCTTGCGTTCGAGGACCACCTTGTGTTCCGGCGACCACAACCGCACCAGTTCGGGTGAGGCATAGCGGTGCGCGAGGACGTTGGGAATGCTGGGCTTGACCGTCACGAGCAGCAAGGATACTTGGGCGCTCGACCTCGGTCGGCCCCGACGAGGCTGGTAGTGGCGACGCTGGTAGTGGCGACGCTGACAGTGACGGTCCGGTCGGCGAGCCGAACACCGAACGGGCGAGCCGCACCAGCCGTCAGGCCAGGTCCGTCCGGGTGAACTGCGATCGCAGCATCCGCCGCGCCGCGCCACGCGGGTCGGGATCGCTCTCGATCAGCGCGTTGACCACGGCACCATCCACAAGGAAGATCAACTCTTGCAGCCGTTGCCGCCCGATCTCCATCCCCGACCGCGCGAAGAACTCGGCCAGCAGGTCATACAGCTCCTGGCCCAGCTCGCGCATCAGCGGCGCCAGGTAGGGTCGGCGGGGCGAACCGACCAGCCGCTCGTAGCGCAGCAGCACCGGCTCCGCTCCGCCATCCCGGGACCCCAGGCCCAGCAGCAGATCCAGCATCGCCTCGATCAGCTCGTCCGGGCTGAGATGTCCCTCACCCAGCTCGGCCAGGCGCGCCCAGCCGGCCGCCAGCTCCTCCCGGCTGTCGTGCTCGACCGCGGCGGCCACCAGGTCGTCCAGCGACGAGAAGTAGTACGTGGTGGACGCCAGCGGCAGCCCGGCACGCTCGGCCACCGCCCGGTGGCGCACGGCGTCGAAACCCCCTTCGGCCAGCAGCTGCCCGGCCGCCTCCACCAGCGCTTGTCTCCGCCGTTCACCCTTCGGCGTACTGGCCGCTGTCATAACCGTTGATCCTATGGAAGGCCGGCTCACAGCTCCTCGGCCAGCTGGGACTCGACGCCCTCCAACCGGCTGCCGAACGGCGCGGCGGAACCCGGCGCCGGGGTGCTGACCACGATCAGCACGTGGCCGCTGCGCGCCCTACCGGTGACCTGCTTCGATCCGTCCGGGCGCTGAACGTCCCCGGGGCGTGCCTGATCCGGCGACGCCGTCCCGACCGGGCTGAGGATCACGCTGACGTTGCCGGCCGACGGGCCGTCGCGGAGCGGGAACCCCGCCGCCCGCGACCCCGGCGGGCAGGTGCCGGACGCGGTGACCGGGCTCACGCCCGCCGCCTCCGGTAGCGCGCGGGTCAAGGCGGCCGCCAGCGCCTGATCCGGCGCCTGGCACCGTCCACCGGCGCTCCCCGGCCCGGTGAGCACGTTCGGCTGACCGGCCGGCGCCGGCTCGTTCTCGATATGCAGGCCGTTAGGGGTGCTCGCCGGGGCAGGCGGAGCCGCCTGCGTGGCGGTCGACGGCGGGTGGAACGCGGCGAATCCCGCACCGAGGCCGCCGGCCAGCAGCAACGCCGCTGCCGCCGACCCACCGGCGATGGCTACCCGGCGGCGGGCGCTGACCCGCCGGGACCGCTCGACGATCTCCTCCGCGCCGAACGACGGCGGCGGCGCGCCGCGTACGGCGTCCTGAAACAGCTCTTCGAGCTCGCCCTCATCCACGTGCGCCAACCCCCTCACGACGCCGACCGCAGGTCGTCGAGCGCGTCACCGAGCGCAGCCCGCAGTGCCTCCAGGCCCCGGGCGGACTGGCTCTTCACGGTTCCCTCGCTGCACTTCATGACCTCGGCAACCCCAGAGACGTCTAGGCCCTCCAGATACCGCAACACCAGCACGGCCCGCTGCTTGGCCGGCACATGCTGCAGTGCCGCCAGGAGGGTCTGCCGGGTGGCCACGGAATTCTCCACGTTGGGCGTGGACGCCGGCGCGTCCGGCAAGTCCTCCACCGTGCGCTCGCGGCGCCACGGCTTGCGTGACTCGTCGATCGTGGCGCGCAGGAGAGTGCGGCGCAGGTACGCGTCCAACGCTCCCTTGTCGCGAACCTTGCCCCAGCGGCGATGCAACGCGACAAAGGCGGTTTGGGCGAGGTCGTCGGCGCGGTGCCAGTCACCGCACATCATGTACGCCATCCGACGCACCGCCTCCCGCCGAGCCGCGAAGTATTCCGCGAACTCCTGCTCCTCACTCTGGTCCACGCGGACTCTCCGCTCGTCCGTGCTTGCACATGGTGGACGGTCGGTCCAGCGTCCACGGTTGCACGTCGGCCTGAGGTGTTCCAGCACACCCCCACCTGCGAACGGTGTGTCGGCGGCTTCCGCACGCGGGGGAAGCCCCCAACCAGCGGTTGCCTTCACCCGGTGTTCGTATGGTGTGATCCGTTTGTGACCAAACCGGCACCGATCGACCTCCGATCCGATACGGTCACGCGCCCGGACGAGCCGATGCTCGCGGCGATGGCCAGCGCCGAAGTCGGCGATGACGTGCTCGACCGTGACCCGACGATGCGCGAGCTGGAGGGGAAGGTCGCCCGGCTGCTCGGCACCGCCGACGCACTCTGGGTGCCCACGGGCAGCATGGGCAACTCCATCGCGCTCTGCCTGCACCTGCGTCGTGGCGACCGCTTCCTGGCCGCCCGCGGTTCACATGTCCTATCCCACGAGCTGGGAGCGGCGTCCTGGCTGGCCGGCGGCATGCCCGAGCCGCTGGCGTGGGACGCGGGCCCGGGTTGCCCCAGCGCCGACGCCGTCCGCGCGTACCGCAACGGGCCAGTGGGGTACGACTCACTCCGCACGAGGCTGCTGTGCTTGGAAAACACGCACAACGCCGCTGGCGGCACGGTGACTCCACCGCATGAGCACGCCCAACTCGCCGCCGCCGCACGCGACGGCGGGCTGCGGGTCCATCTGGACGGCGCGCGGATCTGGAACGCGGCCGTCGCGCTGGAAGTCCCCCCGGCAGCGCTGACCGTCGGGGTGCACACCGTCCAGGCGTGCCTGAGCAAGGGGCTCGGGGCGCCTATCGGGTCAGTGCTGGCCAGCAGCACCGACTTCATTTCCGAAGCACGCCGGATACGCAAGATGCTCGGCGGCGGTGTCCGCCAGGGCGGGGTGGTGGCAGCGGCTGGCTTGGTAGCGCTGGACCGGATCGACTCGCTCGCGGAAGACCACGCCAAGGCGGCCCTGCTCGCCGACGGGCTGGCCGAACTCGGCTGGGAGGTCAGCACCCCGCAGACCAACATCGTCTTGGCGTCGGCGCTGGACGTCCGGCTTGTGCTGCGCCGGTTGGAGGCGGCGGGTGTGCTCGCCGTGCCCATGTCCGGGCAGCTCCGGTTTGTCACGCACCGGGACGTGACCAAGGCGGACATCGAGGAAGCATTGCGCCGGATCGGCAGCGTCCCCGGGTCTTGAGGTAGGGGTCTTGAGGTAGGGGGTCTTGAGCTAGGGGTTTCGAAACAGGGATTTCGAACAGTTGAGGGCTTGAACCGGAGAGGCACACTGGAAGGTCCCTCCCCGTGAGTGTCCGTCCTGGAGGATCCGATGACCGGTCGAGCTCGGCAGTGGGCGGTCTTCGACTACGGCGGCGTGATCAGCCGGCCCACGGCAGCACTTCCGTCGATCGCCGCGGTCCTCGGCGTTCCCGCGCGGGAGTTCGAAGAGGTGTACTTCGACGAACGCGTGTCCTACGACCTCGGCCGCGGCGACCTCGACTACTGGCAGGCGATCGGCAGCCAGTTGGGGGTCGAAGTCGACGAAGCGACCTGCGAGGAGCTGACCAAGGCGGACATCAACGGCTGGCTTGAGGCGGTGCCGGAGACGGTGCAGCTCGTCGACGACCTCTACACGGCCGGCGTCCCGCTCGCGTTGCTGTCGAACGCACCCTCGTCGTTCGCGCGGGTCGCCGAGCGGCAGCCGTGGGCGATGCGCTTCGAGTACCTGATCTTCTCCGGTGATCTCCGCATCGCCAAGCCTGACCCGCGGATATGGGCGTTCCTGCTGGAGAGGCTTGGTGTCGGCGCCGAGGCGTGCCTCTTTTTCGACGACCTTGCCGCTAACGTCGACGGTGCTCGGCGGGCGGGGATGCGAGCCGAGCAATGGCAGGGAGCTGACGCCGCCCGGAACGTCCTCCGGGAGCAGGGCTTCCCCGTGCGCGGTCCGCGCGGATAACCGGCAGCGGACGCGCCGGTCATCTCAGCTCTTTGCGGTCCTTCTTCACCCAGCCGATCGCGGCGGTGACGAGGAACGCCGCACCGCCGATCACCGCCAGCCAGAACAGCCCCTTGATGATCGCGCCCAGCAGGGCGCCGGCGACCGTGATCACCAGCCACAGGGCCAGCAGCCCCAGGATGACCTTCCACCACATGGCACGCACCTCCAACTCCCAGCGTGCCACGGCGCGCGCCAGGTTGGCGGCGACTTACGGCAGAATCAGGGAAAACCCAGGGTCCTCAGGGTGGTCGCCCCGCGTGCGGGCTCAGCTGGCGCGCAGCCAGTCCCCGAGCCGAGTCAGGGCTTGCCTGACGTCGTCGGAGTTACCGGCGAACGACATCCGCACGAACCGATGCCCCTCGACCGGGTCGAAATCGATCCCCGGAACGAGCGCCACCCCCGTGTCGTCCAGCACTCGCTGGCAAAACCGCATCGAGTCCTGCGCCATATCACCGAGGTGGCCACCCAGGTAATCCCCGATGTCGGCATACACGTAGAAGGCGCCGTCGGCGGGCGCGACCCGCTCGATCCCAAGGTCACGCAGGCCGGACAGCAGCAGCTCCCGGTTCGTCCGGTACCGGTCGACATGCCCGTCGACCTCGGCATACGCCTCCGGCGTGAAGGCGGCGACCGCAGCGTTCTGCGAGAACGCGGGCGGGCAGATGTTGAAGTTCCCGGTCAGCGCGTCCACCGCGCGGCGCAGCCGGGTTGGAACCAGCATCCAACCCAACCGCCACCCCGTCATGCACCAGTACTTCGAGAACGAGTTCACCACGATCGACTCACGGGAGAACTCCCACGCGCTGTGCAGCGGCGCCCCGTAGCTGATGCCGTGGTACAGCTCGTCGCTGATCAGCCGAACCCCGTTCGCCTCGCACCAGCCGGCGAGATCGGCGAGTTCCTGGGCTCCGAGCACCGTGCCGGTCGGGTTCGCCGGACTCGCGGCGACCAGCCCGTCCACCGGCTTGTCCAGCGCCTCCAGCATCCCGGGGGTCGGCTGGAACCGGGTGGTCTCGTCGCAGGGCAGCTCCACGACCTCGCAGCCGAGGGCCGAAAGGATGTTGCGGTAAGCGGGGTAGCCGGGACGCGCCAGCGCCACCCGGTCGCCCGTGTCGAACGCGCTCAGGAAGGCGAGCAGGAACGCGCCCGACGCGCCGGTGGTGACAACGACGTCGTCGAGCGAGACGTCCAGGTCGTACCGGTGCTGGTAGTGGCCGGCGATGGCCTCCCGCAGCTCGGGGATGCCGAGCTGCTCGGTGTAGCCGAGCTGCTGGTGTTGCAGCGCTTCGGCAGCCGCGACCCGGACCGCCTTGGGGGCGGGGGTGGAGGGTTGTCCTGCGGCCAGCGACACCACGTCGCCCTTCGTCCGCTGCCGTGCGTTGGCGGCGGAGAGCACCTCCATCACCTGGAACGGCTGGACAGCGGCTCGCCGCGCCGCATCGAGGGTGGGCTCGTGCACCATGCCGCCAGCCTGCCAGACGCCCCCAACATTCAGACGCGCGGAAGGCCCTACCCGCCAGACGTCAAGGCGCGCTGATCTCGCCTCGTGCCGCCCGCAAAGCGATGTCGGTGCGGTGATGCGAGCCTGCCAGGTGTACGCCGGCCACCCGCCGGTACACCTCGGCACGTGCGGACTCCAGGTCATCCCCGGTCGCCACGACCGACAGCACGCGTCCGCCAGCGGACACCACCGCCCCGTCCTCGCGCCGGCGCGTCCCGGAGTGCAGCACCCCTTCCGCGTCCCCGCCGGTGATGACGTCGCCCACGCGCGGACGGCCCGGGTACCCCTCGGCGGCGACCACCACCGTCACGGCGGCGCCGGGCAGCCACTCCAGCGGCGGCTGCTCCGCGAGCTCGCCGTGCGCGACCGCGGCCAGCACGCTGGCCAGCGGTGACCGCAGCAGCGCGAGGACCGCCTGGGTCTCGGGGTCTCCGAACCGGCAGTTGAACTCGACCACCTGCGGACCTCGCGAGGTCAGCGCCAGCCCGGTGTACAGCAGGCCCGAGTACGGCGTGCCCCGGTTGGCCAGCTCGTCGACCGTCGGCTGGACGATCGTCCGCACGACGGAGTCCACGAGATCGTCCGAAGCCCACGGCAGCGGGGCGTAGGCACCCATCCCGCCGGTGTTCGGGCCGGCGTCGCCGTCGCCGACGCGCTTGAAGTCCTGCGCAGGCAGCAGCGGCACCACGGTCGTGCCGTCGACGAAGCAGAACAGCGAGGCTTCGGGCCCGTCCAGGAACGTCTCCAGCAGCACCGGATGGCCGTTTTCCAACAGGTTCATCGCGTGCGCCCGGGACGCGTCGAAGTCGTCGCTGACCAGCACGCCCTTGCCCGCCGCGAGCCCGTCGTCCTTGACCACCCAGGTCGGGCCGAACCGGGCCAGCGCCGCATCCAGCTTCGCCGGGTTGTCCACGACCTCGCTGTGCGCGGTCGGGACCCCGGCGGCGAGCATGATGTCCTTGGCGAAGGACTTGGACCCTTCCAGCCGCGCGGCTTCCCGGGAGGGGCCGAAGCAGGCGATGCCGGCCGCGTGGACCGCGTCCGCCGCTCCCGCCACCAGCGGGACTTCGGGGCCGAACACGACCAGGTCCGCCTGCCACTGGACCGCGAGTTCCGCTATCTCGTCCGGCTTGGCCACGTCGACCGCGTACAGCTCGGCCAGCGCCGCGATCCCCGCGTTGCCGGGCGCGCACGCCAGCGCCGTCACCTCGGGGTCGCGGGACAGCGCCAGGACGATCGCGTGTTCCCTGCCGCCAGCACCGATCACCAGGATTCGCACGGCCGCAGCGTAAAGCGTGCGCCGGAACGTCAGCGCCCGACCCCGAGAAGATGTGTTGCAGCGGACACACCCGAACGGAGGTTTCCGACTGGTCGTTTTCGGCCCTCGCCGCATGTCCGTCGGCCGATCGCCTTAGCCTCCCCAGGGGACAACCTGGGGAGGTGACGCGGGCGTGGGGCAGCTGTTGCTCGTGCTGATCGGAGCGCTGCTCGTCACGGCCGTCGCCCGCAGCCGGGATATCGCGGCACCGCTACTGCTCGTGCTGACCGGCCTGGCGGTCTCCTTCATCCCGGGGATCAGCTCGTTGTACATCGAACCGGACGTGTTGCTGACCGTCGTCCTTCCGCCGCTGCTGTACACGGCGGCGCTGGAGAGTTCATACCTGAACTTCCGGGCGCGCATCCGTGCGATCGCGCACCACGGCGTCCTGCAGGTGCTGGCGACCACGTTCGTGATCGGTTGGCTCGCGGACGCGCTGATCCCGGTGCTCCCAGCGAAGTCGGCACTCGTCCTCGGAGCGGTGATCAGCCCGCCGGACGCCGTCTCCGCCACCGCGATCGGCCGCCGGCTGAAGCTACCGAGACCGATCATGACCGTGCTCCGTGGGGAGAGCCTGATCAACGACGCGGCCGCGCTGACCGCGTACCGGATGTCGATCGCCGCCGTCGTCGCGACCACACCGACCCTGGCTCAGGGCGTTGTCGTGTTCGTGCTGGCCGTGGTCGTCGGGCTGGTGGTCGGTCTGTCGATCGGGGTGCTCGCGCAGGCGGCACGAACCCGCGTGCCGGATGTCGAGGTCGCCACCTCGCTCGGTGTGCTCGTCCCGTTCGTTGCCTACCTGCTGGCCGAGCAACTGCACGGCTCGGGCGTCCTCGCCGTCATCGCGGCTGGGCTGTATGTCGGTCACCACCGGCCGCGTGCTCGCGCGGCGGGAAGGCTGCAGGAGCAGACCGTCTGGGCGTCGCTCAACCTGCTGCTGGAAAGTCTCGTGTTCGCGTTCATCGGGTTGCAGTTGACCAACGTCGTCGACGAAGTCGTCCGATCCGGCCACCAGCCCGTGCTGCTGTCCTTCCACGCCGTGGTGATCCTGCTGGCCGTCATGGCGTTCCGCGTGGTGTGGATGTTCGGGTCGAACTACCTCCCCGGCCTCTCCCACCTGATCCTGCCCGCGAGCCGAACGGCTGGCCGGTGGCGGCGCACGGCGGTGCTCGCGTGGACGGGCATGCGCGGAGTGGTCACCCTCGCTGCGGCGGGGGCGATCCCGAATGTGACCGAGTCAGGGGCACCCTTCCCGGCCCGAGGGGTCATCCAGTACGTGGCGTTCGTGGTCGCGGTGGGCACGATCGTGATCCAGGGCTCCACACTGCCGTGGTTAATCCGCAAGCTCGGCGCGAGCGACCCGGCGGAAGCCGAACGGGATGACTACGCCGAGGCGGAGGCCCGCCGGATCGCCACCGATTCGGCGCTGGAGTATCTCGACCAGCTCACCCCGGCTGACCTCGGATGCACACTCGAGGAGCATCAGCGGGTGACTGCTCGGATGCGCGCGCTGGTACGTCATCAGGGCGAGGCGGCGGCCGAACAGGTCGGCCGCACACCGGACGAGCGGCAGCACGACACGAGCCGGATCTTCACGAATCTCCGCCGCAAGCTCCTGGACGTCGAGCGCGCGGCGATGGCCGACGAACGCGACGCCGGCAACATCGACGACGAGGTCCTACGCCGCGTCCTGCGCGAGTTGGACCTGCAGGACGCGGCCCTGGAAACCTCCTGGCGGAACCGGTAGCCCTCAGGTCAGGCTGTGCCGCACGATCGTCTGGTCGCGCCCCGGTCCCACACCGATCGCCGAGATCCGCGCACCGGACAGCTCCTCCAGCCGCTCGACGTAGGCGCGGGCGTTCGCCGGCAGATCCTCGAAGGAACGGGCAGCGCTGAGGTCGCCCTCCCAGCCCGGCAGCTCCTCGTACACCGGAATCGCGTGGTGCACGCCGGTCTGCGTCATCGGCATCTCGGAGATCCGCTGGCCATCCACGTCATAGCCCACGCAGACCGGGATGGTCTCCAGACCGGACAGCACGTCGAGCTTGGTCAGGAAGTAGTCGCTGATCCCGTTGACCCGGGTCGAGTACCGGGCGAGCACCGCGTCGAACCACCCGGTCCGCCGGGACCGGCCCGTCGTGACGCCGAACTCCCCGCCCGCCGCACGCAGGCTGTCGCCGGCCGAGTCCACCAGCTCGGTCGGGAACGGCCCGGAGCCGACCCGCGTCGTGTACGCCTTGAGGATGCCGATCACCGTGTTGATCCGCATCGGTCCGATGCCCGAGCCCGCGCACGCGCCGCCCGAGGTCGGGTTCGACGACGTCACGAACGGGTAGGTGCCGTGGTCGACGTCCAGCAAGGTGCCCTGCGAGCCTTCGAGCAGCACCGTTTCGCCACGGTCCAGCGCCTGGTTGAGCAGCAGCTTCGTGTCGACGATCCGGTCGGCGAACTTCTCCGCCTGGGCCAGCACGGTGTCCACGACCTCGTCCGGGTCCAGCCCGCGCCGGTTGTAGACCTTGACCAGCACCTGGTTCTTGAACTCCAGCGCGGCCTCGACCTTCTGCCGGAGGATCTTCTCGTCGAGCAGGTCCTGTACCCGCACGCCCACCCGGGCGATCTTGTCCTGGTAGGCCGGACCGATGCCGCGCCCGGTAGTGCCAATCTGCTTCTTGCCCAGGTAACGCTCGGTGACCCGGTCGATGGCCACGTGGTACGGCATGATCAGGTGCGCGTCGGCGGACAGCAGCAGTCGGCTGGTGTCGATACCCCGCTCGACCAGCCCGTCCAGTTCGTCGATCAGCACGCCGGGGTCCACGACCACCCCGTTGCCGATGACGTTCGTCACCCCGGGCGTGAGGATGCCGGAAGGGATGAGGTGCAGCGCGAAGTCCTGCCCGTCCGGCAGCACCACCGTGTGCCCCGCGTTGTTGCCGCCCTGGTAGCGGACGACCCAGTTCGCCTGCTCGCCGAGCAGGTCGGTGGCCTTCCCCTTGCCCTCGTCGCCCCACTGGGCTCCGATCAGCACGATCGCCGGCATGTGAAACTCCAACCTCGACAGTGGGCGGTCGCCGACGCCCACGGAACCACACAACACCGACCGTGAACGCCAACCGATCAGACTAACCCAGGAGCCGATGGTGGACGCCACTGCATTGTCCTGCGGAAACGTTGACCGCTCAGCGTTTCCGACTCGTCACGGTGTGCGTTGGGTGGACGTCTCAGCGGTGCCCGGAAAGGACGACGTTGACCCGCTGCTGAGCGACGTCGGCCGACTGATCGTAGCGGGCACGGACGCCGACCTCGCCGCCGTCGTGCTCCGCCTGCTGCGCAGGAGCCGGTTGGCCGACATCGAGATCGGGTACGCGCCGGTGGCCGACTCGCCGGCCGCCCACCTGTGGGGTCTTCCGGTCGGGGCGGCGGCGTTCGAGATCGCCGTCGACTTCCCGGCCCGTCCCACGCCGCTGATCCGTGACGACGTGGGCGGAGTCGTGCTCGGGTCGTCCGTGATCGAGCCGATCACCGGTCAGGTCTACTGCGACGACCAGCGTGTCCTCCGCGGTCCGGCGCTGCGCCTGGAGGTCAGCCCGGACCCCTCGGCCAGCCCGCTACCCGAGCCCACGGCCGACCCGGTGGCGGCGAGCCCGCCGCCGGCCACGGACGGGCTCCGGGTGAGCGCCACCCGGCGCGGGCTCGTGCGCAAGCGGCGGGAGGTCGCGCTGGGGCGGGCGGCGCAGGCGAGCTTCCAGTCCGCGACCGTGCTGCGCGACGGCGTCGCGCATCCGAGGCCGGCCGAGCAGTGGGGCTGGTACCGGCACACGGAGGATCTGCTGCTGGTCCGCCCGTGAGCGGATCAGCCGTCGCTTTCCGACGGCGTGGATTCGGGATGCAGCGGCGGGAGCGCGGACATCACGTCGTCCCGCCGCATTCCGGTCGCCTGCAACAGGTCGACCGCGATCGAGCGGACCTGGAGCACGACGACCTGCATGGAGTAGTCGCCCTCCCCAAGCAGCTCCACTGTGGACTTCTTGGCCGCCGCTCGGGCGGCTTCCCGGGCCTGCAGCGGATCTTCGCCGCTGGCCAACTCGTCGCGCAACAACGCAGCGGCCCCGGCGAGTTCCTCCAGCAGCGCCGGTAGCGGGCGCGGCACCGGCTCGCCGTCGCGCAACGCCGCCAGCGCCCGGCGTGCGAGCACGCGGGTATTGCGCAGCGCCCGATCGACCGGGGTCGCGGCGGTGCGGTACCGCTCCAGGTCGCCACGTCTCGACCAGCGGATCGGAGCGATCCGCGCAATCTCCCTCCCGGCCTCCAGCGCCGACCGGAAGTCGTCGACCGACCGCTGGCTCTTGCGTGCCTTGTCGAGCACGTCCGCGGCCATCTCGACGTCGCCGCGCGACACCGCGGTCGCGACGCCGCGCAGCGCGTCGGCCACCGCGCCGAGGACCAGGCGGCCGTGGCGATGCGCCACCCGCAGCGGGTTCGCGGGCAGCAGCGCCGCGACCGCGAAGCCGACCGCGCCGCCGACGGCGGCGTCGACCATCCGGCTGAGCCCGCCCGCACCCACCGACGGCACCAGCGTCGCGACCAGCACCGAAGAGGAGGCCGCCTGCATCACGATCACCGCGCCGCTGTCCAGCAGCACGGCGGTGGTCATCGCCAGCGCCACGATCAGCGCGATCTGCCACGTGCCGCTGCCGATCACGGAAATCAGCAGGTCACCGACACCGACACCGACACTGACACCCACGACGAGCTCCACGCTGCGGCGCAGCCGCTGGCCCAGCGACACGCCCAGCGAGATGACCGCCGCCACCGGCGCGAAGAACGGCTGCGGGTGGCCGATGACCTGGCGCGCGATGAACCAGGCCAGGCCGGCTGCCACCGCACACTGCAGGATCGGGGTGCCGGTGCGGAACAGCCGGCGCAGCCGGCGGGTGAGTTCATCGCGCAGAGGGTGCACAGGACGATTGTCGGTCAGGACAGGCCGGTCGCCTCCAGGGCGGCCGGGTCGCTGTCGGCCAGCAGCTGCCGGCACCTGTCGTACTCGTCGGTCTCGCCGATGTCCCGTGCGGCCTTGGCCAGGACGGCGACCGCCCGGAGGACCCCGCGGTTCGGCGCGTGGCTCCAGGGAACGGGACCGAAGCCCTTCCACCCGGACTTGCGCAAGGCGTCCAGTCCCCGGTGATACCCGGTCCGGGCGTAGGCGTAGGCCGCGATCGTTTCGCCCGATTCCAGCGCCTGCTCACCGAGTTGCGCCCAGGCGGCGCTGAACGTGGGGTAGCGAGCGGCGACCTCGGTGGGCGAGGTCCCCGCGTCAAGTTCCTTCTGCGCCTCGGCATTGTCCGGCAGCAGCGTTTCCGGCGGTTCCAGCAGGTTCCTTCCGTGCGTCATAGCGCAATCCTGCCACCACAACGCGGCCCCGCGCGGAGGTACCGCGCGGGGCCGCGTGACAACGGTAGGCCGTGGTCAGCCAGCCAGCATGCGGCCGGCGGACTTCAGGGTCTCGCAGGCGTTGGCAACGCGGGCGGCCATGGACTGCTCGGCCTGCTTGAGGTAGCTGCGCGGGTCGTACGCCTTCTTGTTACCGACCTCGCCGTCCACCTTCAGCACGCCGTCGTAGTTGGTGAACATGTGCGACGCGATCGGGCGGGTGAAGGCGTACTGGGTGTCGGTGTCGATGTTCATCTTCACCACGCCGTAGGAGACCGCCTCGTGGATCTCCTCCAGCAGCGAACCGGAACCACCGTGGAAGACCAGGTCGAACGGCTTCGACCCGGCGGGCAGGCCCAGCTTCTGGGTGGCCACGTCCTGGCCCTGTTTGAGGATCTCCGGGCGCAGCTTGACGTTGCCCGGCTTGTACACGCCGTGCACGTTGCCGAACGTCGCCGCCAGCAGGTACCGGCCCTTCTCGCCGGCGCCGAGCGCGTCGACGGTGTGCTCGTAGTCACCGGGCGCGGTGTAGAGCTTCTCGTTGATGTCGTGGGAGACGCCGTCCTCCTCACCGCCGACGACCCCGACCTCCAGCTCCAGAATGATCTTCGCCTTGGCCGCCAGGTCCAGCAGCTCGCTGGCGATCTCCAGGTTCTCGTGCAGTTCGACGGCCGAACCGTCCCACATGTGGGACTGGAACAGCGGGTTCTCACCCCGATTGACCCGCTCCTGGCTGAGCGCGATCAGCGGGCGGACGAAGCTGTCCAGCTTGTCCTTCGGGCAGTGGTCGGTGTGCAACGCGATGTTCACCGGATACTTCGCGGCCACCACGTGCGCGAACTCGGCGAGCGCGGTCGAGCCGGTCACCATGTCCTTGACCTTGGTGCCGGACGCGAACTCGGCGCCGCCGGTCGAGAACTGGATGATGCCGTCGCTCTCGGCCTCGGCGAATCCGCGCAGGGCCGCGTTGAGCGTCTCCGACGAGGTCACGTTGATCGCCGGGTAGGCGAACTCGTTCGCCTTCGCCCGGTCCAGCATCTCCGCGTATACCTCGGGGGTCGCGATGGGCATCGATGGTCCTCCTCGGGTGGAGATCAGGTCAGTGCGACAGCCGCGCGCATCCTAGGACCGGCGTGGCCGTGGCTTGGCTGCGCCTCAGCCAGGCGGGTGCGGATCGCCCCGGGTCCAGCTGACGGGGTTCGGCTGACAGTGAAGCCATCTTGATCGGTCTGGATACCAATCGTTGTCGTCATACTCACACGTCAAGCTATCTTGGACGATCCAGTTCAGAAATCAACGCCATCTACCGTGCGCAGTGGCCCAGTTACATACTGGCACACCTGCCCGCGCTGGAAGCCGGTGTCAGGCAAGCCAGCAGCCGGTGACGGCGTTCCATTCCCGGACGGTGGTCTTGGCGATGACGTCCGCTTCGGTATACGGATCGGCCGCGAGCACCTGGTTCAGCTCTTCGAGGTCCGCAGCCTCGTAGACCAGCAGCGCGCCTTCGTTGTCGGTGTACGGCCCTGCCGCGAGCAGCGTGCCCCGCTCGGCCAGCTGCCTGCAGTACTCGCGGTGCGCCGGACGCACCTCCAGCCTGTGGTCGGTGTCGTCGCCGTACACCAACTCGACCACGAACTTCGCCATCGGCGGACCTCCGATGATCCACATTGATCCGGGTAGGAGACAGCGTCAGGAACCTACCCGGTCCGGCCACGCCGTTCCCGCCGGACCGGTACGTTGCGATCCGTGGCTGAGGACGGTTCGTCGCGTATCGAGCGTGCGGTGGAGCGCACGCTCGGGCATCTGCGCACGCTGGACACCGCGTCGGGAGCGAGTCTCACGCGCCCGCTGACCTTGGAGGACCTGTACCGGCAGCAGAGGATGCGCATGATCCGACTGGCCATGCTGCTGGTGGACGAGCCGGCGACGGCCGAGGACGTGGTGCAGGAGGCGTTCACCGGCCTGTACCGGAACTGGTCCGGCCTGCGGGACCACAACGCGGCGGTGGGCTACCTGCGGTCGGCGGTGGTCAACGGCAGCCGTTCGGTGTTGCGGCGCAGGAAGACCGCACGGGAGTACCAGCCGCCGCACCAGGCCAACGCGCGGTCGGCGGAGTCGCTGGCGATGCTCACCGCCGAACACCAGGCCGTGGTGGCCGCCCTTGGCCAGTTGCCGCGCAGGCAGCGGGAAGTCCTGGTGTTGCGCTACTACGGCGACCTGTCCGAGGCAGAGATCGCGGAGGCCACCGGGATCTCCAAGGGAACCGTCAAGTCGACGGCGAGTCGGGCACTGGAAGCCCTGCAGAAGGTCATGCGCGGTTCCTGAACCGGCGGTCACACCCCGCCGTCACACCCCGCCACTACACCTGCACGACGTCGACGCCGTGTTCCTCGAACCGTTGGATCGCGTCCGGCGGCGCGGCCGAGTCCGTGACCAGGATGTCGAGTTCGTCGATGGAGCAGATCCGGGCGAAGGCGCCCGCGCCGATCTTGGACGAGTCCGTGACCACGACGATCTTGCGTGCCCGCGTCGCCAGCAGACGGTTCATGCTGGCCTCGTCCTCGTTGTGCGCGCTGGCACCGGCATCCGGGTCGACCGCGTCCACGCCGAGAAACGCGACGTCCAGGCTGAGTTCCTGGAGGATCTTGGCCCCGAGCGGACCGACCAGCTCGTAAGACTGCTGGCGTGCCACCCCGCCCGTGACCACCACCTTGACCTGCGGACGCACCACGAGCTCGTTGGCGATGTTCAACGCGTTGGTGACGATCGTGATCACGGGCGTGCCGGGGGAGTCGTCATCGGTGGGGCGGGTCGCCAACGCCCGCGCGAGTTCCGTCGTGGTCGTGCCGCCGGTGAGGCCGACGACCCAACCGCGCCCGACCAGCTCCGCACCCGCACGGGCGATCCGCTGCTTCTCGCTGGCGTGACGTGCCGTCTTGTAGCGCAGCGGCAGGTCGTAGGCGATCGCGTGGGACACCGCTCCACCCCGCGTGCGGGTCAGGAGCTGCTGCTCGGCGAGGTGGTCGAGGTCGCGGCGGATGGTCGCGGCGGAAACGTCGAGGTCGGCGGCGATGTCCTCAACGCTGAACTTGCCCCGCTCGGCGAGCATCTCCAGCAACGTGTTCAACCGCTCGGACCGGTTCACGACTGTCACCACCTCCGGCCCGATCCTCCCGTATGTCGTAATACGGCGTCCGAGCGGAGCAAGCGTGATTTCTTTTGCGTGATTATGCTCGATTCCACGCATATTCACGCAAGATGGCCGTACAGCCTTCGGGAGGATCGGGTTGCCCGCACCATCCCAACCCTTCGTCGCCGCCGAGATCGCCGCCCAGCCCGCCTGCTGGCGGCGGGCGGCGGCCCAGGCCGCCGACGCCGCGCTGCCGCGCGACGGCGAGCGCCTCGCCGTCGTCGGCTGCGGCACGTCGTGGTTCGTCGCGCAGTCCTACGCCTCGCTGCGCGAGGCTTCGGGGCGCGGCGAGACCGACGCCTTCGCCGCGTCGGAGTTCCCGCTCGGCCGCGGCTACGACCGCGTCCTCGCGATCAGCCGTTCCGGCACGACCAGCGAAGTGCTCGCGCTGCTCGCGCGGCTTCGCGGGCGCACGCCGACGAGCGCGCTCGTCGGCGGTGCCGCGAGCCCGGTCGCCGAGGCCGCCGATCAGCGCGTCCTGCTCGACTACGCCGACGAGCGGTCGGTGGTGCAGACCCGCTTCGCTACGACCACGCTGGCGCTGCTGCGGGCCAGCCTGGGCGAGGACCTCAGCGCGGTGGCCACCGAGGCGGAGAAGGTGCTGGCCGAACCGCTCGACGCCGAAGTGCGCAGCGCCGAGCAGATCACTTTCCTGGGTATGGGTTGGGCGTACGGCCTCGCGCTGGAGGCGGCGTTGAAGATGCGTGAAGCCGCCAACTGGTGGACGGAGGCGTATCCGGCCATGGAGTATCGGCACGGTCCGATCAGCATCACCGGCCCGAACCGGGTGGCGTGGATGTTCGGACCCGCCCCGGAGGGGTTGGCGGACGAAGTGGCCGCCACCGGTGGGCGGTTCTTCGCGTCAGCAGGCGACCCACTGGCCGAACTCGTCCGCGTCCAGCGGCTCGCCGTGGAACTCGCGCAGGCTCGCGGTCTCGACCCCGACCAGCCCAGACACCTGACCCGATCAGTGGTGCTGCCGTAACCGGCCAAGCGGCCTGTTGGTGTAGACCACTTCCGTGACGGAGGATGCGGTGGTGACATCTGCTGGGCGCACGTCAGGTGGGCGCACGTCAGCCGCCGGCAACCGGGTGGTGGCCGTCGACCTTGGCGGGACGGAGATCAAGGCTGCCCTCGCCACGGTCACCGCCAGCGGCGTTCACATCGAGCGGCACCGCCGTTGCCGCACGCCGCACGGGCCACCAGAGGCCGTGATCGGCGCCGTTGCCGGGCTGGTCAAGGAGCTGCGCGAACAGTCCGAGTGCGCCGTGAACGCTGTCGGGGTCGTCGTCCCCGGAACCGTGGACGAGCAGCGCGGTGTCGGGTTGTTCTCGTCCAACCTCGGCTGGCGGGACGCACCGCTTCGCGAGCTGCTCGCCGCGCACGTCGAACTGCCGCTGGCGTTCGGCCACGACGTCCGGGCGTTCGGGCTCGCGGAGGCGCGGCTCGGCGCGGCTCGCGGGTTCTCCGACGTCGTCGTCATGCCCATCGGCACCGGCATTGCGGCGGCCATGGTGCTCGGCGGGCAGTTGTACGCCGGTGGCGGGTATGCCGGCGAGATCGGGCACGTCGACATCGGGCACGGACAGCCCTGCCCGTGCGGCGCGACCGGGTGCCTGGAGGCGCTCGCGTCGTCGAGCGCCGTGGCTCGCCGCTACAGCCTCCGCACCGGTCGACTTGTGGACGGGGCGGCGGCCGTCACGGCCGCCGTGCGCGCGGGGGACCCGGATGCGCAGGCAGTGTGGACCGACGCGATTCGCGGGCTGGCCAAGGGAATCCTGGTGCTGACGACGCTCGTGGCGCCGGAGGCCGTGGTGCTCGGCGGCGGGCTCGCACTGGCGGGGGAAACGCTCACCGCTCCGCTGCGCGCCGAGTTGGATGCCCTGCTGTCCTTCCAGCGGCGGCCGGAGCTGCGCCTGGCCACCTTCGGTGACGAGGCTGGTTGTGTGGGCGCGGCCCTGCTGGCAGCGGACGCCGTCGTCGACGGGGTGCGTCTTCACCGGGAGGCCCAACCATGAGCGCTGCGAGTGCACTGACCCTGACCGGGGGAAAGGTCGTCACGCCGGACGGAGTCCTCGAAAGCGGCCGAGTATGCGTTCGCGACGGCCTGATCAGCGAGGTTGATGCGCAGACCGCGCAGACCGCGCAGCTCAACGACGGTCAGGTCGTGGATGTACGCGGCCAGTGGGTCGTCCCCGGTTTCGTCGACATCCACTGCCACGGCGGTGGCGGTAGCTCGTTCACCAGCCTGAATCCTGACGAGCTGCGCAGAGCGATCACCGCACACCGCAGGCGTGGCACGACGACCATGCTCGCGAGCCTGGTCTCGGCGCAGGTGGCGGACCTGGTGAAGCAGATCGGCGCGCTCGACGAGCTGGTCACCAGCGGCGAACTCGCCGGAATCCACCTGGAGGGCCCGTTCCTGTCCGCGGGCCGGTGTGGCGCTCACGACCCCGCGATGCTCTGCCCACCGCTGCCACACCTCGTCGATGCCCTGCTCAGCGCGGGCCCAGACTCGATCCGCATGGTCACGCTCGCCCCCGAGCTGGAACACGCGATCACCGCTATCCGCACGCTCGCCGACCACGGCGTGATCCCGGCGATCGGCCATACCGACGCGGTGTTCAGCCAGGTCGCACCCGCCCTCGACGCGGGCGCGCGGGTGGCGACGCACCTGTTCAACGGGATGCGCCCGCTGCACCACCGCGAGCCCGGCCCGATCGGAGCGTTGCTGGCCGACGAACGGGTGGCTGTGGAGCTCATCTGTGACCTCGTGCACGTCCACCCGGCCGTCCTGCGGCTGGCCGCCGAACACGCCGGGAACGGCCGGACCGTGCTGGTCACGGACGCGATCAGCGCCGCGTCCGCCGGCGATGGCGAGTACGAACTCGGCCGGCTGCCGGTGACGGTCCACGACGGGGTGGCCACCCTGGCGGACGGCTCGCTCGCCGGCAGCACGCTGACCATGGACGTCGCGTTCCGAAACCTCGTGTCCGCCTGCGGGCTGCCGGTGTCGCAAGCGGTCGCCGCCGCGGCGACCACCCCCGCCGCGCTGCTCGGAATGTCCGACCGGGTCGGCGCGATCCGGCCCGGACTGTCCGCCGACCTAGTGATCCTCGACCGCGACCTGCGCCCAGTGCGGGTCATGAAGGGCGGCGCATGGGTGCCGGGCGTACCCGATGGATACTCTCAGCGAACATGAACGAAATGCCCGGCGAAATCCCAGAAGGGGCGCTCGCGGCGGCGCTGCGGGCGCAGGCTCTCCATGCCCCGAACGCGGCAGGATCACCGGCCACGCCCGACGCCGGCATACCAAACCGCAGGTCAGGGCCGGCAGCAGCGCTGCTTGTCCTGCTGTTCGCGCTGCTCTTGGGCCTGGTTACGGGCAGCGTGGTGGGCGCCCTCACCGTCTTTTGAAACGCCCTGACCGTCCTCTAGGGCGCCCTGACTGTCCTATACCGGCACGGTACCGTTGGCTGCCGTGACGACCCTATTGCCCGCTGCTGCGGACACGGCCAACCTGGCCCTGCTGCCCGACTGGCTGAATCCCGAGACCATGATCCGGTCGATGGGCGCCTTCGCCTTCGTCGGCCTGTGCCTGGTCATCTTCGCTGAATGTGGACTGCTCATCGGGTTCTTCCTTCCCGGTGACTCGCTGCTGTTCGTCGCCGGCCTGTTCATCGCCACGGGTGCGATGTCGCCCAACATCTGGGTGACGTGCATCGTGCTGGCACTGCTGGCCTTCGCCGGCAACGTCACCGGCTACTGGATCGGCCGCAAGGTGGGTCCGGCCCTGTTCAACAAGCCGGACTCGAAGCTGTTCAAGCACGAGCACGTGGAGCGCACGCACGAGTTCTTCGAGCGGTACGGCCCGCGTGCGATCGTGCTCGCCCGGTTCGTTCCGATCGTGCGCACGTTCATCACGGCGGTCGCCGGTGTCGGGGAGATGGACACACGGAAGTTCTTCACCTACTCCGCTGTGGGTGCGGTGCTGTGGGCGCCCGGCATGACCTTGCTCGGCTACTTCCTCGGCAACATCACGTGGATCAAGAACAACATCGACGCGATGGCCGTGGTCATCGTGTTCGTCTCGCTGATCCCGATCGTCATCGAGTACGTCAAGAACCGGCGCGGGAAGAGCCGTCAGGAAGCCGTCACCCCGCAGTGAGCTTCTCCCAGCAGGGACGTCAGCGCTTGGCACCCGTTGATGTCCCTGGTCAGGTCCCGCTCACCACGCGTTGGCCAGGTCGGCGTGCTGCTCGATCCAGGTGTGCATGACGATCCCGGCGGCAACGCCGGCGTTGATGGATCGGGTCGAACCGAACTGCGCGATCGACACGACCTGGTCAGCGCACGACCGGGAGTCCTCCCCCAATCCCGGACCCTCCTGGCCGAACAGCAGCACGCAGTGGCGCGGTAACGCCGTCCGCTCGATCGGCGTCGCGCCAGGCGTGTTGTCGACCGCGACGATCGCCAGATCGTTGTCCTCGGCGTAGGCGCGCAGCGAGGCGAGGTCGGGGTGATGGTGGATGTGCTGGTACCGGTCGGTGACCATCGCACCCCGCCGGTTCCATCGGCGGCGTCCCACGATGTGCACGCAGCGCGCCGCGAACGCGTTCGCGGTCCGAACCACGGTCCCGATGTTGTGGTCGTGCTGGAAGTTCTCGATCGCCACGTGGAAGCCGTGCCGCCGCTGGTCGAGGTCGGCGACGACCGCCTCCCGACGCCAGTACCGGTAGTGGTCCACGACATTGCGCCGGTCGCCGTGCTCCAGCAACTCCGGGTCGTAGCGCTGATCCGCTGGCCACGGCCCTTCCCACGGACCGACGCCAACACCCACCGCCCATTCAGTGGGCCCGATGTCCTCACTCACCGCCACTCACCGCCCCAGCGTTCGGGCCAGCCGGCACGCCCGGAAGCTCACACGCCCAGATCCGCCAGACCCAGCAACGACCGGTAGATCAGGCCGCTCTGCTCAACCGCCTCTTTCGCGCCGGTGTCGCGGTCCACGACGGTGGCCACACCGACCACCTCGGCTCCCACCTCGGCGAGCGCGTCCACGGCTGTGAGCACGCTGCCGCCGGTGGTCGAAGTGTCCTCCACGGCGAGCACCCGCTTGCCCGCCACGTCCGGTCCCTCGATCCGGCGCTGCATTCCATGCGTCTTGGTGGCCTTGCGGACGACGAACACGTCCAGCGGCGGGCCGGGGGCATGCAGCATCGCCGCCGCGACCGGATCGGCGCCGAGAGTCAGCCCGCCGGCGGCGGTGTAGTCCCAGTCGGCGGTGAGTTGCCGCAGCAACCGGCCGATCAGCGGGGCTGCCGCGTGGTGCAGCGTGGCCCGGCGCAGGTCCACGTAGTAGTCGGCCACCTTGCCCGACGCCAGGGTGAACTGCCCACGCACCACCGCGAGGTCACGCACCAGGCGGGCCAACTCGGAACGTTGCTGCTCGTCGACGACCGGTTCCACGAGCAGCAACGATACCGCCCAGGACGGTCGAGCCGCTCAGGTACGCCCCGGGACGGTGCGGGTGACGAGGAGCCGCTGCAGCCCCTTGGGCACCAGCTTGCCGAGCGCGACGAGGGCCTTGTACTGGAATCCGGGAACGCACACCGGCTTGCCGCGTCGCAGGTCGGTCAGCGCCTCGTGCACGACGGTGTCAACGTCCAACCAGAACGCCTTCGGGAGCTTGCTCATCTCCAGCCCGGCCCGCTGGTGGAACTCGGTGTGCGTGAACCCGGGACACACCGCCATCACCCGCACGCCCGAGCCGACCAGCGCTGCGGCGAGCCCCTCGGAGAACGTGGTGACCCACGACTTGCTCGCCGCGTAGGAGGAGCCTGCGGTGGAGAAGAACCCGGCGACGCTGGAAACGTTGATCACGTCACCGCGCGCGCGGGAGCGCATGGTCGGCACGGCCGCGCGGGTGAGGGCGAGTACGGCGGTGACGTTGAGGGCGACCTGCTTGCGCAGCGTGTCCGGCTCGGTTTCCCAGAATGCGCCGGACGTGCCGAATCCCGCGTTGTTGACGAGCACGTCGACCGGGTGGTCCGCGTCGGCCACCCGACGTTCTACTGTGGACAGTTCGGTCGGGTTGGTCAGGTCGGCGGGCAGGACTTCGACCTGAACGGAATGCCACTGCTTGAGATGCTCGGCAAGCCTCCGCAGGCGTTCGGCATCGCGGGCGACAACAACCAGATCGTGACCTTCCGCAGCCAGCCGTCGCGCGAAGGCTTGGCCGATTCCTGCGGTGGCACCGGTGACAAGTGCGGTGGGCATGACGGCACGTTACCGCCTGGTTCCGGTTTCCGCGGCCGAGGGCGGCACCCGCCCACCTCGCGCCGTCAGCCGCGACGGTCGGTCACCTCGGTGACAGAGGTCTGCTCAGGTGTCTTGCCGCGCACGTCGTCGCCGATCTCGTCGTCCACCTCGTCACCGACCTCCAGAGCCGCGAGCTCCTCGGCGAAGTCCCGATCCGCCTGGTCAGCCGCTGTGCTGCTGGTCCGTTCGGTTGGTTGGGCCGCTGGGGGCTCCTCAAGTGCCGCCGACTCGGTCACCGGCTCGGACTCCGCGTCGAACGGGTCCATCAGGTCGGCCAGCTCCCCGAGCTCGCGCAACAGCGTTTCCAGCCGCGCCGGGTCGGCGTTCGGCTCGATCGCCGCCATCACCCAGTCGTCTTCCAACCAGACGACCGTGACGTCCGAACCGATCTCCTCCAACGCATCCACGACGTCCGGTGTGATCAGCGGGCGCGCGGCGGCCACGTCGATGACGAACGCGTACCGGGACCCGACCGGGCCGAGCAGGTCCAACCCCGTGTCCTGCGGCACAGGCATATCCGGCAACCACAGCTCGACGATGGTGGGCGCGGCCCGGCGGCAGCGGACGCCGACCAGGACGGCCGTCGTCCTGCTTCCCAGTTCGAGGTCGAGGACATAGACCTGCCGACGTCCGTCGGCGGTGAACGTCGACCCGGCCACGATGTCCTTGGCAAGGACTTCCTTGCCCGACCGGTCGCGCTGCTGCGCCAGTGCGCCGTAGCGCCAGCGCGTCGGCAGCACCTGATCCACTTCGGCGAACTGCCAGCCGCGCAGCGCCGCCCAGCGCCTGCGCTCCCGGTTGTTCGATGTGTGCCGTCGGGAGTCGAAGATCAGCAGCGCCGCGCCAGCCGCGATCGCGAGGAAGCCTGCGACGAACCAAACCCACGGAGGTATGCCCACACCAGCGCAGGGTAGTCCTGCCCGACCGCCGCGCGAAGATCACCGGGGGGTTCGGTGTGGAACCCCTCTTTCGGTGGATGCGTGAGCTGCTCAAATGCCGAACAAAGACGGGGACACGCCTGCTGTGGAGGCGTGTCCCCGTCTGGTTGTCTTCCTTATCGGCTCCACCCAGAGGCATCTATACCCCTAAATGGGTGAAACGAGCGATGTTCCGCTCACTCGGACGAAACGGTCAGCCTGGAGTTGTCGTCGGCGACGTCCACCTTCACCTTGTCGCCGTCCCGAATCTCACCGGCAAGCAGCTTCTTGGCCAGCTCGTCACCGATCGCCGACTGCACCAGGCGCCGCAACGGCCGTGCACCGAAGACCGGGTCGAATCCGTTGAGCGCGAGCCAGTCGCGCGCCGCCGGCTGCACGTCGAGGCTGAGCCGTCGCTGGGACAGCCGCTGCCCCAATCCGTTCACCTGTATGTCCACAATGGACGTCAGCTCCTCGGTGGTCAGCGAGTGGAACACCACGACGTCATCCAACCGGTTCAGGAACTCGGGCTTGAAGTGTTCCCGCACCACGGACATCACCGCATCGTCGCGCTGCTGCTCGGACAACCCCGGGTCCGCGATCGCGTACGACCCCAGATTCGAGGTGAGGATCAGGATCGTGTTGCGGAAATCCACCGTCCGACCCTGCCCGTCGGTCAACCGACCGTCGTCGAGCACCTGCAGCAGCACGTCGAAGACATCCTGGTGCGCCTTTTCCACCTCGTCGAGCAGCACCACGGAGTACGGTCGACGACGCACCGACTCCGTGAGCTGGCCGCCCTGCTCGTAACCGACATAGCCGGGTGGCGCACCGACCAGCCGGGCCACCGAGTGCTTCTCGTGGTACTCGCTCATGTCGATGCGGATCATGGCCCGCTCGTCGTCGAACAGGAACTCGGCCAGCGCCTTGGCCAGCTCCGTCTTGCCCACCCCGGTCGGCCCGAGGAACAGGAACGAACCCGTCGGCCGGTCGGTGTCCGCGACCCCGGCACGGCTGCGCCGGACTGCGTCGGACACCGACCGGACCGCCTCGGCCTGCCCGACGACACGCCGGCTGAGCGCGTCCTCCATCCGCAGGAGCTTGGCCGTCTCGCCTTCCAGCAGCCGGCCCGCCGGGATACCGGTCCAGGCACTGACCACGTCCGCGACGTCGTCGGCGGTGACCTCCTCCTGCAACATGACCTTGCGTTCGGACTGGGCTTCGGTGGCCGCTTCGAGCTCCTTCTCCAACGCGGGAATCCGGCCGTAACGCAGCTCGGCGGCCTTGCCCAGGTCACCATCCCGCTCGGCACGTTCGGACTCGCCGCGCAACTGCTCCAGCTGCGTCTTGAGGTCGCGGACCTTGTCGATGGACTCCTTCTCGTTCTGCCAGCGCGCGGTGAGTTCGGACAGCCGTTCCCGACGGTCGGCCAGTTCGGCACGCAGTGACGCCAACCGCTCCTTGGAGGCGGGATCGTCCTCTTTGGACAGCGCCATCTCTTCGATCTCCAGCCGCCGCACGGCACGCTCGACCTCGTCGATCTCCACCGGCCGCGAGTCGATCTCCATGCGCAGTCGGGACGCCGCCTCGTCGACGAGGTCGATGGCCTTGTCCGGCAGATACCGCGCGGTGATGTAGCGGTCCGACAGCGTCGCGGCGGCCACCAGCGCCCCGTCGGTAATGCGCACGCCGTGGTGCACCTCGTAGCGCTCCTTCAGGCCACGGAGGATCGCGATGGTGTCCTCCGTACTCGGCTCCGCGACGAGCACCTGCTGGAAGCGCCGCTCCAGCGCCGCGTCGGTCTCGACGTGCTGGCGGTACTCGTCGAGTGTGGTCGCGCCGACCATGCGCAGCTCACCACGCGCCAGCATGGGCTTGATCATGTTCCCGGCGTCCATCGCGCCCTCACCGGTGGCGCCGGCTCCGACGATGGTGTGCAACTCGTCGATGAACGTGATGATCTGCCCGGCGGCCTCGGTGATCTCCTTGAGAACCGCCTTCAACCGCTCTTCGAACTCGCCGCGGTACTTCGCGCCGGCCACCATCGCGCCGAGGTCCAGCGCGACCACGCGCTTGCCGCGCAGCGACTCCGGCACATCACCAGCCACGATCCGCTGCGCGAGCCCCTCGACGATCGCCGTCTTGCCGACGCCCGGTTCTCCGATGAGCACGGGGTTGTTCTTGGTGCGCCGGGAGAGCACCTGCACGACCCGTCGGATCTCGGCATCCCGGCCGATCACCGGGTCAAGATCGCCGGAGCGAGCGCGCTCGGTGAGGTCCTGGCCATACTTCTGCAGCGCCTGGTAGGTGCCCTCCGGGTCCGGGCTCGTCACCCGCGCGGACCCGCGCACCTTGGCGAAGGCGGTCTTCAACGCCTCTGGCGTGGCTCCGTGCTTGCGGAGCAGGTCGGCGACCTGCCCACCCTCGGCAGCAAGGCCCACCAAGAGATGCTCGGTGGAGACGTACTCGTCGCCCATCTCGGTCGCCAGCTTCTGGCTGTGCGTGAGCGCCTTGACCGCCTCGCGCGACAGCTGCGGCGCGGACACAGTCGATCCGGTAACCGAGGGCAGCGAGTTCGCGATGTGCTCCAGCTCCCCGCGCACCTGCGCCGGGTCGGCCCCCACAGCCGACAGCAGGGGCGCCGTCAGCCCGTCGCCCTGTGCCAGCAAGGCGCCGAGGAGGTGGGCCGGTACGACATCGGGGTTACCGGCCATCGTCGCGGCCTGCACCGCGGACGAGATCGCCTGCTGCGTCTTCGTAGTCGGGTTGAAAGCGTCCATTCGTCACCTCGTGCAGCTAAACCGCGTGCGGCTGCCCGCCAATATCCGACCTCAATACTACAACCAACGTAAGGAAAGTTGAGTGTCTTCCGCTCAAGCCTACCCAGACGCGTGAACACCCCACGAATGCGTTACAGACCACGACCGATCCAGCGCAGGCCAATCGGATCAAGAGACCAGGAAGGCGTATCGCCAGCGCCGAACGACACGCCGACACCCGGCGGCGCTGACCAGGAGCGAAGAGTTCTCCACAGAGTTATCCACAGGTTTGACGGGGCCGGCTACCACGCCGTTTCGAGACCCCGCAGCCTGGGGATACTGCGTCACCACTTCGAGCGAGAACGGTCCGTCCTCCACAGAGTTATCCACAGAGTTGGCGCAGTTGTTCACACCACCCGCAGCCGCGCACGTGGGAGTGCCCTACATGAACTCGTCATTGAGCTTGCCCAGCAGGCGCGCCAGCTCCCGCAGGTCGTCGGTGGACCAGCTCCCGAACCTGTCATACAGATGCTGGCGGCGCTGGCAGCGCACCTCCCGCAGCCGCGTGCGCCCCAGCTCGGTGAGTTGAATGCGCCGCGCCCGACCGTCATCCGGGTCCGGCGCCCGCTCCAGCAGGTCCAGCGCCACGAGGTGGGCAATCTGCCGGCTCACGGTGGACTTGTCCAGGCCGACCTTTTCGGCCAGATCCATGCCGCGCATGGAACCGGCGTCGTCGACCATGAGCAACACACCGTACGAAGCGGCGTCCAGATCCGGGTGCACCTGCGCCGCAACGGAGGCCGAGAGGGTCCGAGCCCGGCGGAACATAAGCACCAGCTCGCGCTCCACCGCCTCCGCGGCGCTGCGCCGCCCCGGATCGCCACTCTCGCCGGCCGCGGAGGACTCGGACTCGCGGTCAGGCACCCATGACGAGTCGTCGTCAGGAGTGGGCACGTCGTGCCGACCCGCACGCTGGTCGCCCGTCATCGGTGGTCCTCTCGCCGCTCGCAGTGCTGACACCTTGGGCGACCAGTGTGCCCGCTGGCCTAGCTGGTGCGGGAGCCCACCTGTTCCCCGACCGGCTCCTGGCGGTAGTGCCACGGTCTCGACGTGCCCTTGGCCTCGAAGTAGTCGCCGCCCTTGCGCTTGACATCGTCGGTGCCCCAGCTGCGCTGGCGCGACACCGGGACCAGCCGGGGGATGTGCTTGCGGCAGTGGATGTAGGCCTCCTCGACCTGCACCACCACCCAGCGTTCCGGCGATCGGCCACGCTCGAAGTCCGAGGGCAACCCGGTATGCAGTGCCCGCAGGTCGGCGTCCTCGACGATCCGGGCCATGCCGTTGACGTGCAGGCCGATCAGGTCCGTGACGAAGTCCACCATCAGGATGCCGATGTGCGGGTTCTCGCTGATGTTGCCGAGACTGGCCAGGACGCCGTTGCCCCGGTATTCGGGGTAGGCGACGTGGCGCTCGTCGAGCACCTGGATAAAGCCGGGTGGTCCGGCTCGCAGGCTGGAGTCACACTCGCCCCGACCGTCCGCGGTGGCCACGAAGGCCATCTCCATCCGGCCGATGAACTCCCGCATCTGCGGGTTGAGGTGATCCAGCAGCTGGTCGTCGTAGAAGCGCTTGGCCCGCTTCTCGGTGCCGTAGGTGCACTGCAACAAGTGCTCGCCGTTCGAGCCCGGCAGCCGGGTGCCCACGTCGGCCTGCGTGAACGGGTCATCGGGGTCTGGCGCGGGTAACGCAGGTAACGCGCTGACTGGTATGCGCCGGGTCGGGGCGTCACGGGGTTCGATCTCGGTCGGCGTGGAGGACTGGCTCACCGAGGGCGCGCCGCTCGGGGGTGCGGCGGGTTCAGAGAGCTCTAGGTCCAGAAGAGTGGTACGCGCGGTACCGGTTGGAGTAAGGGGTTCGGGGTACACGACGCCTTACGGTGTCACGAGTGTCGGATTTTTGGGAGCACTCTAGGCTAGGTTCCCACGACAGTTCGAGGCATTATCTACAGATAGTGGCTACTGAACACACGAAGGTGTCATCAAGCGCCAAGATGAGCCGAAGAAGCGTTAGTGTTCCACTCTGTCGGGGGATGAAAATGCCGAGACCGGCTGACTGCGTGCCTGCGCGGCGCGCCCGCCAACGTGGAGAGACCGCACGCGAACCATGACAGCCAACGCCGCGTTCCGCCCCGAACCCCACCCACAACCCGACAGTCCAGGAAACATCCCGCAGCACGCTCGCCACCACCACCAGCAGCAGGGCAGCGGTGGGGCGAGCGCCATGGTCCAGCTCATCCGGGAGAGCTGGAGCCTTGTCGAGCCGCACACGGCCGAGGTGACGAAGTTCTTCTACGGGATGCTGTTCAGCCTCAATCCGGCTACCCGTGAACTGTTCCCGGTGAACATGGAGGTGCAGCGCAGCCGGCTGCTGCGGGCCATCGTGCATTTCGTGCAGATGGTCGACCGCCCGGACGAGTTGCTGCCCTTCCTGCGCCAGTTGGGCCGGGACCACCGGAAGTTCGGTGTGATCGCCAACCACTACGAGGCCGTCGGCACCGCGCTGCTCGCCGCGATCAAGAAGTTCGCCGGCGACGCCTGGTCGCCGCAGGTCGAGCGTGCCTGGGCGGAGGCGTACACGGTGATGGCCTCGGCGATGACCGAAGCGGCCGCCACCGACCACGGCCCCGCCTGGTACAACGGCGAACTCGTGCACCACGAGCGGCTGAGCTGGGATCTCGCCGTGGTACGCGTGCGATCCGACCATCCGGTGCCCTACCAGGCGGGCCAGTACGTGAGCGTCGAGGTGCCCCAGCGACCGCGATTATGGCGGTACCTGACCCCGGCGAACGCGCCCGGCGACGACGGCGTCCTGGAGTTCCACGTGCGCGCGGTGGAAAGCGGTTGGGTCAGCCGCGCCATCGTGGGGCACGCCCAGCCGGGTGACCGCTGGCGGATCGGCGCGCCGATGGGCCAGCTTCACGTCGACCGCGGTTCCGAGCGAAACGTGCTCATGGTTGCCGGGGGCACCGGGCTCAGCCCGATGCGCTCCATCATCGACGAGCTCGCCCGCTACGGCGAGAACCCGCACGTGCGGCTGTTCTACGGCGGTCGGACCTGGGACGACCTGCACGACCTGGAGGGCATGCAGCGGGCCGCGCTGAGCAACCCGTGGCTGACGGTGACGCCCGTGGTGGAGGACGCGGCGGGCTCGATCGGTGCCGAGCACGGAACGCTGGCGGATGTGGTCACCCGCTACGGCGCCTGGGCCGACCACGACGTTCTGATCTCCGGCTCACCCGCGATGATCCGTGCGACCGTGTCGCGGATGCTCGTGGCCGGCACACCCCTGGATCGCATCCAGTACGACCCGTTCACGCTGGACTGAGCACTTCAAGGCATGAAGGGCGTGCCGCTGCACGACGGTCAGACTTGGCCCTGACCGTTCTGAGACCGTGCCCACGCCTCGGCCAAGCTGGTACCCAGCATCTCGGGAATCACCCGGTTCACCGATCTGGCCAGCGCTGACGACACGGCGCTCTGCGCCAGCGCACGGACCCGGCCGAACAGCTCGACGGCCGCCGCGAGCTCGTCCTCGCTGGTCGGAAGCCAGCCTTCGCCCGCCGCGTCCAGCAGGTTGCTGCGCACCACCCGGATGAACTGCCCCGCGATGTCGTCGATGTCGCTTTGCAGCCGCTCGGCCAGGTCCAGCACCTGGTTCAACGGCACGCCGAGTTGGACCAGCTCCCGTCCAGCTTCCACCAGGCCCGGGCTGGGCGCCACGAAACTGCTCCCGCGCCGCTCCAGCAGGTTGAGGTCAAGCGCGCGCTGGATGTTCTCGGGCGTGACATAGCTGCCGAACATGGATCGCAGCTCGGTGAACGAGACCTTCGTGGGAGCTTCGTCGGCCCAGGACGCACCGAGGGCCTCCTCCAGCCCAATGACGTCGGCGAGGCTGCGGCCCGACTCCCACGCCGAGAGCATCTCCTTGATCTGCGCCAGGGCGTAGCCGCGTTCCAGCATGTTGATGATCACGCGGAGCCTGTTGAGGTGGGCGTCGCTGTAGATCGCCGTACGCCCACGGCGGGCGGGCGGAGGCAGCAACTGGCGATCCTGGTACACGCGCACATTGCGCACGCTCGTGCCGGCGGCACGAGCGAGATCGTCAATCCGGTACTCCGCCACACACCGAGTCTAGAACCCGTGATCGACACAGCGGCTGGGCTCCGGCAGGTACGTGCCGGGACACGTCCGCACTCGCCACCGGCCACGAGCGCGGACGGCGGTCAGCGCTTGTGGTGCCGGTCCGGCTTCCAGACCACGAGCGCGGTTTCCTGACGTACCGGGACCAGGTCACGACGGTAGGAGGCGTGGACCCGCGCGGCCGCCTGCTCGGCGGCGGCATGCGCGGCGGCGATTTCCTCGGTCAGCTCCTGGACCTTGGCTCGCAGGGCATCGACCTGGTTCTCCAGCTCGATGATCCGCTTGATTCCGGCGAGGTTGACGCCCTCCTCCTGGGAGAGTCGTTGCACCTCGCGCAGCAGCGCGATGTCCCGGGCGGAGTAACGCCGCCCGCCCGAAGGCGTGCGGCCCGGCGAAACCAGCCCGAGGCGGTCGTAACTGCGCAGGGTTTGGGCGTGCATACCGGCCAGCTCGGCAGCCACCGAGATCACGAAAACCGGCGAATCCTCGTCCGCGCCCGGAGGAAAGCCCACCGCGGCACGCGACGCCCGCTCCCTGCCGATCATCTCGACCTCCCGAGCATGTCGTTCAGTTCAGCGCGCGGGTCGTGGTCAGCAGTGGCCTCCTGGTAGGCGCGCAGCGCCTCCGCCGCCTTACCGTCCAATTTGGACGGGACGGCGACCTGGAGCGTGACCAGCAGGTCACCGCTACTGCCGTCCTTCTTCCCGACGCCCTTACCGCGCACCCGCAACGTGCGACCGGTCTGGGTGCCCGGCGGAACCTTCAGCGACACCTTCCCGTCCAGCGTCGGCACGGTCAACGTCGTGCCCATCACGAGTTCCGGGAAAGTGACCGGAACGGTCAACGTCAGGTTGTCGCCGGAACGCCCGAAGACCTGGTGCGGGTTGACGTGCACCACGACGTACAGATCGCCGGACGTAGCGCCGTACCGGCCAGGTTCACCCTGACCGGCGAGCCGGATGCGCTGTCCGTCGGACACGCCCGGCGGGATACGAACGGTGAGTGTGCGGCTGCGGGTGCTCACGCCCTCGCCCGCGCACTCCGGGCACGGGTCGTCGACGGTGTGCCCGCGACCCCGGCAGTCCGGGCACGGCTCGCTGAACGCGAAAGCACCCTGATTGCGGGTGAGCATCCCGCTGCCCGAGCAGGTCGGGCACGTCCGCGTGCGAGAGCCCGGCCGAGCGCCGGAACCCCGACACTTCGAGCACGTCGCCGGCGTGGACAGGCGCAGCGGAACGGTCGCACCGCGGATCGACTCCGTGAAGTCGATCCGCACCTCGGTCTCGACGTCAGTGCCCCGGCGCGGCCGGTGACTAGTCGTACCGGCGCCACCCCGGCGTCCCCCGAACAGGTTGCCGAAGATATCGCCGAGACCACCGGTTCCGCCCTGGGGCTGCCCGAACAGGTCTCCGACATCGAACCCGCCCGGCTGACCGAAACCGCCGAAGCCGCCCGGTTGACCGCCGTGGAACCCGGTCCCGGCGCCGAACAGCCGACGTGCTTCGTCGTACTGCTTGCGTTTCTCCGGGTCCGACAGCACGCCGTACGCCTCGGACACCGCCTTGAACTTGGCTTCCGCCTGAGCGTTCCCGGGATGGGCGTCGGGATGGTTCTCCCGGGCCAGCTTCCGGTACGCCTTCTTGATCTCGTCGGCCGAAGCATCGGAAGAGACGCCCAGCTCGGCGTAGTAGTCCTTTTCGAGCCACTCACGGGCACTCACTGGACGTCCCTCCTCTCAGTCAGATCGCTCCTGCTCACGGTCGGCCGGGTCAGCTCTGCTCGGAAGTCGAATTGGGCTCGGCTTCGTCCGCACTCACCTGGTCGGTGCCGGGCTGGTCGGTGCCGGGCTGGTCGGCGCTGGCCTGGTCAGGGCTCACCTGATCGACGGGACCACTGCCGTTCGGCTCGTGATCCGTGACCGCGACCATCGCGGGCCGCAGCACGCGGTCCCCGAACCGGTAGCCGCGCCGAAGCACCGCGCTCACGGTCGGCCCGGACACGTCCGGGGATGTGGTGTGCTGCACGGCCTCGTGTACCGAGGGGTCGAACTCCTCGCCCTCCTCGCCGAACGACTCCAACCCGGAGCCGCGCAGCGCCTCGACGAGCTTGTCCGCCACGGCCTTGAACGGTCCCGTGAGGTCGCCGTGCGTGTCCGCCCGTTCCAGGTCGTCGAGCACGGTGAGCAGCGAACCCGCCACGGACGCCTTAGCGCTGGCCACGACCGATTCCCGGTCGCGCTCCACCCGCTTGCGGTAGTTCGCGTACTCGGCCGTGACCCGCTTGAGGTCGGCGGTGAGCTCGTCCACCTTCCGCTGAAGCGCGGACTGCTCGGCCGCCTCCGCGGTGTCGGCGGGGGCGGCAGCATCCGCCGCCTCCGCCGAGTCAGCCGCTTCCGCCACAAGCTCGTCGTCGAGCGTGCCGGAGATCGAGTCGATCACCGGACCTCCCGCGCCCGGCCCCGACGCAGCGTCGCCCTCGGTACCGCCCTGACCATTCAGGCCGGCATCCTCCGGGGCGGGCGTACGACGCTCGCCGGTCGTCGGGTCGATGCGCCGCCGGTCCCGAACCACGACCGGTTCCTCCTCACCCGGGCTCTCACCCTGGTTCTGCGGTTCTGGCCTGTCTGCGGTCACTTCTTCTTCTCGTCCTCGTCAACGATCTCGGCGTCCACCACGTCTTCCTGCGAGCTCGACGAGCCGCTCGCCCCGGCGCTGTCCGCGCCGCCACCGGAGCCGCCAGCGGCCGCCGCGTTCGCGTCGGCGTACATCGCCTGGCCGAGCGCCTGCGACTCGGTCGCGAGCTTCTCGACCGCCGACTTGATGGCGTCGACGTCCTCGCCCTTGAGCGCCTCGTTGACCTCGTCCACAGCCTTCTGGACCTTGTCCTTGGTCTCGGACGGGATCTTCTCGTCGTTCTCCTTGAGGACCTTCTCGGTGGAGTAGACGAGCGTCTCGGCCTGGTTGCGGGCCTCGGCCTCCTCACGCCGCTTGCGGTCCTCCTCGGCGTGCGCCTCGGCGTCCTTGACCATCCGGTCGATGTCGTCCTTCGGCAGCGCCGAGCCGCCGGTGATGGTCATCGACTGTTCCTTGCTGGTGCCGAGGTCCTTGGCGTTGACGTGCACGATGCCGTTGGCGTCGATGTCGAAGGAGACCTCGATCTGCGGCACGCCACGCGGCGCCGGCGGAAGGCCGGTCAGCTCGAACATGCCGAGCTTCTTGTTGTGCGCGGCGATCTCCCGCTCACCCTGGAACACCTGGATCTGCACCGACGGCTGGTTGTCATCGGCGGTGGTGAAGATCTCCGAGCGCTTGGTCGGGATGGTCGTGTTCCGCTCGATCAGCTTGGTGAAGATGCCGCCCTTGGTCTCGATGCCCAGCGACAGCGGGGTCACGTCGTGCAGCAGGACGTCCTTGACCTCGCCGCGCAGCACGCCGGCCTGCAGGCAGGCGCCGACCGCGACGACCTCGTCCGGGTTGACGCCCTTGTTCGGCTCCTTGCCGCCGGTCAGCGACTTGACCAGGTCGACCACCGCGGGCATCCGGGTGGACCCGCCGACCAGCACCACGTGGTGCAGGTCGTCGAGCTTGATCGAGGCGTCCTTGATCACCTGCTGGAACGGGCCCTTGCACCGGTCGAGCAGGTCGGAGGTCATCCGCTGGAACTCGGCCCTGGTCAGCTTGGCGTCCAGGTGCAGCGGGCCGTCAGACGAGTGGGAGATGTACGGCAGGTTGATCTGCGACTCCATCGACTGGGAGAGCTCGATCTTGGCCTTCTCCGCGGCCTCACGCAGCCGCTGCAGCGCCATCTTGTCCTTGGACAGGTCGATCCCGTAGCCGTTCTTGAAGTCCTGGACCAGCCAGTCGACGATGCGCTGGTCCCAGTCGTCGCCGCCG
>JBPYFK010000136.1:0-4672 GCA_051984675.1 Pseudonocardiaceae bacterium | reverse complement strand
CTCGGCCATGTAGCGAGCCATGCCGGCCTGGGCACGCAGGCCCGCGACAAGCTCGCGATCAGGCGGAATCTTCTCGCCGCGCCCGGCTGTGATCTCGGTGGCGGCCTGGTCCAGCTCGTCACCAAGCTGCCCCAGCAGCGCCACCCGCTCGGCGTGATCACGAGTGGCTCCGCAACGGCGCAGCAAAGCGCGCACCCGGCCCGGCTGCACGTCCTCGCCGAGCGTGGATTCCGGCATATCGAGCACAGTTCGTATCCCTCTCGCCCAACACCGCGTGGACACCGACTTGCATTGCTACCGCAGCAGCGTCGGTTCGGCAGCGCTGGCCAGCGCCATTCAGGAGGCGTGATGCGCCGGGCATCCGATGATCGAGGATATCGGCCCTGGTTGATCAGGATCTGCCACTCGCCCGAGCGATTTCCCGCGACCGACTGCGGCCACGGCGTGATCCGCCGCCCGCCCTCGCATGGATCAGGGCTGTGACCTGCGTCGACACCGTGGCCATGGGCGTGGTCGCTGCGGTGAGCTGCGTGTCACGGACGCGTTCGTGCTGCGCAGCGGGGTTATCTCACCCACCCAGGAAACCCCGCCGAGAGGCGCAGCAACCCTATCGCCACACATGTCCGCTGCCCAGCCGCCGTTTGCGCCGTAACACCGGGTCGATCCCCGCGATACCTACAGCGAAATCCCTTCTCGCGACAGGAATCAAGCCATGGCCCGTTCGCTTTCCGCGGCATTCTCGCGGGTGCTGCGCTATGCCCGTCGTTTCGACAGCACGCACCACGACCAGGGGCTGGAACAGGCCTTCTACGCCACGGTCCACCGCTGGCGCATCCACTAAGCGACCTCGCGAGCCAAGATCCGCATCCCATGGCAGCGCTTGCACCGGATCGTGAGGTGTAGGCGCCCCGACGTCCGGGTACAGGACAAGACGGGGCTGGCCTGCACCCTTTTGGCTGATGAAAGGGGCGGGACCTGCCACAGTCGTTCTCCGGATCGCCCATGGCCCGCTTTTCCCAACGGCCGGCGGGCCATGGGCACCACAACCACTCCGATCCATACGTTGACTCCCGCCGACGGAGGCGATGATCATCGAGGTCAGAGGTGTGCCGCCGCGCGCTCCCCAGCACGACCGCCCATGATCATGCTGATGGACGCGGAAAGGAGCATCCCGTGGCGATGTTGTACCCGAGCGAACGCCCTGCGTTACTCGCGCCCACCGACGAGCAGCCGGCCCTGAACGAACGCCACAGGGCGGCACGCACGGTCGCCGCGTATGCCCGGGACACTGCTGACTGCCGCACTCTGCTGAGCATGCTCGGACTGCAGCCTCAAGAAGGGCTCGGCGACCCCGACTAGGAGAGCAGTCCAGGCTATTCGGGGCGTTGGTCGGCGCTCCGACTACGCAATCTCCCATGTCCCGCCGTGGCGTACCGGGGCTCGTGGGGAGCACAGTTGACGCCAGTTGCCGCGACGGCGAAGAGGTGGTGAGCACGATGCCCAAGCACGGCGAAGCGGAGCGGGACGACCCGCCGATTTATGCCGAGTTGCGCGCGACCTTCGCTGCCGACCGCACCGAGTGGTCCATCTCCCACCCGCCTCACTTCCCCAACTCTCTGACCGGCCAGAAGGGCTCGGTCCAGTGGTTCGGCGAGGACGACGGGCGCGGGGCCTATTCGTCGTGAGTGCATGCCGACGGTTCGGCATTGGGCAGCCACCAGTAGGCAGGAACCTGTTCCTCGTTGTCTTCACTGCGCCCTCTGTCGAGCGCGAGCTCACCAGGGGTGTGCCATACCTCGGGTTGGCCGTGATGCCTATACCAACGGCACATGCCTTGCAGGAGACGCGAGGCAAACGGAGGACAGGACTCGATTCGCAGACTCGATAGGAGGAAACTGAGCAGGTGATCCGGGATATCAGCAGCGAGTGCCTCGTGGCGTATGGCTACGTGCAAGCGTTGCAGTGCACTCTGGACCACCTTGACGCTCTGGGGGTCGATCCCGGCCGGACCGAGCAATTGCGCAAGCAGCTGCATCACGTGACGGCTCAGCTTGAGCAGATCGCTGCCCTGGCTGTCTCCTCCGAACAGCCGCTGGGCGCCTGAGGCGCCTTTCCGGCTTTCAGCTCCACCTCGCGACACGATGCGGCAGGCTCTCGCCGTCGTGTCGCCCCGTCCACGGTCAGCGCCGGAAGCCACACTGGTTTGTCGCCTGGCCTGGTCGGGTAAAGGCAGGCCAGGTCCCCGGGGCCCCGTAGCCGTAGGAGGGCACGATGCGGCTGATTAACGCCGACTCCGAACCCATGCGCTGCCCCGAGTGCGGGCGCAACACCCTGTATGTCACCGCATATACCTCGCATGATGGCGCCGTGTTCGCCGAAACGGCGATGCAGTGTGTCAGCTGCGGAGCCACCTCCAGCGGCGATTGACCAGGAGGCCGGATCTTGGTCCGCGCGGACCGCTGCGGGCGACAATAAGAATTCGCGCAGTGGCTGAGCCGGCGGACGTCCGGCCACGAGTCCGCAAGGGGATGGCCAACTGGGTGAATGCTCGTGACGCCAAGTGCTCTCAGCTGAAACAGTCCTCGAGTGCATCCAGAAAACGCCGCTTTGCTCCAGTTTCTTGACGCCCAGCGTGGCCGAGTGTTCGCGATCCTTGATGGGCTACCTGCTGATGCTCTGCGACACGCGGCGCTGCCGTCCGGGTGGACCTGCCTCGAACTCGTGCACCATCTCGCGCAGGAAGAGCGCCTCTGGTTTCGCGGTATCGTCGCTGGTGAGCCGGTCAAACTTCCAGACTCGCTCGATGATGACGCCGCCGAATGGCAGGTAGGTCCGAACGAATCGCCAGAGTCTGTCTTTGACCTCTATCGAGATGAGATCAAGCGGGCAAACGTGATCACCGAAACGACGCCACTCGACGATCCGCCGCGTCGACTATTCGAGCGCTGGCCGGAATGGAAGATCCCTGAGGTGCGATGGGTCGTGCTGCACATGATTGAAGAGACCGCTCGTCACCTCGGACACCTCGATGCGGCCCGCGAACTCCTCGATGGCCGTACGGGTCTCGCTCAAGACCGTACTGGCGGTTAGGCAGTTGGCGTCGCCAGGCTGGCCATCGCCCGGATCGGGGCCTCGTTTGAACGAGACTGGCAGCCGCAGCCTTCGAGCAGTGGCTGGGCCGGCGGACGTCCAGACACGAGTCCGCAAGGGGATCGGTTGCTGAGCTGACCCGCCTTATACCGTCTATCCACGGTGGTGGCATGCGGTCAGAAGTTCAGGTACCGCTCCAGCCGGATGGGCTCGCTGCTTCCCTTTACATAGACGTCGGCTGTCAGGTTGAACATCCCCCAGGCCGCCGTGGTGAGCACAAAGTGGGTCGAGCGATTCGTGACGACGCGGTCGGGGTCCCGGAATGTTGGGTGCAGGTGGTAGACAACCTGGGTGACACGGTCGAGATCGGAGTCGTTGTCGGCTTCAAGGGCGATGCGGAGGCGGAAGTACCTGTAGCCATTGCGGTCGAGTGCACCGTCGCGGTGCGCGCTGTGAACCAGATGAACTCTCGCGCTGTGAACCAGATGAACTCTCGGAGCGGCATCGGTCGGAGCCTCGGTCAGTTCGGCCAGCGGCGGTGGCACTTCAAGACTGGGCTGCGCGCCTGGCTGGGGTTCAGCCCCAGCCGCAGTCTGCGGGGAAGAGGGGCTGAGCTTTATCCCTGATGCCCCCGCCTCGAACGAGTCCCCGCGCTCGACTCGGCTGTTGATCGCATCGATGAGTCGCCCAACCCGGCGCGGAACCGCTGAATGCGAGGGTCAGCACCACGATCGGCCAGACCAAAGTCTGCAGAAAAGGTATCCAGTCCTTCATTTCCCCTCAGGTACCCCCAGGTCGGTGCCGAGCGCCGACGCAGTCTCTCACCGGGCTTGTACGAGTCACAACACCAATGAGATCAACAACGGCCTGTGAGCGCCGGCGGTAAAGCCAGCAATGGGTGTCCGTTTAGGGATCGGTCGATGGTCGGGCTCTCTTGACTCCCGTTGCTACCGTGTGCCCTGCGCTTGCCATGTACACCGGGGGCATGATTCGTGCTGATCAGCTTCCTACCGTTCTGGGTGAGCAGGCCGGTGACGTAGTCGGCGAAGGCGTCCAGCCCGCCGGCAAGCCGGGCATGTTCGTGGTCGTGTGCGACGGGGCTGGCTCAGTGCTGCAGCAGGGCTGCTTCGTGGCTGACCCACATGCGCACGCCCGGGGTGCTCAGGTCGGCGTGGTCGAGCATCCAGCGCAGTTCGGCGGCGGACTCGATCGCCGCGAACACTTCCACGGGTGGCCTCGACATTGCCTCACCACACCTTCGACGGTGCGCGGTGCGGGAGCGGATCAGACCCGGACGACACCACAAGGTGGGATCTCGTTCTGGCCCGGGTGTCTGTGCCACGACTGGGCGTGTCGCATGCGACGCGGGAGAGGCCTCGGCCGGTGCCGCCGTACCGAACCCCTCCCGCGCACCCCCCGCATCAATACCCAGTCCCTCGCAAGGGGACCACCCCTGTGTGTACCTGCCGCTACGGCGCGGCGCACGGTGATCTGTGTGCCCGATCAGGGCAAACGCGTGCTGCGCGGCGGCGGCCACGGGTGCATCGTGAAACGGCCCTGGTTCAGGACGGACCGGCATAGG
>JBPYFK010000135.1:0-6798 GCA_051984675.1 Pseudonocardiaceae bacterium | reverse complement strand
TGCGGGTCGTGGAGGGGGAATCCCAATCGGCTTGTCAAGTGTGTCGTTGTTCGAAAGCTGCCTTCGGCTCTCACTGATGCCCAGGTGCTAGGGGCGGCTGCTGATCCACGCTCAGCTGTTCAGGAGGTGGCGTGGACGAGTTCGTCGAGCAGCGCGCGGACGCGGCCGTCGATCTCGTCCCGGATCGCTCGGACCTCGTCTACGCCCTTGCCAGCGGGGTCTTCCAGCTCCCAATCGAGGTAGCGCTTGCCGGGAAAGACCGGGCAGGCGTCCCCGCAGCCCATGGTGATGACGACGTCGGCGGCTTCGACGGCTTCGGTGGTCAACGGCTTGGGGAACTGCTGGGACAGGTCAAGGTCCAGTTCGGCCATGGCGGTCACGACGGCAGGGTTGATCTCGCTGGCGGGGGCGGAACCGGCCGAACGCACGGTCACGCGCCCCTGCGCGTGATGAGCGAGGAGGGCGGCGGCCATCTGCGAACGCCCAGCGTTGTGCACGCAGACGAACAGGACCTCGGGTGTGGTGGACACAGGCTCTCCTTGGATCTTTGCGGCGGCTTCCAAACGTCTGAAAGTCCCTTCGAAGCGGAGTGCCAGCTCGGTTGCGGCGTGCTCGAGCAGCACGCTGGTGTCCGAGGGGTGGCAGTCCTCGGTGGTGTGGCACTGCCGCCGGTCGTTGTGGTCAGACATGGCGGCACCCCCTTCTGGTTCAGGCGCGTGACGTCGTGGCCTCCTCGCCCACTGGGTCCGGCCAGTCGGTGGTGAAGTACTGGCGTGCCCACAGCGAGACGTAGACCAGGGCAACGAGCACGGGCACCTCGATCAGCGGTCCAACCACGCCGGCCAGAGCTTGGCCGGAGGTGATACCGAAGGTGGCGATGGCCACGGCGATGGCGAGTTCGAAGTTGTTGCCGGCGGCGGTGAATGCCAGCGTCGCCGACCGGTCATACGGCAGCCGCAGCGTGCGGCCGAGTAGCAGGGAGCCGGCCCACATCACGGCGAAGTAGCCCAGCAGCGGCACCGCGATCCGGGCCACGGCTAGCGGGTTGCTGGTGATCGCACCGCCTTGCAGGGCAAAGAGGATCACGATGGTGAACAGCAGCCCGTACAGCGCCACCGGACCGATCCGGGGCAGGAACGTCGTTTCGTACCAGGTGCGGCCACGTGCCTTCTCTCCGATGCGGCGGGTGAGGTAGCCGGCCGCCAGCGGGATGCCGAGGAAGATCAGCACCGATCGGGCGATGTCCCAGGGCGAGACGTGCAATCGGGCCTGGGGCAGGCCCAGCCAGCCGGGTAGCACGGTGAGGTAGAACCAGCCGAGTGCGGCGAAGGCGAGGACTTGGAACACCGAGTTCAACGCGACCAGGACGGCGGCGGCTTCCCGGTCGCCGCAGGCGAGGTCGTTCCAGATGATGACCATGGCGATGCAGCGCGCCAGGCCGACGATGATCAGCCCGGTGCGGTAGGCGGGCAGGTCGGGTAGGAACAGCCAGGCCAGGGTGAACATCACCGCCGGCCCAACCAGCCAGTTCAGCACGATCGAGGAGACCAGTAGCCGCTTGTCGCCGGTCACGGTGTCCAACTTGTCGTAGCGGACCTTGGCGAGCACCGGGTACATCATCACCAACAGGCCCACCGCGATGGGCAGCGAGATCCCGTCAACCTGGACGGCGTTCAGCGACGGCCCCAGCCCGGGAATCCACCGCCCGGTCAACAGGCCGGTCACCATGGCAGCACCGATCCACACCGGTAACAGCCGGTCCAGGGTGGACAGCTTGGCCACCACCGCCGTGTTCGGCGCCGGCGCTGTCACCGTGGTCTGGCTCATGCCGACACCACCTCGTCACCGGCGGGCATCAGCGCCTCGGAGAGCACCCGCAGGGTCTCCGGGCGCACGCGGTAGTAGATCCACGTGCCCCGCCGGTCGCCGTCAATCACCCCGGCCTCGCGCAGCACCTTGAGGTGGTGCGAGATCGTCGGCCCGGACAACTCGAACGCCCCGGTCAGATCACACACGCACGCCTCGCCCCCGGCGTGCGAGGCGATCAACGACAGCAACCGCAGCCGCACCGGCTCGGCGATCGCCTTGAACACCCGCGCCAGCTCGACCGACTGCTGCTCGCTCAACGGTTCCCGCATCACCGGCGAGCAACACAACGTGCTCTCCGCCGCCTCCGGGACCCGCAAATCCTGGTTCGACATTCCTCTAAGTTGACACACATCGAACCAAGGAGCAAGCTCAAGGAGTACTGATTCGATGACTATCGAGATAGGAGTCCTGTGATGTCCCGTGTGCAACTCGCTCTCCGGGTTGGTGACCTGGAAGGCTCGATCGCCTTCTACTCCAAGCTCTTCGGCGCCGAACCGGCCAAGCGCCGGCCCGGCTACGCCAACTTCGCCCTCACCGAGCCGCCGCTCAAGCTCGTCCTGTTGGAGGGAGAAGCCGGCCAGGACACCGTGATGGATCACCTCGGCGTCGAGATGGACACCACCGAAGAGGTCACCGAGGCCACCGACCGTTTGTCGGCGCTGGGGCTGTTCACCGCCTCCGAGACGGACGCGACCTGCTGCTATGCCGTCCAGGACAAGGTCTGGGTCCACGGCCCTGGAAAGGAGCCCTGGGAGTATTACGTCGTCAAGGCCGACTCCGCCACCTACGGCCAGGACGGAACGGCCATGCAGGCGGCGTGCTGCGCCAGTGACAAGGAGTCAGCCGCCAATAGCTGAAAGCCGCGTATGCGGAGGGCAAAAAGGCCGGTTGTCGCGCAACATCGCCCAGAGCACGTTCACGCGTCGTCGGGCCAGACACAGCAACGCTTGAGTATGTTTCTTGCCCGCGGCGCGCTTCGCTTCGTAATAACGACGGGACTCGGGGCAGCATCGCACGCTGACCTGCGCGGCCACGTAGCACGCGCGCAGCAGCCGCCGGTTGTACCGCTGCGGCCGGCGCAGGTTTCCTGTGACGCGTCCCGAGTCTCGGGCCACCGGAGCCAGACCCGCGAATGCAGCCAGCCGGTCGGCCGAGCCAAACGTGGTGACCTCACCGCCGGTGGCGGCGACGAACTCGGCAGCCAGCAGGTGACCGAATCCGGGCATGCTCAGAAGGACCTTGGCTTGGTGGTGCCGGCGAAATTCCTGTTCGATCCAGCGGTCCAGCTCGGCAAGCTCGTCGTCCAAGGCCAGAATCCGCCGGGCCAGGCGTTTGACGAGTTCGGCCGCGCATTCTTCGCCCGGGAGCTGCGTGTGCTGTGACTCAGCGGCAGCGATCGCCGCTTCGGCGACCTTCGTGGGATGGCGGACATGATGGATCTTCAGCCAGGACACGAGCCTGCTCATCCCGATCTCGCGTAACGTCTTCGAAGTGCGAAAGCCCAGCAAGAGTTTGCGTGGCCCGACCGCGCCCGCGAAGTCAAACGCCCGCTCCAGCGCAGGAAAGTAGGACAACAGCTGATTTGCGCAACCTGTTGACGGTGCGGGTTCGGTCCTGCATGAGATCCGCTCGGTGCGCGGTCAAGATCTGGAGCTTGACGACGTGCTCCTCGGGAGCATGGATGGACTGCAGGTCGCGACGCATCCGAGCCTGCTCTGCAATCACCGCAGCATCGCGAGCATCGGTCTTGCCGTCACCCCGATACATCCCGGATGCCGCGTGCACCACACGGCCAGGCACATAGACGACGTGCTGTCCATGGTTGACCAGAAGCGCGATCAACAGTGCGCCGCCACCGTGGGCGAGGTCAATCGCCCAGGTCAACGTGTCAGCCAGAGCCGTCACATCGGCGATGAGTTTCAGCAACGCGCGCTCATCGTTGGTCACGCGCCTGGACAGCAACCGACGTCCTTCCTTGTCGACCACCTGGCAGTGATGATGTTGCTTGCCCGCATCGACGCCGGCCCAGACGTGTGCCATCAGCTACCTCCTCCCGAAAGGTCATTTCGACTCTGACCCGCTGGACGACCTCACCAGCACTTCCTTACACAGCGATCGACGTCGCATATCCCAATCGGAGGTCGAAGCCGCCACGAGACGCCGGGCGGGCCATTCCCCCGTAGCCTTCGAGGGCGTAGCGCCACGCGAGCCCTGCCCGACGTCCGCGGGTCGGCGCAGACCCTAACGGGACTGTTCGACGCCAACGAAGGTAAGGAAGCTCCACGACCCGTCCAGCTTTTCAGGGCCATTAGCTGGGTGGTGTCTCCTGGTCTCGACGGGCCTGGGCCGAGGCGATGCTGGCTTGCAGCAAGTCGAGGAGGTCGGGGCCAGTGGTGTCGCCGCGTGGGGAGGGCACGGTGACCTCCTGGCCGGCGAGCTTGGCATTGATGAGTTCGTGGAGCCGGTCGCGGTAGGTGTCGCGGTAGGCGGCGGCGTCGAAGGTGTCCGAGGACAGAGCGTCCACCAGCATCCGGGCCATCTCGTATTCCTGGGTCGGCGGTTGCGCCTGGTCTTGGTCGGCTGTGGCCAGGTGGGGCAGTTTGGGGGTGCGGATTTCGTCGGGCCACAGCAGCGTCTGCAAGGTGATGGCGTCCCCGACCACGCGTAGCAGGGCGAGCCGTTCGCGCTGGCGCAGGGCCACCTTGGTGACGGCGACTCGGTGAGAGGCGGCCAGGGTGTCGCGGAGGAGGACGTAGGGCCGGACGGAGGTGGGCTGGGCGGGGTCGAGGTAGTAGGTGCGGTCGTACGCGATGGGGTCGATCTCGTCCAGCGGTACGAACTCCAGGACCTGAATGGTCCGCGCGGTGGGCAAGGGCAGTGCTGCGAGGTCGTCGTCGCTGATCTGGATCAGTGCCCCGTCTGGTGTCTCGTATCCGCGGGCTACTTCGTCCCAGGGCACAGGCTTGTTCTCTAGGGTGCAGACCCGCTCATGACGGATGCGGCCCTGGTCAACGCGGTGTATTTGGCGGAAGGTCACCGACTTGGACTCCGTCGCGGCCAGGACACGGACACCGATGTTGACCAGGCCGAAGGCAATAGTGCCCGTCCACACGGCTTGCATACGTCCCCTTCGCAGGTCACGGGCCTTGGCCGGTACCCGGGGCGGGTCATCGTCTGCTGATCGACTGGCGGAACCGACACACCATGCGAGTGCTGCGGCGGCCCTTCCGCCCTCGGGTCCGGTCACCGGAGCTGGCCCGGCCGACCGATGCTCGACCACCGTGTGGCCGGGCTGTAGGGCTGAAAGTCCTGGTTGAAGCGCTGATGGGGCCTCTTGCGGAGATCCTGACCACGCACAAGTGGCGCTGGTCACACGTCTGTGTCAGGGCGCATAGCTCGGCAACCGGCTGAACACCCAAATTAGTAAGGAAGTCCGAGCTGCGGGTTCGCCAGCGGGGCTGCGGGCGAAAACCGCGCCGACTTCCGAGATGCGCCGGAAGGGCTGCCTGGCGCATCACGGCGCCGTCGTAGTTGTCGGGGGGCCTGCGGCGGCGCACCCCTAACGTCCGTCCGGGTCGCTGTGAATCCAGACGCCACGCTGGCATGACGTGCACCAGGCCAATCCGGGCCAGCCGCCGGGGGCGAACACGTACACCGGGCGCTCGTCCCGCCTGCGGTGCTCTTCGGCGTGATCGGCCCAGGTCAGATGCCGGGGTCCGTGGATCATGCTGCCCTCGGCCATGTCTCCATCGTGGCCGCGTCGGTATTGCGCCACTCGGTGCAGGTAAGCGCTCGCGAAACGCCGCCAAGTAGCCCATTTCGGTGGCGGGGGTGGTAGGGGACCCTGGAAGGTTGCTCGATCTTGTGACCCAACCGGCCCTAGGGGGCCAAACCATGACTACTCGCCACCCCCCGTCGACCGTCGCGGACCTCGATGACACCAGTCAATGTCCGAGTGCGGAGGTGTGCGAACGCTGCCACGTGTCGGAGGAGTTGGCGGCGGTGGCCGTCGACGCGTCCCTCGGGGTGGCGTGCGTGACCCTGTGTCGTCGCTGCCGCCGGGCCTGCAGTGTGGCGCTGCCGGGGTGGTCCGGGCCGGTCGCTGCGTGGCGCGCCGGGCAGCACTGCCACCACCTGGGCATCGAGAGGGACACCATGCTCGTCACCCGCGCCCGTGACGGCTTTCTCACTCGGCCGATGTGGGTGCCGGCCACCTAGCCTTTCGGGCACACGATGGGGTGGCGTGGGCCGGCATGCGAAGCGAGCGCCTTGGCCACACCGGGGGTTCGTGCTCGGCTGGCGGTCATGTCCATGCGAGAAGTGTTGATGCCGCAGGCCGTGCCCGTGGACCTGGTGGCTGAGGTCCACCGGCTGAGCACCCTCGCCGGCCACGACGAACACACGGCGCTCACGCAGTTCCATGACCTGGTGGATGCCCACGGCTGCGCCCAGCTCGGGGCGGCGCTGGCCGCAGCCGTCGCCGACCAACTTCCTGAGCTGGTCCCCGCGACAGCGAGTGGTGGCTGAGGCGTCGATGATCGACGTGCAGGCAGCAAGCCCCACGTTTCTCGCCTGGCTGGCCCGCCAGGCGCACCACCCCGATCCGCTGGAGTTCCTGGCCACGCCGGACGGGACGGCGATGATGCCCCGCGACCTGGAGCGTCTGGTCGCTTGTCCGGGCGCGCAGGTAGCCCAGGGCGGTCTCATAGTCGCTCGCGTCTGTCCAGTCCAGGATTACGAGCGCCTCACCGGGATCGACGTTCCATCTGCGCGCCCTTCCCACCGCCTTCCGCGTCGTAGGCCGGTAAGACGCAGGTAGAGCGGTCCGTCTGCGCAAAAGGTGGCCTGACCCCTTGAAGGGGGCCAGGCCACGCTTGCGTGGAGGAATCCTTGGTGATCCGTTAGTCGTCGGAGTCCTTGTCCTTCTTG
>JBPYFK010000134.1:0-14359 GCA_051984675.1 Pseudonocardiaceae bacterium | reverse complement strand
TGAGTCAACACCTCGGCGCAGTCGCGCTGTTCCTCGATGGCCTCGATCACGCCACTCAACTGGCCCCGCGCCCGACGTAGCCGCGTCAGCGCGTCGCTCACCATCTCCGGCTTCATCTCCACGACGGCCACCTCCCCTCAAGTGCCTTCACTGTAATAAACCCCGGGGGGTATAGCCAAGGAAAGGCGGTCTCTCCTGTGATTCGCCGCACTGCGGTGTCCGGGGTGTAGGTCGGACCAGTTGGTCTTGACCTGCTTACACAAGCGAGCGGCCCTGAGGAAGCTGCCGAGGCCATCGGCGTCGCGTCAAACGGGATCGGGTGGCGGCTGACCGAGCGCGCTCTCAGGCCAAGATCCGCCTGAGGCTGGGTTGCCAGCCTCAGCACCCTGCGGACCTTTCAACGGCAGCCACGCCTCACTGATGCGGCTGCGTCCAGCGCCGTTCCACGATCTCCCACTCACGTGCCCACGTCCGGTGAGCGTACGCACTGGCTAGCCCCCGAACACATGCCGCAAGCAGCAGGCAGCACGTCTCCGCCGCTGCCAGCACCGCGATCGCCTCGAACACGGCCGAGACCATGACCACGGCCTCAGTGCGCGGTGGCGGTGTCAGCTCACCGGAGGGACCAATCCACACGGGAACGGTGCTGCCCTGAACACGGTCCGGCAGCACCTCAACGCCCCCGGAGTGGGCCTGCCCGTTTAGGTCGGCCCAGCGAGCTGGCGCCTCGGTGACGGAGTGCTGCGTGTCCGGGCTGTCCCCGACGACGGTGGTTTGCGGGTTGCCGGTCAGAACGGCCGGTACCTGGTATCGCTGCGTGGCCTCAACCGCGGCCGCTTGGGTTTGCTGCCGGTGTACGGCACTGCCGAACCAGCCTGCCGCCGGAACCGCAGCCACCGCGAGGACGAGCAACATCAGCATGGTGACCGCGGTGAGTCGGTCAACTCGTCGGCGTAATGGATTGTCCGTGGTGGACAGCGTGTGCCCCAGCCACGTGACCCGGTAGCGAATCCCGGTGTTCACGAAAACCCCACACAGCGAAGAGACTTCTGCTAACAGTGTGGAGGGTTCCCACTTCCCGTGCCGTCCAGCAGAGCCTTTGGACCCGCTCGTACCCGTAAGCAAGATCCGAATGAGAGTTCGGCGGAAAGTACAAGAGCAGCCGGCCAGCACGTCAACGGTGCCTTGCGGTCGGTTCGCCTATGCCGGTGGCTCTCCTCCTGCCGAAGACCGCGGACCGGACGGTTGCTGCCGCTGTGACAGCACGATCGACGGCCTGCGCAGGTACCCGCTCAGTGCCCAGATCACCAGCACGTCGACCGCCAGGATCAGCAGCGACCACACCGGCTGGTACGGGATGAACAGGAAATTACCGAGGGCGCTAAGGCTAACGAGGACCAGGGCCACGATTCGAGCCCACCGCTGGCCAGCGAGCAGGAAGATTCCCGTCAAGCCGATCAGAATACCGAGACCGAGATGCGTCCATCCCCACGCCGACACATTGAAACTGAACACGTAGTTCGGCAATACCAGGTAGAACGAATTCCGTATGATCGCGGTCAATGCCTCCACGATGTGGAAGAGACCGACCAGAATCATCATGACGCCGGAAAATGTCACGAGCGCCCTGATCCAGTCGTCTCGGGTGTGTTCCTCGGCGCCGGCGTAGGTTCCGCCGCGCTCAGCGTGTGCCATTCTCATCACCCCAAATCAACCCCAAACACGTACAGGATGCGCCTCATGGGCAGGTCAGCGGTCCCGTCCCTGCTTCACCCGATCGGATGGAAGTCCTAGAATCTGTGGTCGACTTCCGCGCAGAAGCTCTCGACGGTAGAGACTTTCGTCCTTGCTTTCCCGCGGTTCGCGGTTGGCATTCCAGAAAGGACGGATCGTCACGTGGTCGGGAATGTAGGCGCTCGGGCGTTAGCCGCCGAAGACGATCAGCACGATGAACACCAGGTACACGATGATGTTCACCAACCAGCTGTGAGAGTTCATCCAGTCCCGAACAGCGGGCATGACGGATGCCACACGATTGTGAAACAGCAGGTAGATCAGCAGCGGCAGGGCCGCGATCAGCAGAGTCGCGGCGATGAAGGGGGCGGCTGCGCCCAGGCCCAGATCGTGATGTCTGAGGTTCAGGCCCACCGTGAGCATGATCACGATGTCCGAGGGCATGGCCAGGATCACCAGCAAACCCGTTTTCAGCGCGGTAGCGGGCGTCGCTTCCATTAGGTGTCCCAGCCACCTCGGCGGTTCCGATGTCTCGCGCCCCAGGTAGCTCTTGATGGCCGCGAGCGCGAGCAGGCCCACCAGCACGCATTGCAGAACGATGCCGAGCGTGTGCGCGCTCTCGGATTCACCATCGATATGCACCGCGCCACCGAAGACCGAGGCGATGCCGCGCATGATGGCGACCCCGGCCGTGGTGGCGACGAGGACCCCGAGCAGGAAGGCCAGCGACACGCGGACGGCCCGGGCCGTGGTGACAAAGATGATCGCGGACATGATCTGGGGTCCGGCCATCATCGTGATCGCCAGCGGCAGGACCTGGGCGAACATGCCTCACCTCCCCGACTGGGGCCAGTCCGCACAGCCATTGCGGCCGCGCCTGTCGCGGCGCCCCCTCCGTGCTTTCGGCTGCTCGTCCACTCAGCGTGGAGGGTCGGCTCGCCAGCCGCCCAGAACCTCACCCGTACGAGTGATGATCAATCGGAAGTGGTCGACCTCGTGAGGCGACGCCGCGTGCGATCGGGCCGCTTCACCGTTTCCCTCACGAGAGCGGGGTCGTCAGCGCGAGCTGCTGAGATGTTGGTCACCGTTGGAGTTGATCTCGCCGAGTTCGTGTTCGAGTTCTTCGAGTTCGGCGCCGCCAGCCATGAGTCCCGCGAGGTCGTCGCGGGTGATGTCCTGCTTGTTCCAGAAACCCATGGGCTTGCCGCGTTTGAGGATCAGGAACTGGTCCCCGACCGGGTAGGCGTGATGCGGGTTGTGCGAGATGAAGATGACACCCAACCCACGCTGGCGAGCCTGCGCGACGTACTTCAGCACGATCCCTGCCTGCTTGACCCCGAGAGCCGCAGTCGGCTCATCCAGAATCAGCACCTTGGCCCCGAAATACACCGCCCTCGCGATCGCCACACACTGGCGTTCCCCACCCGAGAGCGTACCGATGGGCTGATCCACATCCCGCAGATCGATCCCCATCTCCAACAACTCGTGCTTGGTCGTGGCGCGCATGAACTCGGCATCCAGCCGGGCGGTGATCCCCTTGCCCTTACGGGCCTCGGAGCCGAGAAAGAAGTTCCGCCACCGCTGCCGAGCAGCTCGGCTACCGGCCGGACAGAGCCGCCAGCCTGCTCGCGCGACGACGCAGCCACCTCATCGGCGTCATGCTCGACATTCGCAACACATTCCACACCGAGCTCGTGGAACACCTTCAGGCCGCGGCCAAGCGCGTCGATTACGACCTCGTTCTCAGCACCGTCACACCAAGCCAGAATGAGCAGCAGGCCATCGAAACGCTGCTGGACTCCCGCTGCGAAGCGCTCATCCTGCTCGGCCCCGAGACCCCCGGCCAGGCCCTGAACGCGCTGAGCCAACAGCTACCCGTCGTCGCCGTCGGCCGCCGCATCGCCTCCACCACCGCCGACGTCGTCCGCACCGCGGACGATCAAGGAGTCGGCAAGGCCATCGACTTCCTCGTCGACCTCGGACACCGAGCAATCACCTTCGTCGACGGTGGCAAAGGCACCATCGCCTCCGACCGCCGCCGCGGCTACCGCAAGGCGATGCGCCGCCACGACCTCGACGGGCACATCAACATCATCCCCGGCAATCCCACCGAAGAAGCCGGCATCCACGCCGCGGAAACCCTCCTCAACACCAGTACCCTGCCCACTGCGGTACTCGCGCACAACGACCGATGCGCGCTCGGACTTCTCGCGTCACTAGTCCACGCCGGCATCGACATCCCCAGCACCATCTCGATCGTCGGCTACGACGACAGCATCCTGGCACGGCTGGCACACGTGGACCTCACCACCATCAGCCAGAACTCGCAGCAGCAGGCCGAACACGCCGTCGCGGCCGCCGTGCAATGGCTTGACGAAGGACGCCGCAAGTCCAGCGAGGTTCCCCTCACCCCACACGTAGTCGTCCGCGGCACGACCGGACCAACAAGTCGGCAGTCTGGCGGGAACAACGTGCACTAAACCTTCATCAGGATCATCCACTTTGGACCAACCGCGGAGGTCCCGAGGTGTTCCGCAGGACGAGATGCGCCGGCGTGACGATCCCCTCTGCTGGGAGACCGCCGTCCGTCCGCGTGATCGCGCGTTCCACGGCCAGCTGCGCCAGGAGGGTGGCATCTTGGCCGACAGACGTGAGCCCGACGGTGGCCAGGGCAGCCATCCGGGTGTTGTCGAATCCGACGACGCTCATGTCCTCGGGGATTGCTATGCCCCGGGAGCGCAGGGTCAGCAGCATCCCGAAGGCAATCATGTCGTTGTGCGCGAGGACCGCGGTGGGAAGGGGCCTCGCGGCATCGAGCAGCTGGGTCGCGATCTCGATGCCGGACTCCTCGGTCGGGTTCGCACTGATCACCCGGACCTGCTCGCCGAGTCCGTGGGCAGCCATCGCGTTGACGTAGGCGTCGCGTCGGGTCGCGGTCATGACCGCCGCCCCTCCATCGACGTAGGCGATGCGGCGGTGCCCGAGGCCGACAAGGTAGTCGACGGCCTCGACAACGCCCTGGCGGTCGTCGGACCGTACGGAGTCCACGCCGACGACTTGCTGATCAGAGGCAATGGTGACTACCGACGCCCGGGCGCCGAGGGTGGCTAACTCCTCTTCCGGCATGTTGGGGCTGATCAGGATCAGCGTCTCGCACCGGTCGCGCAGCAGGTCCTCAATAGCGAGCGATTCCGATCGGCCCGACGTGGTGGCGCTGAGGACGAGGTGGTAGCCCGACGCGTCCGCCGCGCGGTAGAGCTTCTCGATCAGATCCGCGTGAAAGGTCTGGTTGACCGAGAAGGTCACGCCGAGCAGCCGGGAGTGCTGCTGGCGCAACAGCCGGGCGCGGTGGTCGGGCTGATAACCGAGGCGCTGCGCCACGTCGAGGATGCGCACGCGGGTCTGTTCGGAAACTCCGGGCTCTCCACGCAGTGCCACCGATGCCGACGACACCGACGTGCCCGCCGCTTGCGCGACGTCGACGATGGTGATGCGTCCCGTTCTGGCCATGCCTGCCCTGCTTTCCTGCTCGTCCGCACCATTCTCGTGCCCTGACCAGCCCAGACAATATCCTGAGCGTATGTCTTGACATAAGTACTATTGCTCTCTAGTGTCTGCCGTCACAAGCTGCCGGAACGTTCCGGCACACAAGAACCAGGGCGGTTCCGATCGTCCTCAGAACGTTCGATCAACGAGTGGAACCGCCCCGACAGCTACCGAATCGGGCCGGGCGGGGCGGGAAGCGCTTCCTGAACAGAAGGGCACAGAACCCATGTCGAAGCAGCCACTGTCTGTTGCCGTCATCGGTGCGGGGATGGCCGGGCGCAGCCATGCGGCGGGTTACCGGCAGGTCAACACCGTCTTCGGCGAGGGCCTCCCGCCGATCCGGCTGGCCGCGATCGCGGACGTCAACACCGAACTGGGCGACGACGCCGCGCGCCGGTACGGCTACGAGAAGGCGGTCTCCAGCTGGGAGGCGATCGTCGAGGACCCGTCGATCGACGCGGTGAGCATCGTGGTCGGCAACGACCTGCATCGACCGATCGCTGAAGCGCTGATCAAGGCGGGCAAGCACGTGCTGTGCGAGAAGCCGCTCGCCGGCTCGATGGCCGATGCCGACGCCATGGTCGCCGCCGAACAGTCGGCTGAGGTCGTCACGGCCGTCGGCTACACCTACCGCCGTTCCCCTGCGATCGCCGCGATCCACGACCACGTCCAGGGCGGTGAGCTGGGTGAGATGACGGTGTTCGACGGTCGCTACTGGTGCGACTACGCGTGCGACCCGCGCGGCCCGCTGAGCTGGCGGTTCAAGGGCGGGTCGGGAAGCGGCGCGCTGGGTGATCTCGGCGCCCACGCCATCGACGTCGGCGAGTACGTCTGCGGGCCGATCGAGTCGGTCTCGGGTGCGGCGTTGTCGACCCAGATCCCCAAGCGGCCGCTGCCGTTGGGGGCCGTCGTGGGCCACAACGCCGCTCCGGTCAGCGACGAGATGGGCGAGGTCGACAACGAGGACACGGCGGTGTTCACCGCGCGGTTCGCCTCCGGGCTCACCGGCTCGTTCTCGGTGTCGCGTACCGCGTTCGGGATGCCCAACGGACTGTCCTTCGACGCCTACGGGCTGTCCGGCCGGGCTTCCTTCGACTGGCACCGACCCGCCGAGTACGTCTTCGACGACACCCAACCCGAAGCCCGCACCCGCGGCGCCCGGCAGGTAATCGCGGGACCGCAGTTGCCGTACTTCGCCGGGGGATACCCGATGCAGGCGCCGGGCAACGGCGGCGGCAACGCCGAGATGTTCGTCTACCAGTGCCGAGCGTTCCTCGACCAGGTCGCCGGCACCCCGGACCCGCTGCCCGCCTGCGCGTCCTTCGCCGACGCCCGGCACACCATGCGCGTCATCGAGGCCGTCGTCGCCTCCTCCCAGACCGGCGGTGCTCCGGTCGACGTGGCCTGAACCCGTTTCCCGCCCTACGACGAAAGGAATTCAGCTGTGCCGCTCAAACTCGGCGCCTACACCGCCTGCCTGCACGACCGACCGCTGGAGGAAGCGCTCGACGTCCTCCAGGCCAACAGCCTGACCTCGGTAGAGGTCAACACCGGCGGGTTCATCCCCGCCCCGCACTGCCCGGTGGACCTGTTGCTGTCCTCGGAGAAGGCCCGTCGGGACTATCTGGCGACCTTCGCCTCGCGGGGCATGGAGCTCACCGGCCTGAACTGCAACGGCAACCCGCTCAACCCGCTGCCCGGGGTGGGTCCCAAGCACGCGAACGACGTGCGCCGCACCATCGAACTCGCCGGCCTGCTCGGCATCAAGAATGTCGTGACGATGTCCGGCACCCCCGGCTCCGATCCCGGCGCGAAGTACCCCTCGTGGGTCGTCAACCCGTGGGACGGCGTCTACATGGACGTCCTGGACTACCAGTGGGGGGTCGCCACCGAGTTCTGGACGGAGATCGACGCGCTGGCCCGCGCCCACGACGTCCGCGTCGCGATCGAGATGCACCCGCACAACCTGGTGTTCTCCCCGGTCACGCTCCAGAGGCTGGTGGAGCGGACCGGCGCGACCAACCTCGGTGCCGAGATGGACCCCTCACACCTGATGTGGCAGGGTATGGACGTCGTCGCCTGCATCCGCCACCTCGGCCCGCTGGTGTTCCACGCCGCGGCCAAGGACGCGACGCTCTGCCCGGGCATCGACGTCCGCGGTGTGCTCGACACATCCTTCGAGCGGGTTCCCGCCGACGCACCCGGCAAGCTCCCGACCGGCATCGGCTACTGGGTTAACTCCTGGCCGAGCAACCCGGCATGGAAGTTCGTCGCCGTCGGTATCGGACACGACACCGCGTACTGGACCGAGTTCCTCGCCGCGCTCGCCGAGATCGATCCGAACATGGCGGTCAACATCGAGCACGAGGACGCCGCCTACTCCCAGACTGAAGGGCTCGCGCTGGCCGCCAAGAACCTCCGCGCGGCCGCCGCGAACCTCTGACCTGGCGGACCGGCGAGGCGGTGGTCCGATCCGGCCCGATGAGGACCTCCGCCTCGCCTGGTCCGCACCAAGGAACTGGACCGGTCTCGAAAATCCACTGTAGACATTCAGCGGCCACGGGTTGTCGTCGCGAAGGGGACTGGGAAGCAGTTCCTGCGGCCACCCCTGATAGCCGTCACTTCCCGGTAGGTGACAACGACACCGATCGGCCCGATGCATTCCTCGGCCGCGAGCGAGCTTGCCTCGTTTGGCCAGACGGCCTTGTGCGTGCGCCAGTGACCGCCGCGGGCTTCCCCGCGCCCTCAAGGTAGCCAAGGCCGGAGGGGGCGGTTGGTAGTGGCTAGAGGGTGTATCCGCCTGGGAAGGGATCTTGCGGGTCCAGCAGGTAGTTCGCGGTGCCGGTGATCCACGCTCGCCCGGAGAATTCCGGTACCACGGCAGGAATTCCGCCCACCGTGGTCTCCTCTACCAGGCGTCCGGTGAATCGGGTACCGATGAAGGATTCGTTGACGAACTCATCGTGAAGCGCGAGCCGGCCGCAGGCGTGCAGTTGCGCCATGCGCGCACAGGTCCCGGTGCCGCAGGGTGAACGATCGAACCACCCTGGGTGGATGGCCATGGCGTTGCGCGAATGTTTCGCGGTCGAATCCGGCGCGATGAACTGCACGTGCTTGCAGCCGCCGACGAGGGCATCGACTGGGTGTTGCGGCCGGTTCTGCTCGTTGACCGCGCCCATGATCTTCAGGCCGGCGTTGAGGATGTCCTGGCTGCGGGCGCGGTCGAACGGCAGCCCGATGCTGTCCAGGTCAACGATGGCGTAGAAGTTGCCGCCGTAGGCCATGTCATAGCGCACCGAGCCCAGCCCCGGCACCGTCACCTCGGCGTCCAGATCCACGGCGAAGGCAAGGACGTTGCGTAGGGTTACCTGCTCCGCGACCCCGTCCCGGACCGCCACCCGCGCCTCAACCAACCCCGCCGGAGTGTCCAGGCGCACCACGGTTTCCGGCTCGGTGACGGCTACCATGCCGGTTTCCACCAGCACGGTGGCCACCCCGATGGTGCCGTGCCCGCACATCGGCAGCAGGCCGCTGACCTCGATGTAGAGGACACCCCAATCGGCGTCGGCGCGGGTGGCGGGTTGCAGGATCGCCCCACTCATCGCGGAGTGTCCGCGCGGCTCGTTGACCAGGAACTGGCGGAGTTCGTCGAGGTGGTTGGCGAAGTAGTGGCGCCGCTGGGACATGGTGTCGCCGGGGATGGAGCCCACACCCCCGGTGACCACTCGGGTGGGCATCCCCTCCGTGTGGGAGTCCACGGCGCTGATCGTCCGAATCGACCGCATCACGCACGCTCCCTGAGGGCGGTCATCGCGCGGCGCATGTCGGCCTGCACCTGCTGGCGGTGCTCGGGGATCAGTGGACCGCGCGGAGGTCGGCAGGGTCCGCCGTAACGGCCGACCTCCTCCATGCCGAGCTTGATGGCCTGTACGAATTCGGTGCGCGAGTCCCAGCGGAACGCCGCGACCAGCGGCTCGTAGAGAGCCCGGGCCTGTTCCAGTTTCCCGGCAGCGGCCAACTCGAACAGTTCCACCGACTCGGCGGGGAAGACGTTGGGGAAGCCGGCGAACCACCCGGTAGCGCCCACGAGCAGGCTTTCCAGCACGGCGTCATCGGCTCCGCTGATCACGTCCAGGTTGGGGGCCAGTTCCTTGATCTCCAGGACCCGCCGCACGTCACCGGAGAATTCCTTGACCGCTACCACGTTGTCGAGCTGGGCGATCTCGGCGAGCAGGTCCGGGCGCAGGTCGACCTTGGTGTCGATCGGGTTGTTGTAGACCATGACCGGCAGTCCCACCGAGGACACGGCCTCGAAGTGCGCGAGGATCTCGCCCCGGTTGGCCCGGTACATGGTCGGTGGGAGGCAGAGCACGCCGTGCGCGCCGTCCTCGGCGGCGATCTCGGTCCAATGTTTGGCCTGATGCGCGCCGGCTCCGTGCACGCCGACGACCACGATGCCGCCCTGGCCCACCGCGTCGATCGCGGTTCGTGCCACGCGGCGGCGTTCGGCGTCTGTGAGCGACGAGTACTCGCCCAGCGATCCGTTCGGCCCGACCCCCCGGCAGCCATTGTCGATCAGCCACCGGCAGTGTTCGGCGTAGCGGTCGTAGTCCACGGCCAGTCCTGCCGGCGCGCTCGCGTCCTCGGTGTAGGGCAGAGCGGTAGCGACCACTACCCCACCCAGGTCCGGGGTTTGCTCAACCATCAGCGCTTCTCCTCGCCTTCGATCGATGCCAACTCGCCCAGCCGAATGTGGGAGGTAACCAGTCTGTTGTGGACAAAGGGGCGCTCGGCGCCGTGCCATCCGGCCAGGTCCGCGACCGTGGCCCCGCACACCCGGGCCTGGCATGGCCCCAGCCCGGCTCGGGTTCCGAGCTTGACTGCTCGGGCACCTGACGTGGCCGGCTGCGACCACGCGCGGCGCAGGTCGTCGTAAGTGGTTTCCTCGCAGCGGCACACCACGGTGCCCGCACGCAGCCACTCCGACCATGCCGAGCCGATCGGGTGCGTCCGCGCGAGCCGGCGCGCGAACGCGCGGCCAGAATCGCGCTTGCGGCGCAGACGCGGGACCGCCCGGGAATCACCACCTGCGGCGACCCAGCCGGCAACCGCTCCTTCAGCCTGCGCCGCCGGCGCGCCGGCGATGCCGGTGACCTCACCGGCGGCGAACACGCACGCGCGACTGGTGCGCTGGTCGTCGTCGACGTCAACGAAGTCCTCTCCCGCGCGCAGCGCGCACCCCGCTGCGACGGGCAGTTCCAACTGCGGCAGGAACCCATGGCCGACGCACACCGCATCCACCGTGCGGGTGCGTTCCGTGCCCGGAACCGGCGACCAGTCCGGCCGCAGGCGGACAGTCACGACCTCCTCCACCCTGCCATCGCCTCGTGCCTCGATCACCGCTCGGCCCATCCGATAGGGCGTCCGGTTTCGCAGCTGCCCCAGCGCGTAGCCGCCCAACTCGCCAGCCTTGCTGGCGTGCGCCAGCAGCTGCCAGGGGCGGGAACTCCAGCCACGCAGCACTGTGGACGTGGGATTGGCCTCCAAGACCTCCACCACGTGCGAGCCCGCCTCCAGCAGTGAGGCGGCCACCGGCAACAGGAACGGACCGGTCCCCGCCACCACGACCCGATCACCGACCACGACCCGCTCCCCCTTGGCCAGCGTCTGGGCCGCGCCCGCGGTGTACACGCCCGGCAGATCCCAGCCCGGAAACGGCAGCACACGATCGTAGGCGCCGGGTGCCAGCACGACCGCGTCCGGCGCGATGGTCTCGGGCGTGCGTCCGGCGCCGTCCACACCGCCGCGCAGCAGGTGCATCCGCGGCGCCCGCTCGTCGCGGTGCTCCACTGCCCACACGGACGTCAGCGGCCACCATGTGCAGGCGGGGTGGTCCACGACGAATCGGCGGCGCCGGTCGAACGCGCTCCAACCGTGCTGCACGCGCTGTGGATGGGCGGCGGCGTAGGACCGCGGCAACATCCGGTGGTACTGGCCTCCAGGCTCCTCCGCCGCGTCGATGAGAGTCACCGACGCCCCGGCCCGCAGGGCCCACGCGGCCGCCGCCAGCCCAGCGGGTCCCGCACCGACCACCGCGACCTGCCGACTCACTGCTGGCCTTCCTTCCGTGACTGCGTCGAGACGACGTCACCGTCATGCGCTCGCCGGCGACACGCGCGCACGTCCGGCTCGCCGTTGACGGTCACCACACAGTCGAAGCACACCCCGATTCCGCAGAACACGCCCCGGGCCGCACCGGACCGGCCAGTGCGCCACGCCTGCCGACCTGCGGCGAGCAACACTCCCGCGATGCTCTGCCCCGCGATGCCCTCCACCTCTTCACCGTCCACTGTGAACCGCAACGGCACATCGCGCCGTCCCACACGATCGGCCCTCCCGGGGACCAGCCGTGCACTCATGCGACCCCTCCTTCACACAGCACCGCAGGGCGATCCACGCGGAACGGCTCGGCGTCGATCTCCGGCGTCCGCCCGGCCACCAGGTCGTGCAGCACGCGCGCCGTCCCGACCGAGGTCCCGATGCCGGCGCCCTCATGCCCGGTGGCATGCCACAGGCCGGGCAGGCGGGGATCTTCCCCGATCAGCGGGAGGTGGTCGGGCACATACGGCCGGAACCCGCCGTAAGCGCGCATGATCGGAACTCCCGCCAACCCGGGAAACAACCGCAGCGCACGACTCGCGATCGCCGACAGCACATCCGGCCGCAGCCGACCATCGAAACCCACCTGCCGCCGGGACGACCCCAGCAGCAGCGTGCCCGCCCGCGTCGACTCCACCACCGCCGAGACCTGCAAGTCAGCGCTGCCACTAGCCACCGCCCCGACGTAGTCGGCGTCGTAGACCTTGTGGAACACGGTGGGCGGCAACGGGGTCGTCACCAGCACCTCACCCCGGCGAGGGCGCACGTCGACCGCTGCGCCGAGCTTCGCCGAGACCAAGCCCGACCACGGCCCGGTCGCGTTCACCACCGCGTCGGCCCCGAGATCACCCTCGGACGTGCGGACCCCGACGATCCGACCACCACGGGTGATCGCCCCAGTCACTGCGGAGCCGGTGCGCAATGTCGCGCCAGCGGCCATCGCCGCCGCCAGCAGCAGTGACGCCGCGGCCACCGGCTGGACCTGCGCGTCCTCGGGGTAGTGGTAGGCGGCGGCGACCTCGTGGGTCAGATGCGGCTCGACCTCAGCGAGTGCGCCCGCCTCCAGCAGCTCGGCCACCACGCCCGCGCTGCGCTGGTCGGCAACGAACGTGGTCAGGTCGCTGGCACCGGCCTCGGTCGTGGCAACGACAATGCCGCCCTTGGCATGCCACTCGACGGCCTCCACGCCCGGGCCGACCTCGGCGGCCAGCACCTCCGGCCACAGCCGTCGCGAGAGCTGAGCAAGGCGCAGTTCCGGCCCGACTGCCTTGTCGGAGACCAGCACGTTGCCTTCGCCGTGCGCGGTCGTGGCCGCGGCCGGGCGGTCGCGGTCCACCACGACCACGTCGAACCCGCCGAGGGCAAGCTCACGAGCGCAGGCACAGCCGACGACTCCCGCGCCCAACACCACGACTCGCGTTCCGTTCATCAAACCCCGATCGTTCCTTAAAACGAACGATGGAAGCCTAGGACTCACCCGGTCACCGCGTCAACGGTCACATGCGTCAGTCGGTGAGCAGCCCGTGTCGGTCGGCCAGATCCAAGCCGGCGCCCGGACGGTAGTGCAGCAGCAGCACCGACCGCACCAGGCCGCTGACGGCGGTGTAACTGTGGGGCTGGAAGGCGTCGAAGGCCACGCAATCGCCGGGGTCCAGCTCCGCGGTGCTGCCCTGCACCTCGACGCGCAGCCGCCCCGACTGCACGATCGTGTGCTCAGTGCCCACATGCCCCTGCGAGCGCTGCGTCGCGCCCGGGCGAACCTGCTGGTCGTAGACCTCCACCATCGCCTCACCGGCCTCGATCCGCCGCAACATCCGCAGATCAATCGCCGCGCCGCTGAGCACATCCAACTCGGCGGAGCGCACCACGGTCATCCCGCTCCCGCGCCGGGTGTCCAGCAGATCCGAGATCGGCAACTCCAACGCCCGGGACAGGCTGAACACGGTCTCGATCGTCGGGTTGCCGGCTCCCGCTTCCAGCTGGGACAGCGTCGACTTGCCGATCGACGACCGGCGGGAGACCTCCGACAGCGACAAGCCAAGCTCGGCGCGTACCCGCCGAAGGTTCGCCGCCAACATGTCCCGAACCGACTCGCCCGAGGTCTCCACCCAGCGTCTCCCTCCCAGTAGTGCGTGTTCGTTAAAACGAACGAGCGTTGGGGCTACGTCGTTCGTTTCAATGGCCAACAGCACTAGTATTGCCCATGGCATCGCCGTCTCAAGAACGGGCGCAGCCTGGCGCGACGCCTCCTCCCTAGCGACCACGACACCGTTGCGGCACACGCCGACTGCTGCAACGACTTCCGGGGCGTGCAGATCCCCGCGCGACCTCGGGGTGCGTTGCCTACAACCTCCGCACTTCAGCGCGGCCAGACAGTCCCCCCGCACTGGCGCTGCCCGCCGACCTGACGTGAAAGCGCAAGGTCGTCGGGCAGCGCAGGCTGGTGGCGGTGTCCCGTGTCAGCGCACGGATTCCGTGCTGGGACTGGTGGTGGGCGAAGTTGGTTGGCGGCGACGGACCGCGGTGTAGCCGACCGCGACCGCGATGGCCAGGATCGGGGTGATGTACAGCGCGGTCCTGGTGTCGGAATCGAACGCCAGCAGCACCACGACCAGCGCCAGGAACGCCAACACGACGTAGTTGGAGTACGGGGCGAAGGGCATGCGGAACGTCGGTGCCTGGATCTGACCCGCGGCCACCTTCCGGCGGAACCCGAGGTGCGCGATGACGATCATCCCCCAGGTGAAGATGGCGCCGACCGTGCTGGCGCTGGTGATGTAGGTGAAGGCCTCCTCGGGAGCCACATAGTTGATCAGCACGCCGACGAGCATGGCGACGAAGCTGACCGCGATGGCTCGCGCGGGCACGGCTCGGGTGTTGAGACGGCTGACGCCGCGTGGCGCCTGCCCGTCTTGCGACA